>NZ_CP134772.1:825000-1450416 GCF_031882575.1 Pseudomonas sp. VD-NE ins
GGGGCTCAAACCATACACCGAAGCTACGGGTATCATCTTCGGATGATGCGGTAGAGGAGCGTTCTGTAAGCCTGTGAAGGTGAGTTGAGAAGCTTGCTGGAGGTATCAGAAGTGCGAATGCTGACATGAGTAACGACAATGGGTGTGAAAAACACCCACGCCGAAAGACCAAGGTTTCCTGCGCAACGTTAATCGACGCAGGGTTAGTCGGTCCCTAAGGCGAGGCTGAAAAGCGTAGTCGATGGAAAACAGGTTAATATTCCTGTACTTCTGGTTATTGCGATGGAGGGACGGAGAAGGCTAGGCCAGCTTGGCGTTGGTTGTCCAAGTTTAAGGTGGTAGGCTGAGATCTTAGGTAAATCCGGGATCTTAAGGCCGAGAGCTGATGACGAGTTACCCTTTGGGTGACGAAGTGGTTGATGCCATGCTTCCAAGAAAAGCTTCTAAGCTTCAGGTAACCAGGAACCGTACCCCAAACCGACACAGGTGGTTGGGTAGAGAATACCAAGGCGCTTGAGAGAACTCGGGTGAAGGAACTAGGCAAAATGGCACCGTAACTTCGGGAGAAGGTGCGCCGGTGAGGGTGAAGGACTTGCTCCGTAAGCTCATGCCGGTCGAAGATACCAGGCCGCTGCGACTGTTTATTAAAAACACAGCACTCTGCAAACACGAAAGTGGACGTATAGGGTGTGACGCCTGCCCGGTGCCGGAAGGTTAATTGATGGGGTTAGCTAACGCGAAGCTCTTGATCGAAGCCCCGGTAAACGGCGGCCGTAACTATAACGGTCCTAAGGTAGCGAAATTCCTTGTCGGGTAAGTTCCGACCTGCACGAATGGCGTAACGATGGCGGCGCTGTCTCCACCCGAGACTCAGTGAAATTGAAATCGCTGTGAAGATGCAGTGTATCCGCGGCTAGACGGAAAGACCCCGTGAACCTTTACTATAGCTTTGCACTGGACTTTGAATTTGCTTGTGTAGGATAGGTGGGAGGCTTTGAAGCGTGGACGCCAGTTCGCGTGGAGCCATCCTTGAAATACCACCCTGGCAACTTTGAGGTTCTAACTCAGGTCCGTTATCCGGATCGAGGACAGTGTATGGTGGGTAGTTTGACTGGGGCGGTCTCCTCCTAAAGAGTAACGGAGGAGTACGAAGGTGCGCTCAGACCGGTCGGAAATCGGTCGTAGAGTATAAAGGCAAAAGCGCGCTTGACTGCGAGACAGACACGTCGAGCAGGTACGAAAGTAGGTCTTAGTGATCCGGTGGTTCTGTATGGAAGGGCCATCGCTCAACGGATAAAAGGTACTCCGGGGATAACAGGCTGATACCGCCCAAGAGTTCATATCGACGGCGGTGTTTGGCACCTCGATGTCGGCTCATCACATCCTGGGGCTGAAGCCGGTCCCAAGGGTATGGCTGTTCGCCATTTAAAGTGGTACGCGAGCTGGGTTTAGAACGTCGTGAGACAGTTCGGTCCCTATCTGCCGTGGACGTTTGAGATTTGAGAGGGGCTGCTCCTAGTACGAGAGGACCGGAGTGGACGAACCTCTGGTGTTCCGGTTGTCACGCCAGTGGCATTGCCGGGTAGCTATGTTCGGGAAAGATAACCGCTGAAAGCATCTAAGCGGGAAACTTGCCTCAAGATGAGATCTCACTGGAACCTTGAGTTCCCTGAAGGGCCGTCGAAGACTACGACGTTGATAGGTTGGGTGTGTAAGCGCTGTGAGGCGTTGAGCTAACCAATACTAATTGCCCGTGAGGCTTGACCATATAACACCCAAGCAATTTGCGTCGAAGAGACCAGATTGCGGTGTGTGAAGACGAAACGAACCGAAAGTTCGACTGCACTTAAAAAAGCAGCACAAAACACCGAAAGCTGTCACATACCCAATTTGCTGAAGCGAGGCCATCTGGTCACGACTCAGTACCCGAATTTCTTGACGACCATAGAGCGTTGGAACCACCTGATCCCATCCCGAACTCAGCAGTGAAACGATGCATCGCCGATGGTAGTGTGGGGTTTCCCCATGTGAGAGTAGGTCATCGTCAAGATTAAATTCCGAAACCCCAATTGCGAAAGCAGTTGGGGTTTTGTTTTGCCCGCAGGAAAGTTCTTACAGCATTCACAGACGCCGTCCGGCTGTCACAACCTGTCGACAATGCTAAGGTTCTGCCTTGGCTTTTGTACTTTTCCAAGGAAACCCTTATGCCGGACGCCCAGTCCCTCAACGCTGCATTCATGGTAGTCCAGAGCAATAGCCTGGACGAACTGCGCAGACTTGTGATCAGCATAATGCGGCGCTATCCACTGGCCCCCCTGGAAAACGAAATAGCGCTGGTACAGAGCAACGGTATCGCCCAATGGCTCAAATTGGCCTTGGCCGAAGACCCTGAGGAAGACGACCTTGGCGGTTGCGGTATTGCCGCAGCGATTGATGTGCAACTGCCGGGCAGTTTCATGTGGCAGCTTTACCGCATGGTACTGGGCCGAGATGAGATTCCTCCCAAATCCCTGCTCGATAAAGCCCCGCTGACCTGGCGCCTCATGCGCCTGCTCCCCCAGGTTATTGATCGCCCGCATTTCGAGCCGTTGCAACGCTTCCTCACTCATGACACCGACCTGCGCAAACGCTATCAATTGTCCGAACGTTTGGCGGATCTGTTCGACCAGTATCAGGTTTACCGGGCTGACTGGCTGGAGGACTGGGCCGAAGGCCGGCATCAATTGCGCACTGTCAGAGGTGAAGTAAAACCATTGCCCCCGACCAGTTGCTGGCAGGCAGAACTGTGGCGCGCGCTGCTGGATGACGTAGGCGAACAAGGTATGGCGCAGAGTCGCGCCGGCGTTCACCAACGGTTCATCGAACGCATCAACAATCTTGCCGAAGCTCCCGCGGGACTGCCTTCGCGGGTAATCGTTTTCGGTATTTCTTCGCTGCCAGCCCAGGTGCTTGAAGCGCTGGCTGGCCTTGCGCGTTTCAGTCAGGTTCTGCTGTGTGTACACAACCCGTGCCGCCACCATTGGGCCGATATTGTCGCCGACAAGGATCTGCTGCGGCATCAATACAAACGGCAATCGCGCAAGACCGGAATGCCAGCAGTGCTGGATCCTGAAACACTGCATCAACACGCCCATCCACTGTTGGCTGCGTGGGGCAAACAGGGCCGGGACTACATCAACCTGCTCGACAGTTATGACGATCCCAATAGTTATCGGGCGGCTTTTCGCGACGGCCGCATAGACCTGTTCAGCGAAACTCAGCCACACAATCTGCTCAATCAACTCCAGGACGATATCCTGGAGTTGCGCCCACTCAATGAAACCCGTGAGCACTGGCCTGCGGTCGATCTGGCGCAGGACGAGTCGATCCGCTTTCACATTGCCCACAGTGCTCAACGTGAAGTCGAAATACTGCATGACCAGCTCCTCGCGCGCTTCAGTGCCAACCCGGATCTGCGTCCGCGCGATGTGATCGTGATGGTGCCTGACGTCGATAGCTACGCACCGCATATCCGCGCAGTATTTGGTCAGCTTGACCGGCATGATTCGCGGTTTATTCCCTTCACGTTGGCGGATCAGGGACAACGTGGCCGTGATCCACTGCTGATCGCGGTCGAACACCTGCTCAAGCTTCCCGACAGTCGCTTTCCGGTCAGTGAAATCCTCGACCTGCTCGACGTTCCCGCACTCCGCGCGCGCTTTGGTGTAGAGGAGCGTGACCTGCCGACACTGCATCGCTGGATCGAAGGAGCGGGCGTGCGCTGGGGCATGAATGCCGAGCAGCGAGCGGGTCTGGGTTTACCCGACGAGCTTGAGCAAAACAGTTGGCATTTCGGCCTGCGTCGCATGCTTCTAGGCTACGCCGTCGGCAGCGCCAACGCGTGTGAAGGGATTGAACCCTACGATGAGATCGGCGGACTCGACGCCGCCCTCATCGGGCCGCTGGTGGCTTTGCTCGATGCTCTGGAGCTCGCCCATCAGCAGCTCACCCAACCGGCTCAGCCCAAGGAGTGGGGATTCCGGTTGCAGGCGCTGATGCAACTGTTCTTCAAAGCCAGCAACGAGCATGACGACTACTTGTTGACCCAACTGGAAGAGCTTCGCGAAACCTGGCTGGAAACGTGTGAGGCTGTAGGTCTGGCGGATGAGCTACCACTGACCGTGGTTCGCGAAGCCTGGCTCGCCGGTCTGGACCAAGGGCGTCTGTCTCAGCGGTTTCTGGCCGGTGCCGTGAATTTTTGTACGCTGATGCCCATGCGCGCCATTCCATTCAAACTGGTCTGCCTGCTGGGGATGAACGACGGCGATTATCCCCGCGCGCAGCCGCCGCTGGATTTCGACCTCATGGGCAGCGATTACCGTCCGGGAGATCGCTCGCGGCGTGAAGATGATCGGTATCTTTTACTCGAGGCGCTGTTGTCAGCACGCAATCAGCTCTACATCAGTTGGGTTGGCCGCAGCATCCGCGACAACAGCGAGCGACCGGCCTCCGTGTTGATCGGCCAGTTGCGCGATCACCTCGCCAGCGGTTGGCGATTGCTCGATGAAAACCGCGATCTGCTGAGTGCCATGACGCAAGAGCACCCGCTGCAGCCGTTCAGTGCGCGCTATTTCCATGAAGGCGATCAACTCTTCAGCTATGCCAGCGAATGGCAGGTTCTGCATCAACAGCATGAGCCTCAAAACGAAGTGCAGTTACTCACCCCTTATGTGCAAGAAGAGCCGTTGAGCCTGGCGTTGTTGCAAGACTTTTTGCGCAATCCAGTCCGGCACTTTTTTACCCAACGCCTCAAGGTGTATTTCGAAGCGGCCGAAGCCCCCTTGGCCGACGAAGAGCCCTTCGTACTGGACGCATTGCAGCGCTACACACTCAGCGACAGTCTGCTCGAAGCCGCACTCAGGCAGCCGGACAATGTCGATCAGGCGCTGACTGCCCAGGCCCGACGCCTGCAGAACAGCGGTCTGCTACCAATGGCCGGGTTCGGCGAGTGCCTGCAACGTGAGCTGATCGAACCTCTGCCGGATTTGCTCCAGCGTTATCAACAACTGCTGACGCTCTGGCCTGTCCCTTTGAGTAGCGCGATGCCGGTCAACCTTGAACTGCAGGGTTTGCGTCTGGAAGGATGGCTTGCGGGTTTGCATCAGCGTGCCGATGGGGGGCTGTTGTCGGTCACCACTATTCCCAACAGCATTGGCTCGATCAAAAGCCGCAAATGGCATCGCCTGACCAAACCCTGGGTCAATCATCTGGTGGCCTGCGCCAGCGGACTTTCCCTGAGCACCGCATTGGTGGCCAGCGATGACACGCTGCTGCTTGAGCCGATGGAGCAGGATCGAGCGGTACGTTTCCTCGGCGATTTGCTCCTCGCCTGGCAGGCCGGGATGCGACAGCCACTGCCGATCGCTGTAAAAACTGCCTTCGCGTGGCTCTCTCAGAACGACCCGCTGAAGGCCGAAGCGGCGGCGCGTAAAGCCTATGAAGGTGATGGGCAGACCAGTGAGGGCGAGCGCCGCGAGAGCCCCGCTTTGTCCCGGCAATACGCCGACTTCGATGCATTGCTTGAGGACGAAACATTCTCCGGTTGGTGTGACGCCTTGTATCGCCCACTGCTTGAAGCACCGTGGCGTTCACTGTCCACTGAAGGGGCTCGCGCATGAGTACCAAGACCCCCCTCGCACTGGCGTTCCCGCTACAGGGCAGCCAGTTGATCGAAGCCAGTGCCGGTACCGGTAAAACCTTCACGATTTCTGCGCTCTACCTGCGGCTTATCCTCGGGCACGGTGACGAGGCGAGCGGATTCGGCCGCGAATTGTTGCCGCCGCAGATTCTCGTGGTGACCTTCACCGATGCTGCGACCAAGGAGCTGCGTGAGCGCATACGTACGCGTCTGGCAGAGGCCGCTCGATTCTTTCGTGACGAAACGCCTGCACCCGACGCGCTGATCGCTGAATTGCGTGACCAATTCGACGCTCTACAGTGGCCCGGTTGTGCCAACCGCCTCGATGTCGCTGCGCAATGGATGGACGAGGCCGCCGTTTCGACCATCCACAGTTGGTGTCAGCGCATGCTCCGTGAACATGCGTTCGACAGCGGCAGCTTGTTCACCCAAACACTGGAAACCGATCACAGCGACTTGCTCGGTGAAGTGTTACGCGATTACTGGCGGCTGTTCTGTTACCCGATGCAGGGCGATGCCTTGAATTGGGTTCGCAGCAACTGGGGTGGGCCAGCTGCGTTGTTGCCTCGCGTGCGTGGCCTGTTTGCCAGTGAGCGTGACAGCGACGAAGGAAAGGCTCCCGCAGAGCTGATCGAGGAATGCCTGCAAGAGCGCCGTGCAGCGCTGATCGAACTGAAAATGCCGTGGCGTCAGTGGGCAGACGAATTGCTCGCGATCTGCCATCAAGGTGTTGCGAGCAAATCCGTCGACGGACGCAAGATGCAGGCACGTTACTTCGAACCGTGGTTCGAAAAGCTCAAGGCATGGGCTGAAGACGAGTCTCTGGAGCAACTGGATATCGGCACCGGTTTCACCCGACTGACCCCCGACGGCATGGCCGAAGCGTGGAAAGGTCAGGCCCCGAGCCACCCGGGCCTGGACGCCATGCCGAAACTCAAGTCGAGCCTCGATGCATTGCCCACTCCTGATGCCGCTGTGCTGCAACATGCCGCCAAATGGGTAGGCGCACGCTTTGAAGAAGAGAAGCGGCGTCGCGCCGAGATGGGCTTCGATGACATGTTGTTGCGCCTTGATGCAGCTTTGCAATCCGTCGGTGGAGAACGTCTTGCGACGTTGATTCGCGAACAGTTCCCGGTCGCGCTGATCGATGAGTTCCAGGACACCGACCCGGTGCAGTACCGAATCTTCGAGAGCATCTATCGCATCGAAGAAAACAGCCCCGAGACCGGCCTGTTTCTGATCGGTGATCCTAAGCAGGCGATCTACGCTTTCCGCGGTGCAGACATCTACACCTACCTGCGCGCACGTCAGGCTACCACTGGCCGATTGCATACACTGGGCACCAACTTCCGCTCCAGCCATGGCATGGTCAACGCGGTCAATCATGTATTCGAGCGCGCCGAGTCCCGAACGCTGGGACGCGGCGCGTTTTTGTTCCGCGAGAAAAACGGCGAGAACCCGGTGCCATTCCTTCCCGTGGAATCTCAAGGCCGCAAGGAGCGCCTGCAGGTTGCCGGGCAAGATGTCGCGGCGTTGAATGTCTGGCACTTGTCCACCGACCAGCCACTGTCCGGCGTGGTCTATCGCCAGCAATTGGCAGCCGCGTGCGCCAGCGAAATTACCGCGCTGCTCAATGGCGGGCAAAGCGCTGACGCGGGGTTCGTGCAGGATGGCAAAGACTTCAGAGGTCTGAAGCCGTCCGACATTGCGATTCTCGTGCGCGATGGCAAAGAAGCCCAGGCCGTACGCAGTGAACTCGCCGCCCGAGGTGTGCGCAGCGTTTACCTGTCGGACAAGGATTCGGTGTTCGCGGCGCAAGAGGCCCACGATCTGTTGTCCTGGCTCAAGGCTTGTGCCGAGCCAGATGTCGAGCGCTCCCTGAAAGCCGCACTGGCCTGTATCACCCTGAACCTGCCACTGGCAGAGCTGGAGCGTCTGAACCAGGACGAACTGATATGGGAAACCCGGGTCATGCAGTTCCGTGGCTATCGCGAGCTATGGCGCAAACAAGGTGTACTGCCGATGTTGCGCCGCCTCCTGCATGACTTCCATCTGCCGCAAACCTTGATGACACGCAGTGATGGCGAGCGCGTACTGACCAACCTTTTGCATCTGTCGGAATTGATGCAACAAGCGGCTGCGGAACTGGACGGTGAGCAAGCGCTGATTCGACATCTCGGCGAACTGCTGGCAGTGTCCGGACAGGCTGGTGAAGAGCAGATTCTGCGTCTGGAAAGTGACGAGCAACTGGTCAAAGTCGTGACCATCCACAAGTCCAAAGGCCTGGAATATCCCTTGGTGTTCCTGCCGTTCATTTGTTCGGCGAAACCCGTGGATGGCAGTCGCTTGCCACTGCATTATCACGACGCCGAGGGCAAGGCCCAGATAAGCCTCAAGCCGACCGCCGAACTGATTGCGCAAGCGGACGACGAACGCCTGGCCGAAGACCTGCGCTTGCTCTACGTGGCACTGACGCGCGCGCAGCACGCCTGCTGGTTGGGCGTGACGGATCTCAAACGCGGCAATAACAACAGCTCGGTGCTGCACCTTTCGGCGCTGGGTTATCTGCTCGGTGGCGGCGCATCGCTGGGCGAGTCCAGCGAACTGAAACGCTGGCTGCAAGATCTGCAACAGGACTGCCCGGCCATACTTACCGAGGAAATGCCGCAACCCACCGACGAGCATTACCAGCCGCCACGCAATGACGCCGTGCTGAGTGCGACGCTGTTGCCCAAGCGCAAGGCCAGCGAAAACTGGTGGATCGCGTCTTATAGTGCGCTGCGCATCAGCGATGTGCTGAGTGTCGGCAGCGATGAAGCGCCGGACAGCCCGCAAGCGCAAAAGTTGTTTGATGACGAACGCCTGGACCCCGATGCTCCGCGGGAAATAATTGCCGGTGGCGCCGATATCCATCGCTTTCCTCGTGGCCCAAATCCAGGAACGTTCCTTCACGGTTTGCTGGAATGGGCCGGTGATGAAGGCTTTGCCGTTTCCCGCGAGGCGCTGGAAGATGCGATTGCCCGACGCTGCAACCTGCGGGGCTGGGAAGGCTGGATCATCACCCTGAGTGACTGGCTGCAACATCTGCTCAAATCACCTTTGCCGGTTGCAGGCGGGCAACCGCCCGTTGTTCTTGAACAGTTGAAGCAGTATCGAGTCGAGATGGAGTTCTGGTTCGCCAGCCATAAAGTCGATGTCCTCAAACTGGACGAACTGGTGCGTCAGCACACTCACAGGGGCGTGGCCCGTGTGGCGGCAGAACCGGTGCAACTCAACGGCATGTTCAAAGGCTTTATCGACCTGACCTTTGAACACGATGGCCGATATTACGTGGCCGACTACAAGTCCAACTGGCTTGGCGTGGATGATCTGGCCTATACCGAGCAGGCCATGGAACAGTCGATCCTCGACAACCGTTATGACCTGCAATACGTGTTGTACCTGCTGGCGTTGCACCGCCAACTCAAGGCCCGGCTGCCTGATTACGATTACGACCGGCATATCGGCGGGGCGTTGTACCTGTTCTTGCGCGGCTCCCGTGCTGAAAGTCGCGGTGTCTATTTTGTACGTCCGCCCCGTGAGCTTATTGAGCGTCTCGACCGGATGTTCCAAGGCAAACCCGAACCCAAGTCCGAACCCGCCTGGGAACAGGGAGTCCTGCTATGAGCCGCACCTTTGCCGACCTGCTCCCGACACCGCTGGCAGCTGACAGTCTGTCGAGGCTGTCGCCGCTGACCAGTGCCGACGACCTGCTGATATTGCTGACCCGGTGGGTCGAGCGCGGCTGGCTGCGTGCGCTGGACAAAGCATTCGTCGCGTTCCTTCACGAACTTGAGCGCGATACGGATCCGCTGGTGTTACTCGCTGCTGCCCTGACCAGTCATCAACTTGGCCACGGTCATGTCTGTCTCGATCTTTATGAAACCCTGAAAGCGCCCGACTTCGCGCTTTCGCTACCCCCCGAAGGAGACGTGCAAGGTGGTGTCTTGTTGCTGCCTTCGCAATTGCTCGAGGCGCTCGATGGTGCTCACTGGTGCAAGGTGCTGGCAGGCAGCTCTCTGGTCGCATTGTCGGCGGATAGCAGCGATTCAGCACAACAACGTCCGTTGGTAATCTCGGGCAAACGCCTGTATCTACGACGCTACTGGACGTACGAACGGCGCATCGATACGGCGTTGCGCCAGCGTCTGCAGCAGGTCGAGCCGACACCGGTCGATCTGCCGCAGCGCTTGAACGAGCTGTTCGGATCAGCCAGACCCGGTGAGGTGATCGACTGGCAGAAACTCGCCTGCGCCCTCGCCACTCGCGGCGCCTTCAGCATCGTTACGGGCGGTCCGGGCACCGGCAAAACCACCACCGTGGTGCGTTTGCTGGCCCTGCTGCAAGCGCCCGCAGTCGCTACCGGTCATCCGCTGCGGATTCGTCTGGCGGCCCCGACAGGCAAGGCTGCTGCGCGCTTGACCGAGTCCATCAGTCAGCAAGTGCAGTCGCTGAAAGTCACCGAAGAGGTGCGGGCAAAGATTCCTTGCGACGTCACCACCGTGCATCGCCTGCTGGGCAGCCGTCCCGGCACCCGCCATTTCCGGCATCACGCCGGCAATCGCTTGCCACTGGATGTGCTGGTGGTCGACGAAGCCTCGATGATCGACCTGGAAATGATGGCCAATCTACTCGATGCCTTGCCACCCCATGCGCGACTGGTCTTGCTCGGCGACAAGGACCAACTGGCCTCTGTTGAGGCCGGTGCGGTGCTGGGGGATTTGTGCCGTGACGCCGAGGGTGGCTGGTACAGCCCGCAGACCCGACAGTGGCTGGAGTCGGTCAGCGGTGAATCGTTGCAGGACAACGGTTTGCAAGAGGACGTCGATGGCGCTCATCCGCTGGCCCAGCAGGTGGTGATGCTGCGCCACTCCCGGCGCTTCGGCGAGGGCAGTGGGATTGGTCAGCTCGCGCGTCGGGTCAACCAACAGTTGCCGGATGAAGCGCGCCAGTTGCTCACGGCCGGGCATTATGACGACGTGTATTCGTTACCACTAAAGGGCGAGCACGATCACACGCTGGAGCGACTGTTGCTGGAGGGGCATGGCGACGGCCCACAAGGTTATCGCCATTATCTGAGCGTGCTGCGTGATCAGCGTCCACCCTCGGGCCGGCCACTGGAACATCCGGACTGGGTCATCTGGGCCCGCGAAGTCTTGCAGGCGTTCGACACCTTCCAGTTGCTGTGTGCCGTACGCAAGGGGCCGTGGGGCGTCGAAGGTCTGAATCAACGGATTACCGCCGCGCTGCTCAAAGCACGTCTGATCGAAAATGATCAGCAATGGTACGAAGGCCGTCCGGTGCTGATGACTCGTAACGATTACGGTCTGGGCTTGATGAACGGCGATATCGGGATCGCCCTCAAGCTGCCCGAGCGCGAAGGCCCTGACGCAGGCAAACCGGTGTTACGCGTGGCCTTCCCGCGCAACGACGGTCAGGGCGGCGTGCGCTTCGTATTGCCAAGCCGCCTCAATGACGTCGAAACCGTCTACGCCATGACAGTGCACAAATCCCAGGGTTCGGAGTTTGCCCACACGGCGCTGATCCTGCCGGATGCCTTGAATCCGGTCCTGACCAAAGAATTGATCTACACCGGCATCACCCGCGCCAAGCATTGGTTCACCCTGATCGAATCCCGCCCGGGAGTGTTCGAGGAGGCAGTGCAGCGCAAGGTCAAACGCCTGAGCGGGCTGATGCTGGAACTGGAGGAGGGCGCCGTGCCTCGGGGGTGAAAATCCAGACGATCGGCGGCGTTTACTGACCAACCGGTCAGAGGTCACTGTCTCGCTGGTGTTTCACTGCTGTGCTATCGTTGCGGCATCATTTCGCTACGATCCAAGAGAATCCCTGCATGAAGGTGTCTGTCTGGGCGACAGGGCGCGTAGTTGTCTGCAAGCACGCGTTGCTTGTTGCTCTGCTCTGGTTGTTGACGGGTGCGGCTTTCGCGCAACCACAAGCGCCGACAGGCATGGCCGAACAGCGGGCCAAATCTGTCACGCAGGTAGTTCTTGGCATTCTCAGCTACGCGCGCTGGCCGGTTGAGCCTGCGCAATTGCGCCTGTGCATCGTCGGCCCGACCGAATACACCGACGACCTGGTCAAAGGCACCACTCAAGCCACCGGCCGGCCGGTCACCGTACGTCGCCTGCTGGCCGACAACCCGGCAATCGTCAGCGAATGCGATGCGGTGTACATCGGCAAACTTACGACGGATGAACGCACTCGCTTGTTCGCTTCGCTGATTGGTCATCCAGTCCTGAGCATCAGTGAAGGTGGCGATCAATGCACGGTCGGCAGCCTGTTCTGTCTGCGCGTTGGCGATGAGCAAGTGTCCTTCGAGGTCAATCTCGACTCCGTTGCCCGCAGCGGCGTACGCATTCACCCCAGCGTGCTGCAATTGTCGCGTCGCAAACCGGCGGCACCATGAACCTGTTCAGATCGAATAGCCGCCCAACGCTGGGTTCGGTCATCGGCCGAGGGCATTTGACAGTCGCGCTGGTGGGCGTGGCGATGGCCAGCGTTTCGCTGACGTTGCTCGGCGTGCTGGCGCTGCGGGTGTACGCCGATCACAACCTGCACTTGATCGCCCGTTCGATCAGCTACACCGTGGAAGCGGCGGTGGTGTTCAACGACAAGACCGCCGCCAACGAATCGCTGGCGCTGATTGCTTCCTCCGAAGAGGTCGCTGACGCCCAGGTGCTGGACAGTCAGGGACAATTGCTCGCGCATTGGCAGCGCCCGGAAAACGGTTTGTTCTCTGAGCTGGAAATGCAGATTACCCGCGCCATCCTGGAAAAACCCATCAGCCTGCCGATCGAGCATCAGGACCGTGAAATCGGTCGCGTACTGCTCACCGGTCATGGCGGCAGCCTGATGCGTTTTCTGCTCAGCGGTCTGGCGGGGATCATCCTCTGTACCGCGATCAGTGCCTGGGTGGCGCTCTACCTGGCACGGCGCCAATTACGCGCGATCACCGGTCCTCTGCGCAGTCTGGCCAATGTGGCCCACGCCGCACGTAGCGAACGGGCACTGGACCGCCGCGTGCCGCCGGCGCAGATCGCCGAACTCGACAACCTCGGCAATGACTTCAACGCCTTGCTCGACGAACTGGAGTCGTGGCAAACCCACCTGCAAAACGAAAACGAAACCCTCGCTCACCAGGCCAGTCACGACAGCCTGACCGGTCTGCCGAACCGTGCCTTTTTCGAAGGGCGGTTGATCCGTGCCTTGCGCAATGCCGGCAAACACGATGAGCGGGTGGCCGTGTTGTTTCTCGACAGTGACCGCTTCAAAGGCATCAACGACAACTTCGGTCACGCTGCGGGTGATGCTGTCCTGGTCGCCGTGGCCAACCGCGTTCGCGCGCAATTGCGCGAAGAGGATCTGGTGGCGCGGCTGGGCGGTGACGAGTTCGCCGTTCTGCTCACGCCGCTGCACAAGGTCGAAGATGCTGAGCGTATTGCCGACAAGATCCTCGCCAGCATGGACATGCCCATCGCGCTGCCGGGCGACACCAGTGTCGTGACCTCGCTCAGTATCGGCATTGCGGTTTTTCCCGATCATGGTGTCACGCCGGGGGCCTTGCTCGATGCCGCCGATGCGGCGATGTATCAAGCCAAGCGTCTGTCGCGCGGCGCCCAATTCACGGCCGGGGCGGAGCACCCGGTCGATTCCGTTCAAACCAGGAGCTGACTCTCGTGTTCACACTGTCCATTCGATCTTTTTACGCTGTGCTGTTGATGGCCGTACTGGCCCTGAGCGGTTGCCAGACCGCCCCGCAAAAAGGCCTGACGCCGGCGCAAGTCGCGGTCCTCAAACAACAGGGTTTTGAGCTGACCGACGAGGGCTGGGAGTTTGGCCTGTCCGGCAAAGTGCTGTTTGGCAGCGACGTCGAAAGCCTGAACCAGCAAAGCACCGAGATCGTCGAACGCATCGGCAAGGCCCTGCTGGGTGTCGGCATCGAGCGCGTGCGCGTCGATGGCCACACCGATGCATCGGGCAAGGAAACCTACAACCAGCAACTGTCCCTGCGCCGTGCGAAAAGTGTCGCCAACGTGCTGGGCACGGTTGGTATGAAACAAGAGAACATCCAGTTGCAGGGCTTGGGCAGCAAAGAGCCGGTGGCGTCCAACGATACGGCAGCGGGCCGAACGGAAAACCGCCGGGTGTCGATTGTGGTCAGCGCCGACTAGTCGGTGAACTGGATGTCGCGGGTCTGCCCCATCAGCAGACCCTGATTGCGCTCGGTCACCTCACGGATGTAATCCCACAACAGGGTAATCCGCTTCAACTTCCTCAGATCCTCCCGGCAGTACATCCAGAACTGCCGGGTGATGTCGATTTCCTCTGGCAACACCGGCAGCAGGCGGGGATCCTGCGCGGCGAGGAAGCACGGCAGTATCGCCAGCGAGCGCCCCTGTTGCGCCGCGACGAACTGCGCGATCACGCTAGTGCTGCGCAAGTTGGCGCTGGCGCCCGGCAATACGTTCGCCAGGTACAGCAACTCCGAGCTGAACGCCAGGTCATCCACATAACTGATGAATTGATGCTTGCCCAAGTCTGCCGGGCGGCGGATCGGTGGGTGTTTGTCCAGGTAGTCCTGGGTCGCGTAGAGCTGCAAGCGGTAGTCGCAGAGTTTGCAGCAGACATACGGCCCATGTTCCGGGCGTTCGAGGGCGATGACGATGTCGGCTTCGCGCTTGGACAGGCTGATGAAGTGCGGCAGCGGCAGGATGTCCACCGAGATCGCCGGGTAGGCGTCGACGAAATGACTCAGCTGCGGGGTGATGAAAAAACTGCCGAAACCTTCGGTGCAGCCCATGCGCACATGCCCGGAGAGTGCCACGCCGGAACCTGACACTTGCTCGCAGGCCATGTGCAATGTGCTTTCGATCGACTCGGCATAACCGAGCAACCGCTGACCTTCGCTGGTCAGGACGAAGCCGCTGGTCCGCGACTTCTCGAACAGCAAAGTGCCCAACGCCGCTTCCAGCGAACTGATCCGCCGCGACACGGTGGTGTAGTCGACGGCCAGCCGTTTGGCGGCGGTGCTGGCCTTGCGGGTGCGGGCGACTTCGAGGAAAAACTTGAGGTCGTCCCAGTTCAGCGAGCCTAGAGAGGTGATGTTTTTTTGCATGATGGACGGGCTTATATGTGCGTTCTTATTAGAAGTTTGCACATCTATACTCCAAAAACAGTCCGACAACCAACTCGTGACACACGCCTCATCTCAAGGCGAACCTTTCGCCTTGGCTCCTACGATAAAAACAAGTTTCGGAGACCAGCATGAACGCATCGCTTACGCCCAACGACACCACGCTGCAGAAGGTCAAACTGCTGATCGACGGCGAATGGGTCGAGTCGCAGACCACCGAATGGCACGACATCGTCAACCCGGCGACCCAGCAAGTGCTGGCCAAAGTCCCGTTCGCCACCGCCGCTGAAATCGATGCTGCCGTCAGCGCCGCCCAGCGCGCCTTCCAGACCTGGAAACTGACCCCGATCGGCGCGCGCATGCGCATCATGCTCAAGCTGCAAGCGCTGATCCGCGAACACTCCAAACGCATCGCCGTGGTGCTGAGCGCCGAGCAGGGCAAAACCATTGCCGACGCCGAGGGCGATATTTTCCGAGGTCTGGAAGTGGTCGAGCATGCTTGCTCCATCGGCAGCCTGCAGATGGGCGAGTTCGCCGAAAATGTCGCCGGCGGCGTCGATACCTACACCTTGCGCCAGCCGATCGGCGTGTGCGCGGGCATCACTCCGTTCAACTTCCCGGCGATGATCCCGCTGTGGATGTTCCCGATGGCCATCGCCTGCGGCAACACCTTCGTCTTGAAACCTTCGGAACAGGATCCGCTGTCGACCATGTTGCTGGTGGAGTTGGCCATTGAGGCCGGCGTTCCGGCGGGCGTGTTGAACGTGGTTCATGGCGGTAAAGACGTGGTCGATGGCCTGTGCACGCACAAGGACATCAAAGCCGTGTCCTTCGTCGGTTCGACCGCTGTTGGCACTCACGTTTACGACCTGGCCGGCAAGCACGGCAAACGCGTGCAATCGATGATGGGCGCGAAGAACCACGCTGTGGTGCTGGCCGATGCCAATCGCGAGCAAGCGCTGAATGCACTGGTCGGCGCCGGTTTCGGTGCGGCCGGGCAACGTTGCATGGCCACCTCGGTGGTGGTGCTGGTCGGTGCGGCGAAACAATGGCTGCCGGACCTGAAAGCGCTGGCGCAGAAACTCACCGTCAACGCCGGCAACGAGCCGGGCACCGATGTTGGCCCGGTGATCTCGAAGAAAGCCAAGGCACGAATTCTCGATCTGATCGAAAGCGGCATCAAGGAAGGCGCAAAGCTGGAGCTGGACGGTCGCGACATCAAGGTGCCGGGTTACGAGCAAGGCAACTTTGTCGGCCCGACCCTGTTCTCGGGCGTGACCACCGACATGCAGATCTACACCCAGGAAATCTTCGGCCCGGTGCTGGTGGTGCTGGAAGTCGACACCCTTGATCAGGCGATCGCGCTTGTCAACGCCAACCCGTTCGGCAACGGCACGGGCCTGTTCACCCAGAGTGGTGCGGCGGCGCGTAAATTCCAGACGGAAATCGACGTCGGCCAGGTCGGCATCAATATCCCGATTCCAGTTCCGGTGCCGTTCTTCAGCTTCACCGGTTCGCGCGGTTCGAAACTCGGCGACCTCGGCCCGTACGGCAAGCAAGTGGTGCAGTTCTACACGCAGACCAAAACGGTCACGGCGCGTTGGTTCGATGACGACAGCGTCAACGACGGCGTGAACACCACCATCAACCTGCGCTGAGGAATCGATCATGAAAATCGCATTTATCGGTCTGGGCAACATGGGCGCGCCGATGGCGCGCAACCTGATCAAGGCTGGCCACTCACTGAACCTGGTCGACCTGAACAAAACCGTGCTGGCGGAACTGGAGCAACTGGGCGGGACCATTCGCGCTTCGGCCCGTGAAGCCGCCGAAGACGCCGAACTGGTGATCACCATGCTACCGGCGGCGGTGCATGTGCGCAGTGTCTGGCTCGGTGAGGACGGTGTGCTGGCAGGCATTCGCCAAGGTGTGCCAGCGGTGGATTGCAGCACCATCGATCCGCAGACTGCCCGCGATGTAGCGGCCGCTGCGGCGAAACAAGGCGTGGCCATGGCCGATGCGCCGGTGTCCGGTGGTACTGGCGGTGCGACTGCCGGCACGTTGACCTTTATGGTTGGCGCCACCCCGGAACTGTTCGCCACGCTGCAACCGGTGCTGGCGCAGATGGGCCGCAACATCGTGCATTGCGGCGAAGTCGGCACCGGGCAGATCGCCAAGATCTGCAACAACCTGCTGCTGGCGATTTCGATGGTCGGTGTCAGCGAGGCGATGGCATTGGGTGATGCGTTGGGCATCGACACCTCGGTGCTGGCCGGGATCATCAATAGCTCGACCGGGCGCTGCTGGAGTTCGGAGATGTACAACCCGTGGCCGGGTATCGTCGAAACGGCGCCGGCTTCGCGCGGTTATACCGGCGGTTTCGGTGCCGAGTTAATGCTCAAGGATCTGGGCCTGGCCACGGAAGCGGCGCGTCAGGCGCATCAACCGGTGGTGCTCGGCGCGGTGGCGCAGCAGTTGTATCAGGCGATGAGCCAGCGTGGGGACGGCGGGAAAGACTTCTCGGCGATCATCAACAGCTATCGCAAGCCGCAATAGAAGGACAGTGCTGAACGCACTGTAGGGATCCAACATTGTTTGCCGGGAAATCACGTCGGGTGATCTCCCGGCTTTTTTGCATCAGGCGAACACGAAATATTTGCGCACGGTCTCAACCACTTCCCACGTGCCTTTCATCCCCGGCTCAACCACGAAGATATCGCCGGCACGCAGATGAATCGGCGCCATGCCGTCCGGGGTGATCACGCAGTAGCCTTCCTGGAAATGGCAGTACTCCCACTTCACATAATCGACGCGCCACTTGCCCGGTGTGCAGATCCACGTGCCCATGATCTTGCTGCCGTCTTCGCTGGTGTAGGCGTTGAGGTTGACGGTGTGCGGGTCGCCTTCGAGTTTTTCCCATTTGCAGGCATCGAGTACCGGCAGCGGATGGGTGTCGCGTAGAACGGTGATGGGGGCGGTCATGTGTCGGCTCCAGACAAGGCGATCAAACGGAAGCTGCACCCTATAGCGCCGTGCCTGGGCCCAGATGTCTGTGCTCGACATGCAGATATCCATAAACGCTGCCAGGTTTTACGGATCGGGGAGTAAACCTTCCAGCAAAATCAATTAACGGCAGTACTGACCTGAAACAAAGGTTATGAAGTTATAACTATTTTACTTGTCTGGTTTTTACTTTTGGTACGTCTGTTCCGTTGCGTCCTTAGTTGCTTTCGATAGTCAGTCTGCCTGATAGCGCGGGCGCCCCACCATACCCCGTCTTTGTTAAGTAAATAAGTCGTTCGCCGCACCAGGGAGGTGCGGTGTCGGTGGGTTTTGCAGACTTTTTTCGAGTTGTAAAAAAACCTTGAATAGTTCGTTGACTCTCCCCTTAAGGGCAGAGTTTAGATTCCCGCCGCGTGAGAAGTTGCTGTGGGAAAAGTTACTTTTCATAAGTCGAATTCATGAAGTAGCCACGACATATAGGGAGATAGAAATGAACAATCCATTGGACTTGGAACATGTCGTTGCCAGCACTCGCGAAATCCTCGCACAGCTGTTGGTGATGGATGCGAATGACATCGAAGAAAACAGCAGCATCGTCGAAGACCTCGGTGCCGACTCGCTGGACATCGTCGACCTGAGCTTCCAGTTGGGCCGCCAATATGGCTGCACACTGCCGAAAACCAGCGTGCTCGACCATGCGGTGGCGGTTTGCGGTGATGCCAGCGAGTTTCTCGCCAACGGTCGCATTACCGAAAGCGGCAAGCAGTTGCTTGAGCAAAGCCTGAGCGCCTACACCCCGGATCAACTGAAGGCTGGCATGCAACCGGCTCAGGTGTTCGCCGCGACCACGGTGCGTAACTGGGCCAACCAGTGCCGCAATCTTTTCAACTTCCTGCCGGCGACCTGCCCGGATTGCAACGCTCACCAAGCGGTTCTGAACGAGCGTCAACAAGTGGTCTGTTGCGCGTGCAGTGCGCGCCTGGTGCCGGCGGATGGCGATGAAGTGTCGCGTCAATTGGTTGAGCAGTTTGTCACCACTCACGCCAAAGAAGCGGTGTAGGAGTTCTCATGCGGGCACGAGAAGTCTATGTGAGCGGGTTCGGTCTGGTGGCGCCCATGGCGCTGGACGCTGCCACGTTGTTCGAGCGGATTTGCCGGAAGCAATCCTGTGTCCGCGAACATCCCCGGTTCAAGGCGCTGGGATTCAACAACAGCGCAGCCGGATTTATCGACGATACGCAGTGGCAGCGCATCGGGGCCGGTTTCGGCGGCAACGCGGCTCTGCACCCACGGCAAAGTGTGCTGGCCGAGTACGTTGCCCGGCAGGCGCTGGAGCACGCCGGCCTGACGCCGGCAGACTTTGCTCACAGTCGCAGCGGTCTGTTTCTGGGGGCCAACAAGTATTGTGCCGACAGCCACGATCTGCAGCGGCTCAGCCGTTGCATGGATGAGGCCGGACGTGTCGACCTCGACCGTCTGCTGGACAGTCCGGCACCGTCCAGTGCGACCTTCATCCGACGGGTCGATCAACAGACGCAGCATCTGGCCGATCGGCTCGGCATCCGCGATCACATCTCGACCCATTCCGATGCCTGTGCCGCCGGCACCATGGCCATCGGCAGTGCTTACCGGGCCATCGAGCGCGGAGAGATCGATCTGGCTATCTGCGGCGCCGTCGAACTGATGGCCAACGAACTGCCTTATTACATGTTCAACAGCCTCGGCGCGCTCTGTCAGGCCGACTTGCCGGCGAGCGAACAGAGTCGCCCGTTCATGCCAGACCGTAGCGGTTTTGTCCTCAGCGAAGGCTCGGCGATGGTCATTCTCGAATCCGCTGAACACGCCCAACGGCGCAAGGCTGCGACACTGGGCCGGGTGTTGGGTTACGCGAATGTCTGCGAGGCGCAGAAAATGACCTCTAGCAGTCGCGACGGCAGTAAATACGAGGAATGCATGGAAGCTGCAATCGAAGACGCCGGGCTGCTGCGCAGCGCCGTGCAACACGTCAACACCCACGGCACCTCCACGCAGGCCAATGACAGTTGTGAAGCGTTGGCGCTGCAGCGGTTGTTTGGCGGTTGCCAGGACTTCATGACCTTCACCGCCAACAAGTCCGCCATCGGTCATTCGCTGGCCGGCAGTGGCGCGATCGAAGCAGTGCTGTCGCTGATGAGCCTGCGTGACGGCGTGCTGTTGCCCACGCTGAATTACGACCCCGAGCGTGCCGAATACCCTTCGCTGAAGTTCTTGAGCGAGCCGGTGCGACAACCGATCAACGTGGTGATGTCCAACTCGTTCGGCTTTGGCGGCATCAACAGCTCGCTGGTTCTGGGGAGGGCATGAGATGAACCGAGCCATCTATCTCAATGCCGCTGCGGTGCTGAATGTGGCGGGCAGTGAATGCGCTGACTTGCTCGGCACACCCTGCGCGGCGCAACCGCTGGCCTTTGACGCACAGCGTCAGGCGTTTGCCTTGCCGACCCCGCGACTGGCCAGTGACCTGTTTGATCGCAAGATCCAGCGCAGCGTCGAACCGCAGGGCTTGCGCCTGTTGCATTGCGCCGCACGGCTGGCGCCAGCACTGGCCGCGATGCAATTGCCCGCGTCACGCATTGCGCTGACAGCGGCCATTCCCGAAGTCGATGCGCCGAGTCCTTGCTGGGATGCGGTGCAGGCGATCATCGAACAGCCGCAAAAACAACTGGCGCAGTTATTGGCCAACACGCCGCCCCTGCATGCGCTGACCCTGCTCAACAGCAGCGTCATGGCTTATGTCGCCGAAGCATTGAATTGCCACGGGCCGATGGGCGGATTTTGTTCCCAGGACAACGCCGGGCTGGATGCGCTGATCGAAGCCTGCCAGCAGATCGGCGAGCGGCATGCCGACGCCGCGTTGGTGGTCAGCAGCAGTCCGAACCTGACCCCGGCCCTGTACCTGCGCGAGCCCGATCAGGCGAGCGAACCGATGTTCGGTGAGGGCGCCGCCGCGCTGTTGCTGGCGTCGACACCCCCGCCGGGTGCGGCACACGCCGTGCGCATTGCCGGGTTTGCCCGTGGTTACAGCACGGATCCGCAACGATCTGTGGCGGTGGGTCGGCGCGTGATCGACCAGGTCTTGAGTGTCGAGAAACTGCGGGTCGGCGACGTCGAGCATATCGTCGGCAATTGCGCTGACGGGCAAGTGATGAAGTTGCTCGAAGCTTTCCCGCGCGAGATTCGCAGTACCCGCGCCATGACCGGTGAACTGGGCGCCAGCGGTTTGCTGACCGAGGTCGCATTGACCTTGCACCTCAGCCGTGAAGTCGCGGCGACGCCGGGCTACACGTTGCTTGTCAGCCACACTCGCGCCGGTCACTGGGGCGCATTGCTGTTGGCCAGTGAAACCATGGAGAAGCACGCATGAGTGCGACACGGATTGTAATTACCGGCATGGGCGCCGTCACC
This sequence comes from Pseudomonas sp. VD-NE ins, assembly GCF_031882575.1. Taxonomy (NCBI): domain Bacteria; kingdom Pseudomonadati; phylum Pseudomonadota; class Gammaproteobacteria; order Pseudomonadales; family Pseudomonadaceae; genus Pseudomonas; species Pseudomonas sp. VD-NE ins. Next base: position 846,318 of record NZ_CP134772.1, read on the forward strand.
GGTTTCGGTTTCGAATGGCAGACCCTCTGGGAAAAAATGCTCGGCGCCGAACATTGCGTGCGGCCATGGCAGCCGGACGACGTGCAAGAGGCGTCGTTCGCGGTGCGTTATGCAGCCCCTGTCGACATGAGCCTGTTGCCGGAAAAACTGCAAAGCCATCCGGCCTGGACGATGCCGCTGGAAAAGCGCAGTCGGTTTGGCTGGGTGGCTGCCACGCAGGCAGTCGGTGACAGCGGCTTGCAGCCAGAACAGTTGCGCGGCGCGGCGGTGCTGTGTGCCTCGGGAGCACCGCAGCACATGCTCGCCGACATGCTGCTGACTGAAGCCCCGAATGGCGGCACCCCGAGTTGGTCATACCTGATGCCGCGGGCCGGGCAAGTGAATGCCGATGGCTCGCTGCGTCAGAGCAATGACCGTCTGGCGCGGGTCATCGCCGACGACCTGGGTTGTGAAGGGCCGGTGATCAACATCAGCAGTGCCTGTGCCGGCGCTTCACAAGCCATCGGCAATGCCTTTCAGATGATTCGTCGTGGAGAAGTCAGCGTAGCGCTGGCGGGTGGCGCCGACTCGGTGCTCAACCTCGACACCATGGCGGCGTTGTATCTACTCGGTGCCGCTTCGGGCGAGCAACGCTGGGGCGCGGATCTGTGTCGCCCGTTCGATCGTGACCGCAGCGGTCTGATTGCCGGCGAGGGCGGCGGTTTTGTTGTCCTCGAAAGCCTCGAACATGCTTTGGCCCGTGGCGCGACACCCTATGCCGAAGTGCTCGGTTTCGGCAGCAGCCTGGACGCTTATAAAGTCACTGCACCGCAACCCGAAGGACGTGGTGCGGCACTGGCGATGCAGGCCGCGCTCGACGACGCCGGGCTACGTGCGCAGCAGATCGATCTGATCAACGCCCACGGCACCTCGACACCGCTCAACGACGTTGCCGAAACCCTGGCGATCAAAAGCGTGTTCGCCGAACACAAGCACTATCAAGCCTTGGCTGTCAGCGCCAACAAATCACAGTTCGGTCACCTGATCGCGGCCGCTGGCGCTCCTGAATGCATCGTCACCGCGTTGGCCTGCCTCAACGATCTGATCACGCCAACGGTGAACCTGCATGACGCTGACGAACAGTGCGATCTGGATTACTGCGCCGGGCAAGCCGTCAGCCGCCGAGTGGATTACGCGTTGAGCAATTCCTTTGGTTTCGGTGGCCTCAATACCTCGCTGGCCCTTGGCAAATATCGGGAGCATGGACAATGACTGACGCCACTGTACGTGTCGCGATCGCCGGCAGCGGTTGTGTGTTGCCCACCGGCTGGGGCGTTGAGGGGTTCTGGTCGGCGGCCCGCGAAGGGCGTAGCGCGATTTCGCCCCTGAACTCGTCGCTGTTCCACAGCGAGCGGGTCACCGCGTTCGGGCATATCGCTGATCGAGACCATCAACGTAGCCGTCAGGACATTGCGCAAAACCTCCAGCGTTACTGCCCGCCGGCGGTGATCTGGGGCGTCAGTGCGGTGCGCCAGGCGCTGGCCGAGGCCGGGCTTGAACCGGGCCGCGACAACGTGCGTTTTGGTCTCTATTGCTGCCAGGGCGGTTACACCCATCCGTCGCTCGCGTCTTATGGCGAACTGTTGCACGAGTGTCAGACCGAGACCGGTGCCGACATGCAGCGTCTGGCCAAACGCGTGTTGCAGGAGCGCGCGCTCGATCCGTTTCTGGTCCTCAAAAGCCTCAGCAACGGTTTGCTCGGGGTGGTCAGTCTGGCCTTGAAGCTTGAGTGCGAATGCAACGCCTACATGCAAGGCGTGGCCGGCAATCTGGCGGCACTGCGCGAAGCCTGCGCCGCGCTGCAAAGCGGTCGAGTGGATGCGGCCATTGTCGTCGGCGCCGGCAGTGAGCTTGATCCGCTGGCGCTCGCCGCACTGGCCGAAGCGGGGGTGATCAGCACCGACGGTTCGCAAAACCTGCGCGCCTTCGATCGCCAGGGCCGTGGCGGGATTGCCGGCGAAGGCGCGGCGGCGCTGGTGTTGCGCCGCGCCGATGACCTGCCGGCGGGGCCGCAAACCTGCCTGACCGCTCTGTTCGCACACCCGCGTCTGGACTCGCTGAACTTGCCGGACAAACAGGTGGATCTGCTGATCAGCAGCGCCACTGGCGATCCGCACAAGGATGCCGATCTGGCCCGCACGCTGGCGCGAACCGGCGCTGCGCACATCACCAGCAGCACGCCGCTGACCGGCATTCTCAGTGGTGCGCCGAGCCTGGTTGATCTGATTCTCGCCAGGCAGGCGTTGCAGGCGCAAAACATCCCGCCGGTCTGTGGTCTGGAGCAACCGCTGGATGCACATCTGCCGTTTGTGCTCGGCGGGCCGCGCGATGCCGTGCTGCACGATTGCCTGGTCATCAACCGCGACGACAACGGCTTCAGTGCCGGTTACCAACTCGAATTTCACGCGGCCGACTGACCGTCGGCACGCAACGAAACGCAGCTGATTTATTACTTAAGGGATAGCACTGTCATGGACTACCGCGATTACGTACGGCCGAAATTCGTTGAATTGATGCAGGCTCTGGGCCTCGAATGCCAGTTCCACAGAGCGCTGGGCAGCAAACTGTTTTACCGCGACCGCCAGGGCGATGAAGTGACCGTCACCGACTTCCTCGGTGGTTACGGCGCCGCGCTGTATGGCCACAACGATCCGCAATTTGTCGATCAACTCGTCGACCTGCTGCGTGCCGATGTGCCGTTCAACGCGCAGATGTCGGTGCGCGGTGCGGCGGGGCAGTTGGGGCGTGAACTCAGTGAAGCGTTCAACCGTGAGCTGAACAACAGCGAACGCTACATTTCGACCTTCTCCAACAGTGGCGCCGAGTCGGTGGAAATCGCCGTCAAGCACGCCGAATACCGTCGTCAGAAAAACCTGCAGAAGCAATTCGACGAGCGAGATTTCGCCCTCGCCAATCTGGTTGCCAGCGACAAGGCTTATGTCGAGCTGGACATCGACGATCTCGATTTGCCCGCCGGCCTGCTGCCGCAGAATCTGTCCTGCGTCACCGTGCGCCAAGTGGCCGAAGCGGTGCGTCAGCACAACCTGGCGCAGCTGCATGTCGAGCCGGTGTTCCTGGCTGTGCGCGGCAGCTTTCACGGCAAACTGGTGAACACCGTCCAACTGACGTACGGCAAGCAGTACCGCAAGCCGTTCGCCCGTTTCGGCCTCAACGTCGAGTTCATCGACCCGCAGCAACCCCAGCAATTGCAAGAGCTGCCGGCCCGTCACGTGCGTCACTGGCTGAGCCTGGAATGGAGCGGCGAAACCCTGCAAGTGCGCCGCGAAGCATTCAGTGCGATCACGGCGGTATTGCTGGAGCCGATTCAGGGCGAGGGCGGCATCAACGAGTTCGCCAATGAGTTCTATCTGGGCCTGCGGCGTCTGTGCAACGAGCAGCAATGCCCGCTGATCATCGACGAAGTGCAATCGGGTTTCGGCCGCACCGGCACCTTGCTCGGCGCCAGCCATTTCAACTTGCAGGGTGATTACTACTGCCTGTCGAAAGCCTTGGGCGGTGGCCTGATGAAGATTGCCGCGACGGTGATTCGCGCCAGCCACTACGAAAACGATTTCAGCTACATCCACAGTTCGACCTTTGCCGAAGATGATGCGTCCTGCCATATCGCTCTGTCGGCCCTGCGCCGTCTGTTCGAGAACGACAGCGCGATGCTCAAGGACGTGAACAAGAAGGGCGAATACCTCAAGGCTTCGCTGCTGGAACTCAAAGCGGCCTACCCGGACGTGATCGCCGACGTGCGCGGGCGTGGCTTGCTGCTGGGCTTCGAACTGCACGACCTGACCGGCACCAGCTCACTGGTTCAGGCCTCGGCGCAGTACAACGATGCGCTGGGCTACATCATCGCCGGCTACCTGCTGCAATTCGAATCCCTGCGCGTGGCGCCGTCGGGCAGCAACGCCAATGTGATCCGTCTGGAACCGCCGGTGTGCATCACCTTCGAAGAAATCGATGGTTTGATCGGCTCCCTGCAGAAAGTCTGCGACATGCTGCGTCGCCGCGACGCCTTCCCGCTGGCCGCCGGTGTGTGTGCCGACAGCATCGCTGACGTGCCAGCGCGCGAGGTCAGCTTCAAGGAGACCGAAACCCGCCCAAAGTCTGATGAGAACGTGCGCGTGGTGGCTCGCGTGGCGTTCATCAACCATTTGATTGATTCGGACATGCTCAGCGACGTCGATCCTTCACTGTCGACCTTGAGCGCCGAGCAGAAACGCGAGTTCATCAAACGCATGGCCCCCGAGCGCCGTGCCGCGCCAATCGGCCCGGTGCAGATTCGCTCGAAACTCGGCACTGCCGTGGAATTCACCCTGTATCCGCTGTGCATGGATTCCGATGCGATGGCGGCGTACATCGCCAGCGGCGATCTGCAAACTATCCGCGAAGAAGTCGGCAATCGCATCAAGGATGCCCGCGCCGATGGCTACAGCGTCGCCGGGCTAGGCATGTACACCTCGATCGTCACCAACAACTGCCAGGCCTTGCAGGTTCCTGACATGGCGCTGACTTCCGGCAACGCGCTGACCATCGGCATGGGCCTGGAAGCCATCGAACAGGGCTGCAAGCAGCAAGGCCTGGAACTGAGCGAGCAAACCGCTGCGGTGGTCGGTGCGGCGGGCAACATCGCCTCGACCTACGCCTCACTGCTGTCGACCAGCGTCGAGCACCTGATCCTTATCGGCAGCGGCCGCGACGGCTCCCTGCGTCGTCTGGAAAAAACCGCGCAACAGATTTATGCCGAAGCCGCCCGCGCGATCCTCAAGGGTGTCGCCGAACACGATCGCCTCGCCCGTCGTCTGCAGCAAATTGATGGAATCGATGCGCTGTTGCAGGCCCATGGCAGCAGTGCCGATCTGGGGCAGCGCGTGGCGAAACTGGTCGAAGAACGCTTGGGCGCGAACGCCTTCATCACCGTCAGCAACGATCTTGATGTGCTGAAACAAGCGCGCATCGTGCTCTGCGCGGCGAACGCACCGCAGCCGTTTCTCTTTGCCGAGCACTTCGCCGAAAACAGCGTGATCTGCGACATCGCCGTGCCGCTGAACGTTGACCAGAACCTCGCCAGCCAACGCAGCGACGTGCTCTACATGCACGGCGGCATCGTGCAGACGCCGCTGGGCGATGGCCTGGTGAAAAACGTTCGGGCCTATCTCAAGCAGGGTCAGTTGTACGCGTGCATGGCCGAGTCGGTGCTGATGGGCCTGTCCGGTATGAAACAGCACTACTCCTACGGCGACATCAGCCGTGAGCAGGTTCAGCAGATTCGTGCACTGGCGGCGACTCACGGTTTCACCCTCGCGCAGTTCAAAACCGACAACTCGCTCTAAGGAACGGTCATGCCGAATAAAGTAGCAGTGGTGACCGGTGGCAGTCGTGGCATCGGTCGGGCGATTGTCCTGGCCCTGGCCGGGGCGGGTTATCAGATCGCGTTCAGTTACGTGCGCGATGAAGTCGCGGCGATGGCCTTGCGCGATGAGGTTCAGGCGTCGGGGATCGATTGCCTGGCATTGCAGTGCGATGTCAGCAACGGCGACAGCATCAAGGCGTTTTTCGAACGGATCGATCAGCATTTTCAGCGTATCGATCTGTTGGTCAATAACGCCGGCATCACCCGCGACGGACTGCTGGCGACGATGTCGGCGCGTGATCTGATCGAGGTGATCCAGACCAACCTGATCGGCACGATGCTCTGCTGTCAGCAGGTGGTGCCGGGCATGTTGCGCCAGCGCAGCGGTTGCATCGTCAACATCAGTTCGGTGGCGGCGCAGAAGCCCGGCAAAGGCCAAAGCAACTATGCCGCTGCCAAGGGCGGGGTCGAATCGTTGACCCGCGCCCTGGCGGTGGAGCTGGCGCCGCGCAACATTCGCGTCAACGCGGTCGCCCCGGGCATCGTCAAGACCGAGATGAGTACGGCGCTGATCGGCAGTCAGGAAGAAGAAATCCAGTCGCGCCTGCTGATCAAGCGCTACGCCGAACCTGAAGAAATTGCCGAAGCGGTGCTGTACCTCGCCGATCGCGGTTTGTACCTGACCGGGGAGGTCCTGTCGGTCAACGGCGGGTTGAAGATGCCATGAGCCGGACCATTCTGATTACCGGAGCGGCGAAAGGCATCGGCCGTGCGGTCGCCGAGAACTTTGCCGCCGACGCCGACAATCGCCTTATCCTGCTGGATCTCGATCTGGCCGAACTGCAGCGCTGGGTCGACGAGCGACAGGAGAAGATCAAGGCGCGGGTCGAAACCCATGCGGCGAACATTGCCGATCTGCCGGCCATGCAAGCGTTCTTCAAAACCCTCGGTTCGCAAGTCGAATACGTCGATGTGCTGGTCAACAGCGCCGGCATCTGCAACGAGAACGAGCCGGAAGATCTGCACAACTGGCACAAGGTGATTTCGGTCAACCTCAACGGCACGTTCTACGTGACTTCGTTGTGCCTGGCGCTGATGCCTGACCGTGGGCGAATCATCAACATGTCGTCGATCCTCGGCCGTGCCGGCAAGGTGCGCAACACCGCGTATTGCGCCTCCAAGCACGGCATCGTCGGCATGACCAAGGCGCTGGCGCTGGATCTCGCTTCGCGGCAGATCACCGTCAATGCAATTCTGCCGGCGTGGATCGATACGCCGATGTTGCAGGGTGAACTGGCGACGCAAGCGGCAATTGCCGGTTTGACCCAGGAGCAGATCGTACGCAACGCGAAGAAGAAACTGCCGATGCGCCGTTTCATCCAGAGCGAAGAAGTGGCGGCGATGGTGCGTTACCTGGCCAGCCCCGAGGCTGGCGGGGTGACCGCCCAGAGTCTGGTGATCGATGGCGGTGTCGGGTTGGGAATGTAGCGATGCTTCGATTTCACAACAGTCACATCGTGGGTGCGGTGTGGGCGTGCATGGCTGCGCCCACCGCGATGGCCGAATTGACCGTCGCTGATCTGAAGCCCGATTACGCCGACGGTGAAGTCGGCGTGGCCACGGCCATGCGTCTGCACGGCGACGATCAGGTCACGCAAAAAGCCGTGTATTTCAAAGCCAACCTGGAAGACAACTGGGAGGGCGGGTACTACAAGGCCAAGGGTCGCGTGCGTTACGACGCGCGCTATGACGGCAACAATCCGTACAGCGAACGGGCGCGCGACAAGTACCGTTTCGACGCTGATTGGCGGCACCTCTACGTCGGTCATTCGCTGGGTGACGGCGAAGTGACGGTGGGCTGGCAGCAAGTGGTCTGGGGCCGCGCGGATGAATTGCGCGTGCTCGATCAGATCAACCCGCTGGACTATCGCGATGGTCTGACGCCGCTGCTCGAAGACAGCCGCATCGCCGTGCCCATGGTGCGTTTTGCGCAACCGGTGGGCGAGTGGGAACTGGAGGCGCTGTGGATCACTGACTTCGTGAAAAACCAGGCGCCGGTAGAGGGCAGTGAATTTGCCGCGCCATTGTTTGCTACGCCGGACCCGCAGTATTTCCTGCTCGATTCCAAGCCCGGCTATGACGGCGACAAGGGCTATTCCTATGGCCTGAGCGCCAACGGCCGGATCGGCGCGGTGGACACCAGTTTCGTTGCCTTGAGCGCCCGTCAGCAAGACCCGGTGTACGCCGTCGAAGGCCTCGCCGACGACGGCCGTACGCGGCTGGAACGGCAATTTCCCCGTTACACCATGGGCGGTGCCGGGCTGGCGATCGACGCCGGGCACAGCATCGTGGTGCGCAGCGAGGTCGCGTATTTCGACAATTGGCGAGTGACCAATCCGACCCGAGCCTACGGTGCCGACAGTACGCCCATGGTCAAGTCGCTGCTGGGTGTCGACTACCTGTTGCGCGACTGGCTGATCTCCGCGCAGTGGCAGGAACAAGTGCTGCTCGACTGGCAGGACGGCATGTTGCAGGACAGGCGCGAACCGCTGTTCACCCTGTCGGCCGAAGGCACCCATTGGCAGGACCGCCTCAAGAGTCGTCTGGTGGCCGCCGCCTCACCACCGTTTCAGGACAACGCCTTGCTGCAAGGCATCTTCACCTACAAGCCGGTCGACTACATCAAGCTCGGCCTGGAAGTGGACGTGTTCTTCGGCAAACCCGACAGATCTTTCGGCGAGTACAGCAAGCGCGACCAAGTGCGGCTGTCGGCCGGTTATCTGTTCTGACCCATAACGCCTGCCGCTCTCGCGCAGGTGCACTCATCCAACGAAAAGGAAGTTGTTATGTTGCCGTTTTTGAAAAGTCTGACCACCGCCGCTTTGATCCTTGGCAGCGCTTGCGCCAGTGCCGCCGAGGCTGGCAATGCTGATGAGATCATCCGTCAAGTACGCGATCGCAATGACGGGAACAGCTTCATGTCCCAGGTTTCGCTGATCCTGCATGACAAGAAAGGCAATACCCGCGTTCGCGAGTTCACCTACCTGCAAAAGGATTACCCGGACAGCGACAAGTTCAGCATGTACTTTTCCGCGCCGACTGACGTGCGTGACGTCGCCTTCCACATCGAAAACCCCCACGAAACCCTCGGCCTGGAAGACAGCCAGTGGATGTACCTGCCAGTCAGCCGCCAGACCCGCCGCATCTCCACCACCGACAAGCGTGGCTCGTTCATGGGCAGTGAGTACTCGTACGCCGATCTGGACAAGATCCGGGTCAAGGACTACTCGCAGAAACTCGTCGGCGAAGAACAGATCAAGGGCCGCGACTGCTACGTGATCGAGCGCGAACCGGCTTCTCCCGAGGTGCTGGCCAAGACCGGTTACAACAAGCTGAAGGTGTGGATCGACAAGCAGAATTTCCTGGTCATGCGTCAGGATTTCTTCGACGTCAAAGGCGTGTTGATCAAGCAGATGCGCACGCAGAAAGTCGCAACCATCGACTCGATCGACAGCATCGTGCTCAGTGAAACCGAGCATTTTATCGACGGCACGCGTTCGGAAATGCGCTTCAACCAGTTGCAGTACAACGTCTCTCTGGAAGACCGCCTCTTCACCCAGACCGCCATCAAGCGCGGGCTGAAAACCGGTGACCTGCCGGACTTTGCCGTGTCTGCCCGCTAAGCGCCGACCCCGACGACCTGGAACCGCATGATCATGGAAAGATATCTGAATTTCGTCGAGCGCTATGCGCGGGCGATTGTTTTCCTGCTGGTGGCGATTACGGCGTATTTCACTTATACGCTGGGCGCGCTGGTGTCCGACACCAACCCTTATCTGCTCAAGGAAAGCCACCCGGCACGCAAGACCATCATCGATTTGCAGGGTGAATTCACCGGCACGTTCGACTCGGTGATGGTGGCGCTGAACAACCCGCAAACGGTGTTCAACAAATCGACGCTCAACGCGCTGTTTTCGATGTCGCAATCAGTGCGCAAGATGATCCTGGCCAACGATGCCGACAAGGAGCAGTTGGCACAGATCGTCGCCCGCCATCCAGACGACAGCCGTGCGCAGTTGTTGACCCGGGACATTCTCGAGGGTGGTTTTTCGCAGAACGATTACGCCAACGCCAAGGCATTGCGTGATCATGCCCAGAGTCAAAACTGGGATTCCCATGATCAGCTGTTCCTGACCTTTCTCGCCGAGCGGATCAACCCGATCCGCGAAATGGCCTCGATGGGTGACCTGGAAAACATCGTCCTGACCGACGACGGCGAGTTGTTGATCCACAAAACCCTGAATGCCTATGACATGGACCCGGCGCTGGTCGAGTCGCAGATCATGGGCAACGAGTTGATGGTCGACGGGGTGGTGTCAAAGGACAAGAAAGTCGCGATGCTGGTGGCCGAGCTCGGCACCAAGCAGGACGACGCTCAGGCGCAGCTGCGGGCTTATCAGATCGTGCGTGGCATCGTCGCGCAGTATCAAGCCGAGCACCCGGAGTACAAGGACGAAATCTTCATTGCCGGCATGCCGATCTTCATCGCCGCACAGCAGGAAATCATCGATCACGACCTGGCCGTGCTGTTCCCGATCGTGTTTTTGCTGATTACCTTGCTGCTGATTTTCTTCTTCCGCAAACCACTGGGCGTGCTGCTGCCGCTGTTCAATATTCTGTTCTGCACCATCTGGACGCTCGGCCTGATGGCGCTGTTGCGGGTGCCGTTCGACCTGCTGACCAGTGTGCTGCCGGTGTTCCTGTTCACCATTTGCTGCTCGGATGCGATCCACGTGATGGCTGAGTATTACGAGCAGAAAAATGCTGGCAAGAGCAATCGCGAGGCCAACCGCGAAACCCAGCGCTTGATGGTGGTGCCGGTGGTGTTGACGACCGTGACGACCATCGCCACGTTCATGATTTCCACCACCAACAACATTGTCAGCATCCGTAATTTCGGCGTGTTCATGTCGATCGGCCTGACGGCGGCGCTGATCATTTCGCTGTTGCTGATTCCGGCGTGGATCGCGATCTGGGGCAAGGATCAGCCGCAGCAGGCCAAGGCCGAGGTACACAAGGAATCGATCATCTCGCGGTATCTGGTGGCGTTCTGTGCCTGGATGATCCGCTTTCGCAAACCGATCCTGATGGTGATTCTGCCGCTGCTGGCGCTGGCCACCGTGTTCACCTTCCGCGTCGATATCGAAGACTCCGGCATTGCTTACTTCAAGCCGGAAAGCCACATTCGCGTGTCCGATCAGTTCATCAACCACGCCAAAGTAGCGGGCACGGCGCCGGGCTGGATCGCGATCGACAGCAAAGAGCCGCGCGGCGTGCTGACCACCGAAGTGGTGCAGTTCATCGACAAGCTTGACCACTTCATCAAGCAGCAACCGAACGTCAGTTATGGCTACTCGCTGGCGACTTACGTCAAGCGCATGAACCTGGTGCTCAACGACATGAACCCGGATTATCTGCGGGTGCCGAATGCCGTGGAGAAGGTCACGTCGGTCAATGACGACGGGCAGGTCGAGCAGTTTGAAGTGCCGGGCAATTCGCTGATCGAACAGCACGTGATGCTGTTCGAAAACGGTGGCGGTTCGGACCTGAACAACGTGCTCAACGCCGATTTCTCCAAGGCCTTGACCCTGTACACCATGACCTCGTCGGTCGCCAGCGACTATCAGGGCATGCTCGACCGCCTCGATGCCTGGCTGCTGCTGAACAAACCGGCCAACCTGGAAGTGACCCACGCCGGCACGCCGTTGATCTGGACCGGGGTGTTGCAGGAAATCACTCAGGGCCAGGTGCTGAGTTTTTCCCTGGCCTTGCTGGTCGTCACGCTGATGATGATGTACTGGCTCAAATCGGTGCGCCTCGGTGTGCTCGGCATGTTGACCTTGCTGACCACGTCGGTGACGGTCTACGGCTTCATGTTCCTGTTCGGCATCGAGCTGAACATCGGCACGACGCTGGTGACGTTCCTGGTGGTCGGCGTGGTGGATTACGCGGTGCACCTGCTGTCACGCATCAAGTTGCTGGTGCAGCAGGGCATTGAGATTGACGCGGCCATTTTGCAGGCGATGCACAGCGTCGGCCGCTCGACGGTGATCAACGTGGTGATCTTCTCCGTGGGCTTCATGGCGCTGCTGTTTTCCGACTTCAAGCCGATTGTCGATCTCGGCGCACTGGTGGCGATGGCGCTGTTTTCCAGCGGGGTCATGACCATTGTCCTGGTGACGCTGGTATCGCCGTGGTTCTTTGCGGCGATTGCGCCGGTGCATGCACCGGTTCAAGCGCTGCGCACAGAAGGGGAGCCGGTGCCAGGCTGATTCGCCAACGACCGGGCGCGCCTGTCCTGAGACGACAGGCAAACCCGGTCATGCGGCGCAGCAGGGTTTTCAGTTCAGTGTATTGACCGGGTTTTTTTCGCCATAGCGAGCGATGCGTTCGAACTGGCATTCCTGACGGGCGTCGTTGAGGTTGTGTTCAAACGCCTCGAGGCCATCATGCAATTGCTGCAAATCGCCGATCTGGGTCACCAGTTCGGCTTTTTTTTCGGCAATGGCTCGTTGCGCCATGTCCCACGGGAATTCGTCGCCGCGGTAGTTGTTGAGGATCACCTGCAGCTCTTTGAGCTTGAAGCCCAGTTGCTGGGCGCACTTGATGAACGTCAAAACCTCGACACTTTGCTGGCTGTAGATGCGGTACTTGCCTTCACGCTTGGGCTCGGGCAACAGGCCGATTTCTTCGTAATGGCGAATGCTTTTGACTGTGGTGCCCGACAGCTGGGCGGCTTTGCCGATATACATAAGGTCCGTCTCGATGGTCAAACATAGCGTAGCGCGATCGGGCGTCATGCCGGATCGGCGGCGATTATATGTCCAATACCATCTGAAAATTGCAACTGCGCGTAAATGACGTGCACAGGCGACGGACGGGCGCGTGAAGGGAACCCGAAGAGACACTGACGGCGGCGGGTGCGCCGTCAGTTGCGGCGGCTGGAAAACCTTAGACGGCGGCGGTCACGCGCGCCTTTTCCAGCCAGGCATCGCGCTGGTTTGGCTTGGAGCCAAGGATCGGCCCGAAGGTCAGCGTCTTCAGTGGCTTGATGCCGCAGAATTCCAGCGTGGTCTTGCGCATCTGATTCAGCCCCGGCATACCGTAGATCCATTTGTAGTACCAGTACGGCGTGTCCATGGTCACCAGCAAATGCGCGGTGCGGCCCTTGAGCAGCTTGTCGGGGAAGGCTTTGCCTTCGCGATATTTGAAGGCGAAACCCGGCAGGAAAATCCGGTCAACGAAGCCTTTCAACAGCGCCGGAATCCCGCCCCACCAGATCGGATAGACGAATGTCAGGTGCTCGGCCCAGGTGATATCGGCTTGCGCTTGCAGCAGATCCGGTTCCAGTGGCTGCACCTTGTTGTAGCCTTCGTGCAGGACCGGGTCGAACTCCAGCGCATCCAGACGCAACAGCCGCACGTCATGCCCGGCGTCCTTGGCGGCCTGAACATAGGTGTCACTCAATGCCCCGCAAAAGCTGTCGGTGGAGGGGTGACCCAGTATCACGAGCATTCGTTTGCTCATTGTGTGTACTCCTGAAATGAAGCTCACAGGATAGAGTCTGCCCCTAGCGGTAGAGTCAAGGCACCAGCGCATCAAACAAGGCCCGGGCGTAGCCGGGCAGGTGATCGAAGTCCCGCGCGCACAGTTGCAGAGTGCGATGGGCCCAGACTTCGTCCAGCGGCCGGCACGTTACCGAGTGCACCGCCGCCCAGCGCTCGATGGCCACCTTGGGCACGATGGCCAGCCCCGCACCTCGCGCCACCATGCGCATGACGCCCTCGAAGCCATCGGCACGGATCCGGATCGACATGCGCTGGCCGATGTGCAGCGCTTGTTCCTCCAGGTGAATCGCCAGCGCGCTGTGGCTGCCAAGCGCTACATAGTCGTGCGCCAGGGTTTCACCAAACGTCAGCGACGCCTGACTCGCCAAAACATGCTCAGGGGGCAGGATCAGCACCAATGGATCGTCGCGAAAGGGCCGGGTCTGCAGGCCGTGGGTGTCGACCGCATCGGAGACGATCCCGAGCTCCGCCGCGCCTTGGCGCAGGGCGTGAGTGATGCGCGCGCTGGGCAATTCCTGCAAGTCGATGTCGAGATTGGGGTGATCGCACAGGAAGTCCGCGAGTGCTTCCGGCAGGTATTCGGTGATTGCCGTGGTGTTGCACAGCAAGCGCACCTGACCTTTGACGCCTTGGGCATAGTCGGCCAGATCCTGCTGCAGGCGTTCGGCTTGTTGCAGGAGGATGCGCGCGTGCTGAGCGAGGGCTTTTCCGGCGGCCGTCGGTGTGACGCCACGGCGGCCGCGCTCTAGAAAGTCGACCCCAAGCGAGGCTTCCATGGCGCGGATTCTGGCGCTGGCGGCGGCCAGGGATAAATGGCTGCGGGCGGCGCCGGCGGTGATGTTGCCGGTGTCGAGGATGTGCAGGTAGAGGCGCAGGTCGGTGAGGTCGAAGTGCATGGGCAGCCTCTGGTTTTTGTGGTGTCTGGGCTGGCCCCATCGCTGGCAAGCCAGCTCCCACAGGTTTCAGTATTGATCTCAAAATGTGTGAACAACAAAAATACTGTGGGAGCTGGCTTGCCAGCGATGAGGCCAAAAGCCTCAAAGAAAATTTCAGCCTCTTGTTGGACAGGAGGCAGCCTCAGTATATGGCAGATTTTCAGCCAACCCCGACTGGCGCACAGTAGCGCCATGAACACACTCACAGATTTCTACCAACACCTCGGCCTCGCCCTGTCTTTGCTGGTCGTGATGACCTTCATCCTCGCCGGCCTGATCAAAGGCGTGATCGGTCTCGGCCTGCCCACCGTCGCCATGGGCTTGCTCGGTCTGGCTATGGCGCCGTCGCAGGCAGCCGTGTTGCTGATCATTCCGGCAACTCTGACCAATGTCTGGCAACTGGCATTCGGCGGGCACTTGAAAGGACTGATCAAACGCCTCTGGCCAATGCTGCTGATGATCTTCCTCGGCAGCGGAATCGGCACGTTGTCGATCGGCATGGCGGGCGGGCATTGGGTGGTGCGCGGGCTCGGCGCGGCCCTGTTCCTCTATGCGTTGAGTGGCTTGTTTCTGCCAACGCTGAGCGTCAATCCACGCCATGAAGGCTGGCTGGGGCCGGCGTGCGGTTTGATCACCGGTGTCATCACCTCGGCTACCGGTGTCTTCGTGATTCCAGCTGTGCCGTACTTGCAGGCGCTGGGCTTGAATCGCGATCAACTGGTGCAGGCGCTGGGCCTGTCTTTCACCGTTTCGACGTTGGCGCTGGCCGCTGGTTTGCTCTGGCGCGGCGCCCTCGGTGGCGGCGAACTCAGTGCTTCACTGCTGGCGCTGATCCCGGCCATTCTCGGCATGTTGCTTGGCCAATGGCTGCGCGAGCGCATCAGCGCCGTGCTGTTCAAGCGGGTGTTCTTTATCGGTATGGGCGCGCTTGGCGCCCATTTATTGATCAGCGGTTAGCCGAAGCTTCGCTGAGCATTTCAATCTGGCGGATATCAAAATCACGTTCCAGATAATCCATGCGCCGCTCAAAGAATGCCTTCATATGCGGCAGATTCGAATGCACATCCAGGTGCGCCTGCGACGCCCAGATCTCGTAGAAGATAAACAGCGTCGGGTCTTCCTTGTCGCGCAGCATGTGGTACTCGATGCAACCTGGCTCGGCGCGGCTCGGTTCGACGTAGGCGCGAAACAGCGCTTCGAAAGCCTCGGATTGTTCCGGGCGGGTCTTGGCGTGCAGGATAAAACCCAAGCGTTCACTCATCACAACGACTCCTCACATTCAGAATGCCGCGGATGTTATTGCAACAATCGGCGATAGATTCGTGCTTTTTGGTCAAATGTATTTTGCGCAATCGGGCCTTATTCCGCGCGCGACACATCATTAATCTGCCGCCATTCCAGTTTCTCTTCTCCATCCAGCCCAATGGCTGCGCCGAGGCTTTCTCATGAAAAAAGTGCTGTTGCTCAATGGCGGTAAAAAATTCGCTCACTCCGACGGTCGCTACAACACCACCCTGCACGAGGCCGCGTTGAGCGTGCTGGATCGCGGCGGTGTCGATGTGAAAACCACCTTCATTGACGAGGGCTACGACGTTGCCGAAGAGGTGGCGAAATTTCTCTGGGCCGACGTGATCATTTATCAGATGCCGGGCTGGTGGATGGGCGCACCGTGGACAGTGAAAAAGTACCTCGACGAAGTCTTCACCGAAGGTCACGGCAGCCTCTACGCTAGCGACGGCCGCACCCGTTCCGACGCGTCGCAGAAGTACGGCAGCGGAGGCCTGATTCAGGGCAAGCAATACATGCTGTCGCTGACCTGGAACGCACCGCAGCAGGCCTTCGATGACCCGACTGATTTCTTTGAAGCCAAAGGTGTGGATGCGGTGTACTTCCCGTTTCACAAGGCCAACGAATTTCTGGGCATGACCGGTTTGCCGACGTTCCTCTGTGTCGACGTGATGAAGCGGCCGAACATCGAGGCTGATGTGGCGCGTTATGAGCAGCATCTGACCGAGGTGTTTGGTCTCAAGGCCTGAATGGTTTCGGGCTACTATCGGTGGTAACAGCAAAAGATCGCAGCCTTCGGCAGCTCCTACAGGAACCCATTTCCATGTAGGAGCTGCCGAAGGCTGCGATCTTGGCGATCTCAAAGAGGACACCCGTGAAAGCCAGATCCGATGAGTTGCAGATTTTCGTCTGCGTGATCGAATGCGGTTCGATTTCCGCCGCCGCCGAACAGGTCGGGCAAACGCCTTCGGCGGTCAGCCGCACGTTGTCGAAGCTGGAAGCCAAGCTCGACACCACGCTGATCAACCGCACCACGCGGCGCATGGACCTGACCGAGGAGGGCAAGTATTTCTTCGAGCAGGCCAAGCTGATTCTCGATCAGATGGAGCAACTCGAAGAGCGCCTGTCTTCGCGCCAGCAAACCCCGTCCGGTCGCTTGCGAATCAATGCCGCATCACCGTTCATGCTCCACGCGGTGGTCCCGTACATCGACGAATTCCGTCGGCTCTATCCGGACATCCAGCTCGAACTCAACAGCAATGACCTGATCATTGACCTGCTGGAACAAAGCACCGACGTCGCCATCCGTATCGGCACCCTCGCTGACTCGACGCTGCATGCGCGCTCGCTCGGTTGCAGTCCGCTGCTGATCGTCGCCAGCCCGGCCTATCTGGAAAAGCATGGCGCGCCGCAGCAAGTGGCCGATCTGAGCGAACACACCTTGCTTGGCTTCACCCAGAACGAAGGCCTCAACCAATGGCCGCTGCGCTATGTGCACGGCGACCGCTGGCCGATCACCCCGGCAATCAGCGCGTCCAGCGGCGAGACCGTGCGCCATCTGGCGCTGGAAGGGCAGGGCATCGCCTGCCTGTCGCACTTCATGACCATCGACGACATCCGTGCCGGGCGCCTGAAAGTCCTGCTCGGTGAATTCAACAGCGGTTATCGCCAGCCGATCAACGCCGTGTACTACCGTAACTCGCAACTGGCGCTGCGCATTCAATGCTTCCTCGACTTCATCCAGAGCAAACTCGCCGCTTACGCCAGCGCCGATTTCAAGGGCTGATTCGTGACCTCTGCGCAAGAGTGAATTGGGTGGGGGCGGGTTTTTCCCTCGGATCCACAGGCCGATACTCGTCCCATCACTTATTCACGCAGGGAGTTATTCCATGAACGTATTCGTCACCGGCGCTGCCGGTTTTATCGGCGGCTCCATCGCTACCGGTCTGGTCAAGGCCGGGCACAAAGTCACCGGTCTGGTGCGCAGCCCTGAACAGGCTGATGAACTGAAAGCACTGGGCATCACCCCGATCATCGGCACTCTCGACGACAAAACACTGCTCGCCGAACAGGCCCACGCTGCCGACGCAGTTATCAATGCCGCCAGCAGCGACCATCGCGGTGCAGTTGAAGCGTTGCTTGATGCCTTGCGCGGCTCTAACAAAGTCTTCTTGCACACCAGCGGTTCGAGCATCGTCGGCGATGCGTCGGGCGGCAAGTCCAGCGACGTCATCTACTACGAAGACAACCTGCCGGAGCCGACCGTCGACAAAGCGGCGCGCGTGGCCATCGACAACCTGATCCTCGCGGCGGCGAAGGACGGCGTAAATTCCGCCGTCATCTGCAACACGCTGATTTACGGCCACAGCCTGGGCGTCAACCGCGACAGCGTGCAATTGCCGCGACTGCTCAAACAGGCACGCAAAAGTGGTGTGGTGCGCCACGTCGGCACTGGCCAGAACATCTGGTCCAACGTGCACATCGAAGACGTCGTCGCCCTGTATCTGCTGGCACTGACCAAGAACGTTCCGGGTACTTTCTACTTCGTCGAAAGCGGCGAAGCCTCGTTCATCGACATGACCACCGCCATGGCCGAAGCCCTGAACCTGGGTCAACCACAAGACTGGCCATTGAAAGACGCCGAAGCCGAATGGGGCTACGAAATGGCCAACTACGGCCTCGGCTCCAACAGCCGAGTGCGCGGCAAACACGCCCGCGAATTACTGGGCTGGGCACCGAAGCGCACGTCGGTGGTTGAATGGATTCGTAACGAAATGGTGTGATTGCTGTTTGAGCCCCGCCGGGCTTTGTGATCACCCTTTAAAACGGCTGCCATCGGGCAGCCGTTTTCGTTTCGGGCTTTGCGACTTGAGGCGGGACTACTTGGCCAGGGACAAGTGCAGGAACTTACTGGACCTGAGTTTGAGTTTGCGCTCAATGGTCTCCACGCTTTGACCCGTCTCGATGGCTGTCGAACTGGCAACTGCGCGAATCAACGTTTCGGTGTCAGTTTTTTTTTGGTGCGAGGCGTGGGGCTCATGGCAGGGACTCCGCGGAGGTTGTCAGGCGAGTATAGCGCTTGGCTGGATTTGAAAAATATAAGGTATGGCTGGACACCGAACCGGTGGGAGCTGGCTTGCCAGCGATAGTGGTCGGCCAGTCAGCATCTAAGTTGAATGTGCAGCCATCATCGCTGGCAAGCCAGCTCCCACAGTTTTTGCACATTCTGTCTGACGGTGCGCGATCAAAACTGTGGGAGCGAGCCTGCTCGCGAAAGCGCTGGATCAGTCGGCAAAGATGTTGAATGTGAAGCCGCCTTCGCGAGCAGGCTCGCTCGCACATTGGTTTCTCGTTCACCGAAAAGCCATGTAAATCCCGCCCCATGATTTTCATTAATCACGACAAGACATATCCATCAGCGACACGCCTTGCCTCTCCACGAAAATTACTTTCATGCGGTTTGAAATCTCGATCTCGAAATGATTTATGAGTTTCACAACCCATTCGAACGTGACCCTTTCGAGGAGTACCGCATGACGCCTTCCTTCGGCTATTGGCTGCTGGTCTATGCCGCCGTCGCCATCATCGCGCTGATCGTGTTGATCGCCCGTTACCGGCTCAATCCGTTCATCGTCATCACCCTGATTTCCATCGGCCTGGCGCTGGTGGCCGGGATGCCGCCGTCGGGTGTGGTGGGGGCGTATGAGGCCGGGGTGGGCAAGACGCTGGGGCATATTGCGCTGGTGGTCGCGTTGGGGACGATGCTTGGCAAGATGATGGCCGAGTCCGGCGGCGCCGAGCAGATGGCGCGCACGCTGATCGATAAATTCGGCGAGAAGAACGCGCACTGGGCGATGGTCTGCATCGCCTTTCTGGTCGGGCTGCCGCTGTTCTTCGAGGTCGGTTTTGTGTTGCTGGTGCCGATCGCGTTCACCGTGGCACGGCGCGTCGGCGTGTCGATTCTGATGGTAGGCCTGCCGATGGTCGCCGGCCTGTCGGTGGTGCATGCGCTGGTGCCGCCGCACCCGGCGGCGATGCTCGCGGTGCAGGCTTATCAGGCGTCGGTCGGGCAGACGTTGCTGTATGCGATCGTCATCGGCATTCCCACCGCGATCATTGCCGGGCCGCTGTACGCCAAATTCATCGTGCCGCGCATTCAATTGCCGGCGGATAACCCGCTGGAAAAACAATTTCTCGACCGCGAACCGCGCGACAAATTACCGGGTTTCGGCATTACCATGGCGACCATTCTGTTGCCGGTGGTGCTGATGCTGATCGGCGGCTGGGCCAACCTGATTTCCACCCCGGGCAGCGGTTTCAATCAGTTTCTGTTGTTCATCGGCAACTCGGTGATTGCGCTGCTGCTGGCGACCTTGTTGAGTTTCTGGACGCTGGGTATCGCCCAGGGCTTCAACCGCGAATCGATCCTCAGATTCACCAACGAATGCCTGGCGCCGACTGCCAGCATCACGTTGCTGGTCGGTGCCGGTGGTGGCTTGAACCGCATTCTGGTCGACGCTGGCGTGACCGATCAGATCGTCGGCCTCGCCCACGAATTTCACCTGTCGCCGCTGATCATGGGCTGGTTGTTCGCGGCGTTGATGCGCGTCGCCACCGGTTCCGCGACCGTGGCCATGACCACCGCGTCCGGCGTGGTTGCGCCGGTGGCTATTGGTCTGGGTTATCCACACCCTGAGCTGTTGGTGCTGGCGACCGGCGCGGGCTCGGTTATCTTTTCCCACGTCAACGACGGCGGCTTCTGGTTGATCAAGGAATACTTCAACATGACGGTCGCGCAGACGTTCAAGACCTGGACCGTGCTTGAGACGCTGATCTCGCTGGTCGCTTTCGGTCTGACCGTCGGCCTTTCTTACCTGTTGTAATCGGAGCCCGCCGCCATGGACATCCTCTACCAGATCCGCGCCCGTCAGGATTCCTTCAGCGCCGGCGAAGGTCGCATCGCTCGGCTGATGCTCGACGACGTTGGTTTCGCCGCCAGTGCCAGTCTCGAAGACCTCGCGCAACGCGCCGAAGTCAGCACCGCCACGCTGTCGCGTTTCGCCCGCACCGTCGGCTGTCGCGACCTGCGCGATCTGCGTCTGCAACTGGCTCAGGCCAGCGGCGTTGGCAGCCGCTTTCTCGACCCGGCGGGCACGCCTGAACAGTCGGCGTTCTACGGGCAGATCGTCGGCGACATCGAAACCACGCTGCGCCAGCATCTGGCCGGATTCGACGAATCACGCTTCGCCGACGCAGTGAAACTGCTCGGCCAGGCACGGATGATTCACGCCTTCGGCATGGGCGGTTGCTCGACCCTGTGCAGCGACGAATTGCAGATACGCCTGGTGCGCCTCGGCTACCCGATTGCGGTGTGCCATGACGCGGTGATGATGCGCGTCACTGCGGCCAGCCTGAACGCCGAGCAAGTGCTCATTGTCTGTTCGCTGACGGGCATCACCCCGGAATTGCTCGAGACTGTCGAGCTGGCGCGCAACTACGGCGCGCGCATTCTGGCGATTACCCGCGCCGACTCGCCACTGGCAGAACTGGCCGACATCGTCCTGCCGCTGCAAGGCGCAGAAACCTCGTTCATCTACAAACCGACGGCGGCGCGCTACGGCATGCTGCTCGCCATCGACGTGCTCGCCACCGAGCTGGCGCTGGCCAACCCTGAAGACAATCAAGAACGTCTGCGACGGATCAAACTCGCCCTCGACGAATACCGTGGCGGCGACGATCACCTGCCGCTGGGAGACTGACATGCTGTACGACACGCTGATTCGCAACGCCCTGATCATCGATGGCAGCAACATGCCCGGTTACCGCGCTGACGTGGCGATTCGCGAGGGCCGCATCGAGCGTATCGGCGACTTGCACAATGCCACCGCCAGCGAGGAAATCGACGCCGCCGGTCGCGTGCTGGCGCCCGGTTTTATCGACGTGCATACCCACGACGACACCGTGGTGATTCGTCAGCCGGAGATGTTGCCCAAACTCAGTCAAGGCGTGACCACGGTGATTGTCGGCAACTGCGGGATCAGCGCTTCGCCCGTGACATTGAAGGGCAATCCACCGGATCCGATGAACCTGCTCGGCACGGCGGCGGCGTTCGTTTATCCACGCTTCAGCGATTACCGTGCGGCGGTGGAAGCGGCCAATACCACGCTGAACGTGGCGGCACTGATCGGCCATACGGCGCTGCGCAGCAATCATCTGGATGACCTGTTCCGCACAGCGACGCCAGAAGAAATCGCCGTGATGCGCGAGCAGTTACGCGAAAGCCTTGAGGCCGGTGCGTTGGGCTTATCCACAGGACTGGCCTACGCCAGCGCCTACAACGCCTCCACCGATGAAGTGAAGCAACTGACCGAGGAACTGACCGCGTTCGGCGCGGTGTACACCACGCACCTGCGCAGTGAATTCGAACCGGTGCTGGAGGCGATGGAAGAAGCGTTCAGCATTGGCCGTCACTCGCGTTCACCGGTGATTATTTCCCACCTCAAGTGTGCCGGCGTCGGCAACTGGGGGCGCAGTCCGCAATTGCTCGCCTCATTGGAAGAGGCCGCTAAAACCCAGCACGTGGGGTGCGACTGCTATCCCTATGCGGCGAGTTCATCGACGCTGGACTTGAAGCAAGTCACCGACGCCCACCGCATCACCATCACCTGGTCGACGCCGCACCCGGAAGTCAGCGGCCGCGACCTGATCGACATCGCCGCCGAATGGAATCTGCCGCTGCTCGACGCCGCCAAACGCCTGCAACCGGCAGGGGCGGTGTACTACGGCATGGACGAGGCGGATGTACGAAGGATCCTCGCCCATCCGTTGTCGATGGTCGGCTCTGACGGACTGCCGGAAGATCCGTTCCCGCACCCGCGCCTGTGGGGCGCTTTCCCACGGGTTCTCGGACATTTCAGTCGTGACGTCGGCCTGTTTCCGCTGCACACCGCCGTGCACAAGATGACCGGATTGTCGGCGGCGCGATTTGGTTTGAAGGAACGCGGTGAGATTCGTGAAGGCTATTGGGCGGATCTGGTGTTGTTCGATCCGGCGACGGTGCGTGATGTCGCGGATTTCAATGATCCGCAACGGGCTGCGCAGGGGATTGATGGCGTGTGGATCAACGGTGTATTGAGTTATCGCGACGGGCAGGCGAATGGCAGGAGAGAAGGGCGTTTTCTGGCACGCGAAGGTGATTTGCGCCAAGGGTTTCATTGATTCTGATGGCGCCAAAAGATCGCAGCCTTCGGCAGCTCCTACAGTGGAACGCATATCCCTGTAGGAGCTGCCGAAGGCTGCGATCTTTTGATTCACGTCTCATAGTGGCACTCTGAGATTAAAGAAAGTCATCAACAGGCCGAATTGCTGACATCCACCCCGTCTACACTGTGGGGCCAATCAGTCAGGGAGCACCCCATGAGCTTCGGCAAAACCACCCCGATCCTGCGGATCTTCGATGAAGCCAAAGCTGTCGAGTTCTACGTCGATTTTCTGGGTTTCAAGATCGACTGGCAGCATCGTTTCGAGGCGAATTTTCCGTTGTATCTGCAGGTGTCGCGTGGGGAGTGTGTGTTGCATTTGTCCGAGCATCATGGCGATGCGTGCCCGGGTTCGGCGCTGCGCATCGAGACCGATGAGCTGGAGGCGTTTCAGCAGCAGTTGGTGGCCAAGGATTACAAGTTTTCGCATCCGGGTATTCAGGCGATGCCGTGGGGGAGTCAGGACATGACGATCGTTGATCCGTTTGGTAATCGGTTGGTGTTTACCAACGCGATCTGTCTCTGAAGCGAAAAGCCCCTCACCCTAGCCCTCTCCCAGAGGGAGAGGGGACTGACCGAGGTGTCTGGCGCTGTACATCGACGTGAAAGATCTGCAGCGATTATGGATTCACGGCAGCACTTTCAGGTCGGTTTAACTAGTGAACATCTCACGGTCGGCCCCTCACCCTAGCCCTCTCCCGGAGGGAGAGGGGACCGATCCGGGGATGCTTGAGAGATACACCGACCTGAACCTGCTCGGTCGAATCCATAATCGACTCGGTCATTCAGGTCGATGTCTAGCGCCAGACACCTCGGTCGGCCCCCTCACCCCAGGGAGAGGGCTGGGGTGAGGGGGAAATGGCACACCGCAAAAAGAAGCCCGCCACCTGACCATCACAGTTGAGATCGCGGGCTTTTTCGTTACTCGGTCGGCACTAACCTGTCCAACACGCGATTGACGGCCATTTCCGCCACCATCACCACTTGCGCAATGCCCTGCAAAGTCTTGCGGTGTGTGCCTTCAACCTGCGCGGCATGGTTGTTGAGCATGACCGTCGCTGAACCGAGGGTTTCGCTGGCGTCGGCCAACAGGGATTCGGTGTCGGCTTGGGGATTGGCCATGTACAGCGTGTTGGGGGTGTAGGGCGTGGCCATGAGGTCGGCGTTCGTCGGACCGAGATAGTGGTCTAGGGCGCGCTCGGCGGCTTCGTGGAATTTCTTTGAGTCGGGGGATTCGTAGGGGGAGGCCGGGTCGGTGACCGGCGGGTTTGGCGTTACTTTGAACATGGGAGCGTACCTTTTAAAGCCGCATCCATTTCGCCGCTAAGCAAAAGGGAGGCAGCTGTGCGCAAGTTAGCGGACCGGTCGCATCCCACCCCGGCGCACCCGAAGGTGCCATGCGCACAGCCACCATCAAGCGCAGGCAAATACCTGACTGGATGATACTCGTGCAGCGGGGAGCGAATGTAGCCGAGCCGCTAAGCTCGATCACTGGGAATCAGTGACGCAATCAAGTTACGCAGCATGCTCAGGGCGCACAAGCCGGCGGATTCTGGCTTAGGCGTAGGTTACGGCGCAAGGATTTGTGGGCTGTTTCGCGTAACGCTGAGTGTCTTTAAACACCTGTGGTACAGGATGTTTATTGCTCTCAAGTATCGAAGAATTACCTGTAGGAATTGTTGGCTGCCACTGACGCCATCGCTGGCAAGCCAGCTCCCACAGGTTTATGTGCAAGTAATAGATTTTGTGGACGACTCGGACACTGTGGGAGCTGGCTTGCCAGCGAAGGGGCCAGAACATTCACCCCCGATGCATCTGCCGAAACTCTCCCGGCGGCATCCCGCGTCGACTCTTGAACGTGCGATGAAACGAGCGCGGTTCGGTAAACCCCAAATACTGCGCAATGTCCTGAATCGGCAGCGTGCTATTGAGCAAATAATGCTCAGCCAGCTCCTGACGCAAGTCATCGAGAATCTGCTGATACGACGTCCCCGCCTGATGCAACTGCCGCTGCAACGTTCGCACCGAAACGCTCAACTGCTCGGCGACCTGCTCCTTGCGTGGCAAACCCTCCTTGAGCAACTGCCGCAGAATGTTCTTCACCTGCTGCTCAAGCGACGCATCCTCCAGCGTCGCCATCAAGCCCAGCGCATGTTCTTCCAGCGTTCGCAGCAACTGCGCATCGGCCTGACGCAACGGCAGCTGCAAATACGCCAGCGGCACGACCAGCGCCGAATACGGCTGATCGAACAACACCGGGCAATCGAAAAACCCTTCGTACTGCGCCGGCGTAGCCTCGGCCGGGCACGAGTGCTCGAGCCAGACCCCGGCCGGCGACATCTGTGTATCGGCGATCCAGCGTGCATATTGCAGCCATGATCCCAGCACGTTCTCCACCAGATGCCGGCGGATTCGCGGGCGCTGATAACGGCAGGTCCAGATCAGATGCACATGGCCGTCCTGCACCTCAGCGCGGCTGACGCCCATGTCGCCGACCAGTTTTTCGAACGGCATGATCCGGCTCATCGCATCACCGAGGGTCGCGCAGTTCATGGTGATGTAACCGAGCACACTCCACGAATTGGGCAGGACGAAATTCGCCGCGTTGAGCCCGAACAGCGGATCGCCCGAGTGTTCGCAAAAATAATCCAGCAGCCGCTCATGCGCCTCTCCGGGCAAACGCAGGGTGTTGTCGCTCAACTGCTGCGCCTGCAAACCCGCCGCCGCCAACGCAGGCTCGATATCCATACCCAATTGTTCGGCATGGCGCAGGTACTTGAGCAGCGGCGGAACCGAGGTGAAGCCAAGCGATTGCATGATCCCATTCCTTTGATCAACGGCGGCGGAGACGGACGAAATAGCCTGAAAGGTAATTTGAAACCCCGGCTAAAGTAAATGGCTGACGCTTGCGCGACGTTTGACTCAATTGGCTACACGAACTGGCCGGATGCGACCGTGACACTTTGCAGCCGCTGGCTAGTATGGGGGCCTGAAATATCACTGATTCGACGGCAAAAAAGGACACACGCATGCGACGCTGGAACGGCTGGGGAGATGCAATCACGGTGGTCGAACTGCCGGCCCAGGGCGCGGAGTTTCTTCATGAACGCCTGGGCGAGGGGCGCGCGCTGCCCGATGCGACACTGGAGACCGCATTGGCCCGCGTAACGGCTTCGCGATTGCCGGCGCACAGTTTGTACAGCATTGATGCCCACGATCGTTTGCTGCATGCGCGGGGACAAAGTCTGCCGGACTGGCTGGCGTTGCGCGAAGGTGCGCTGGGCCATTATCCCGATGCGGTGGCCTTTCCCGAGACCGCTGAACACATTCGCCAATTGCTGGCGCTGGCTCACGAACTGGACTTGTGCCTGATCCCGTATGGCGGCGGCACGTCGGTAGCCGGGCACATCAATCCGCCGGATTCTACGCGGCCGGTGGTGACGGTGTCGCTGGCGCGGATGAATCGCCTGATCGACCTCGATGAACAGAGCCTGCTGGCGACGTTTGGTCCCGGTGCGAGTGGCCCGCAGGTGGAAAGTCAGTTGCGTGCGCGGGGCTATACGCTGGGGCATTTCCCGCAGTCGTGGGAGCTGTCGACATTGGGCGGTTGGGTGGCGAGTCGTTCCAGCGGTCAGCAGTCGTTGCGCTATGGCCGGATCGAGCAGTTATTTGCTGGCGGCACTTTGGAAACGTTCGCCGGGCCGATGCACATTCCAACCTTCCCGGCCTCTGCCGCCGGACCTGATCTGCGCGAAGTGGTGCTTGGTTGCGAGGGCCGTTTCGGGATCATTTCCGAGGTCAAAGTGCGAGTCAGCGCGTTGCCTGCCGATGAGCGTTTCTACGGAGTATTTCTGCCCAATTGGACCCAGGCACTGCAAGCCATTCGCCAATTGGCTCAGGCGCGCGTGCCGCTGTCGATGCTGCGCCTGTCCAACGCCGTGGAAACCGAAACGCAACTGGCGCTGGCCGGTCATCCGCAGCAAATCGCCTGGCTGGAAAAGTATTTGAATCTGCGCGGGGCGGGCACGGGCAAATGCCTGCTGACGTTCGGCGTCACCGGTAATCGTCGTCAAAACGCATTGTCACTGACCCAGGCGCGGCAACATCTGAAGGCCTTCGGCGGCGTATTCACCGGCACCTTGCTCGGCAAGAAATGGGCGCAGAACCGCTTCCGTTTCCCTTACCTGCGCGAGAACCTGTGGAACGCCGGTTACGTGGTCGACACCCTCGAAACCGCCACCGACTGGAGCAATGTCGACAACCTGCTCAACCTTATCGAAAACAGCCTGCGCGAGGCCCTGGCCGCCGAAGGCGAACGCGTGCATGTGTTCACCCACCTGTCCCACGTCTACGGCGAAGGTTCGAGCATCTACACCACTTACGTGTTTCGCCCGGCGGCGGATTACCCGGCGACGCTCGCTCGCTGGAAAGCGCTCAAACACGCGGCCAGCCAGACCATCGTCGACAACCACGGCACCATCAGCCACCAGCACGGTGTCGGCAAGGATCACGCGCCGTACCTGCTGCGCGAGAAGGGCGCATTGGCGATGGACACCTTGCAGGCGCTGAGCAAACACTTCGATCCGGCCGGGCGCCTCAACCCCGGCACGCTGCTGCCGGAGTGACGGCCATGAGTCAGGACTGGAACGCCGCGTGGCGCCAGCAGATTCTGCCGACGCTGGCCGAGGAAACCTGGGATCTGATCGTCATCGGCGGCGGTATCAGCGGCGCCGGCATCCTGCGTGAAGCGGCGCGTCGAGGTTGGCGTTGCCTGCTGCTGGAGCAGCGCGATTTTGGTTGGGGCACGTCCAGTCGATCTTCGAAAATGGTTCATGGCGGTTTGCGTTACATCGCCAAAGGGCAATGGCGCCTGACCCGTGATTCGGTGCGCGAACGTCAGCGCTTGCTCGACGAAGCGCCGGGGCTGGTCGAGCCGATGAGTTTTCTGATGCCGCACTATCGCGGCGGCTTTCCCGGGCCTCGGGTGTTGGGCGGTTTGCTGAGCGTTTACGACGCTCTGGCCGGGCGTCGCAGCCATCGCTTTCATGATGCGCAACAGCTTCGATATCTGGCGCCGGGGGTGAAGGAAAACCGCTTGCTCGGCGGCACCAGTTTTGTCGATGCGCTGACCGATGATGCGCGACTGGTGATGCGTGTGTTGAGCGAAGCGCGGGCGGATGGCGCGGTCGTGATTAACGGCGTGCGCGTCGAACATCTGTTGCGTGAAAACGGGCGTGTGTGTGGCGTTCAGGTAGAGGATTGCGAAGCCGGTTCGTCACTGCAATTGCGCTGCGGCGTGCTCGCGGTGGCTACCGGCGCATGGGCTGAACGCTTGCGACCGACCGAGGCGCCACAGCAATTGCGGCCGTTGCGCGGAAGTCATTTATTGCTGCCGGGTTGGCGTCTGCCGGTGGCGCAGGCGTTCACGTTTCTGCATGAGCGCGACCGGCGTCCGGTGTTCGTTTTCCCGTGGGAAGGCGCCACAGTGGTCGGCACTACGGACCTCGATCATCGTGAGGATCTGGATCAGAGCGCGAGCATCTCTAACGAAGAACTCGACTATCTGTTGGCGGCCTGCGCACAACAGTTTCCCGGTGCAGAAGTGACGGCGAATGATGTGCTGTCGACCTGGTCCGGCGTGCGTCCGGTGGTGGGCAGCGCAGGTGCGCATCAAGACAAACCCTCGAACGAAACCCGCGAGCATGTGCTGTGGCAGGAGCCCGGTTGCGTGACCCTGGCTGGCGGCAAACTGACCACGTTTCGCCCGCAAGCCATCGAAGTGCTCAAGGCCTGCGCGGCGATGCTCGAACGTCCGTTCGTCGATGATGCCGCGCCGGTGTTTGCCGCTGTCCCTGCGCTGGCGATTCCAGAGTTGAGCAGCCATCAGTGGCGACGTCTGGCAGGACGGCATGGCCGAGAGCTGCCAAGGCTGGCGCAACTGATCAAAGACGTCGGCCACGCCACGGTCGGTGCCACGGATACGTTGTGGGCGGAATTGGCCTTCGCCTGCGAGAGTGAAATGGTTCTGCATCTGGATGATTTACTGCTGCGCCGCACGCGTCTGGGCCTGTTGTTGCCGCGCGGTGGCGAAGAGTATTTCGCCGCCATCCGCCAACTCTGCCAGCCACGACTGGGCTGGAGCGACGAACACTGGCAGCAGGAAGAACAGCGTTATCGGGCGTTGTGGCAACGCCATCACGGTTTGCCGGATGCCACGCCTTGATGCCCCTTGAAGAGAGCTCCATGGACAACCACCCGAACAAGCGTTACCTGCTGGCCATCGACAACGGCACCCAGAGCGTACGCGCGCTGCTCTTCGATCTACAGGGCAATCTGCTTGGCAAAGGCAAGGTCGAGTTGCAGGCGTATTACTCGACGCAACCGGGCTGGGCCGAGCAGGATCCGGAGTATTACTGGGCGAAGCTCGGCGAGGCGTGTCAGCAGGTCTGGCAGCAAACGGGGATTGATCGCTCGCAGATTGCCGGCGTTTCCCTGACCACGCAGCGTGGCACGGTGATCAACGTCGATGCTGAGGGCAAGCCATTGCGCCCGGCGATTCTGTGGCTCGATCAGCGTCAGAGCGAAGTCGAGGGCGGGATCAAAGGGCCGTGGGGCTGGTTGTTCAAACTGGTCGGCGCGCAGGGCACCGTGGATTATTTTCGCGCTCAGGCTGAGGCTAACTGGATAGCAAAACACCAACCTGAAGTGTGGGCGGCGACCGACAGGTTTTTACTGCTGTCGGGGTTTCTTACTCATCGACTGTGCGGAAGTTTTGTCGACTCGGTGGGTTGCTGCGTCGGCTACCTGCCGTTCGACTTCAAACGCCTGAAATGGGCTGCGCCGAGTGACTGGAAATGGCAGGCGCTGGCTGTGCGTCCTGAGCAATTGCCGACCCTGCACAAACCCGGTGAAACCCTCGGCTACATCACCGCTGAAGCCGCTCGCCACACCGGTATTCCCGAAGGCTTGCCGCTGATTGCTGCCGGCGCCGACAAGGCTTGCGAAGTGGTCGGTGCCGGCGTGGTCGATGCGAGTACGGTGTGCCTGTCCTACGGCACCACGGCGACGATCACCAGCACCCGCTCACGCTATCTGGAAATTGTCCCGTTGATCCCGCCGTACCCGTCTGCGGTGCCGGATCAGTACAACTGCGAGGTGATGATTTATCGCGGTTACTGGATGGTCAGTTGGTTCAAGAACGAGTTCGGGTTGCGCGAGATGCAGCAGGCCAAAGAGCAGGGCATCGAGCCGGAGCAGTTGTTCGATGCACTGGTTGAGGCGGTGCCGCCGGGGTCGATGGGCCTGATGTTGCAACCGTACTGGTCGCCAGGGATTCGCGAGCCGGGTGTCGAGGCGAAAGGCGCGATGATCGGCTTCGGCGATGTGCACACCCGGGCGCATATTTACCGGGCGATTCTTGAGGGGCTGGCGTATGCATTGCGCCAGGGCATGGAGAATATCGAGCGGCGTTCGAATGTCTCGATCAAGCGTTTGCGCGTGGCCGGTGGCGGCTCGCAGAGTGATGCGGCGATGCAGCTCACGGCAAATATTTTCGGCCTGCCGGCGGAGCGTCCGCACGTGTACGAAGCCTCGGGTCTGGGCGCGGCGATTTGTTGTGCGGTGGGGTTGGGGCTGCATGCGGATTTCCCCACGGCGATCGCGGCAATGACCCGGGTGGGCGCGGTTTTCACCCCGCAGCCCGAGGCTCAGAAAATCTATGAGCAACTGTACAAAGAGGTCTACCTGCGCATGTACCGCCAGCTGAAACCGCTATACCAAAGCATCCGCAAAATCACCGGTTACCCCGCCTGAAAGAACACCACCAATCCCTGTGGGAGCGAGCCTGCTCGCGAAAGCGGAGTGTCAGTCACCATTGATTTCACTGACCCACCGCATTCGCGAGCAGGCTCGCTCCCACAGGGGGCGGTGGCGTTTTTTATATTGCGTACGTGGCGCCATCGGAGACTTTTTCTGGTGAGATCGGACAGTGTCACCAGCGGGGTCGGTTGTTAGGCTCATCCCCCACGGCACCGCCAATAAGAACGAAAAGCAATGAAGCTGACCTTCCTCCTGTTGCTGCTTTGTGCAACGGCCCCGAGCGCCTGGGGCTGGTCGAACCATACGGTGGGCAGCTATCTGGCGTTGCAGGAACTGCCGGCGTTGCGCGATGCACCGCAGGTTGAAGTCGAGCCACTGGAGCAGTTCCTCACCGAGCAATACCCGGCGGTGCTGGCGCTGTTGGAGCAACAGGAAAGCTTCGCCCGCGAGCACTTCGCTCAATACCCGCCACGCCCCGACAACCTGAAATTGCCCGCAGTCCCAAGTGACAATCTGCGCCACGATTTCCTCTCGGCTCTGCGCATCAATCCCGAGATTCATCTGGCAATGGTAATCCAGCCATTACCCGGCAAAGACCTGCCCGAGCGTGAGCACTTGCAGGCCAATCAAGTCATGGTCGAGCAAACCCTGTCACCGTGGAATCGCCAGCGTTTCATCGTCGTTACCGAGCACGAAAAAGTCGCGCCTCTCGCGGTGCTCGCCAGCGCCGCCGACGAACCGGATTACGGCCACGACATCAATCTGTTCAGCGACAACCCCGGCAACGTCGGCGCGATCTACGGTTTCGGCCCGCAACCGTTCGGTGATGCGCGGTTCCAGTACAGCTCGCAGGCGCCGTTCCACATGGGCTTCTTCCATGAAAGCGCGGTGGTGTACGCCGCTGCCGGGTTCCTCGAGCGCAGCTGGCCGGACTGGCGCGCCTATCAATACATGGGCCTGGCGCGACTGGCGTTTGCCAGCGGTCATCCGTATTGGGGCTATCGCTTTCTCGGCTGGGGCCTGCATCACATTCAGGACCTGACCCAGCCTTATCACGCCAAGCCGTTGCCGGGCGTCGACCTCGCCAGTCTTCTATTACTGGAAGGCAAGGCCATCGCCGGTTTCGCTGAGGACAAACAAGCCTCCATCGAGCGCGTCGCCACCCGGCACATGGAAGTGGAGAAGTACCAGTCGACCTGGCTGCGCCGCGTGTTGCGCGCCGGTCAACCGCACCCGATGCTCGCGGCTTACGCCGATGTGGCTCAGGACAAAACCTATCCGCCGTACTCGGTCGACTACCTGCGCGAAGTGGTCAGTGCCGAGTCGGTCAACGACTCCGCAGCCTTCGACGAAGCCATCGGCCAGTGGCTGGAAACGGCGCCCGTCAGCAGTGATTTCAGCAGCGGCAATCAGCTTCATAGCGAAGATTTCGACCACCCGGCACTCAACCAGCAGTTGTTCAAGTTGCTGGGGCATTTCGGCGCGCACAGCCGGATTTACGTCAGCGCGGGATTGGCGCCGTAGCGCGGCAACGCACATCAAAACAATAAAAAAACAGGGAAGGAGGAACAGATGATCAACACTCGATTGCGCCTGACGGGCGCCGCGCTCCCCGGGGTCGGACTGGCCGGGCTGCTGCAACTGTGCGCAGTCGATGCGGCGCACGCGGTGGAATTCAGCTTCATGGACAAGCAAGTCACCGGCTCAGTCGACACGACCTTGTCTTACGGCCGTTTGTGGCGGGTGCAGGGCCGCGACAAGACTAACGATGACGTCAACACCAACGACGGCAATCGCAACTTCGACACCGGGCTGGTTTCCGAGGTGTACAAGATCACTTCCGAGCTTGAAGCCAACTATCAGAACTACGGCGTGTTCGTGCGCGGTACCGCGTTTTACGACACGCAACTGATGGACAAGCGCAACGACTACTACGACAACAACAGCCCCTCGCAACCGAGCCAGAGCTACCCGCAGGACGACCATTTCACCAGCCAGACCCGCGACATCGCCGGCAGCCGCATCGAGATGCTCGACGCCTACGTGCATGGCAGTTGGGACGTCGCGCAGATGCCAGTAACGGCGCGCGTCGGTCGGCAGGTGTTCAACTGGGGCGAGGGGATTTTCTACCGCGGCGGGATCAACACCACCAACCCGGTGGACGCCGCCAAGTACCGCTTGCCCGGCGCGGAAGTGAAGGAAGTGCTGGTTCCGGTCGAGGCGCTGAGTTTCAACATCGGCCTGACCGATTCGCTGACCCTGGAGAGTTTCTACCAGACCAACTGGAAAGAAACCCGCATCGACCCGGTCGGCACCTTCTACTCGCAAACCGACCTGTTCGCCGACGGTGGCAACACCGGTTACAACAACTTCAGCGGCACCGCGCTGGATACGCCTGTGCCGGGGTTTGGCAACGTCATCGGTTTATACAGCGCGCTGGGCAACAACCCGTTGCTGAACTCCGCCCTGCAAAGCACCGGGCTGTACGCCAACGGCGTAACGCCGGCGTATGGCAATACGCTGAAAGTGGCGAGCATCGGCAAGGACTACAACGCGCGCAACGATGGCCAGTTCGGCTTTGCCTTTCGCTACATCGCCGAACAGCTCAACAGCACCGAGTTCGGCTTGTACATGGTCAATTACCACGCCAAGGAACCGACCATCGCTGCGGATCTGGGCGGCTACAACGGCATCGACATGGATGCCCTGACCAACCTGTTGTCCGGTGTTGCCGGCAGTCAGGCCGGGGCGCTGGCCAATGGGTTGGCGACTGCCGACGTGATGGGCAATATCCAGGCGCATCGGCGTTACGCCGAAGACATCCGCATGTACGGCTTCAGCTTCAACACCACGTTGGGTGAGGCGTCGGTGTTTGGTGAAATTGCTTATCGGCCGAATCTGCCGATCGGCGTTGCGGCGACCAACGATTTGATTGGTGATCTGGCCAACGGTGCTGCCGTGGCGGTGACAGGCAGGTCGATCAACGTCGGCGGGCAGATGGTCAACCTTAACAGCGAGATCAACAACGCCGAACGTGTCGAAGCGTTCAACACCTCGCTCGGCACTATTTACAACTTCGGCCCGACCGCTTCGTTCGACTCGCTGTTCGGCATCTTCGAACTGGCCTCCGAACACCTGCGCGGCAGCGGCCTGCAATACACCGCGTATGACGGCAGCCGTCGTTACTACGCCGGCACCGGTAACTATTCCTATGTGTCCGGCGGCGATCGCGACGATCAGGTCAACCGCAATTCCTACAGCTACACGGCGATGCTCAACGGCACCTGGAACGACGTATACGCCGGGGTCAACGTCTCGCCATACATCGTTTACAAGGACGATTTCGAGGGCAACAGCTATCAGGCCGGCAACACCATCGAAGGGCGCAAGGCCTACACGCTGGGGATCAAGGCCAACTACCAGAACAAGCTCGAAGCCGAACTGCAATACACCGAGTTCTACGGCGGCGGGCAAAACAACGGCATCCGCGACCGCGATAACGTCGGGTTCAACCTTAAGTATTTCCTTTGATTGCCCAGAACAAAACTTGCGGCACCCCGTCCCCCTGTGGGAGCGGGCTTGCCCGCGATGACGGCAGCACATTCGACAACAGTGGTGGCTGACCCACCGCTATCGCTGGCAAGTCGAGTCGTCGCACCGCAGCTCCCACAGGTTTCTGTATTTTGGAGAAGATCATGGTTCACACGTCAAGATTGACCAAGGCTTCGCTAGGGCTTGTTTTAGGCCTTGCTGCCAGCGCCGCTCTGGCCGCCATCACCCCACAACAAGCCGAACAACTGAAAACCGCCCTGACCCCCATGGGCGCCGAGCGCGCGGGCAACGCGGCCGGCACCATCCCCGCCTGGACCGGCGGCATCACTCAAGCCCCGGCCGGCTACAAACCCGGCCAGCATCACCCCGATCCATACGCAGCCGACAAACCGCTGTTCACCATCACCAAAGCCAATCTCGACCAGTACAAAGCCCACCTCAGCCCCGGTCAGATCGCCCTGTTCAACAGCTACCCCGACACCTTCCAGATGCCGATCTACCCATCCCGGCGATCCGGCTCAGCGCCGCAATGGCTGTACGACAATACCCTCAAGAATGCGACCTCGGCCAAATTGCTCGAAGGCGGCAGCGGTTTCTCCGATGCTTACGGCGGCGTGCCATTCCCAGTGCCCAAGGATGGCGTTGAAGTGCTGTGGAACCACATCACCCGCTATCGCGGCATCTACGTCGTGCGCCGCGCCTCCGAAGCGCCAGTGCAACGCAATGGCAGCTTCGCGTTGGTGACCTCGCAGCAGGAAGCTCTGTTCAACTACTACCGCCCGAACGGCCAGTTCGCCGACCTGAAAAACATCCTGTTCTACTACCTCGCCTTCGTGAAAAGCCCGGCGCGACTGGCCGGCGGTGCCGCCCTCGTGCACGAAACCCTCGATCAGCTCAAGGACGCACGCCAGGCCTGGATCTACGACGCCGGCCAACGCCGCGTGCGCCGCGCACCGAACCTCGCCTACGACACGCCGATCGCATCCTCCGATGGCCTGCGCACCGCCGACGACACCGATCTGTTCAACGGCTCGCCTGATCGCTACGAGTGGAAGCTCAAGGGCAAACAGGAAATCTACATCCCCTACAACAACTACAAAGTCGCCAGCCCCGATGTGAAATACGCGCAGTTGCTCACCCCGGGCCACCTCAACCCGCAATACACCCGCTACGAACTGCACCGGGTCTGGGTGGTGGAAGGCAACCTGAAACCGGGGTCGCGGCACATCTACTCCAAACGTGTGCTGTTTCTCGATGAAGACAGCTGGGGCGCGGCACTGGTTGATCAATACGACGGGCGAGGGGAGTTGTGGCGCGTGTCGATGGCCTACCTGAAAAACTTCTACGACCTGCCGACGACGTGGAGTGCGCTGGATGTTTTCCACGATTTGCAGGCGCGGCGTTACTACGTGCAGAACCTTGATAACGAAGAAGCGGAGACTGTCGATTTCGCGCAGCCGGTGCCGGAGGATGCGTATTTTATGCCGTCGGCGTTGCGGCAGCGTGGGACGCGGTGAGATAGCAGACCTTTCTATGCTTTTCTGGCGTTACAACCTGAAACCGTCGCAGCAAAAGCTTCATGGTAGCCTCCGCTGCTGCGATTTCAGTAATGACGGAGAGCATTGTGGCAAGTTTGATCATCGACAATCTTGACCCTCAGCTCTATGAAGCGCTGAGGGTGGCGGCCGACCTCAATGGTCGATCGATGGAAGAGCAAGCGTGTGCGATTTTGAAGAACGCTCTTGAGCAGAATCCATCCACCAGCAGCTTGGGGCGTCGGATCCAAAAGCGCTTTAGAAGCGCAGGCGGAGTTGAGCTGGATTTGCCTTCGCGTTGAAAGCGGGGCACGCAGTTTCACGGTATGACCACGCGTCAGTAGGGCAAGCCATAATGCAATCGCGGGCAAGCCCGCTCCCACAGTTCATGAGTTGAACACAACATCTGTGAACGACTCAAAACCCTGTGGGAGCGGGCTTGCCCGCGATTGGTTTTTTGCTTCAGCGCTAAATCAGGATCAAACGCGGAAGTGGCTGACCATCTGTTGCAACTGACCACCCAGGCGCGCCAGTTCAACACTCGACGCCGCCGTCTCATCACTCGCCGCTGCGGTCTGTTCCGACACGTCGCGCACGTTGATGATGCTGCGGCTGATCTCTTCAGCCACGGCGCTCTGCTGTTCGGCAGCAGCAGCGATCTGCTGGTTCATCGACTGGATGTTCGACACCGTACGGGTGATGTTTTCCAGCGACGCGCCGGCCTTGCGGGTCAGCGCTACGCTGCTGTCGGTCAGGGCGCGGCTGTTGCTCATTACCGCCGAAACCTGCTGGGTGCCGTTTTGCAGACCGGCGACGAGGCCTTCGATTTCTTCGGTGGATTTCTGCGTACGCTGAGCCAGACCACGAACTTCATCAGCGACCACGGCAAAACCACGACCGGCTTCACCGGCACGGGCGGCTTCGATCGCGGCGTTGAGCGCCAGCAGGTTGGTCTGTTCGGCCACGGCCTTGATCACGTCCATGACGCTGCCGATCTTGTCGCTTTCCTGTTGCAGCACGCTCATGGCTTCGGTCGAACGCACCACTTCGCTGGCCAGACGCTCGATCTGCGCGATGGCTTCGTTGACCACTTTGTCGCCTTCACGGGCCTCACCGTCAGCGGCGGCAGCAGCTTGCGAGGCTTCTTCGGCGTTGCGCGCGACTTCCTGCACGGTGGCGGTCATCTCGTGCATGGCGGTGGCGACCTGATCGGTCTCGATTTTCTGGCTGTTTACACCGGCGCTGGTCTGCTCGGTAACGGCCGACAGTTCTTCGGCGGCGCTGGCGATCTGGGTGACGCCGTCGCGGATGCCGCTGATCAAGTCACGCAGGGTCACGCCCATGCGCGCAATGCCTTGTTGCAGCACGCCAAGTTCGTCACGGCGGGTGACGGTGACGTTCTGGGTCAGGTCGCCGCTGGCGATGCGCTCGACGACGGCGAGGGTTTCTTGCAGCGGACGGGTGATCTGACGGGTGATGATCACCGCAGCAATCACGCCGACCAACAGTGCCAGCAGCGTGCTGATCAACTGGAAGGTGCGTGCCTGGGCGCTTTCGATGTCGCGACGGTCGAGCTGAATCTGATACAGCTGCTCGCTGGTGTTGACGATCGCGGTGCCTTGATCGGTCATTTCCTTACGGGCCTGCACGGCGTCGGTGTTGGCGTTTTTATAGGCCATCAACGCGCTGCGGTAGTTAACCAGTGCGGTTTCCAGCTGACGCAGGGCGTCTTGCTGAGAATCGGCGAAATGCACGTTCAGTTGCTTGAGGCTGGCGATTGCGACATCCAGTTGGCCGACGGCTTTCTGTTCGGTTTCGGCGTTGGTGGTGGCGGTGTAACCGCGAACTTCGTAGCGCGCGAGGATGAACGCTTCCTTGGCGGCGGTGATCGCCTGGAACTGTTCGAAACGCTGTTCGCTCATGTCCATCTGCTGCACGCGTTTGCTGATCGATTCGATCTGGTTGTACGCGGTCTCGGCACTCACGCTCATGCTGTCGCGGGCGCTGTTGCCGGTGCGATAAGCGTTGCGCATTTTGTTCAGCGAGGTCTGGTATTCAGCGATGGTCGCGGCCTGCTCCT
Source organism: Pseudomonas sp. VD-NE ins (assembly GCF_031882575.1). Taxonomy (NCBI): domain Bacteria; kingdom Pseudomonadati; phylum Pseudomonadota; class Gammaproteobacteria; order Pseudomonadales; family Pseudomonadaceae; genus Pseudomonas; species Pseudomonas sp. VD-NE ins. The sequence continues at coordinate 883,813 of NZ_CP134772.1, forward strand.
TGAGCAGTTTGACGTTTTCCGGGCTCTTGAAGCTGTTGATCAGCTTCTGTTGCTGCGCAGCAAAACTTTCAAGGGTGGTCTGCACATTCTGTGCGGCGGTTTCATCGCCATTGGTCAGCATGTATTGCAGACGCACCACGCGCAGTTTGGTCAGACCGGCATTGAGCTGGGTGATATCGCTCATCCAGTTGCTGCGGTCGATCAGGCCACCGAGGCTGGTCCAGCCCGTCAGGGCCAGCACGCAGGTCAGGGCCAGTACCAGGCCGAAGCCCAGGCCCAGTTTCATGTTCACGCTGATGTTGCCGAACCAGCTATTCATCAAAAATCCTCCAGAAACGTTGGGTTTCTTGTCGTCGGTTAGGCTGGAAGATTGTTGTTTTTTTGAGCCAGCAAGGGTGTTAGCAGGTTTGTATCGGCCGCATTTCCCAGAGCTGAAAGGATTTTGTCCTACGGAATTTGTAACATCGGATCCCAAGACTTTTTTCACATGGGTTTCACTGGCTGCCCACGCGCGCCTCTGTACCTTCGCCGCATCGAATGAACCCGTGATGCAGAGTGGCGAGGCGGTTTTTGTGGAATTGAGACTGAGTCTGTTCGGCGTCAAACGCTCGATCGATCTGAGCTTTTTGGCGCGTTTTCGCAACACTTGGGTGGTGTTGGCGGCATCGGTATTGGTGATCCCGCTGACCCTGTGGCTGCTGGCACCGGCGGCGGTGCCGGACCTGGCCCACGGCAATGTGGCGGGTGCGCAAGCGCTTGCAGCAGGTTGGGCCAAGGGCGAGATGATCGTGCTGGTGCGTCACGTCGAGCGCTGCGATCACTCCAAAGCTGCCTGCCTGAGTGGCAACGACGGCATCACCGATCGCTCACGCAGTGTCGCGGTGGCGGTCGGTGCAAGGTTTGAACAACTGGGCCTGAACAACGCCGACATCTACAACAGCCCGTCGATGCGCACGGTGCAGACGGCCGGTTACATGTTCAACCATGCCGCCAGCGGTGACGACTGGCTGATCAACTGCCGGGGCCGCATGTTGCAGGACGCCTTGGCCCACAAGGTTCCCGGTCGCAACCTGGTACTGGTGACCCACAGCGAATGCATGGCGCAAATCGAGAAAGACCTCAAAGTTTCGGCCTCGGACATGGGTTACGGCTCGTCATTGTTTGTTTCCGCTGCCAGCCCGGCGGCTCCCAAGATGCTCGGCTTTATTGAAGCCTCCGACTGGCGCACGGTGACCACCCGATGAAATCCCGTTTCTACGCTTACAATTTTGGTATTCCGCTCGCCTGTGCGGCGCTGGTGTTCCTGATGTTCGACATGACCAAAATCGACATCGCTTTCAGCAACCTGCTGTTCGATCCGCTGACCCAGACCTTCCCGCTCGACAAAATCCACTTTTTTGAAAAGCTCACCCACAAATGGGCGCGGATCATTCCCAACTGGACGGCGGAAATCGCCCTGATCGGCGCGCTGCTGTCGGTGATCTGGCCATTGGTCAATCCGCAGAAACGTCCGCGCCTCGGCGCAATGCTGGAGCGCAGCAAAGTCGCGCCAGTGCTGCGATTTGCCGCTGATCATCGTAGGGATTTTCTGTTTGTGGTGGTCGCATTCGCGGTATGCACCGGGGTGATTCACTTCCTCAAGTCCCACACCAGCGTTTACTGCCCGATCGAGACCACGCTGTACGGCGGGAAAATGGCCCACATCGAGTGGTACAGCAATTTTCAACTGTTCCATGAAGCGGGTAGTGGCCGGTGCTGGCCGGGTGGCCATGCGTCGGGCGGCTTCACCATGCTGGCGCTGTATTTCGTGGCGCGGCGCTATCAATGGCGTTTTTCCAGTGCAATCTTGTGGGGCTCGCTGTTGCTGGGGTTCGTTTATGGCACTACTCGCGTCCTGCAAGGCTGGCACTACATGTCCCACACGTTCTGGGCCGGAATCTTCGTCTGGCTGGCGTGTTTGCTGACAGCGTTGGCCTTCTACGGGCGGGCGCGGCTGGATGTGCCGGTGCGGGGCAAGCGTGAGCAGAAAGCTTTCAGTGCTCAGCCAGAGGTTTCTCTCTGAACCCGTTCGGATGAAATGAAAAACCCGCCAACCACCGGCGGGTTTTTTTATGCGGCTGCGCAGGCCTCAATAGCCGACGAAGTAATACGCCTGGCGCCCGACCATCATGGTTTTGAGCACTTTCAGTGGGGCGGCGGGTTCGCTGTCACCAGCCATCACCACGACATGCGAGGGCGAGGCCGTGAGGAAATCTCGCAACTGCGCTTCGGTATCCAGCCCTTTGAGTACTTGCTGGGTATAGAAGACCGTCGCGCCACCGACCCGCTCGTTGGCCTGAAACAGCGCGACTTGATGCCCAGCGGTTTGCAGCGTCTGAATCTCTGCACTCAACGGCAGGAACGAAAGCTTTTTGTCGGCATGAGGCAGCGCCCACTGCGCGGCGGCGAGGTAACTGCCGATCACCAGCGTGAGTAAACCCATTGCCAATGTCTGACGGTGACGGGCGATTCGGCCTACGAATCCATTGCCGGATTCGTACTGCTTCAAGCGATCGAACAGCACGCCCGCATACTCCGCTGCGATCACCGCTGCGGCCGGTGTCATCGACATCAGGTACACCGTGCGTTTGCTCGACGCCAACGTGAGCATGATGAACTGCGCCACGATCCACAGGCTGAAAAACAGCAGGTAACGGTTGGCTTTCAGTTGTTTGCGGAAATGCCAGAGCCCCAGGTACACCAGAATGTTCCACGGCAGAAAGGCTTCCGGCAGTTTGGCGAGGTAGTAATAGAACGGTTCGTAGTGCCCGGCCTCGACGAACGAACCGCTGAAGCGTCCGACGCTGTTGGTCAGCAGCACTTCTTTGACGGCTTGTGCGCCGCCGTGCTGGAAGAGGATGACGAGCCAGATCAGCAGCGGAATCAAACCGACCAGGGTCAATAAGCCCGGCCGCAGCCAATCGGTGATTTTCAGGCGCTTGTCCATCAGGTTGTCAGCCAGCAGATAAGCAAAAATCACCACCCCCGGCATCGCCAGCCCCAGCACACCCTTGCTCAATGTAGCGATGGCGATCCCGACGACAAACAACAGCGAGTTGCCCGCGGTCGACGCCCGTTGCGCCTGGAAAAAGGCCAGCAGCGCCGTGGTCACGCCGAGGGCGAGCAAAGCATCCTCCCCGACCCCGCGCACATTGCTCCAGTAACTGGCCATGGTCGCGAGCAGAATGCCCGCCGTCCAGGCGACCATTTTCGGTCGTTCGAAACGCCGCAACATGCCGTACAGCAGCATCACGCTGAGCAAGCCAGCCACCGCCGACGCCAGCCGCACGGCCCACGGTGAAACACCGAACACGCGCATCGCGCCAGCATCCAGCCACAGGCTCAGTGGTGGTTTTTCCAGAAACGGTTCACCGAACAGGCGTGGCGTCACCCAGTCGTCGTCCAGATGCATCTCCATGGCGATGCCGGCGACGCGGGCCTCGGTGGAGCCTTGCAATTGGTGGTTACCCAGTGCGAAAAAAAACAGCAGGGCGGCAAGCAGAAACAGCGAAGTGACGGCACGCGACATAGGGTTCAGGCAACCGAAAGGGGCGGGAGGCCTGAGCATACGACGGCAATCCTTAACGAATTGTGAAACTCACGCCAAAGGTTTCGACCAGCGCTTTTCCGGTGTCTCGAACCTTGAATTGACCAGCGCCGTCAGCACGTGATCCTGCCAGCGCCCGGCAATGTTCAGATACGCCTTGGCGTAACCCTCACGTTCGAAGCCCAGGCGCTCCAGCAAGCGTGCACTGCGTTCGTTGCCGGGAATGTAGTTGGCCATGATCCGGTGCAGGTTCTGGGTATCGAACATGTAAGCGATGCCAGCCTCCAGCGCTTCCTGCATCAAACCTTGACCCTGTTGGGCCTCGTCGATGTGATAACCCAGATAACACGCCTGAAAGGCACCACGAATGATGCCGCTGAAGTTGCAGGCGCCGATCATCTCCTGGCCGTCCGGGGTCAGCAGCGCGAAATGCATGGCCAGCCCGGCCTCGAATGCGCTGGCCTGTATTTCAAGGCGTCGGCGAATCTGCTCGGTGGAAAAATATTCAGTGGTGCGGATGGGCGACCATGGTGCGAGGTGGCGCTGGTTGCGCCGGTAGAACTCGCTTTCGAGCTCGGCCTGCTCTGGAGCGAGTATTGCGAGCGTCAGGCGTTGGCAGGGCAGGGTCAACAGCGGCATCGGGCGCTCCGGCTTGTGGGATCTGCAGGCAGAGTCGCGCAATCACCGGGGTTACGGCAAGTCGTGGCGAAGAAGGGACTTTGTTTCAGGCAAAAAAAAGCCCGCAGGAGCGCGGGCGAACCGTAGTTTCTTGAATGAGCGAGCGGACTGTACAAGGCTTGGCCGCGCAGCTGCAGTGAAGAAAAATTCATCTCGATGGGCGGCCCCCAATCCAGTCCGATGCGCAACCGAACGCCGGGTTTTCGCCGGTCAATGACGGGTTTCAGGCCCGGAGGTTTGCGGTCCCTGCGGGTCGAGATTGTCCCGCGCCCGACAGACCAGAATCTCGGCCAGTGCGCTCAATTGCTTCATGGCCACCGCCACATGGCGCTTGGAACCGTCGAACTCTTCGGCAAGGTTTGCGCTGATGGCGACGAGGGAGTCGAGGATCTCGCTGGCGTGGGTGAGCAGGGTCAGTGTGTCGACATCGTCGCGCACCCTGATGAGCTGATTGAGCGGGACGCTACGCCGCCGCTTCGAGGTATCGCTGCGTGCGGTGCTATTCGATTGGGGTTGGATGCTGGACGTTGGCGCATCGGACGGTGCCGAGCCAACCAGCGAAAGGCGGGTAATTTTCTTCATGACGTAGCTCCGTGGAGTGAATATTCACTGCAATTGCGGCTGCCAAGTCGTCCATTGGATGGCAGTGGTCGTGGAGGGTAACGCCACGGGGAACGGTTCACCAGTTCATCAAAGTCGACGCGAGTTGCGGGAAATTTCCTAGGACGTTCGGTGTGGGAATGAAGAGCCGGTCCGGCTCAAGGCATGTGGTCAGCCGCAAAATCAGCTTCTGACCGGGCGCGCAAACGGCCCTTGCGACAAGCCATCTGGAAGCGCTCGAAGTCGCGTTCGTTTTGTGCGGTGTAACTTTGCGCGTACTTCAGCAGCGAATCGGCCAGCGCATCGCCTTTGCCAATGTAACCGCTGATTTGCGCCGCGAGACCGGATGCCTTGGCATGTGCCCGGGCGAGGGCTCGGCCGCAAACACGTCCATAGGCGGCGAAGGTTTCGGCGTCGAAGGTCTCAAGCTCGGCGGAGATCTTCATGTCGCGCAGTTGCCGCACATAGAAGTGCCGACCGCTGGGGCCGGTGGTCCAGCCGAGAAACAGATCGCTGGCGGCCTGCATCAACCGCTGCCCCTCGACCACACGTTGGCCTTCGTGGCGCGTGCGCGATTTGACTTTGACGTAATCGGCGAGCACCGAACGTCGCGCTTCCTTGAACTGCAGGAACAACGGAAATTCCTGATCGTCGGTCAGCAGCGCCACCAGACAGCGAGTTCCGACACTGCCGACGCCGACCACTTTAAAGGCCAGGTCCTGGGCGTGAAAGCGTGAGAGCAGCTCGCGACGGTCAGGTTGCAGCGTGTTTCGATAATCACGCATGAACGCGTCGTAGAGCGGGCGCCAGTCCGACAACCGCAGCCAGTCATCGTCGGCGTCCAGCAGCGTCGTGTTTTTGTGCAGGTGGAAAATTTCCGGCAGGTCATCGCGAATAATCAGGCGACCACTGGCATCACGCTCACTGATTTTGGGCAGCAGCTCGGCGTGGGTGCGCCGCTCAGCCTTTTCGATGGCGCGCTCCACATGTTCGAGGGTACTTTTGCGCGCCTGAGCGAGCAGATCGTTGTAGCTGATGGATTCGTACCAGTTTTCCAGCGAACTCTGTTCTGCGCATTCCAGCAGCGTCGTCTGATAGGCGCCAACCATTTCACGGCACACCTGTTCCTCGACCGATTCGCCGTGGCGCAAGTCGCGGGCGGCTACCACGAAACTTGCCGCGAGACGCTTGAGATCCCACTCCCACGGTCCGGGATGCGCTTCGTCGAAATCGTTTACGCTGAACAGCAGATTGCGCTCAGGCGTGGCGAAACCGCCAAAATTCATCAGATGGCAGTCACCACAGATGGGCAAGTTCAGGCCCATGTTCGCCGTGCCCGACAAGTCGTGCGCCTGCAACAAGGCATTGCCGCGAAAGAACGTGAACGGCGACACCAACATGCGCCCGTAACGCAGTTCGACCAGTGACTCGACGCGGCCCTGGCTGGAGGCCTTGATCAACGGAATCGGGTCACGGTTCATCTTGCCGGTGGATGCCTGAGCGCTGCGAGAGCACTGCTTGCGGGCGTCTTTGCCTTGTTGCATGCGATCTTTGAGTGCGGTCATGGGGGCTCGGTCTGACGCTAGGACGCTGTGAGTGTAGAAGCGCTTCCGGGGTTTATCCGCTGGCTTGAGTCCGGTGACAATCCCCATCTCGATGTTCGCAACATAGAGGCTGTGTCGCCCCAGCGCCCTGGATTGCGCAGATCAAATGTTGCTGGAGGGGAGTGTGTGCTTGAAGGGGAGGGGATCCTTCAGGTAACGGTTCACATAATTCTCACCTGAGTTTTGCCATGATCGTTGCCAATATTTCATCGGCCCGAGCGAGTGATCCCTTCATGAATGTGAGCGTGCTCTACGCGTTGGTTGCAGCAGCGTTGTTTGGCGCCAGTACGCCACTCGCCAAGCTGTTGGGCGTACAGATTTCACCGATTCTATTGGCCGGGTTGCTCTATCTGGGCAGCGGGCTGGGTTTGACCGTCCTGCGTTTTGCCCGCGATCGAGGCTGGCAGCGTTCCGGACTCGGAGCCGGCGAATGGCCGTGGCTGGTCGGAGCCATCGGCTTTGGCGGCGTGCTGGCGCCGGTAGCATTGATGTTCGGTTTGACCAGAACGTCCGGCGCGAGCGCCTCACTGATGCTCAATCTGGAATCAGTGCTCACGGCGCTGTTGGCTTGGGTCGTGTTCAAGGAAAATGCCGATCGGCGAATCGTGATCGGCATGCTCGCCATCGTGGCCGGCGGTGTCGTGTTGTCATGGCCGCAAGAGGCCGTGTCGGCGCAGGACTGGACAGGCCCGCTGGCCGTCGCCTTCGCCTGCTTTTGCTGGGCCATCGACAACAACCTGACGCGTAAGGTGTCTGCCTCGGATGCGCTGTTTATCGCGGGCAGCAAAGGTCTTGTGGCGGGAGTGGTCAATTGCGGCCTGGCCTTGTTCATCGGCAAACAACTGCCCGCAGCCGCCTCGCTGGTGCCGATCCTGCTGGTCGGGTTTCTCGGGTACGGCGTCAGCCTGGTGATGTTCGTCCTCGCCCTGCGCGGGCTGGGCAGTGCGCGCACCGGCGCGTACTTTTCCACCGCGCCGTTTCTGGGCGCCGGTATCTCGATTCTGTTGCTGGGCGAGTCGGTATCGCTGATGTTCCTGCTTGCTGCTGCGTTGATGGCTGTGGGGGTGTGGATTCATCTGACGGAAAACCATGTTCATGAGCATCAGCACGAACAGCTCGAGCATGATCATCGCCATACACACGATGAGCATCACCAGCATACGCACGGGTTTGAATGGGATGGAGCGGAGCCGCACAGTCATCCGCATGTGCATACGCCGATGCGTCACCGGCATGCGCATTTTCCGGATGTGCATCATCGGCATGAGCATTGAGGTGTGTGGGGAGGGATTGGTTTTTGGCGGTAGGGGCTGGGAGGGACGGCCAGATGCGACAAAGCCCGCACTTGGCGGGCTTTGTCGTTGAGAGTTGGTGGGCCGGGGTCGTTTGAACCCGTGTTGTAAGTAATTGTATTTAAAGAAGTATTTAAATTGAATTGTTGAGTGGGATACATATTGGGATACACCGCACTCGCTGCTAGGTGGTTTTCGACCGTTTTCCCCTTTCTTTAAAAAGGTGCCCGAAAGTGACCAACGAGTGCGTCGGCCTCCCCGACGAACGGCATTACACCAGTGGCTTTGGACTGAGTTGCGGCCCTTTGCCCAGAAACGGTCTGCGGCTCGGTCTTGATCGGAGTCTATTTGCTTGATTGGTCGTCGATGGTTTGCCCATCTCTACCCAAGCTTGGTAGCCATCCACGTCGACCAGCACCCGCCCGTCAGGCGCCTTTCGCCAGACGTAATCTTTCCTCCAGGTGCCGTCAGCAATCTTTGATCGGATAGCTGCCTCTGTGTATCCCGACTCGCTGGAAAATTTCCTGACGGTTAAGTAGCGCATTTCTTCACCGTGCTTTCGAACAGTCTATCTTCTGGCGAGTTGTTTGGTTCACTGAACTTTTCGGCCTTATTTTTGCTTCAAACCACCACTTTAAGGGATTCTTACCATCCCCATCTGAGCGCTGAGTATTATCGCTTCGACTCAGGGTGAGGAAATCTATTCCCCCTCACCCTCACCCTCATCTTCTTCGGCCAAGCTTAGCCAGTCGCTTGAGTTGTAATGTGTGAAGTCCTCCGCGTCCAGCATCGTGAAATCTTGCAACGGAGTTATTAAACATTCATCAATGTCGAGGCCTTCGATCTCACTAGCGGCTAAATTCGTTACCTCTTGGAGCTTGGCGTTTAGCTCGTTTAGTTGATCGGCATGTTTAGGCTTTATTAGTAGTCTAAAAGAGACGCTGTAGGGTGTGGCGTCGAGTAATTCTTCTTTTGGGTAGAATGATATCCATGCGCCCTTTAGCAGATGGGCGTTCTCGCTAAGAAAGCTGTCTATAGCAACTCCCAGTCCGATATAGATGTTTTCGCCATTCCTAAATTTTAGACGTTCGACAAGTTTATCTGGTATCGCAATTCTGTTGTAGCTGTGGGAGAGCCAGTAGCTTAACGTTTGAATCATTTCGCTATCGAGTTTTTGGTCCTCATTCCTCTTTAAACTCTGCAGCACTGATCTTGGTGTCCAAATTCGTCTCTCGATTTTAGCCTCGAAAATCAATTTTTCGTCGAGTTGTAACTGAAGAATTCTTGGGTTGTTGGAATTTAAATAAGCGCCCAGAGGCTTCTTCTTCATCATTTTCAGAGCTATCCACTCGACCATGGGAGCTTGGTCGTATGCTCGAGCGTGAATAGAACATGAATGGGAGATTAGAACCCAGTGGGAAGGCAGCTTGCCTCCCAGAACACCATCCACGGCCGCTTGGGGGATGTGATCCGCGAGGTCAGCTCCGCTAACTATATCTCCTTGTAACCAGCCCATTCCCCTGATCGTTGTGACAGCAGCTTCTTTTTCATCCTGAGCATTCGCCGTCATTCTTCTAACCTACCTGGGACGGATTGAATTTCTCCAAGCGAGAGATGGTTTTTCTGTCTCGTGACCTAAGTTGTGCAGCTTTTTCTGCCAGTTCCAGAGTTACTCTACGAACATCCTGGGGGCCAAGGTTTTTCCAGTTTGATTCGCTCAAGACGTCCTGCATTAGTAGGCCGTCATTAGTTGGGTAGAATAGCGAGCGTTTCAGGTAGGGCACATCCTCAGCATTAACCTCTGCTAAGACATTCGCCAAAGCTTTGATTCTTTCTGGTGCGTCGGCGACGGTTTTTTTAGTGCGCCAGTTGTAAACCGTCTGACGAGAAACTCCAAAAAGCTCAGAGATTGAGTTGTCAGACAGGCCGAAATTTTTTCGAAAGCTCTCGATGAGTGCAGGCACTACGTCAACTTCTTCAGCTTCTTCTGAGACGGCAACCCACAAAGACCGGGTGGGATTTACGAGGTGCTGGGTTGTCGAGCTGATGGGCAAGACATCTGCTTGTCTCAGCTCTAAAGCGCCGTTTGGGATGATGGCCACTAGAGCGGTCGCAAGATGAGGTAGCCATGTGCTCACACTGGAAGTCGCATTTCTCGAATTGCGCTCAGGCCGCTCCCATTGCCCCATAAATGTGGCGCTCGTTTCCCTCTGCTCTGATGGATAAAGACTTAAAGCTCCAATGCTCATGATTTCATGCTCCATGCCTGAAAAGCATAATCGGTAGCCACACTTCTAAAAGCAGTATTGGCCATAGTGTGCAGACCTTCAAGTCGCTCAACGACGTCACTCGTTTGCAATCGCTCTGTGGGTGCGAATGGTAAATACGCATCTGTGTCCAAGAGCGCGCCGGAAGCGCTTGTTGGCTGAAATACCGAGGTGATTGACTGGCCCATTCTTTGAGAGGTGTGCGTATGTCGAGTCTGTCGAGCTATCTCAAAGACCATTGCAAGTTCCATCACATCTTCTGGCACCCACATGCCCTGCTGGCGCCAGCATCTGATATGGAGAAATTCGGGATCAAAGTGGTAGGTCGTGGTAGAGACTCCCGCTGGTTTGGTGACCTTTCCTGCTTTCATGATCGGTATTTGAGCATTCTCAAGGGGGAGAAGCTCAACGGGCAGATATTGTGATAGGCATTCGCCTTCTAATGGCTCAATTCTGTCGACGTAACGCATGCCTATGCCTAGTACATCGAGATTTCCCGCGAATTCGACTACAGCGTTCAGACACCTCTTAAAAAGCTCGCGGTGTTCGTCGAAATGCAGGTATGAAATGCTCTGCAGTACTAAATGGTCTTGGCTCAAAACACAGGCGTACTTCAGCTCTCGATCAAGAAACGCCCAAGAGTTTGGCTCCATGTTCGGGCTAGGCGAAATTGACCGGGCCATCTGGAAATACTCAGGAAGGCAGTCTCTCAGCTTGTGCTGAATTTCTGGAATCATTTTCGAAAGCAGGAGCAAGGGCGAGAATCTGACAACGCTCAAGGTGTAGATCAGGGGCGCATTAGCTAGCACGCCAGCACGATCAGCCATTAGTCTCTCCTTAGAGGGGTAGGTGAGGACGCGCACTCTATCCCATTTGACAATTCGTTTGACAGGTTCTGTATAGCATAAATTCGGGAAACCGAAGCTTTCTCGACCGTCGGTAAGTAGATATGCCGAAAGATTTCGCCCTTGTATTGGGGCTGAGGGAGACGGGTGCATGGTCTAGGCTCTTCGCACTTCGGAATGGCACCATCGCCAGACTGTGGCATTCCCCCCCCCCCACTCAGCCACTAGGACTTCCGTAGTTATCGAGAGTCAATCACTCTGGCTCAGATCGAACATCCATTTAGCGATTGCTGACTGCCGCCAGGCCACCGAGTTGGGGCCTATCCTGATCTGTTTTGGGAAGGTGCCTTCCTTCATCCGACGATAAACTGTGGCGCAACTGAGCCCGGTAATATGAAGCACCTCATCGAGGCGTAGAAAACGATCGATGCCCTCTGTCATCTTCTGATATCTCTCAGCGTTGGCGGTGTCTGCCGTGGTCTACCGACCCTTGACGCCTTGTTCTCGCCATCACGGCATTTTCGCAGGAACTCCCGCACGTCCTCCTTCAGCCAGCAGTGTCTGGTGCCCATCCTGAAGCTCTTGGGCAGCCAGTCGACCCCACGGCTCATGCCTTGGCGGACCGCAGCCTCTGTGCGGCCGAGCATCTTGCTCAGACCCGCTACGAACACAACTTCGCACTCATCGTTCATATGCGCTCCTGACTCGGGCTCGGTCACTGCGCGCCTTGTGCTTTTAGTCGGGCGAGACCTTGATTGATGTGCCCGGCGTTCTCGCCGATCGTCTCCAGCGTGGTCCGAATGTTGTCACCAACGTCGGCGTGCCCTTGGGTTTCGACAAGTAAGGTCAGCTCCATTAGAGCGGCTTCCAAGGCGAGCTGGTTGTGATACATGCGTTCCAGGATATCTGGGAGAGAGTATTCGGGGGTGGGCATTGCTTCGACTCCATTCGAGAAAAATGAAAGCGTAGCAGCGCTCATTTGATCGAGGCGGGAAACAAACTGCTCACTGCTCACTGCTCACTGCTCACTGCTCACTGCTCACTCGCCGACGAGCGCTCGGAGTCACTGGAAATGCTCGATGCCTGGGGGGTTGTGTATAGCCGGCGCAGAAACCAAAGAGAGCCTGGGTGACTCATTTCATTTGGATGCGAGTGCGGTCCCAATGCCGCAGTGTGGCGCTCCTACCACACCGATTTGGGTGGTAACCAGAATCGAGTTGGCGCTTTAGATGCGCTGTGTTGATTCCTACACAGAGTGTCGTTTTCTACACCAAAACCTGTTCGCTTTGCTGGTGCCCGTGATTGATGTGGCGTTCTCCATCGGCCCTAGCAATCAATTCGGATGTGGCGACGACGCGTAAATTCAGAACCCGAACTACAGTTGCCGCGTGGATAATCACTTTTAGGCAAAGGAAGCGGTATGAGCTCAACTCCCCAAGTGAAATGCAGATGTGGCTCAACAAATTTTGAAAGCACAAAACCTATTCGCTCTCTCGACGATTTCGTCGGAGCTAAATGCGGAAAGTGTGGAAGAGCTATCTCCCGCAGGGAGATCGATGATCAGGCTAGAGCCCTGGCGGAGGCAGTGATTAAACAGTCGCTCAAGAACCTCAAGCTTTGAGCACAAACGTAATCTGCGCTGCTGGTTTTGTTGGAAACTTCTCATTTGGCAACAGGTGGAAAATTGCGGTTTCGGCTGAAACCTTGAGTGTAACCATGCCTTGGTTGCCAGTCTGGAATGGTAACCAACCGTGGCAACCGTAATGGCAACCACCGATCAGGTTCGCGGCGCAGACTGCGAACCATTACTGCGAACCTCGGTGCGAACCGTCTGCGGGTACGCTACGGCGAGTGCGTACCTATGGTGCGTACCAGCCTGCGTGCTTTGCGGTTTTTACGTAGTTCTGGTGCGCGAAATCTGTGCGAGGAGCGTTACGTGAAACAGCGTATTTTGCTGTAACAGGGTGTGTAACAGCCTGCCTAGTTACACGTCGCCGGCATGGGGGTCTGTTCCCTTTTTAGGGCGTCCGAAAACTCTCCACTGGGTCGCTGGCGGGGGCGATTAATCAGGCTGGTCATCGGCGGGAGCTGGCTGCGTAGCGAGTTGTTCTCGAATGAGCTTGGACAACAGTTCATGCAGTGGGCTTAGATCCCGCGCTCCTTGGGTGACAGACTCATCCACGAGGCGCAATGCATCAACGTATTCAGCCCGGTCGCGCCGAATCAGCTCTGGAAGTATCGTGGCGCCAGGTAGCCATCCCCCTGCTTTCACACACAATACGAAATAGCAGGCAGCCCTAGCAGTGCGGCCGTTGCCATTGATGAACGGATGAATGTGGTTCAGTCGCCATAGTACGAGCGCTGCCAGCGCAACTGGGTCGGACTGCTCCCAGTCCCTATTCACCATATTCACAAAATCGTCCATTAGCGCCTCGACACGATAGTGTTCTGGAGGCCTATGGTTGCCTACGACGACTTGGCAAGGGCGATACTCACCGGCATTCGTATGCAGGCAAGTGATAGCCTGAAAGTTCAATGCCTTGATGATGTGGTTTGATAGGAATGCGCGGTCTACAGCCAGTGCAGCGCCGACTATAGACCGCAAAAAATCATATTGCCGGTTGCCATTAGAGACTTCCAGCTCGCGATAGATTGGGTTTTGCTCAGTGTTCCCGCAGAGCTCGAAGAGGATCAACGTGTTTCCCCTTCGACTCCTTCCTGCTCCAGAATCAACTTGCGAACTTGCTCACGCGTGACGCCGTTATTAGAGCTCACCGAGCCGTATACGAACGAAACACGCTGTTCCAGCATCTCGGCAGCAGTCTGCTTGTGCTGGGAGGCCCCTTGGAGCGCACACAACAGACTTGGATCGGTCTTCAAATCCAAAAAATTCTTAGCCATGGTTACCTCCGTAAATTCTGGTTGGCCTATAAATTCGACACCGGCCCATGCCATGTGTCCTTTTTATTTCTCGATCATGCTCACGGAGATCACGAGAAACGATGATTGCGTAAGGCGTTTACGAGGCGAGCGGGTGCCTCGTGCTGGTGATTGTAGCGTGTTCTCAAAATTTCTCACTTCGCGTTCAGTACCGACCGTCGAATCTGTTGATCGGACGGAAACGACTAGTTTTGGGGGCCCGTCGTGTCTGGTCAGAATCTCCAGTATCCAGGTTGAAGTGGCCTGAACCGTGGATACCAGAGCGGATACCGGGTGACGGAAAGTAACCAAGCGAGGTGGTTACCTTTACTGGTTACCGAACGCGACTAACCCGACTAACGGTCAATCTAGTTGACCTTCTTTGCCCTGCGGAGCTACTAGACTCATGGCGACCCGAGTACCGCTCGGATTGCCCGTGACGTTATAGTTTCCTCAGTAAAAAGCCCGCGTCTGCGGGCTTGGAGGTCTTGGTGGATTTCTCGAACTTTACGATGATCGACTTCATGATCTGGAAAGGCATCGCCATCGTCTGCGCTGCGGCGGTGTACGGTTTCTGGCTTGGCCTTACTGGTCGTTGACCAACTGCGGTGCCAAAAGAGGAAACACTCTGTTTGCCTTTTCCGCGCCGTGAGACAGTAGACCGCCTCCTTGGCTTGGCGCTCTCATTAGCAAGCCGCGCAACGCATTACTGTTCAGGGCAGCATTGGCTCCCCGGCCTGCCACCATGGCTCCACCGAACAGCAGCGGCGGGACGAAGCCAGAGCCGGCGCCAGCAGCCCCAAGGCTGCCAAGCATCAAGCGCTGCATAGCACCATGAGGGCTTTCCCGTGACCGTAGGAACTGCGCGCTGATATCAGCCAGATCTTGAAGTTCTGGATTGCCGATGTTCTTCATGTTGGCCAGCCGGGCTATTGAGATGTTCCCCTCTGCGCCGTTCTGCGCCATCTTCTCCAGATCGAGCATCGTGCCGTATTGTTGGCGGACCTTGGCGAAGTCAGCGGCATCTGCCGGCGGCAATGAGCGGTTGAGAGCGCCCATCAGGGACTTCCTCAGATCGCTGGCATAGTAGGCTTCGGGGCTGTTGCGCTGGCCGATCCGGTCTAGCGTCTTCTTGATGTTGTACGCTGCCTGCCCGTCGATCTCGCCATTGTTCGCTTTGCCGAGGATCTCATCAATCTGCTTCTGAATGATGCTCGCCTGCCCGGTTTCTAGCTCTCCAGCGGCGCGCTGCCCTTGCTCGGCCAAATCTTGCAGAAATTGGTCATCAACCTTGACCTTGTTGCTCTGCAGCACTGTTTCGAACTTCGATCCAAGTTCTTTCCTAGCATCGCGAAGCGCCATATTTACATCTGGCGAATCTTGGCCGACCGTTCGGCTAACGGCGCGATTGAGCTGGTTTTGCATGTTCGAGAGCGTCGCAGATCGACCACTGAGCGGCATATATTCCAGCGATGCAGCCAGGGCGTTCAATGGCTTGCTGTTGACGATCCGATCGCTTGGGATGTTGATGCCAAGGTCTTCAGCCCTTTTTGCGAGTGCGCTCACGGCGGGATTAACCTCTCCGCCTCGCAGGGCCCGGCCAAGTCCGCGCGTAGTAGAACCGACAGCCGCCGTTGCACCTGGGATTGCGCCACCAACTAGTGCACCAAGCCCAGCATCTTCCGGATTGACCAATCCTGCCGCCGCGCCACCAGTAATTGCACCGCCTGCGCCGCGCGCCGCCAGTCCAGTCAAGCCTTGCAGGCCACCGTTGCGGAATCCGCCAGAGCCGATGGATTCGATCAGCGGGGCGATCTTTGCCACGCCCGGCAGCATTGCCGCGCCTCTGGCCAGCGCGCCGCCCATTCCCGCAGTCCCAGCGATTTCAGTGCCCAGCTTGCCACTCTTGAACGCCATGGAATCAGGCTGAGCGCCAAGATCCTGAAGTGCCCAATCCATATCCGCCCGGCGCTGACGGTTCGATTCCAGCGACAGTCCTTTGCCCGCGCGCAGATCCTGAACGATGTCATACGGCGCGACGATGGTTGCGCCGATCGAGCCAGCACCGCGCAGAGCGCCGCCGAGGATGTTGCCAGCGTCTTGCATCAGCTGCTTGCCGGCGTTGTCTGGGAGTGCCGGGAGATTGCCGAAGCGGCCCGCCTGACGGGATGGACCGGGCATTTGCGCGGCAGGTTCTGGCACGGTTTGCTCCGGCATTACCTGATCAGGTGCGTCATCCCACGTGATGCCGGCCGGATCAATCTGCGGTTCGTCATCCCACTGAATCGAGCTTGGATCAATTGCCATACTGGATTCCCTCTTCGGGATACTGGAACGGATTTCATTCATGCGACTAAATCCTCCATAGGTAGCAGAGGACGGCGTTCTGCCAAGGCAATCAGTGCGGCATTCGCCTGTACGCTTCCAGAATTCGCTGCGATACGCAGGCGCTCATATGCGGCGGTGATCTCTGCGCGGGTTGGCTTGGTTTGGTGGCCTCGGGTCTTGTTGGTCATAAATCATCCTCCGATGCAAGGTTATAACCTAATATTAGCAGATTTTGCTTTATCTGTATATTTGAACAGTGGTTTTGAAGGCCGGTCGTCCTGTCCTATAGGTCGAATCCTGAGTGTGCAATCGGAGCTGGCGAGCACCCCAGCTCCGGGGTTTTGCTCCTCCTTTTCAGGTCTGGTTAACGAATACCAGTATTGAGTTGCTCATCAGTTGCCCGTCAGAAAGCGCTTTTGAACCCATGTTCCTGGCGTGCCCGAGACGACACAAACCCAACCCTCGATCACGTATTTGGAGCCGGCGGTGCCTAACTCCGACGGCGCCGAGTTCTTCACTGAGTCTCCCTGCATCCAAGGTCCGCTGGTAGGCGCAGCGGTAGGCGCAGCGGTAAGCGCAGAGTAGAAGGCAGTTATGCGACCCTCTGCGAGCTGATTGATCTGGTTGACGTGCTCACGCAGCACGCGCAGTAGCAGTGGGTCGGTGATGCCGAGTGGAATCGAAAGGTGATTGGTCGTTGATGGGATAGTCATATGTGTTTCCTACAGGGCGCCTGCTTGCGGCGGGCTTTGGCTGAGTAGGGGCGGTTTGCCCCGGTGGCATTGCTCGTTGTAGCGCGCACCTAGACGTGCGCCTCCATCGGTGTGTTCTCGTAGTCGGAGCGCAGATGAGCGCCCTCTGTGCAATGGCGCCCGGTAGGCGCGTAGCAAGCTCGACACACCATGATGTGGTTCAGGTATAGATCACGGGCGTGACGCCACTCAGGCGTAGCGGTGGCGGCGTTTGCGTGTGGGCCGGTGATGAACTGAGCAGGGCGTTCGACCCGAGTGGCCAGCACCAGGCGCGGGCGAGGTCGACTATCCATTTTTGGCGAATCAGTGCCGGTAACGGCTGGTGGCATGTGATCGAGCAGGCCGGAGAGGAGGCTCATGTCGTCATCTCGGCCTGATTGCTCCATTGCCCATATGTGTCTCTAGAAAAAAATTGGGGGAACGGGGGAACAGTGGGAACAGCCAATGTTTCTGGGGCTTCCAGAGGGGGATTCTGTTCCCCACGTTTTTTTGGGGGGAACAGTGATAACCAAATGCTCAGAAACGGGGAAACGCTTATATTCAAAAACATGTTTGTGTTCCCCCTGTTCCCCATACATTCAATAAGGGGGAACGGCTACAAGCCACGGTTTTACTGGCTGTTCCCCCGTTCCCCCTGTTCCCCACGTTTGTAGGTTCCTGAGAACTCGGGCATTCGTACTTGTTGGATATGGTGGTCATGCGCCGCCCCCTTCGCTGTCCATTTCTTCGGGATCAATGACGTACAGGCGCGCCGACCCGCCGGCGGGGATGCGGTACTTTTTGGTTTTGCGGCTATCGCGATCGGTGTCGCGCTTGGCCAGGGCTCCGCCAACTTCCAGTGCCTTGATCACGCGGGTGAGGCCGAATCCGTGGGCTGCCTCGACGAGTGCGGACTTGTTGAACAGGTAGAGTCGTTTGCCGGCCACCAGCTCCCAATAGCCGGCGCGGTTGAACACCTTGGTGTCGACTTCCGTGGCGTCGACATCGGAGAACCGGCTGCTGCCGTGTTTGTCGATGAAGTCGAGGATGCCGGCCAGGATCTGGCGATCCTCTGCGTTACCGCCACCTACACGTGAGAGCCATTCCCCATAAAGCAGGCGGCAGTCGGCGAGGGCGGTTCCTTGTTCCCAAGGCAGCAAGCCGAAAGCGATGGCCATCTCTCCCGCAAGCGCGATCACAGCGAATCGGTCAGCCACTCGCCCAGCTTGGGCATTGTCCTCGACGAACTGGGCGCGGATGCCGTCAAAGTCGCTGAGCAAGCCTGGCTTATCGTCGGCGGCGACCAGGCGCTCCACAAAGGCTGGCCCAAGGTGGCCATGGTGTGCGCCGACAGCCACGGTGAGCTGCCGGTGAAAGTCCGCTCCCTCAAGGCCATGCAACTCATCAAAGGCCCGGTGCGTGCGGGTGCCGGCGTTCACGTCGACCATGCGCAATTCAGCGCCAGCATGGGCAGCATTCCCGGAAATGGCGGCGTGCTCAGAGAGCGAGCGCTCTCCACTGGAAAGCGTGAGCAGGCGCCAGCTCAGTTTGCCCCTGGCTTCGCGCTCACGGGTCATGGTTCCCTTACCCTGGCCGTTGGCGAGGGAGTAGGCCATTTCCTGCACCCGCTTTGGATCGGCGCGCTTGATCTCATCCAGCGGCAGGATGGTGTCGTTGCGGCTTGACGCCTCGATCTCAAGGCCGCCCTTGGTCATGTCCCAACTGGCGGCGAACACGCCCGGGTCACCCCACACCGACGAACCGATCAGTTGGGCCAGAGATTTGCCGCTCGAGCTGTCGCCCACCAGGTGAACACCGCCACCCAGCACGCCGACCAAACTCAGCAACGGACCAGCCAGCGAGCAGCCGATCGCCAGAGTAAGTACCGGGTTGCCCGCGCACTTGGCGGCGACGGCCGATTGCCACAGCGCCAGCTCACCACGCTGACTGAACAGCACCTGAGCCTTGTTGCTCGCTTGGTATCGCACGTTTGCGGCGCCGATCGTTCGCCCGGGCAGAACGAACGCGCCCGACTCGTGCCAGCCCGGCCGGCTGGTTGTGGCGAATACTTCGGCGGGGTGCTGGTCGAGCAGGTATTCCATGAACGTGCCGCGCTTCTTCAAAGCGATGATGACCCCCATACCGAACAACGCGCGCCGGGCGTCCTCTCCGCTGCCGCCGAATACTTCCATGGCAATGATCCACTCCTTGATCCCGCCCTCTGTAACCAGACGCAGGAGCCGGCCCTCGCTGCCGTCGTCACTGTTGGTGGTCCGGGCCACGACCGTGACCGGGCTTGAGATCCACTCATCGCTGATCGGCCTGTCGGCGGCGTCGTTCTCGGCGTCGGCCTGATCCGCAGCAGTGCGCTTGAAACTGTGCCAGTAAACTCCCGGACGCAACTTGCGGCCGTTCTCGTTGGTCACCCAGTGCTCGTACACCGCCCAGCAAGGACGAGCCGGCGCGATGGTTGCGGCTTCTGGCCGAAGGTTGATCACGTTGGTATCAGGCTTGGCCATTGGCGAGCTTCCAGTTTGCGAGGTCGTTGAAATCGGTAAGGTCATCGGGCGAACCTTCTGGCCATTCGGGGAAAGCCACTTGAGCGCCCACTGCCGCCGCTGCTGCGTTCGCTGCTGTGCGTCCCGGGTTGCCGTCGGTGAGTCGGTCGTCGTCGCCAGCAATAACAAATGGCTGGTCTGGGTAGCGCGAACGAAGCCCCATCGCCGCCGGTAACAGATTTCCCGCGTTCATGGCAGCGGCAACGGCATAGCCACCGTGTTGGTGAAGGCTGGCGCCCGTCGCCCATCCTTCGCAGATGCAGAGCAAGGCGCCGAGCTCGATGATGCCTAGAGGCGAGTACGTGCCTTTCACGCGCCCACCGGGCAAGAAACGCTTGGCGCCGTCTGGGGCGATTCGTTGCAGATTGACTAGGAGGCCGTCGAGGTACAGCGGTACAAGCAGATCCGCGCCGCGCTGGCGCAGACCGTGGGAGCGAACTCCTTTGGCTGTGAGGTATGGGTGATCAGGCGATGCGCGCCGAGCATTGCGCCACCAGTGATTAGCCTTCTCTGCGGCTTGCTGCTGGCGTCGTTGTTGTTCGGCCTCGCGCTGGCGCCGAGCCTGATCAATTCGCTCGCGGATCTGCGCGGCCTCGCGAGCGTCTACCGGTTCGCGGCTACACCAAGTGCTGGCAGCTCCGGACTTCCAACTGCCAAAAGCACCAGAGGCGATACCATCCAAATACAGGACATACCAACCATTGAGAGTGCCGGACTTGTCGTCAGGAACGCGGAACCGGTGAATGCTGCCATCGGGCACAGGGAGCCAATCAAGCTGTCCATAAGTCGCTTGGAGCGCATCACGGAACAGGATCGCTGCGTCATCCATGACTGACGCTCCCAGCGAATACCCGGCAAACCCGTCCATTGTTCACGGCGTGCCAGTGCGTGATGTCGTCGATTGACTCCACTAGGCAGGCGGTCACTTGAGCGTCGGCGCTGCGCATGACTACGCGCCCGCACTCGGCGTCAGACTTCGTCAGGAACGGGCCAAGCAATGCCTTCAGCGCTTTCGGATGGGTCACGTAGAACAGCTCTGTGGCTTTTTTCAGGCAAGCCGATCCCGTGGGCGCAGGCGCGCCATTTTGAATTTTCATGTGCTTAAGCCTTTATCTAATCAGCAATTCACGGGAGTCAGCGATGCCGCGCGCTGCCGAGAACCGGGCCGTGGCCCCTCAGGCAACCGAAGCTGCGTCGCCAAGTGGCGAACGCGTGATTGTCCAAACAGCATCTGGTTGACCTGTGCCGATTTGTCAGACCACCGCTCATGATCCGGGCCGTTACCAATGCGATTAGTCACAACCCAATCCGGTAGCTGTCTACGTGCACGCATTTCGCTGAGCATCGTCCACCACGTGAGGTAGCGCGTACGCTCCAACTCCATCAGATCAATGAGCCGCTGACATTCGTAGGTGCGGGGTTCTAGGTCGCCTGACGGCTGGATCTCGTCGACGCCAAACAGAGCCTGATTGACGTCGCTTCTCGCGATCAGTGCCTTCTGATATTCGGTATCGCTACCAATGTCCTTGGCGCGAACCCAGTCCGGCAACTGGTTGGAAAGGCGCAACTGATTGAGGACACTCCACCACTGAGATGCGTGTTCTCGTTCGGCGTTGATCGCAGTTGAAAGTAGGCTGCTCATTGGGCACCCCCTTGCGCAGCGATCAAGTCGTCGAGAAGTTCCGCCCAGGCCATAGCGGTGTGCTGAGCGAAAACGGCAGTAACTCGTGCCACGAGTATGTTGATCGAAGGTGAGGCGATCAGGGCAAAGGAAAGCGCTAGCAGCTTCAGAATTTCCTGAACGTCCCGCATGTCCTCGACGCTGATTTCGGTTGAGATATCTGGGTTTTTCATTTGGCACCGCCTTGGCGATTGCCGAACTGGATAGGAGCGGTGGAAGAGTCAACCAAGGCCTTGGCTGCGGCCATCAAAAGCCTGATTCCAAATACCTCATCGACACAAAGGCCGCTATCCATGGATTTCGTCAGCATTGCATCGGCCGCCGCGAGTAAGCAGCTCGCTTCGTGCAGCGCATCGGCGACAGGAATGCCGGCTGAGACGGAAAAGAATGATCGCGTGCCTACGTTGTGAAACTCCGAGAAGTTCGTAAGCATCGAAGTAACCTCCAGCTCTGTAGGAGTGTTCATTGCACACCCCCTTTGGCTTCTAGGGTGCGGGCGATGGCCATATTGGCGTTGTAGCGGGCGAGTCGATTGGACAGGGAGGAGTTTGCGCGGAGAGCGCTCAGGGCTATGCAGCGATGAGCAAAAGCGCGAATTGCGGACGGAGTGATGGCGTGTTTCATTGGTGTAGCTCCTAACGTTGAGGAGCTGCCACTTTTCGCGGCCAAGCGAAGATGGGTGGCAGCTGTACGCGGGTTGGCCGACCGGGACGTTAGGAACCCGGCACACCCGAAGGTGTCCCACGCACAGCCGCCATAACACGATTGTGCGGACGCAAAAAAAGCGCCAGCAATCGGATGGTGGGCGCTTGTGCGCCTAACGATACTCGACCGGCCAAGGTCGGTCACGGGATTTACCGCGACCCTTGAACCATAGCGCTGACGCCCCATCCGAGCAAGCGAAGTTTGCGACCGACTATCGCTTGGCATGAGCATAGCCATCATACGGACACCCCGGCAGGCGGATTGGTGCTCAGGTAGTAAAGAGCTATGCGCGGATGCTTGCGGCCTTGGTCGTCGGTCAAGTCGAGACGATGGGTGAGGATCTTGTGGCCGAGTGCGCGCAGCTCGTTGATGCGGGCACCAGGGCGAACGATGTTCAGCTCGCGAATAGCGGTAAACGTATCGATCGGGCCGGCTCTCAGGCGCTCCAAAAGTCGAGCACGTTGAGCGGTTCCGCTGGTATTCTCTACGCGAGTATTTTCGTGGCTGGCCTTTTGGTCGGCCATTTTTTTATCTGTCATTTATGCGGCCTCCCCACGCAGTGCGATGCGTCCGCGAACCCAGGCCTGTACCTCGGCCAAAATCCAGCCAACAGGCGCACCACGCGATTTGCTATCGCTTAGCGAGACAGGGCGTGGAAATGTTGGGTCGTCTTTGAGGCGCTTGTACACGGTTGGGCGGGCGAGCCCAGTGATGGCTTCCAGATCCGGCATCCGGATTATGGTGATCGATGGATCGAAGTTTTGCGAAACGGCAGACGAGGGTCGCGGTTGAGAGTGTACTGGATGCATAACGATATCCCGTTTGAGGTATTTGACGGGATAAGCATGTATAGGTCTAGACTCTGAATCACCGCAAGTGCGGTGCCGCACACCGCAATTACGGCCGTATAGGCGTTCAGTCTGGATTCTTCATTGTCTTGTTGGCCGCGGAGAAAATATCCTCCAAGGTCCGTTTGCTCAGTCCCCTAGATTCAAATCGCTCAAGGATCGACTCGATAATTGCAGCCTGCTTCAAACCATTTGGCCTTGGATGCTTAACTGGCTCTTTCAGTAGATCCAAGAGAGCTGAAATAGCTAGGAAATGAGAGGGCTTTGATTTCTGTGATGGTTCGTCGAGGGAGGCGCCCGGCTCAGCAAGGAGCTTATCCTCAAGCAGCCTGATCGACTCATTTCTGACTACCAGCCGGCAAGTGTCTGGAAGTCCGCTCGCCGGATAGTAGTTGTCTATAGGCTTATTTTTAGAGGCCTTATCCAGAAACTCTATCCGACTCTCTTTGTGAAAGGCGCGCATTTTTTCAGCCTGCTCGGGGGCTATTTCTTCCGTGAGAATCCTGGTCTCGATGTGCGCCAACTGCGCTTTCGATCCAGGTGAATATCCATTGTCCTCAAAGCTTTCAAGGAGTTGGAAGAACATGCCTTGTTGTCCCTTTACGAACGTGCCTTCGATGTTCATCAGTTCAACAGGTGGGCCATCAGTCAGCTCCTGATACATTTGCTCCACGTCTAGGGCCTCGGCTCCCCACATTGTCAGATCAAATACGCCCCTAAGGGTCGTTGGGGTATCGGTCTCCAGCGGTTGCAGTACTTCATTCTCGTTCAATGAAACACCAGCGATGACTTCCTTGGGGGCGCCTTCATTACCAAAAAAAGCAGGGTCGTATGTGAAGGTCTCCGCGTCTTCCAGCGGCACCCTCACCCATGGCTTTCCTCTCGCGTGATTGACGAAATCGACCGATAAAATGAGCTCGCCATCAAGAGCTAGGCGAAGTACGTCTGCCTCAGAAATACTTTCCTCTGCGGAGCTGGAGAGCCTCCTCGCTGCTTCTTCCAGCGTCAGCCACTTTTTCATCTTGAATATCTTGTTCATATTCGATCCCTGTCACACGAGAAAGAGCGTGGAGTGCTGACTTGCTCCGTTAGCTTACTGTCCATCCGACCAGTAATCGCTTTCAGTCTATGTTCGTCTATGAGAGCAATGGAAGGCCCGCTTCAGGCCCTCTTTCCAAAATCGCCTTGCACTATTACGCCCCGGCCAGTCCGTCGAGGTAGTTCGCATACCATTGCATCATCGTTGTTCGCTGCGGCAGATAGATCGCCTTGTTGTAGACGCCCGCAATTCCGTCCTTCACGTGCGATAGCTGAGCCTCAATGTGGTTTTCGTCGAAGCCGTGTTCGTTAAGGATAGTCGAGGCGATATGGCGGAAACCGTGCCCGGTCTGGCGGCCTTCATACCCGAGCCGACGCAATGCCATCAGGAACACCGTATTGGAGCGGGCCTTGGTTGTATCGCTTCGGCCAGGGAACAGCATCGGGTAAGCGCCAGTAAGCACGTGCAAATTGCGCAACAATTCGACAGCTTGGGTTGGCAGTGGCACCAGATGTTCACGTCGGCGTTTCATGCGCTCGGCTGGAATCGACCATAGAGCTTTGTCTAAGTCGAACTCGGACCAGCGAGCTTCGCGCAACTCTGAAGGACGGCAGGCGAGCATTGAGAGCAGGTGAAGGCCGATGCGAACGTCGTTAGCGCTCGGATAGGCTCGTATCGCCCTTAGCAGAGGTGGCAACTCCTCAGGGGATACGTGGGCGTAGTTCTCCGCAGCTTTGGTCTGAAGGAATTTATGCAGCCCCTCGAGTGGATTGTGTGTTGCGCGGCCGGTGACGCGTGCCAGATCGTAAATCTCACGGCACATACCGCGGACACGACTGGTCTGCTCGATTATTCCTTTCTGCTCCATCCCCCGAAGAAACTCCATCCATTCCATGGGAAGGATTTCGCGGTAGATGCGCTTACCAAAAACCGGGAACACGTGAAGCTCTAGAGCTCCGATAGTCCTTACGGCGGTGCCATCGGTCCAGCTCTTGCGCTTCACCGCGTACCACTCCCGCGCTAGCGACTCAAACGTGTGGCCGGCAGCTTCGTTTTCAGCTGCCTTCCTCGCGCGTTTGGTCGCAAGCGGGTTACTACCCTGAGCGGCATCTGCTCGCAACTCGGCCGCCTTCTTACGCGCCATCGCGCCACTGACCGCGGGATAGCTACCTAGTCCCAGCCATGACCATTTGCCGTCAGCTTTCTTGTAGCGCAGTTGCCATGATTTATTTCCATCTGGACGAACGCGCAGATACAGGCTGTCCCCGTCATGTTCTCTGTATTCCTTTGCCTCCGCCTCAAGGGTGGACAGCACGGTGTCGGCTAGAGGGCGGCGTTTGATTTCGCTGCGCTTCATTCCTTGTACCCCCTAGTTTCAATTTTAACAGAAGATACACGGCAGGATACACGGGAGCTAGATATAGGGGTAGATGAGGAGATATAGCCAGAAACAAGAAAGCCCGCACTAGGCGGGCTTCTTGAGGTGTTTCGTAGACTGTCTGAGACAGGTCTAAACAGCTATTTGGTGGAGCCGGGGGGATTTGAACCCCCGTCCGCCAGTACTCCGCTGTCGGTACTACATGCGTAGCCGTGTCTATTAAGTTAACCCTCAGCGACCCGACGGGCAGGGTGCTTTGGGCGAGTTGTGTAAGTTTTAGCCGCTTCGTCCACAACGTACTGCACGGCGATTCTGTTCTATATGACAATCATTTTGGGTTTACAGACATCCCCTGATGATTGCTGGACCCGAAGGTACCAGGAGCATTGTCAGCTGCAATTAAGCAGCGAGAGCAACACCGTATTGGTCGTCATTGGCAACTATAAGTAGTTGCAACAGTGGATTTACGACTTCTGTTACCAAGTCGGCATGCACCTAGAGTTTCGCAACCGGCGTCGAATCCTAAACGGCCCCGAACTCATTGCTCAGTACATCTGTTTGAGCAACAAGCGTGTGCAGTGTACGCCAATCGGCCCGCAAGGCCAACCCGAAGGTTGGCCGGGACGCTGATCAGTTGTTGGTGCCGGTAGCTTTGCGCAATTCCACGATGGTTTGCGAGGTTTCCGCAACACAGTCATCAATCTTGCCCTCGGCCTTGAGCGACTGAGCTCTGGCTACACTGGTTTCAGCACGTTGACTCAGTTCAGGGTTAGCCGACAGCTGCCCTTTGGAATTGTTAATCGTCTGAATATTGGCATCACACAGGTCAGCAGGCTTGTCCGCAGCGAACGAAGTGGACGCCATCATCGATGCAGTAACGAACAGACCTAACAGTACAGAACGTTTCATGTGTATCTCCTTGAACCGAGTGGGTCCAGACTGCGCTGGCCGTCAGGACGGGCAACCGTATGGAAGAAAAACCCCGATCAGTCGGGGTTAATCTGTGGACTACAGTCGAACCCAAGGGTTCTATTTTTCTTCAGCAGGCCTTCGCCCGGGTCACTCGATCCACCAGATAGACCAGTCCGTGGTAGTCGATTCCGCCATGTTGCGTCAGGCCGATCTCACAAGTCCGGCTGGTGGAAATCCCCTCGCTGCAATGCTGCACCGCATCCTTGAGTGTGCGCAGCGAGTGGCTGTTCAGCTCTGGCGTGGTGAAGCCCTTGTCACCGGCGAATCCACAGCAATGAATGCCTTCCGGGATCACCACGTTGTTGCTGCATCTGCGCGCCAGATCAATCAACGCCTGGCTTTCGCCCAGATGCTGCGTGCTGCAAGTCACGTGCACAGCAATCGGCGCGTCTTGCGGGGTGAAGTCGAGTCGTTCGAGCAGATGCGTACGGATGAAGCGCACCGGGTCGTACAGATCCAGACGAACTTCTCCTACATCCTGCACCAGCCGCAACGTGCACGGACTGGTGTCGCAGTAAATCGGATCGAGACCACCGCGACTGGCGTGGAGCAATGCGCTGATCAGCTCCTGACGCTTGTGTTCTGCCTGCTCGGCGTAGCCTTTCGAGGCGAAGGGCTGGCCGCAGCAGAGGTTGTCCTGGTTGTCCGGGAAGACTACTTGGTAGCCGGCCTTCTCCAGCAAGCCACGGGTTTTGTCGTACAGCGACATTTGCTCTTTATCACCCGCCGCCGGACCCATGACTCGCGAGACACACGCTGCGAGATACACCACGCGCGGACGTTCGTCCGACACGCTGGGGCTGAAGCGAATAGCTTTTTCCGGTTGCGGCATCGCATTCGTCCACAGTGGCACCTGACCTTTGGACAGTCGCGTAATCGTTGCCGAAAGCTTCGCCAGACGCGGAGCACCGAGCAGCATCCGCGCACCGTTGGCCACGTGCAGAGTGAAGCGTGCGCCTTGCAGGGTCTTGGCGAAATTTCCTTCGATCCAATCGGCGGTTTTCTGATGCGTGGCGTGTCGGCCACGGAGCTTTTTCACCAGCTCACCGGTGTTGATACCTACAGGGCAACGCTGTGCGCACAGACCGGTGGCGGCGCAGGTTTCGATGCCCTGGTATTCGTAGGCTTCTTCCAGTTCGCGGGTGTCGATGCCCGCACGTTTTTTCGCCTGAATATCGCGCCAGATGACGATGCGCTGGCGCGGGCTCAGGGTCAGTCCTTTCGACGGACAAACAGGCTCGCAGAAGCCGCACTCGATGCACTTATCGACAATCTCGTCGGCCGCCGGCAGCGGTTTGAGGTGTTTGAGGTGGATCTGCGGATCTTCGCTGAGCACCACGTCCGGGTTGAGAATGCCGTTCGGATCGAGCAGACGTTTGAGCTGCCACATCAACTGATAGGCGTCGCTGCCCCATTCCAGTTCCACGAATGGCGCCATGTTGCGGCCGGTGCCGTGTTCGGCTTTCAGCGAACCACCGAATTCCACCGCGACCAGTTGCGCGACGTCATCCATGAACGCTTGATAGCGTGCGACTTCTTCCGGGTTGTTGAAGCCTTGGGTGAAGACGAAGTGCAGATTGCCTTCCAGCGCGTGTCCGAAAAGGATCGCTTCGTCGTAGGCATGTTTGTCGAACAGCTCGATCAGGCGATTGACGCCGATGGCCAGTTGTTCGACGGGGAAGGTCACGTCTTCGATGATCACCGTGGTGCCGGTTTTGCGCACGGCGCCGACGGCGGGGAAGGTGTCCTTACGGATCGCCCAAAGCTTGGCGTTCTCGGCAGGGTCTTCGGTGAAGTCGACCTGCTTCTCCACCGGGAAACCGCTGAGCGACGCCATGATCTGCGCCAGTTGTTCCTGCAGCAATGTGGAAGACGCGGCGCGGGATTCGATGAGCAAAGCGCAGGCATTGTTCGACAGTTGTTGTACGAAAGCGGGCATGCCCGGTTTGTCCTGCACCGAGCGCAGACTGCGCCGATCCAGCAGTTCTACGGCGGACACCGGTTGGCTTTTCAGTACGGTGACCGCGTTGCAGCAGGTTTCCACATCCGGGAACACGATCAGCGCCGAGGCCTTGTTCGGGTGATCGATCACGGTGTCGTAGGTCACCGCGCTGATGAAACCCAGCGTGCCTTCGGAGCCGACCAGCAAGTGGCTCAAGATATCCACAGGCTCATCGAAATCCACCAAGGCATTGAGAGACAGGCCAGTGGTATTTTTCAGACGATATTTGTGGCGGATTCGTGCAGCCAGTTCGGCGTTGGCGCGGGTCTCGCGGCCCAATGTCGCCAAGCGTTCGAGCAGATCGCCGTGGCTTACGCGGAATGCCGCGACACTTGTAGCGTCTTCGGTATCCAGACGTGTGCCATCGGCCAGCACCAGACGGATGCCGGCCAGCGTGTGGTAGGTGTTTTGTGCCGTGCCGCAGCACATGCCGCTGGCATTGTTGGCAACGATGCCGCCGATTTTGCAGGCGTTGATCGACGCCGGATCCGGGCCGATCTTGCGCCCGAACGGTGCCAGCCATGCGTTGGCCTGTGCGCCGATCACCCCGGGTTGCAGACGGATTTGCGTGCCTTGGCCGCGAATCTCGCGAGCGTTCCAGTTATCCCCAAGCACGATCAAAACGGAATCGCTGATCGCCTGGCCGGAGAGGCTGGTGCCCGCCGCACGGAAGGTCACCGGAACATGGTCGCGCTGAGCCAGTTTTAGCAGCGCCACCACTTCATCTTCAGACTCGACGCGGATTACCAGCTTCGGGATCAGTCGATAAAAACTGGCATCCGTACCAAAGGCCAGAGTCGATAACGGATCATCAAAACGGCGCTCCGCCGGAATCAGTTGTTGCGCATCACGCAGGAAATTCACCGGAAGCGTCATTGGTCCTCCAGGATCAGTACCACTAAGTCTTTCGGTCCGTGGGCGCCATAGGCCAGCACTTGTTCGATGTCGGCGGTTTTCGAGGGGCCGGACACCAGCAACGCGTTGGTCGGCATGCCTTGGGCCCATTCGAATTCCTCTTGCACCTGATAGAAGTTGTCGCGGATTTCGCTGGCCTTGAGCAGGGCGAAATGCACCGGCGGCACCAGGCTCATCAGCCGTGGTTCTTCGCGGGTCGGCCACATGATGAGGCTGCCGGTGGCGGCGATTGCACCGAGGGTGCCGGTGAGGCTGGCCGGGGTGTCGTTGAACAGTTCGGCTTTCCACTCTTCCATTGGCCGATCGTAGGATTTCAGTGCTGGCAGATCAGGATTGTTCGCCCAATGCTGTGTGATTTTCTGCCCGTGCGCTGTCGTCGGTGCGATCAACAGACTCGGCAACTGGCGGTCGCGCAGCAATTGCGCAAGCAGCACTGGCCACTCTTCGCCCGAGGTCAGGTGTATCTCGGTGTGCACTGCTTCCATCAGTTTGCGCAGTTGCGGGATGCGTTGTTCGGCGCTGTAGGTGTAAGGCTGCGTCACCAGATCGACATCGAAATCGTCGGCAATCGGCGTTGTGCCGGTCAGACTTTTCCGCAGCTTGCCGAGGATATTTTGCTTGGCGCTCATCAGCGATCTCCCTGTTTGGCCAGATGCTCGCGGGCCATGTCGTGCAGTGAGCGGGCGGCGGGTTTCGGCGCGCTGTGGTTTTGTGTCCATGGGCCGACGTTGCTCGGGGTCAGGGCACGCAGGCGCGTGGCGAAGAAACCGAACAATCGATACAAAGTCGGAGAGCTATTGAGTCTGGCCCAGGCGTTCCAGATAAAGCGTTCCTTGCGCGAATACTTGCTGCCCTGACCGTACATCACTTGATTCGGGCTGTCAGGGGCTTTGACGTTTTCTTCGCGCAAGCGCCGCAGGATCGCCGGGATGGGGATTTTTACCGGGCAGACTTCACCGCAGGCACCGCATAGCGACGAAGCACTCGGGTGATCCGGAACCTTGGCCAGACCGACCATGTGCGGGGTGATGATTTTGCCGATCGGCCCCGGATACACCTCGCCATAAGTGTGGCCACCGACGCGGGTGTACACCGGGCAATGATTCATGCAAGCGCCGCAGCGAATGCAATGCAGGGTCTGACGCAATTCACTGTCGGCGAAAGCCTGGCTGCGACCGTTGTCGAGCAGCACCAGATGCACTTCCTGCGGGCCGTCGAGTTCATGTTCCTTGCGCGGGCCGGAGATCATGTTGACGTAAGTGGTGATCGGAATGCCCAGCGCCGAGCGCGTCAGCAGTGACAGCAACGGCACCACGTCACGCAGGTTTTCCACAACCTTTTCGATGCCGGTGACGGCGATGTGCACCGGCGGCACGGTGGTGGTCATGCGGCCGTTGCCTTCGTTTTCCACCAGCAGCAGGGTGCCGGTTTCGGCCACGGCGAAGTTGACACCGGAGACGCCGATGTCCGCTTCGAAGAATTTCTGCCGCAGGACTCTGCGACCGATCTGAATGAGTTGGTCAACGTCCTTGGTGTATTCCACGCCAAGTTTGTCGTGGAACAAGGACGCGACCTGACCGGCATTCTTGTGGATCGCCGGCATAATGATGTGTGAAGGCTTCTCGTGGTCGAGCTGGACGATGTATTCCCCCATGTCGGACTCCAGACATTCAATGTCCCGAGCCTCGAGGAAATGGTTCATCTCCATCTCTTCGCTGACCATCGATTTGCCCTTGATCACTTGCCGCGCCTCGTGAGCGCGGATGATCGATAAGACGATGCCATTGGCCTCGTCCACCGTTTCCGCCCAGTGCACTGTCACACCGTTGCGGGTCAGGTTCTGTTCCAGTTGCTCGAGCAGGTCGGGCAACTTGGACAGCGCGCGGGCTTTGATCGAATTGCCCAGCACGCGCAAATGTTCTCTTTCATGGGGATCACTGAACGCGGCTGCCCGCTTGACCATCAGTGAGTCCATGGCAGTGCGGAAGTTGTTCCGTAGCTGCTGATCGCCCAAGGCATTGTGTGCCCGGGTGCGGAAATCTTCTTCTACGGCGACCGTAGGAATAATCGCGGAAGTGCTCATTGCGCACCCCCGGTTCGTTGCCACAAGAAGCTGGCGAGATGTTGCCCGCGCAGCGCTTCTTTTTGTTTCTCCAATGCGCCGTTGATGTTCATCAAACAGCCACAATCGGCACTCAACACCTTGTGCGCGCCGGAATCCTTCAACGCTTTGGTCTTGTCAGCCACCATCGCGCCGGAAATGTCTGGCATACGGACGCTGAATGTTCCGCCGAAGCCACAGCATTCGCTTTCGTGGTCGTGGTTGACCCGTTCCACGTTGCTCAACTGCGCCAACAACTCGCGGCCGTGCAGGTGGGTGTTCATTTCGCGGCGTGCCGAACACGAAGTGTGCAGCGCGACTTTGACCGGTGCGCCGCTGTCCTTGAGCTGCACTTTGCAGACGAACAGCAGAAACTCGGCCAGTTCATAGGTGCGGGCCGCGAGGGCCTGAACCTGTTTCAACGTGTCCGGCTCGTCCTTGAACAAGTCGGCGTAATGCTCGCGCAGCATGCCAGCGCAGGAACCCGACGGCACCACCACCGGATAATCCCCGGCAAACAGCGCCAGTTGCGAGCGCGCTACCGTCCGCGCCTGCTCGGTGTAACCCGAGGTGTAGGCCGGTTGCCCGCAGCAACTCTGCCCTTGCGGATACTCGACCCGAATCCCTTCGCGCTCCAGCAAGTGGATCGCGTCCATCCCGGCTTCGGGGTAGAACAGGTCGACCACGCACGTGCCGAACAGGTAGACCCGCGACGGTTTCTCGCTGGGGTATTGCCGAGGTTCGGGCAGTGGCGGTGCCACACGGGTCGCGTTCGGCACGGCGTTGTAAAAAAGCTCGCTCATCAGGCGTGTCTCCGGGTGGGCCCGGTTATCCGTCTGTTGCGGCTGCTGAATATAAAGAGCGTTGCTTTCAGCAGCCTTACAGACCGGGTTGTGAATTGCTGACGCCGAAATCACGGATCGGCGTCGGTTATTTCTATTTCGCGTGTAGGTTTAGTGCACGAGCATGCCGGTGAACCAGTAGGCCTGAGCCAGCGTGATCAGTCCGACAATCGTTGCAAAGAATAGGCTGTGCTTGAGGGTGAAGCGGAACAGATCCGATTCCTTGCCCACCAGGCCGGTTGCGGCGCAGGCCACAGCGATCGATTGTGGCGAGATCATCTTGCCGGTCACGCCGCCGCTGGTGTTCGCCGCAACGAGCAAGGTGTCGTTGACGCCGATCTGGTGCGCAGTGGTTGCTTGCAACGAACTGAACAGGGCGTTGGACGAAGTATCCGAGCCGGTGAGGAACACACCGAGCCAGCCGAGGAACGGCGAGAAGAACGGGAAAGCCGCGCCAGTACCGGCCAGCACCAGGGCCATGGTCGAAGACATGCCGGAATAGTTGGTGACGAAGGCGAACGCCAGCACCATGCCGATCGACAGGATTGGCCAGCGCAGTTCGTAGAAGGTTTCTTTCAAAGTGGTCAGACCAGTTTTGAAGTTGATCTTCAGGACCAGCATCGAGATTAGCGCGGAAAAGAAAATCGCCGTACCGGTCGCGGAAATCGGGTCGAGTTTGAACACTGCCGGGATGGCGGTCGGAGCGGCCACGATCGGTGCGGTTTTGATCACTAATTGATCAAGGTGGGGGATCGCGAAGTTGAACACCCAGCTGTACATCGAGCCGCCAGCGGCGAACATCGCTTTGAAAGGCTTTAGGGTCCAGATGGTCACCAGCACGGTGAGGATCAGGAACGGCGACCACGCTTTGAAAATTTCCCCGAGGCTGTAAGGCGAAGCCACGGTAGTGCGTTTCTGGCCGAAACCGCCGACGCTGGCGGTAATTGCTGCGCTCGACGTGGCGCCGGCGATTTGCGCGCCTGCGGTGCGTTTTGGCTGCCAGATTTTCAGGAACAGGGTCAGCGATATCAGGCTGGCCAGCGCCGAGGTGATGTCCGGCAATTCTGGCCCAATGAAGTTCGAGGTGAAGTATTGGGTGATGGCGAAGCTCAGGCCTGCAACCAGCGCAGCCGGCCAGGTCTCGCGCACGCCGCGCAGGCCATCCATCATGAACACCAGCCAGAACGGCACGAACAGCGACAGCAGCGGCAGTTGGCGACCGGTCATGGCACCGATCTTGAACGCGTCGATGCCGGTGACTTGGCCGGCGACGATGATCGGGATCCCCAGTGCACCGAACGCAACCGGTGCGGTGTTGGCGATCAGGCACAAGCCAGCGGCGTACAGCGGATTGAAGCCCAGTCCGACAAGAAGTGCGGCAGTAATCGCCACCGGCGCGCCGAAACCGGCAGCACCTTCCAGAAATGCACCGAAGCAGAAACCGATCAGCAGCACTTGCAGGCGCTGGTCGTCAGTAATCGATAAAACCGAACTGCGAATGACCTCGAACTGACCACTTTTGACCGTCAGTTTGTAGAGGAATACCGCCGCGACAATGATCCAGGCAATCGGCCACAGACCGTAGGCGAAGCCATAACCGGCGGCGGCGAAGGCCATGTCTACCGGCATCTGGAACGCGAAGATTGCCACGGCAATCGACAGGGCGAGGGTGATGCTCCCGGCCACATGGCCTTTGAGGCGGAACACCGCCAACGCGAGAAAGAAGAAAACGATGGGGATGACGGCCGCGAGTGCGGACACGCCGAGACTGCCGAGCGGGCTGTAGAGCTGTTGCCAGGTTTGCATATGGGGTGGCCCCTAATTGTTGTTGGTCAGGCACTGTCAGCGTTCTTGGATAATTGGTAAGACCAATTTACAATCGCTGTTGGCTAGGGTAAAAGCCTTGATGTCGGTGTGTCAATTTGCCGCCCTGAAACTTTTGTCGAACAAGCGGTGCAGAGCGCATCTGATCCGGTTTCGGCAAGTGGCGTCTGGTAGGTGTCGACAAGGCGCCGATAGGCCAGAATAGAGAGCCCGGCGAGCGGTCGGGATCGTGGAGAAATGAGTTATGGGGTTTGATCAGATACGTCAGCGCCGTTTGTCTGACGATATTGTCGAGCGACTTGAGGGGATGATCCTTGAGGGCACGCTGAAGTCCGGTGAGCGGCTGCCAGCGGAGCGCACGCTAGCCGAACAATTTGGCGTATCAAGGCCGTCGCTGCGTGAAGCGATTCAGAAACTCGCGGCGAAAGGGTTGTTGGTCAGTCGCCAGGGTGGCGGCAATTATGTGGTGGAAAGCCTCGGGTCGACGTTCAGTGATCCGCTGCTGCAACTGCTCGAAAGCAACCCCGAGGCGCAGCGCGATCTACTGGAGTTTCGGCATACTTTGGAGGCATCGTGCGCCTATTACGCCGCACTGCGCGCCACCGATGTCGATCGTGAGCGGCTGACCGCGGCGTTCGAAGAGTTGCAGGACTGCTATTCGCGCCACGATGAAGTCAGCCGGGCGGAGGAGGGCGCGGCGGATGCAAAATTCCACTTGGCGATTGCCGAGGCCAGCCATAACGCTGTGCTGTTGCACACCATTCGCGGGCTGTTCGATCTGCTCAAGCGCAACGTGGTCACCAATATCGGCGGCATGTACAAACAGCGCACGGAAACCCGCGACATGCTGATTACGCAGCATCGGGAATTGTATCTGGCGATTATCGAAGGTCGCGCGGAGCAGGCGCGTGAAGTCTCCAGCCGACACATTTTGTATGTGCAGGAAGTGCTGGAAGAGGTGCGGCAGGAGGTTCAGCGCATGGCCCGGGCGGAGCGGCGCAAGGGGATGTAATTCTTTAAAGCAAAAGATCGCAGCCTGCGGCAGCTCCTACACAGGAATATGTATTTCCCTGTAGGGGCTGCCGAAGGCTGCGATCTTTGCTTTCAAGGGGGGAAGACTAGTCTTCCTTGCCCTTGTTGCGCACGGCACGCTGCAGTTCGCGACCGGCGTCGCGCTCGCGTTCGGTGTCACGCTTGTCGTATTCCTTCTTGCCCTTGCCCAGAGCGATCTCGCACTTGACCATGTGCTTGCTCCAGTACCAGGACAGGCAGACGCAGGCGTAACCCTTTTGCTGCACCATCGCTGCAAGCTTTTCCAGCTCGCGGCGGTTGAGTAGCAATTTGCGTGTGCGCACCGGGTCAGCGATGACGTGGGTGCTTGCGGTCATCAGAGGCGTGATGTGGCTGCCGAGCAACCACGCTTCGCCATCCTTGAGCAGGACATAGCTGTCGACCAGCTGTAGCTTGCTTGCCCGCAGACTTTTTACTTCCCAGCCGGCCAGGACCAGACCAGCCTCGAACTTATGCTCGATGAAGTAATCGTGTCGCGCCTTTTTGTTCTGCGCGATGGTCCCTGTTGGGTGTTTCTTCTGTTTAGCCATAGGGGCGGCATTATATGGAGATAAACCGCTGTCGGCTACGGTGATGCTGCGTGCTTGAGCAGGTTGAGTGAATCCCGGACAATGCGGCCTCTTTTCTAACGCTTGGGCGTGATAAACGATGTCGACAGACAAGGTTTCTGTCCACGGCAGTTGGGCTAGCCGCTGGGTATTCATACTCGCCGCGACCGGTTCGGCCGTGGGACTGGGTAGTATCTGGAAGTTCCCCTACATGGTCGGGGTCTACGGCGGCGGTGCGTTTGTACTGATGTTTCTGGCGTGCATCGCACTGATCGGCATCCCGGTCATGCTCGCGGAAACCCTGATCGGCCGGCGCGCCCGGCAAAGTCCGGCGAATGCTTTGAAGGTGCTGGCGCTCGAGGCCGGGCACTCGGGCAAGTGGTCGTGGGGCGCATTTGCCGGGATGATCACAGCGTTGTTGATCCTGTCTTTCTATAGTGTGGTCGGCGGCTGGTCGCTGGACTACATCGTCGACATGGGCCGCGGTGATTTCCAGGGCGCCACGGCCGATCAGGTCGGTGCGTATTTCGGCAATGTCATCTCCAATCCATGGCGTCTGACACTTTGGCATACGATTTTTATGCTGCTGTCGGCCTTCGTCATCGCCAAAGGCGTGGTCGCCGGGCTTGAGCGCAGCCTGCGCATCATGATGCCGCTGCTGTTCGTGATGATTCTGGTATTGCTGGGTTACAGCATGACCACCGGGCACTTCATGGAAGGCGTGCATTTCATGTTCGACTTCCACCCGGAAAAAGTCCTCGACGGCTTGTTACCAGCGATGGGGCATGCGTTCTTCTCGCTGAGCGTCGGTGTTGGCTCGATCATGATCTACGGCGCTTATATGCCGAAGAGTTCGTCGTTGTCCGGCACGGTTGTCGGTGTGGCGCTACTCGATACCTTTGTTTCGCTGGTTGCTGGCCTTGCCCTGTTCCCGATCGTGTTCGCTGGAGGCCTGAATCCTAGTGAAGGGCCTGGCCTGATGTTTGTCAGCCTGCCATTTGCTTTTGGTAACGTGGCGTTCGGTCAGTTGATGGGCGTGGTGTTCTTTGTGCTGGTGGCGATCGCTGCCTGGAGTTCGGCGATTTCGCTGCTCGAGCCGATGGTTGCCTATCTGGTTGAGCGCACGAAAGTCAGCCGCGCCTGGGTGACTTTCTGGCTGGCGTTCATCTGCTGGTTCGTCGGTCTGGGCACGGTGTTCTCCTTCAATATCTGGAAGGAAGCCAAATTTTTCGTGAACGAAGGCGGGATGTTCCATCTCTACCAATGGGGGGCGCAGAGCGGTCTGGACTTCTTTGGCGTGATCGATTTCTTCACCTCGCGGATCATGTTGCCGCTTGGTGGCCTGTGTTTCGTGCTGTTTGCCGGATGGGTGATGGGGCGTGAAGCGGTGCGCGACGAGTTGTCGATCCGCAACCCGGCACTGTTCGCCCTGTCTTTGTTCTTGATGCGCTACGTGGCGCCCATCGGCATTCTTGTAGTGTTTGCCGCTCAGCTCTGGAAGTAACGCTCACATGACGACACATATTCAACGATCGGCATTGCTGCCGTACCCGGCGCAATTTCTCTACGACCTGGTCAACGACGTGGCGCGTTACCCGGAATTTCTGCCGTGGTGCTCGTCCGCTGAAGTGCTGGAAAGTTCGCCGGAGCATATGCGCGCCAGTGTTGGCGTGGCCAAGGGCGGGCTCAGTCAACATTTTGTGACGCGCAATACGCTGGTGCCGGGGCAGTCGATCGAGATGAACCTGGAAGAAGGGCCGTTCAATCAGTTGCACGGCGTTTGGGTGTTCAAGGTGTTGAACGAGAAGGCCTGCAAGATCAGCCTGGATCTGTCGTTCGATTACGCCGGGCCGCTGGTGCGCGCCACCTTGGGGCCGCTGTTCAATCAGGCGGCGAATACACTGGTGGATGCGTTCTGCCAGCGCGCCAAGCAGATGCATGGTTGAGTCGGTGATCGAAATAGAGGTGGTGTACGCCGTCGTGGACCGTCAGGTTTTGCGCTCGGTCAGCGTAAAAGAAGGCGCGACGGTGCGGGCTGCGGTGCTTGCATCGGGTATCGGTAGCGAGTTTCACGAGCTTAATCTGGCGGAATGTCCGCTGGGGATTTTCGGCAAAGTGGTTGCCGACCCGAATACGCGGGTTATTCAGGCAGGGGAGCGCATCGAGATTTACCGCCCATTGCTTGCCGATCCGAAAGAGGTTCGACGCTTGCGAGCGGCCAAGGCTGCCGAGGCCAAAGCGCGAAACGCGTAAAAAGCCAAATCGCAGGCAATAAAAAACCCGGAATTTCCGGGTTTTTTATTGCTTCGCCAATTATTGCGGCGAGGTGTCCAGTGGCTCTGGTGTTGGAACCGGAACGGTTTCTACACCATCGACGTCCTTCTGGATCTGATCCAGCAAGGAACCTGGCTTGACCGGTTTTTCCGGTTTTGGCTTCTCGGCGTTTTCAGCAGGAGCGGTCACGGTCGTGCCACTGTCCTTGCCGAGAATGGCTTCGTCACGGCTTACGCCCGGCATAAAGTCACCGGACAGGCTGACAAGCTGGTCGTTTGAGTTGAAAATAACGCTGATGCGTTCCTGTTGGCGTTCACCGCCACCCGGTTGCAGGCTGTACAGATAATCCCAGCGATCGGCATGGAACGTGTCGACAAGCAGAGGGTTACCCATGATAAACCGTACTTGCGGCCGGGTCATTCCCGGGCGTAACTGGTCTATCATGTCCTGCGTGACGACATTGCCCTGCTGGATGTCGATTTTGTAAACCCCGGGGAATGAACAACCGGCGAGTGCGAGCAGTCCCACAAAGGTGAAACTGGTTAGCAAGAGCTTGGTGTTTTGCATCGGTGGGCGACTTCCACTATCTTGGCTGGGACAACGTAAACGCCGATCATACCCGCATTAAGAGAAGCTGCGAAGCAGCATCGCGAGAAAGCTGACCATGGTTGAAAATAGCGAACTACGCAAAGCCGGCCTTAAAGTGACCCTGCCACGGGTCAAGATCCTGCAAATGCTCGACTCCACCGAGCAGCGTCACATGAGCGCCGAGGACGTCTACAAGGCGTTGATGGAAGCTGGCGAGGACGTCGGTCTGGCCACGGTTTACCGTGTTCTGACCCAGTTCGAAGCGGCTGGCCTCGTGGTCCGTCACAACTTCGACGGCGGCCATGCGGTATTCGAATTGGCCGACGGTGGCCACCACGACCATATGGTCAACGTGGAAACCGGTGAAGTCGTCGAATTCGTCAGCCCGGAAATCGAAAAGCTCCAGAAGGCAATTGCCGAGGAGCACGGTGTTGATCTGGTAGATCACAATCTGGTGCTGTACGTGCGCAAGAAAAAGTAAGAATGTCGCGCGAATTTCACATTCGCGAAACGAACGAAGGCGACCCAAGGGTCGCCTTCGTGCTTTCTGTCATTGCTAAACCTTGGCAGTGACCACCATTTTTTTCGCGTGGGCCAGGGATTCCTTGGTCAGATCGATGCCGCCGAGCATCCGTGCCACTTCTTCTATACGGTCATTCTTGCTCAGTTTGGAAACGGCAGTGTGCGTTGCCTCTTCACCGCGCACCTTGTGCACGAACAGATGCTGATGGCCTTGCGCGGCCACTTGCGGCAAGTGCGTGACAGTCAGTACCTGGCCGCGATCGCCGAGACGGCGCAACAGTTGGCCGACAATTTCCGCGGTCGGGCCGCCGATGCCTACGTCCACTTCGTCGAACACCAGTGTTGGAACGCGGGACGTCTGTGCGGTGATCACCTGAATAGCCAGGCTGATTCGCGACAGCTCGCCACCGGAGGCGACTTTCGCCAGTGCCTTCAGCGGTTGGCCCGGGTTGGCGCTGACCAGCAATTCGACCTGCTCCAGCCCGTTGGGCAATAACTCGTCGCTGCTGTTTGCCTTCAATTCGATGGTGAAGCGACCACCCGGCATGCCCAGTCGCTGAATTTCCTGCTCAACAGCATTGGCGAGACTGCCGGCGGCCTGATGCCGCAAATTGCTCAGTTCTCGGGCTTTCTCCTGATAGTGGCGGGCGTAGGAGGCCAGTTCTTCACCCAGGCGCTCGATGGATTCGTCATTGGCGTTCAGCGTTTCAATTTCATCCAGCAGCTTCTGCTGCATTTCACCCACTTCTGTGGGTTGAATCCGGTGTTTGCGCGCCAGGGTATAAATAGCGTCGAGACGTTCTTCCAGATATTGCAGGCGCGCCGGATCGGCATCGAAGTTATCGAGGAAGCGATTGAGTTCGCCGACGGCTTCTTCGACCTGGATCTGTGCGCTGGTGAGCAGGCTGCTGGCCTCGCCCAGTGCACCAACGGAATTGTTCACGCTCGACAGGCGATTGAGGCTGGCGGTCAGTGCGTTCAACACGTTGCCGGAATCGCTCTCGGCGCACTGCTCAACCAC
The DNA here is from genome assembly GCF_031882575.1 of Pseudomonas sp. VD-NE ins. NCBI lineage: Bacteria > Pseudomonadati > Pseudomonadota > Gammaproteobacteria > Pseudomonadales > Pseudomonadaceae > Pseudomonas > Pseudomonas sp. VD-NE ins. The sequence continues at coordinate 923,552 of NZ_CP134772.1, forward strand.
TTGCCGGCAAATACCCAGCAAGGTTTCGGCGTTGGTCAGGTTTTTGTGTTCCTGCTCCAGTTGCTCCAGCTCGTTATCACCGAGGCCGAGGTTTTCCAGCTCTTCAAGCTGATAGCTGAGCAATTGGTGGCGCGCGCGTTGTTCGTCGCCGGAGTTGGAGAGGCGCTCCAGCTCCTGACGAGTCTGGCGCCAGCGCTGGGCGGCGAGCTGAACCTGGCGGGCCAGGTCGGTAGCGCCGGCGTACTCGTCCAGCAAACGGCGATGGGTATCGGTTTTCAGCAGGGACTGGTGTTCATGTTGACTGTGGATATCGATCAGCAGCTCGCCCAGCGACTTGAGATCGCCCAGCGGGCAAGGGGTGCCATTGATGTAGCCGCGCGAACGACCTTCGCTGGTAATCACACGACGCAAGATGCACGGCCCATCGGACTCCAGATCGCGCTCGGCCAGCCACGCGCTGGCTTCGGGAATGTCCGCCAGATCGAAGGTCGCGAGGATGTCGGCCTTGTCGGCGCCGGGACGCACCACGCCGCTGTCGGCGCGATCACCGAGGGTCAGGCCCAGCGCGTCGAGCATGATCGACTTGCCGGCGCCGGTTTCACCCGTGATCACGCTCATCCCGCGATCAAGTTCGAGATCGAGATGTTCAACGATGGCGTAGTTATGTACGGACAGGTGCACCAGCATAAAGGCCGCTCCCAAACTAAAGGTCTGGTTATTTATACAGTGTTTTGTTTCGGCCTGACAATGCCCTCCCTTAGCTCGATTTGCTTGAACTGCAAATCTGCTTAGCGCATCGAGGAATGACAATGCGGTACTTTTTTGTAGGGTTAATGATTGAAGGCCCTTGAAGCCTGATTTTGCGGCCCCATATATCGGGGCAGAAGCGCGAGTCAGGCTCGCGGACGAAATTGAAAGGAGAATTCTATGGCTGACGAACAGACAGTAGATACGCAAAACCCAGAAGCCAATCAGGCGCCCGAAGGTTCGGGTGATGACCTGGCGACCCGTGTACAAGTGCTCGAAGAGCAATTGGCCGCCGCGCAGGATCAGTCTCTGCGTGTTGCTGCCGATCTGCAGAACGTCCGTCGCCGTGCCGAGCAGGACGTCGAGAAGGCGCACAAGTTTGCCCTGGAAAAATTTGCCGGCGACCTGTTGCCGATCGTCGACAGCCTGGAGCGCGGCCTCGAGCTGTCGAACCCGGACGACGAAAGCATTCGTCCGATGCGCGAAGGCATCGAGCTGACGCTGAAAATGTTCCACGACACCCTCAAGCGTTATCAGCTGGAAGCGATCGATCCGCACGGCGAACCGTTCAACGCCGTTCAGCATCAGGCGATGGCCATGCAGGAAAGCGCCGACGTAGAACCGAACAGCGTTCTGAAGGTTTTCCAGAAGGGCTACCAGCTCAACGGTCGCCTGCTGCGCCCGGCCATGGTTGTGGTCAGCAAGGCGCCTGCGCCAATTTCGCCTTCGATTGACGAGAAGGCTTGAAATTAGCCGCAAGGCCCCCATTTAGAAGTCAAGCGTTTAAGTATTACCGCAGTCAGCCACCACTGCTGCGGCAAAAAAATCCAAAGTTTCGGGAGAGTTAACATGGGCAAAATTATCGGTATCGACCTGGGGACTACCAACTCCTGCGTCTCCGTGCTGGAAAACGGCAAAGCAAAAGTTATTGAAAACGCTGAAGGCGCGCGTACCACGCCGTCGATCATCGCTTACGCCAACGATGGCGAAATCCTCGTAGGTCAGTCGGCCAAGCGTCAGGCTGTAACCAACCCGCACAACACTCTGTACGCGGTAAAGCGTCTGATCGGTCGTCGTTTCGACGAAGAAGTTGTGCAGAAAGACATCCAGATGGTCCCTTACAAGATCGTCAAGGCTGACAACAACGACGCCTGGGTTGAAGTGAACGGCCAGAAAATGGCACCGCCACAAATCTCGGCTGAAATCCTGAAAAAGATGAAGAAGACCGCCGAAGACTACCTCGGCGAGACCGTGACCGAAGCGGTAATCACCGTTCCGGCCTACTTCAACGACAGCCAGCGTCAGGCGACCAAAGACGCTGGCCGCATCGCGGGTCTGGACGTAAAACGTATCATCAACGAACCGACCGCAGCTGCTCTGGCTTACGGTATGGACAAGGCCAAGGGCGATCACACCGTGATCGTTTATGACCTGGGTGGCGGTACTTTCGACGTTTCCGTGATCGAGATCGCTGAAGTTGATGGCGAGCACCAGTTCGAAGTACTGGCCACCAACGGTGACACGTTCCTCGGCGGTGAAGACTTTGACATTCGTCTGATCGACTACCTCGTTGACGAATTCAAGAAAGAAAGCGGCATGAACCTCAAAGGTGACCCGCTGGCCATGCAGCGCCTGAAAGAAGCCGCTGAGAAAGCCAAGATCGAGCTGTCGTCCGCTCAGTCGACCGACGTCAACCTGCCGTACATCACTGCAGACGCGACCGGTCCTAAGCACCTGAACGTGAAGATCTCGCGTGCCAAGCTCGAAGCACTGGTTGAAGACCTGGTTCAGCGCACCATCGAACCTTGCCGCATCGCCATGAAAGACGCTGGTCTGGACGTTGGCGCGATCAACGACGTGATTCTGGTCGGTGGTCAGACCCGTATGCCGCTGGTGCAGAAGCTGGTGACCGATTTCTTCGGTAAAGAAGCTCGCAAAGACGTTAACCCGGACGAAGCCGTTGCCATGGGTGCTGCGATTCAGGGTGCCGTTCTGGCCGGTGATGTGAAAGACGTTCTGCTGCTCGACGTCAGCCCGCTGACCCTGGGTATCGAAACCATGGGTGGCGTGATGACCGCGCTGATCGAGAAAAACACCACGATTCCTACCAAGAAATCGCAAGTGTTCTCGACTGCCGACGACAACCAGGGCGCAGTGACCATTCACGTGCTGCAGGGCGAGCGTAAGCAAGCCACTCAGAACAAGTCCCTGGGCAAGTTCGACCTGGCCGACATTCCACCTGCTCCACGTGGCGTGCCACAGATCGAAGTGACCTTCGACATCGACGCTAACGGCATCCTGCACGTTGGTGCGAAAGACAAGGCTACCGGCAAGACCCAGTCGATCGTGATCAAGGCCAACTCCGGTCTGTCCGACGAAGAAATCGAGCGCATGGTGCGTGACGCCGAAGCCAACGCTGAGGAAGACCGCAAGTTCGAAGAGCTGGCCGCTGCCCGTAACCAGGGTGACGCACTGGTTCACTCGACGCGCAAAATGATTGCTGACGCGGGCGACAAAGTCACCGCTGAAGAGAAGACTGCGATCGAAGCCGCTGTGGTTGCTCTGGAAGCCGCTGTCAAAGGCGACGACAAGGCTGCTATCGAAGCCAAGGTTGAAGAGCTGTCGAAAGTCTCCGCTCCGGTTGCTCAGAAAATGTACGCCGAACAGGCTCAGCCAGCTGATGGCGCAGCCCCGCAAGGCGAATCGGCTGAGAAGGCTGACGACGTTGTCGATGCAGAGTTCGAAGAAGTCAAAGACCACAAGTAAGTTGTTGGTCGGCCGGTTGACTGCCTTCAGGCAGTGACTGGTAGGATGTCGCCGCGCGGGAGCTAGCTCCCGCGTTGGCGTATCTGGAATACGCGAATTTTTACAGCATGCGACAAGGTTCGGATGTTGGCGGTATGGCCGGGAATGCTCCTGCTTTTCGCGCCGCAAGTACCGCAAGAAACAAAGACCAGGATCGTTGAATTGACGTGAGTTGGGTCCGGGCCTGTATTGGGGCTCAACGAGTTTGGCCATCCTCAGGAGGGGTTTGCCGAACGTCCTCAAGAGTGCAGAAGACTTATGGCAAAGCGTGACTATTACGAAGTGTTGGGTGTTGAGCGCGGCTCAAGCGATGCGGACCTGAAGAAGGCTTACCGTCGTCTGGCGATGAAGCACCACCCGGACCGTAATCCCGATGACAAAGCGTCGGAAGAAATGTTCAAAGAGGCCAACGAGGCCTATGAAGTGCTGTCCGACTCCAGCAAGCGTGCGGCGTACGATCAGTACGGCCATGCCGGTGTCGACCCGAGCATGGGTGGCGGCGGTGCCGGTTTTGGCGGTCAGAATTTCTCGGACATCTTTGGTGATGTCTTCAGTGACTTCTTCGGTGGCGGTCGCGGCGGTTCCCGTGGCGGCGCTCAGCGTGGCAGCGACTTGCGCTACACCCTGGAACTGAATCTGGAAGAAGCGGTGCGCGGCACGACCGTGAATATCCGCGTTCCGACACTGGTCAACTGCAAGCCGTGCGACGGTTCGGGTGCCAAGAAAGGCTCCTCGCCATCGACGTGCCCGACCTGCGGCGGCATCGGTCAGGTGCGTATGCAGCAAGGCTTCTTCTCGGTGCAGCAAACCTGCCCGCGATGCCATGGCCAAGGCAAGATCATTTCCGATCCGTGCGATTCCTGCCACGGTGACGGCCGCGTTGAAGAGTACAAAACCCTGTCGGTCAAAGTGCCGGCCGGCGTCGATACCGGCGACCGCATTCGTCTGTCTGGCGAAGGCGAGGCGGGTACGCAGGGCGGTCCGACGGGCGACCTGTATGTGGTCATCAATGTCCGCGAGCACGACATTTTCCAGCGCGATGGCAAACATCTGTTCTGCGAAGTGCCGATCAGCTTCGTCGATGCGGCACTGGGTGGCGAGCTGGAAATTCCGACCCTTGACGGTCGCGTCAAACTGAAAATCCCTGAGGGTACTCAGACCGGCAAGCAGTTCCGCGTACGCGGTAAAGGCGTGGCGCCGGTACGTGGCGGCGGTGCGGGCGATTTGATGTGCCGCGTCGCGGTCGAGACGCCGGTCAACCTGAATCGTCGTCAGCGCGAACTGCTGGAAGAATTCCGCAGCTCGCTGGCGGACGACAACAGCCATTCGCCAAAAACCACTGGTTGGTTCGACGGTGTGAAGCGCTTCTTCGGCGATCTGTAAGGAGTCGGCATGCGACGTATAGCTGTGATGGGCGCTGCTGGGCGCATGGGTAAGATTCTGGTGGAGGCCGTGCAGCAGCGCGCGCCGCTGACCGGTTTGACCGCCGCTGTGGTTCGTCCTGGCAGCACGCTGATCGGCGTCGATGCGGGTGAGCTGGCATCGCTGGGTCGTATTGGTGTGCCGCTGTCCGGGCATATCGAAGCGGTGGCTGAAGAGTTCGATGTGTTGATCGATTTCACGCTCCCGGAAGTGATGCTGAAAAACCTCGCGTTCTGCCGCAAGACAGGCAAAGCCATGGTCATCGGCACTACCGGGCTGGACGCAGCGCAGAAGCAGTTGCTGGTCGAGGCGGGCAAGGATATTCCGATCGTTTTTGCGGCCAACTTCAGTGTCGGCGTCAATCTGTCGCTGAAACTGCTCGATATGGCGGCGCGCGTGCTGGGTGATGAGGCGGATATCGAAATCATCGAAGCGCATCACCGGCACAAGATCGATGCGCCGTCGGGTACGGCGTTGCGCATGGGTGAAGTGATCGCCAGTGCACTGGATCGTGATTTGCAGAAAGTCGCGGTCTACGGTCGTGAGGGTCACACCGGCGCTCGTGAGCGTGAAACCATCGGCTTCGCCACTGTTCGTGGCGGTGACGTGGTGGGTGATCACACCGTGCTGTTCGCCTGCGAAGGTGAGCGTCTGGAGATCACGCACAAGGCGTCGAGCCGCATGACGTTCGCCAAGGGTGCGGTGCGTGCGGCGTTGTGGCTGGATGGTCGCGAGCCGGGTCTGTATGACATGCAAGACGTGCTCGACCTGCGTTGATACACTGCTGAACCCGGCGCAAACGCCCTGTTTGCGCTGGTTTTTCTCCGCTCGGCGACGACCTGTCGCATTCTCCGGCCTTTTAGGCTCTTTAGCGGTGGACCAAAAAAGCCTTTTTCTGTAAGCTACAGCTTTAGTGTGTCCACTAAAAGCGCGCAGAATAATTCAGTGAAGAAGCGGGGTGACGTGTCCATACGTCACTCCGCTTTTTTACAACCTGCGATCGCCCTTTCATGCGTTATTTACGGGAGGTCTTCTTGACTAAGCCAGCCATACTTGCCCTTGCTGATGGCAGCATTTTTCGCGGCGAAGCCATTGGTGCCGACGGTCAAACCGTTGGTGAGGTGGTGTTCAACACCGCAATGACCGGCTATCAGGAAATCCTTACCGATCCTTCCTACGCCCAACAGATCGTTACCCTGACCTACCCGCACATCGGCAACACCGGCACCACGCCGGAAGATGCCGAGTCCGATCGCGTCTGGTCCGCTGGCCTGGTTATCCGTGACCTGCCGCTGGTAGCGAGCAACTGGCGTAACACGATGTCCCTGTCCGATTACCTGAAAGCCAACAACGTTGTGGCCATCGCCGGTATCGACACCCGCCGCCTGACCCGCATCCTGCGTGAAAAAGGCGCACAAAACGGCTGCATCATGGCCGGCGACAACATTTCCGAAGAAGCGGCAATCGCCGCGGCGCAAGGCTTTCCGGGCCTGAAGGGCATGGATCTGGCGAAAGTCGTCAGCACCAAGACTCAATACGAATGGCGCTCGACTGTCTGGGATCTGAAGACCGACAGCCACGCGACCATCGATGCCTCCGAGCTGCCTTACCATGTGGTTGCCTACGACTACGGCGTCAAGGTCAACATCCTGCGCATGCTGGTCGAGCGCGGTTGCCGCGTCACCGTGGTGCCGGCTCAGACTCCAGCGGCCGACGTACTGGCACTGAAGCCGGACGGCGTGTTCCTGTCCAACGGCCCTGGTGACCCGGAGCCATGCGACTACGCGATCAAGGCGATCAAGGAAGTCCTGGAAACTGAAATTCCGGTATTCGGCATCTGCCTCGGTCACCAACTGCTGGCACTGGCCTCCGGCGCCAAAACCCTGAAAATGGGCCACGGCCACCACGGTGCCAACCACCCGGTGCAGGATCTGGACACTGGCGTTGTGATGATCACCAGCCAGAACCACGGTTTCGCGGTAGACGAAGAAACCCTGCCAGCCAACGTGCGTGCGATCCACAAATCGCTGTTCGACGGCACCCTGCAAGGCATCGAGCGTACCGACAAGAGCGCGTTCAGCTTCCAGGGTCACCCTGAAGCGAGCCCGGGCCCGAACGACGTCGCGCCACTGTTCGACCGCTTCATCAACGAGATGGCCAAGCGACGCTAAGCGTTCGCCTTGAGACTGTAGAGAGAAGCCCTCGAGGGCGGCCCCGACACCGGCGGCCCCTTCGAGACTTCAGAAATCGATCAAGACGGCTTGCCGACTGACCTGCGGATTTGAGTGACAAACCCATGCCAAAACGTACAGACATTAAAAGCATCCTGATTCTCGGCGCTGGCCCGATCGTTATCGGCCAGGCCTGCGAATTCGACTACTCCGGCGCCCAGGCCTGCAAAGCCCTTCGCGAAGAGGGTTACCGCGTCATCCTGGTGAACTCCAACCCGGCCACCATCATGACCGACCCGGATATGGCCGACGCCACCTACATCGAGCCGATCAAGTGGCAGACCGTTGCCAAGATCATCGAAAAAGAGCGTCCGGACGCGGTGCTGCCAACCATGGGCGGCCAGACTGCTCTGAACTGCGCCCTGGACCTGGAGCGCGAAGGCGTTCTGGAGAAGTTCGGCGTAGAAATGATCGGTGCCAACGCCGACACCATCGACAAGGCTGAAGACCGTTCGCGCTTCGACAAGGCGATGAAATCCATCGGCCTGGCGTGCCCGCGTTCCGGTATCGCCCACAGCATGGAAGAGGCCAACGCGGTTCTCGAAACCCTGGGCTTCCCGTGCATCATCCGTCCGTCCTTCACCATGGGCGGCACCGGTGGCGGTATCGCTTACAACCGTGAAGAGTTCGAAGAAATCTGCGCCCGTGGTCTGGACCTGTCGCCGACCAAAGAGCTGCTGATCGACGAATCGCTGATCGGCTGGAAAGAATATGAGATGGAAGTTGTCCGCGACAAAAAGGACAACTGCATCATCGTCTGCTCGATCGAAAACTTCGACCCGATGGGCGTGCACACCGGTGACTCGATCACCGTGGCTCCAGCGCAAACCCTGACCGATAAGGAATACCAGATCCTGCGTAACGCCTCGCTGGCGGTACTGCGTGAGATCGGCGTCGAGACTGGCGGTTCCAACGTGCAATTCGGTATCTGCCCGAACACTGGCCGCATGGTCGTGATCGAAATGAACCCGCGCGTATCGCGTTCCTCGGCCCTGGCTTCGAAAGCCACCGGTTTCCCGATCGCCAAAGTCGCGGCCAAGCTGGCTGTGGGTTACACCCTCGACGAACTGTCGAACGACATCACCGGTGGCAAGACCCCGGCGTCCTTCGAGCCGTCGATCGACTATGTCGTGACCAAGCTGCCACGCTTCGCCTTCGAGAAATTCGCCAAGGCTGACGCGCGTCTGACCACTCAGATGAAGTCGGTCGGTGAAGTCATGGCCATCGGCCGTACCTTCCAGGAATCCCTGCAGAAAGCCCTGCGCGGTCTGGAAGTGGGCGTTTGCGGTCTGGACGAGAAGCTCGACCTGAGCAACCCGGAAAGCATGAGCGTGCTCAAGCGTGAGCTGACCGTACCGGGCGCCGAGCGTATCTGGTACGTGGCGGACGCTTTCCGCGCCGGCCTGTCGGTCGAAGACATCTTCGGCATGAACATGATCGACCCGTGGTTCCTGGTGCAGATCGAAGATCTGATCAAGGAAGAAGAGAAGGTCAAGACCCTCGGTCTGTCCGCTATCGACCGCGACCTGATGTTCAAGCTCAAGCGCAAAGGCTTCTCCGATCAGCGTCTAGCCAAACTGTTGGGCGTAACCGAGAAAAACCTGCGTACGCACCGTCAGAAGCTCGAAGTGTTCCCGGTCTACAAGCGCGTTGACACCTGCGCCGCCGAGTTCGCCACCGACACCGCATACCTGTACTCGACGTACGAAGAAGAGTGTGAAGCCGCGCCGTCGGGCCGCGACAAGATCATGATTCTGGGTGGCGGTCCGAACCGTATCGGCCAGGGCATCGAGTTCGACTACTGCTGCGTTCACGCTGCCCTCGCTCTGCGCGAAGACGGCTACGAAACCATCATGGTCAACTGCAACCCGGAAACCGTTTCCACCGATTACGACACTTCCGACCGTCTGTACTTCGAGCCGGTAACCCTGGAAGACGTGCTGGAAATCTGTCGCGTCGAGAAGCCGAAAGGCGTGATCGTCCAGTACGGCGGCCAGACCCCGCTGAAACTGGCGCGTGCTCTGGAAGCTGCTGGCGTGCCAATCATCGGCACCAGCCCTGACGCGATCGACCGTGCTGAAGACCGTGAGCGCTTCCAGCAAATGGTTGAGCGCCTCAACCTGCGTCAGCCGCCAAACGCCACCGTGCGCAGTGAAGACGAAGCTGTTCGTGCTGCCGCGAAAATCGGTTATCCGCTGGTGGTGCGCCCGTCCTATGTACTGGGCGGCCGTGCGATGGAAATCGTTTACAAGGAAGACGAGCTCAAGCGTTACCTGCGTGATGCGGTGCAAGTGTCCAACGACAGCCCGGTGCTGCTCGACCACTTCCTCAACTGCGCCATCGAAATGGACGTGGATGCGGTCTGCGACGGCAAAGACGTGGTGATCGGCGCGATCATGCAGCACATCGAACAGGCTGGTGTTCACTCCGGTGACTCCGCGTGCTCGCTGCCGCCGTACTCGCTGCCGGCGCACATCCAGGACGAGATGCGCGAGCAGGTCAAGAAAATGGCCCTGGAACTGGGCGTTGTCGGCCTGATGAACGTGCAGTTGGCGCTGCAAGGCGAAGACATCTACGTCATCGAAGTCAATCCGCGTGCTTCGCGTACCGTACCGTTCGTGTCGAAGTGCATCGGTGTTTCCCTGGCGATGATCGCTGCCCGCGTGATGGCCGGTAAGACCCTGAAAGAAATCGGCTTCACCAAAGAAATCATCCCGAACTTCTACAGCGTGAAAGAGGCGGTTTTCCCGTTCGCCAAATTCCCTGGCGTTGACCCGATTCTCGGCCCAGAGATGAAGTCGACCGGAGAAGTGATGGGCGTCGGCGATACCTTCGGTGAAGCATTCGCCAAAGCCCAGATGGGTGCCAGCGAAGTGCTGCCGACCGGCGGTACTGCGTTCATCAGCGTGCGCGACGACGACAAGCCATTGGTTGCCGGCGTGGCCCGTGATCTGATCAACTTGGGCTTCGAAGTGGTTGCCACCGCCGGTACTGCCAAGCTGATCGAAGCCGCAGGCCTGAAAGTGCGCCGTGTGAACAAGGTGACCGAGGGTCGTCCGCACGTGGTCGACATGATCAAGAATGATGAAGTCACCCTGATCATCAACACCACCGAAGGTCGTCAGTCGATCGCTGATTCGTACTCCATTCGTCGTAATGCCTTGCAGCACAAGATTTATTGCACCACCACCATTGCTGCTGGCGAAGCTATCTGTGAAGCGCTGAAGTTCGGTCCGGAAAAGACCGTGCGTCGCTTGCAGGATCTACACGCAGGATTGAAGGCATGATCAAATACCCAATGACCGTCCAGGGCGCTAAAGCCCTGGAAGAGGAACACGCTCACCTGACCAAGGTCGTCCGTCCGAAGCTCAGCCAGGACATCGGTACGGCCCGCGAGTTGGGTGACTTGAAAGAAAACGCTGAATACCATGCCGCCCGCGAACAGCAAGGCATGGTCGAGGCGCGGATTCGTGACATCGAAGGCCGGATCCAGAATCAGGTCATCATCGATGTCACAACCATTGCGCACACCGGCAAAGTGATTTTCGGTACCACCGTCGAAATCGCCAATGTCGAGACTGACGAAAGCGTCACTTATCACATCGTGGGTGAGGATGAGGCTGACTTCAAACTCGGCAAGATTTCCGTCGGCTCGCCTTTGGCCCGTGCCTTGATTGGCAAGGAAGAGGGCGATGTGGTCGCCGTGAAAACGCCAAGCGGCGTGATCGAGTACGAGATTGTCGAAGTCCGTCACATCTGAAAAAGGGCGCCCGCTGCATGCGGGCGCCATGCTTTGGCAACTGACCCAGATGCTTTGGGTCGGCGGTCTATGGCTGATTCATCTCGGTTTGCAGCCGGCGTTGGGCCAAATCGGCTTGGCGCCACTGCTGATCGATGAAGTGGCCAGTGCATTTGAAGTGCTGGTGGTAGGTTTTGCCGCCGCATGCGTTATTTTTCAGGCTTTGGTGCTGGTACAGGCCGAGGGCCTTGCCAGTCTATGGCGAGATTTTCGCGGTCAGGTGCTGCTGATGGCGTTGTATGCGTGTGCGATGTATGTCGCAGTGCGTGTCGGCTGGCCGGATGCGCAGCGCTGGCAGGTGTTCAGTTATCTGGTTCTGGGCTTTTCCGGGCTGGTGCTGGTGATGCAGCCGGTGCCGGGATGGAGTGGCAGGGTGCGCGAAGCACACCCTTGACCCTTTTCATCACTTGAAGCGATGAACGTTCGACAGCTGCTTGTTGGCGCTGAAGTTCTTGCGATAAACCAGTGCCATCTTGCCGATGACCTGTACCAGGTCCGCTTTGCCAACCTTGCACAGTTCGGCGATATGCGCCAGGCGCGACTCGCGATCGAGGATGTTGAGCTTGATTTTGATCAGCTCATGATCCGCCAAGGCGCGTTCAAGTTCGGCTAAAACACCTTCAGTCAAACCGTTGTCAGCCACTGTCAAAACCGGTTTCAGGTGGTGGCCAATGGATTTGTACTGTTTCTTCTGCTCTGGAGTGAGCGGCATAATCTGACCCTTTCGTCTGGATTCTGTAAAATGGCGGCCATTTTACCCGAGGGTTCGTGGATCCGCCCAATTAATCACGACCCTAATCATCGAGGTGCCCAATGGCGCGTTCCAAGACAAGCCTTGGTTGGCTGAAAAGACATGTCAATGATCCCTATGTGAAGCAAGCGCAAAAGGATGGCTATCGCTCGCGTGCGAGTTACAAGCTTCTGGAGGTCCAGGAGAAATACAAGCTGATCCGCCCTGGCATGAGCGTTGTCGACCTGGGTGCAGCCCCCGGTGGCTGGTCGCAGGTCACCAGTCGTCTGATCGGCGGTCAGGGGCGTTTGATCGCCTCGGACATTCTGGAAATGGACAGCATCCCTGACGTCACCTTCATTCAGGGTGACTTCACCGAGGACGCAGTGCTCGCGCAGATCCTTGAGGCCGTGGGTAATTCGCAGGTGGACCTTGTGATTTCCGATATGGCCCCCAATATGAGTGGTACGCCTGAAGTGGATATGCCCAAAGCCATGTTCCTTTGCGAGCTGGCGCTTGATCTGGCGGAGCGAATCCTCAAGCCGGGTGGTAATTTCGTGATCAAGATTTTTCAGGGCGAAGGGTTTGATGTCTACCTGAAGGATGCTCGCAAGAAGTTCGACAAGATCCAGATGATCAAGCCGGACTCCTCTCGTGGCAGCTCCCGCGAGCAATACATGCTGGCTTGGGGTTATCGCGGGCGTAGCGAGTAAAACGAGGTTTTTGTGCGGGGTGATAGGTTTTTAGTATTTCGCCCGGCTAGCATTAACGAATATTGTGTAGAAAGTGTTTCACAAAGGGTTACAGACGGCGCCTGCCAGAGTCGTAGGTAATGTAGTAAGTTAGGCCGGTGAATATCATGCGAAGCGCGCGCCAGTAGCGGAGCTTGCTTCAGAGGGTAGTTAATTGAACGATATGGCAAAGAATCTGATCCTGTGGTTGATCATCGCGGCTGTCCTGGTGACGGTGATGAACAACTTCTCCAGCCCTAACGAGCCGCAGACCCTCAACTATTCCGACTTCATCCAGCAGGTCAAGGATGGCAAGGTCGAGCGCGTAGCCGTTGATGGTTATGTGATTACCGGCAAGCGCAATGATGGCGATAGCTTCAAGACCATTCGTCCGGCAATCCAGGACAATGGCCTGATCGGCGATCTGGTCGACAACCACGTTGTGGTTGAAGGCAAGCAGCCTGAACAGCAAAGCATCTGGACCCAGCTTCTGGTGGCCAGCTTCCCGATCCTGGTGATCATCGCGGTGTTCATGTTCTTCATGCGCCAGATGCAGGGCGGTGCTGGCGGCAAGGGCGGACCGATGAGCTTCGGCAAGAGCAAGGCGCGCCTGCTCTCCGAAGACCAGGTAAAAACCACATTGGCTGACGTCGCCGGTTGCGACGAAGCCAAGGAAGAAGTCGGCGAGCTGGTTGAATTCCTCCGTGATCCGGGCAAGTTCCAGCGCCTGGGCGGCCGTATTCCTCGCGGTGTGCTGATGGTCGGTCCTCCGGGTACCGGTAAAACCTTGCTGGCCAAGGCGATTGCCGGTGAAGCCAAGGTTCCGTTCTTCACCATCTCCGGTTCAGATTTCGTCGAAATGTTCGTCGGTGTCGGTGCCAGCCGTGTACGTGACATGTTCGAGCAGGCGAAGAAACACGCGCCTTGCATCATCTTTATCGATGAAATCGACGCCGTCGGTCGCCATCGTGGCGCTGGCATGGGTGGCGGTCACGACGAGCGTGAGCAGACTCTCAACCAGTTGCTGGTTGAGATGGACGGCTTCGAGATGAATGACGGCATCATTGTTATCGCTGCAACCAACCGTCCTGACGTACTCGACCCTGCGCTGCTGCGTCCGGGCCGTTTCGACCGTCAGGTTGTGGTGGGGCTGCCGGATATCCGTGGTCGCGAGCAGATCCTCAAGGTTCACATGCGTAAAGTGCCAATGGGTGACGACGTTGCTCCGGCCGTTATCGCACGTGGTACTCCGGGTTTCTCGGGGGCTGACCTGGCTAACCTGGTCAACGAAGCTTCGCTGTTCGCTGCACGCAGCGGCAAACGCATCGTTGAAATGAAAGAGTTCGAACTGGCCAAAGACAAGATCATGATGGGCGCCGAGCGCAAATCGATGGTCATGTCCGAGAAAGAGAAGCAGAACACCGCTTATCACGAAGCTGGCCACGCCATCGTTGGTCGCGTCGTACCTGAGCACGATCCGGTGTACAAGGTGTCGATCATCCCGCGCGGTCGTGCGCTGGGTGTGACAATGTTCCTGCCGGAAGAAGATCGTTACAGTCTGTCCAAGCGTGCGCTGATCAGTCAGATCTGCTCGCTGTACGGCGGTCGTATCGCTGAAGAAATGACTTTGGGCTTCGACGGTGTAACCACCGGTGCTTCCAACGACATCATGCGTGCGAGTCAGATTGCGCGGAACATGGTGACCAAGTGGGGGCTGTCGGAAAAACTCGGTCCGTTGATGTACGCCGAAGAAGAGGGTGAAGTGTTCCTCGGTCGCGGCGGTGGTGGTCAGGCTGCCAGCTTCTCCGGTGAGACAGCCAGGCTGATCGACTCCGAAGTGCGCAGCATCATTGATCAGTGCTACGGCACGGCCAAGCAGATTCTCACGGACAACCGTGACAAGCTCGATGCCATGGCTGATGCGCTGATGAAGTACGAAACGATCGATGCTGAACAGATCGACGACATCATGGCGGGTCGTACACCTCGCGAGCCACGTGACTGGTCGGGTGGCACTGGTACGCCGCCACCTCCAGTGGTTCGTGACGAGCGTCCGGAAACACCGATTGGCGGCCCGGCTGCTGACGTTTAAGGTTTGAAATGACTTCTGTACAGTCCCTGACCCGGTTGCCTTGCGGCAACCGGGTTCTTGATTTGGCCCAGACGCATGTCATGGGTATTCTCAATGTCACCCCTGATTCTTTCTCCGACGGCGGCCAATACAGCCAGCTCGATGCGGCTTTGCGCCACGCCGAGGCTATGGTTGCAGCGGGTGCGACGCTGATTGATGTCGGTGGCGAGTCCACTCGCCCAGGCGCGCGCGCAGTGTCACCGCTCGAAGAGCTTGAGCGTGTGGCGCCGATCGTCGAGCTGATCAATCGCGAGTTGGATGTGATCATTTCGGTGGATACTTCTACGCCAGCCGTTATGCGCGAAACCGCACGATTGGGTGCCGGATTGATCAATGATGTGCGCTCGCTGCAACGCGACGGCGCACTGGATGCGGCGGCGGCTACCGGTTTGCCGGTGTGCCTCATGCATATGCTCGGCGAGCCCGGAGATATGCAGGACAATCCGCAGTATCAGGATGTCACGCGTGAGGTGGGCGACTTTCTCGCTGAGCGTATGGCGCAATGTGCGGCAGCAGGTATTCCTGCAGAGCGCATTATTCTCGACCCGGGTTTCGGTTTCGCCAAAACCCTGCAGCACAATCTAAGCTTGTTCAAGCACATGGAGGCCCTGCATGCGTTAGGCAGGCCATTGCTTGTCGGTGTTTCTCGAAAGAGCATGATCGGGCAGGCTTTGAATCGTCCTGTCGGTGAGCGGCTGCATGGTGGTCTGGCACTGGCGGCGCTGGCATCGGTGAAGGGGGCGCGTATATTGCGCGTCCATGATGTAGCGGAAACGGTAGACGTGGTGCGCATGATTGCGGCCGTGGAATCAGCCGAATAAGAATGATGGAGCACTTATGAGCAAGAAATACTTTGGTACTGACGGCATTCGTGGTCGAGTCGGTGAATACCCGATTACTCCTGACTTCATGCTCAAGCTCGGCTGGGCTGCTGGTATGGCTTTTCGCAAGATGGGCGCCTGCAAGGTGCTGGTCGGCAAGGACACGCGAATTTCCGGCTATATGTTCGAGTCGGCGCTTGAAGCCGGCCTGACTTCGGCGGGTGCCGATGTGATGCTGTTGGGCCCTATGCCGACACCGGCCATCGCCTATCTGTCGCGCACGTTCCAGGCTGAGGCCGGTATCGTGATCAGTGCTTCGCACAATCCGCATGATGACAACGGCATCAAATTCTTCTCCGGTAAAGGCACCAAGCTGCCGGATGAACTGGAGCTGATGATCGAAGAGCTGCTCGACACCCCGATGACTGTGGTCGAATCGAGCAAGATCGGCAAAGTCTCGCGAATCAACGATGCGTCGGGTCGCTACATTGAGTTCTGCAAGAGCAGCGTGCCAACTGGCACCAGTTTTTCCGGCCTCAAGATCGTTATCGACTGTGCGCATGGTGCGACCTATAAGGTGGCTCCGAGCGTCTTCCGCGAGTTGGGTGCAGAAGTCGTTGTGCTGTCAGCTCAGCCAAACGGCCTGAATATCAATGAAAACTGCGGCTCGACCCATATGGGGCAGTTGCAGGCTGCGGTACTCGCTGAGCACGCCGACCTGGGTATTGCTTTCGATGGTGATGGCGATAGGGTTTTGATGGTTGACCACACTGGCGCCATCGTTGATGGCGACGAATTGTTGTTCATCATCGCCCGTGACCTGCACGAGCGTGGCAAATTGCAGGGCGGCGTGGTTGGCACCTTGATGAGTAATCTGGGGCTGGAGCTCGCGCTTGCAGAGCTTTCGATTCCATTTATTCGTGCCAATGTCGGCGACCGTTACGTGATTGCCGAGTTGCTTGAGCGCAACTGGCTGGTCGGCGGCGAAAATTCGGGGCATATCGTTTGCTTCAATCACACCACGACCGGTGATGCGATCATCGCGGCCTTGCAGGTATTGATGGCGCTGAAGACCCGTAATGAGGGCTTGGCGCAAACGCGTCAGGCATTGCGCAAGTGCCCTCAGGTATTAATCAATGTGCGTTTCGGTGGTGGCGAAAGTCCGTTGGAACACCCGGCTGTCAAGGAAGCCAGTGCGCGTGTTACCCAGGCAATGGCGGGGCGCGGTCGCGTGCTTTTGCGCAAGTCCGGGACAGAGCCTCTGGTGCGCGTAATGGTCGAAGGCGAGGATGAGACTCAGGTTCGTAACTATGCCGAAGAGCTGGCAAAACTGGTAACTGAAGTTTCTGCCTGATTCGGCTTGCAAGCCATGATTGTGTTGGGTAACATCTGCGCCCACTTTGACCGACGAGGTACAGCATGCGTCGCCCTATGGTAGCTGGTAACTGGAAGATGCACGGTACCCGCGCCAGCGTCGCTGAGCTGATCAACGGCCTTCGTCATCTGGCCTTGCCAAGCGGTGTTGATGTCGCGGTATTCCCGCCTTGCTTGTATATCAATCAAGTGATTGATGGCTTGAAAGGCAAGTCGATTTCGGTCGGCGCGCAGAATTCTGCGGTGGAATCCATGCAAGGTGCATTGACCGGTGAAATTGCTCCGAGTCAGTTAGTGGATGCAGGTTGTTCCCTGGTGCTTGTCGGGCACTCCGAACGCCGCCAGATAATGGGCGAGCGAGACGGGATGCTGAATCGCAAGTTCGCAGCGGCACAGGCATGCGGCTTGATTCCGGTGCTGTGTATAGGGGAAACCCTTGAGCAGCGCGAAGCCGGGAAAACTCTTGAGGTTGTCGGGCGTCAGCTGGGCAGCATCATCGAGGAGCTGGGTGTAGGTGCTTTTGCCAAGGCGGTCATTGCTTACGAGCCTGTCTGGGCCATTGGTACCGGACTGACTGCAACGCCGCAACAGGCTCAGGATGTGCATAAGGCCATTCGCGAGCAGTTGGCGGCAGAGAATTCTGAAGTCGCACGAGGTGTGCGGCTTCTATACGGCGGCAGCGTGAAGGCGGCCAATGCGGTCGAACTGTTCGGCATGCCGGATATCGATGGGGGGCTCATTGGTGGAGCTTCCCTGAATGCAGATGAGTTCGGTGCGATCTGTCGCGCCGCGGGAAACTGAAAAAATGCTGGAAACAGTCGTAGTCGTTTTTCATCTGCTGGGTGCATTGGGCGTAGTTGCTCTGGTTTTGCTGCAGCAGGGTAAGGGTGCGGACGCTGGCGCGTCTTTCGGAGCAGGTGCTTCAAATACTGTGTTCGGAAGCCAAGGTTCCTCTACCTTTCTTAGTAAGTTTACTGCTATACTTGCCGCCGGTTTCTTCATAACCAGCTTGGGGTTAGGTTACTTTGCTAAAGAGAAGGCTCATCAGCTGACTCAGGTAGGTCTCCCAAACCCAGCAGTGTTGGAAGTACCTAAGCAGCAACAACCGGCTTCTGATGATGTCCCGGTGCTTCAAGAGCAAAAGTCGGCTACTCCAGCGACTGACGTACCTCCAGCTCAAGAGCAGAAGTAAGAAGGGTTTCAAATGTAGTTTTGCCGAGGTGGTGGAATTGGTAGACACGCAACCTTGAGGTGGTTGTGCCCATAGGGTGTAGGGGTTCGAGTCCCCTTCTCGGTACCAATTAGTCAGGAGAGCCCGCTGTTGCGGGCTTTCTTGCAGGTGGAAGGTTACATTGACCCTATAAGGGATCGGTCGTATACTTCCGCCCCAGCTTTGTCGCGGGGTGGAGCAGTCTGGTAGCTCGTCGGGCTCATAACCCGAAGGTCGTCGGTTCAAATCCGGCCCCCGCAACCAGTTTAAGGAGCCCCTTTTAAGGGGCTTTTTGTTAGCTGGACACTTTCAACGCCGCTGTTCGACGGCGTTTCAAGGATGGGCGTTATGCCCATTTTTTTATTTTGCAAAGCATGCACATATCATGCACTAGGGGGTTCAGGTGTCGAGCAAGCTAGAAGAGTTGCAGGCCTTGCTGGCCCCGGTGGTCGTGGCCCTGGGCTATGAATGCTGGGGTATCGAGTTTTCGGCTCAGGGTCGCCACTCGATGTTGCGCGTTTATATCGATAAAGAGGGCGGCGTGCTGGTGGACGATTGCGCCATTGTCAGCCGTCAGATCAGCGGTGTACTGGATGTTGAAGATCCAATTTCCGTTGAATACACCCTCGAAGTTTCCTCGCCTGGCATGGAGCGCCCACTGTTCACTCTTGAGCAGTTTGCAAAGTTTGCCGGTGAACAAGTGAAGATCAAGCTGCGCTCGCCTTTCGAAGGGCGACGCAACTTTCAGGGCCTTCTGCGCGGTGTAGAAGAACAGGATGTCGTGGTTCAGGTAGATGACCATGAGTTCCTGTTGCCGATCGATATGATCGACAAGGCCAACATTATTCCCAGTTTTGACTGAGACGCGGATCCCGCGGATCCAATGGCTTGCGAAAGGCGAGGCGTACGATGAGCAAAGAAGTACTGCTGGTTGTTGAGTCGGTATCCAATGAAAAGGGCGTACCGGCAAGCGTAATTTTTGAAGCGCTGGAGCTGGCTTTGGCCACTGCTACCAAAAAGCGTTTTGAAGACGAAGTTGACCTGCGTGTGGAAATTAACCGCCACACCGGGGCATACGAAACTTTCCGTCGCTGGACGGTCGTCGAAGAGAATGATCTCGACGATCCGGCCATCGAAACCTGGCCAACCAAGGTTGCCGAAACGCATCCTGGTGCCAAGGTTGGCGACGTCGTTGAAGAAAAGATCGAATCCATCGAGTTCGGCCGCATTGCTGCACAGACTGCCAAGCAAGTCATCGTGCAGAAAGTCCGCGAAGCCGAGCGCGCTCAAGTGGTTGACGCCTATCGCGAGCGCCTGGGAGAAATCATCTCCGGCACCGTGAAAAAAGTCACCCGCGACAACGTGATCGTCGATCTGGGTAACAACGCAGAAGCGTTGCTGGCCCGTGAAGACATCATTTCTCGCGAAACTTTCCGTGTCGGCGTGCGCCTGCGTGCGCTGCTCAAGGAAATCCGCACCGAGAACCGCGGCCCGCAGCTGATCCTGTCGCGTACCGCGCCGGAAATGCTGATCGAGCTGTTCCGCATCGAAGTGCCGGAAATTGCCGAAGGCCTGATCGAAGTAATGGCAGCGTCCCGTGATCCGGGTTCGCGCGCCAAGATCGCCGTCCGCTCCAAGGACAAACGCATCGACCCACAGGGCGCTTGCATTGGTATGCGCGGTTCGCGCGTCCAGGCAGTGTCGGGCGAGTTGGGCGGTGAGCGTGTTGATATCGTCCTGTGGGATGACAACCCGGCTCAGTTCGTGATCAACGCCATGTCCCCGGCTGAGGTTGCGGCAATTATCGTTGACGAAGATGCCCACGCAATGGACATCGCCGTTGGCGCAGACAATCTGGCTCAGGCCATCGGTCGTGGTGGTCAGAACGTGCGTCTGGCGAGCCAGTTGACTGGCTGGACCCTGAACGTGATGACCGAATCGGACATCCAGGCTAAGCAGCAAGCAGAAACCGGCGACATCCTGCGCAACTTCATCGACGAGCTGGAAGTCGACGAAGAACTGGCGCAGGTGCTGGTAGATGAAGGCTTCACCAGCCTGGAAGAGATTGCCTACGTACCGTTGGAAGAAATGCTCAACATCGACGGCTTTGACGAAGATATCGTCAACGAGCTTCGCGCTCGTGCCAAGGATCGTTTGTTGACCAAAGCCATCGCTACTGAGGAAAAGCTGGCAGACGCCCATCCGGCCGAAGACCTGCTCTCGCTTGAGGGTATGGACAAGGATTTGGCGATGGAACTGGCGGTGCGCGGCGTAATTACCCGCGAAGACCTGGCCGAGCAGTCTATTGACGACCTGCTCGACATCGACGGCATTGACGATGATCGTGCCGGCAAGTTGATCATGGCCGCCCGAGCCCACTGGTTCGAGTAATTAGGCGCGGCCTGAGGAGAGAAGTGCATGACGCAAGTCACGGTGAAACAACTGGCCGATGAGGTCAAAACACCGGTAGAGCGCCTGTTGCAGCAGATGCGTGAGGCAGGTCTGCCGCACACCGCCGCCGAAGAAAATGTGACTGACAGTGAGAAGCAGTCCCTGCTGACTCACTTGAAAAGCAGCCACAAGGCGAAAGTGGAAGAACCACGCAAGATCACGCTGCAGCGTAAAACCACCAGCACCCTGCGTGTGGCTGGTAGCAAGAGCATCAGCGTAGAAGTTCGCAAAAAGAAAGTTTTCGTACAGCGTAGCCCGGAAGAAATCGAAGCCGAACGCAAGCGTGAACTGGATGAGCGTCGCGCAGTAGAAAATGCTGCCCGTCAGAAGGCTGAAGAAGAAGCCAAGCAACGCGCCGAAGTAGAAGCGCGTAATCAGCCTGCTGCTGCGCAGACCGCTACCAGCGACGCCGTTGCGGCGCCGGCTGCAGCTGCCGAACCTGTTCGCGAAAGCGCGCCGGTGGCTGCCGCTGCTCCAGCTCCATCTGCTGACGTTCGCAACAAGCAGAACGAACAGCGCCGTCCGGACAAGCCACGTGCCGACGACAACAATCGTCGCAGCGGTGGTGGTGATGGCGAGCGCAAAAACGCTCCGCATCGCGCATCGGTCAAAGAAAAAGCGCCGGCTCCACGTGTGGCGCCACGCACTACCGACGAAGAAAGCGATGGCTTCCGTCGTGGTGGTCGCGGCAAGGCCAAGCTGAAGAAGCGCAACGCCCACGGTTTCCAGAGCCCAACCGGCCCTGTCGTGCGTGATGTGCAGATCGGCGAGACCATCACTGTTGGCGATCTCGCCAATCAGATGTCGGTCAAGGCTGCTGAAATCATCAAGTTCATGTTCAAACTGGGTACTCCAGCGACCATCAACCAGGTGCTTGATCAGGAAACTGCTCAACTGGTAGCCGAAGAACTGGGCCACAAAGTGACCCTGGTCAGCGACACCGCTCTGGAAGATTCCCTGGCCGAGTCCCTGAAGTTTGAAGGTGAGTCGTTCTCCCGTGCACCAGTCGTGACCGTAATGGGCCACGTTGACCACGGTAAAACGTCCCTGCTCGACTACATCCGTCGTGCCAAGGTAGCTGCTGGCGAAGCCGGCGGTATCACCCAGCACATCGGTGCATACCACGTTGAAACCGAACGCGGCATGGTCACTTTCCTCGATACCCCGGGTCACGCCGCGTTTACTGCAATGCGTGCTCGTGGTGCCAAGGCGACCGACATCGTGATCCTGGTGGTTGCAGCGGACGACGGCGTGATGCCGCAGACCATTGAAGCTGTTCAGCACGCAGTAGCGGCTGGCGTTCCACTGGTTGTAGCGGTGAACAAAATCGACAAGCCGGGCGCCGATCTCGATCGCATCCGTAGCGAACTGTCGGTTCACGGCGTGACTTCCGAAGAGTGGGGCGGTGATACGCCGTTCGTTCCGGTTTCGGCGAAAGTCGGTACTGGCGTGGACGAGTTGCTTGAAGCCGTTCTGCTGCAAGCCGAAGTTCTCGAACTGAAAGCAACTCCATCGGCTCCTGGTCGTGGTGTTGTGGTTGAATCGCGTCTCGACAAAGGTCGTGGCCCGGTGGCAACCGTTCTGGTTCAAGACGGTACCCTGCGCCAAGGCGACATGGTCCTGGTCGGTTCGAACTATGGCCGTGTGCGTGCCATGCTCGACGAGAATGGCAAGCCAATCAAGGAAGCCGGTCCATCCATCCCTGTCGAGATCCTCGGCCTGGACGGTACCCCGGACGCTGGCGACGAGATGAGCGTGGTTGCTGACGAGAAGAAAGCCCGTGAAGTGGCTCTGTTCCGTCAAGGCAAGTTCCGCGAAGTCAAACTGGCTCGCGCTCACGCCGGCAAGCTGGAAAACATCTTCGAAAACATGGGTCAGGCCGAAAAGAAGACGCTCAACATCGTCCTCAAATCCGACGTCCGTGGTTCGCTGGAAGCGTTGAACGGTGCCTTGAATGGCCTGGGCAACGACGAAGTACAAGTGCGCGTAGTGGGCGGCGGCGTTGGTGGTATCACCGAGTCCGACGCTAACCTGGCACTGGCTTCCAACGCTGTACTGTTCGGCTTCAACGTGCGTGCCGATGCTGGCGCACGGAAGATCGTCGAGCAGGAAGGTCTGGATATGCGTTACTACAACGTGATCTACGACATCATCGAAGACGTCAAGAAAGCCCTGACCGGCATGCTCGGCAGCGATGTTCGCGAGAACATCCTGGGTGTGGCCGAAGTGCGTGACGTGTTCCGTTCGCCGAAGTTTGGCGCGATCGCAGGCTGCATGGTGATCGAAGGTGTTGTGCACCGTAACCGTCCGATCCGTGTACTGCGTGAAGACATCGTTATCTTCGAAGGCGAGCTGGAATCCCTGCGCCGCTTCAAGGATGACGCTTCCGAAGTACGTGCCGGCATGGAATGCGGTATCGGCGTGAAGAGCTACAACGACGTCAAAGTCGGCGACAAGATCGAAGTCTTCGAGAAGGTTCAGGTTGCTCGCAGCCTCTAACTCGCGCACTTCAGGAGCCGTGATGGCCGGCCGTACTCAACAGTGCGGCGCATCACCCGGACTCTAAACGCAACGCCCGGTCTGGCTTTTGTCAGGCCGGGCGTTTGCCGCTTTCAGACCTTGCGGGTTTCACCGCTGGGCAGTAACAGGTAACAAATCATGGCAAAAGAATACAGCCGTACCCAACGTATCGGCGATCAGATGCAGCGCGAGCTGGCCCAACTGATCCGTCGCGAAGTCAAAGACCCACGTGTGGGTCTGGTCACCATTACCGCTGTGGAAGTCAGCCGTGACGTCGGTCACGCAAAGATTTTCATCACCGTGATGGGCCAGGACAACGCTGAAGACATCGCACAAAGCATCAAGGTGCTCAACGCCGCCGCAGGTTTCCTGCGTATGCAACTGGCCCGTGAAATGAAGCTGCGCAGCGTGCCGCAACTGCACTTCCACTACGACGAGTCCGTCGTGCGTGGCGCGCACCTGTCGGCGCTGATCGAGCGTGCGGTGGCTGAAGACAATCAGCATCCGGTCGCTGCTGAACCTGAAGACACCAAGGAGTAACTCGGTGGCTCAGGTCAAACGTATCCGTCGTAACGTAAGCGGCATCATCCTGCTCGACAAGCCGTTGGGGTTCACCTCCAACGCCGCGTTGCAGAAGGTTCGCTGGCTGCTGAATGCCGAGAAGGCCGGTCACACTGGCAGTCTTGACCCGCTGGCCACCGGCGTCTTGCCGCTGTGCTTCGGTGAGGCTACCAAGTTCTCGCAATACCTGCTCGATTCCGACAAGGGTTATGAAACCCTGGCGCAACTGGGCAAGACCACCACCACGGCGGATGCCGAGGGTGAGGTTTTGCAGGAACGCCCGGTGACCGTTGGTCGCGCCGATGTCGAAGCGGCATTGCCGAAATTTCGCGGGCAAATCAGTCAGATACCGCCGATGTACTCGGCGCTCAAGCGTGATGGCCAACCGCTGTACAAGCTGGCTCGTGCAGGCGAAGTAGTGGAGCGCGAACCGCGTTCTGTTACTATTGCGCGCTTGGAATTACTGGCCTTCGAAGGCGATACTGCGCGCCTTGCGGTGGATTGCAGCAAAGGCACCTATATCCGCACCCTGGTGGAGGATATTGGTGAGCAACTCGGTTGTGGTGCGTACGTCGCGGAACTGCGCCGTACCCAGGCCGGGCCTTTCACCCTGGCGCAGACGGTTACCCTCGAAGAGCTTGAAGCAGTACATGCCGAAGGCGGCAACGAAGCGGTTGATCGCTTCCTGATGCCATCGGACAGCGGCCTGCTGGATTGGCCGTTGCTGCATTTTTCGGAAGCGAGCGCGTTCTACTGGCTCAACGGCCAGCCGGTACGTGCCCCGGATGCTCCGAAGTTCGGCATGGTACGGGTACAGGATCACAATGGTCGCTTCATCGGTATCGGTGAAGTGAGCGAAGACGGGCGCATCGCGCCACGTCGTTTGATTCGGTCAGAATGACCGGAACCGGCCTGTGTAACAGCAGGTCGGCGAGTGTGGCTGTTAACAGGCACGGTCACGACTCATTTATAGATACAGGGATTTGTCCCTGGCCTGTTGAAGCTGTTTCTCTGAAACAGTTTCCTGATAAAAGGATTGCCTCATGGCTCTCGACGTTCAAGAAAAAGCTCAAATCGTTGCTGACTACCAGCAAGCTGTTGGTGACACCGGTTCGCCAGAAGTGCAAGTTGCACTGCTGACCCACAACATCAACAAACTGCAAGGTCACTTCAAGGCCAACGGTAAAGATCACCACTCCCGTCGTGGTCTGATCCGCATGGTAAACCAGCGTCGCAAGCTGCTGGACTACCTGAAAGGCAAGGACGTGAGCCGTTACAGCGCTCTGATCGCTCGCCTGGGTCTGCGTCGCTAATCAGCGATTGCGCTATGAGGTTGGTTGTCTGCCAGACGTCTGCGGTTTACCGCTGGCGCCTTGCAGGCTCCCAGCCTCAAGTTTTATCTGGATACACGTTTTACCCTGGACAGGCGTTGGGCCGATTCCCGACATTGCCCAAGAATTCGCAAGAAACCAGTTCCCCCAAGAGCCACAAAGAAGGTAGGACACCGTGAACCCGGTAATCAAAAAATTCCAGTTCGGTCAATCGACCGTTACCCTCGAGACTGGCCGTATCGCCCGTCAGGCCTCCGGCGCAGTATTGGTCACCGTTGACGACGACGTCAGCGTATTGGTGACTGTAGTCGGTGCCAAGCAAGCCGATCCAGGCAAGGGCTTCTTCCCTCTGTCCGTTCACTACCAGGAAAAGACTTACGCTGCCGGTAAGATCCCTGGCGGTTTCTTCAAGCGTGAAGGCCGTCCTTCCGAGAAAGAAACCCTGACTTCCCGACTGATCGACCGTCCGATCCGTCCGCTGTTCCCAGAAGGTTTCATGAACGAAGTGCAGGTTGTCTGCACCGTCGTTTCCACCAGCAAGAAGACCGATCCGGACATCGCTGCGATGATCGGTACCTCGGCTGCCCTGGCCATCTCGGGCATCCCGTTCGACGGCCCGATCGGCGCCGCTCGTGTAGCTTTCCACGAAAGCACCGGCTACCTGCTGAACCCGACTTACGAGCAGCAAGCTGCTTCGAGCCTGGACATGGTCGTTGCCGGTACTTCCGACGCCGTTCTGATGGTTGAATCGGAAGCCAAAGAGCTGACCGAAGACCAGATGCTGGGCGCGGTACTGTTTGCTCACGACGAATTCCAGGTTGTGATCAACGCGGTTAAAGAACTGGCCGCTGAAGCTGCAAAACCAACCTGGACCTGGGCTCCGGCTCCAGAAGCCACCGAACTGCTGGGCGCTATCCGTGCCGAGTTCGGCGAAGCGATCTCCCAGGCTTACACCATCACCGTCAAGGCCGACCGTTACGCTCGCCTGGGTGAGCTGAAGGATCAGGTCGTTGCCAAGCTGTCCGGTGAAGAAGGCCAGCCTTCTTCCAGCGAAGTCAAAGCCGCTTTCGGTGAAATCGAATACCGCACCGTTCGCGAAAACATCGTAAACGGCAAGCCACGTATCGACGGTCGCGACACCAAAACCGTACGTCCGCTGAACATCGAAGTCGGCGTTCTGCCGAAGACTCACGGTTCGGCGCTGTTCACCCGTGGTGAAACCCAGGCTCTGGTAGTCGCGACTCTGGGCACCGCCCGTGACGCACAGCTGCTGGACACCCTGGAAGGCGAGAAAAAAGACCCGTTCATGCTGCACTACAACTTCCCTCCGTTCTCGGTAGGCGAGTGTGGTCGCATGGGTGGTGCTGGTCGTCGTGAAATCGGTCACGGCCGTCTGGCCCGTCGTTCGGTTTCGGCCATGCTGCCAGCCGCTGACGTGTTCCCGTACACCATCCGTGTGGTTTCGGAAATCACCGAATCCAACGGTTCGAGCTCGATGGCTTCCGTTTGCGGCGCTTCCCTGGCCCTGATGGACGCTGGTGTGCCGATGAAGGCGCCGGTTGCCGGTATCGCCATGGGTCTGGTTAAAGAAGGCGAGAAGTTCGCCGTCCTGACCGACATCCTCGGTGACGAAGATCACCTGGGCGACATGGACTTCAAAGTGGCCGGTACCGCCAAAGGTGTTACTGCGCTGCAGATGGACATCAAGATCAAGGGCATCACCGAAGAGATCATGGAAATCGCTCTGGGCCAAGCCCTGGAAGCGCGCCTGAACATCCTCGGTCAGATGAACCAGATCATCGGCCAGTCGCGTACCGAACTGTCGGCCAACGCTCCGACCATGATCGCGATGAAGATCGACACCGACAAGATCCGTGACGTTATCGGTAAAGGTGGCGCGACCATCCGTGCGATCTGCGAAGAAACCAAGGCTTCGATCGACATCGAAGACGACGGTTCGATCAAGATCTTCGGCGAAACCAAGGAAGCGGCTGAAGCAGCACGTCAGCGCGTTCTGGGCATCACCGCTGAAGCCGAGATCGGCAAGATCTACGTGGGCAAGGTTGAGCGCATCGTCGACTTCGGCGCATTCGTCAACATCCTGCCGGGCAAGGACGGTCTGGTGCACATCTCGATGCTGAGCGACGCTCGCGTAGAGAAAGTGACCGACATCCTGAAAGAAGGCCAGGAAGTGGAAGTGCTGGTACTGGACGTGGACAACCGCGGCCGTATCAAGCTGTCCATCAAAGACGTGGCAGCGGCCAAGGCTTCGGGCGTTTAATCACCCCCAGGCTTTAGCGCAATGAAAATGCCCCGCCGTGAAAACGGCGGGGCATTTTTTTGTCTGCGAAATATCGAGACATTCTGCGAAGTTGCCGGACTTCAGAACCGGTGCTAGGTTTAGCCCACCGCCCGTGTAGCTCAGCCGGTAGAGCAGCGCACTCGTAACGCGAAGGTCGCAGGTTCGATTCCTGTCTCGGGCACCAAATCTACTTTCGCCACCTCTGCAGCATTCCCGTATCAGCTATCTGGCAGCGATAGCGTGAATGGGCTCTCCATGCAGGGAAGGATCATTTCCGGCGGGTCGAGCGTTCGGATCTTCAAGAACGACAACACAAGTGCTATCGCCAATGGCACGACATACTCCTTCAATGGCTGGTACGAGGCCGCGTGTTCCTGTCTGGCACCTGATCGCCTGGCGGCCAGTGGCAAGATGCAATCGTGATAGTATCCGGAAAAATTCAAACGACAGGGTATGTCACATAATGAGTACAAAGCAGATTGGGGGGCTAACAGCCCTCCGATTTTTTGCGGCATTCGCGATCCTTATTCATCACGCAAAAGGAAATTTCTTTCCCCCGGAATTCTTGAGTGGACTGCCGCTTGATGCAGGGGTAACTTTCTTCTTCGTTTTGTCCGGGTTCATTCTTTCTCACGTTTATTCGGAAAAAGGAATTCGTAGTGGGCTGTCTAGGTTTTACGTTGCCCGATTTGCTCGGCTATGGCCGGCACACGCATTTTGCACATTGATGCTACTGGCGTGCATTCCTTATCAGCGCGAGTTGCTAGATTCTGCAAACAACGTCTATATCCTGATTTTGAACTTGCTGATGCTTCATGCTGCGGTTCCAATCCCTGACGTTTACTTCTCTTTCAATGCCGTCTCCTGGAGTATTTCCACAGAGATATTCTTTTATATGGCGTTCCCGTTGTTACTGCTTTGGTTCTCCAGCAACCCTGCGCTTAAGCTCTGCGCGGCAATTGCGTTTGGCGGCCTGTTTGCCTACTCGCTAGATGCACTCGGCATCGTCTATTACGCGGCAGATAAACTTAATAAAGTTTCATCGCATGGTTTGGTTTACATCAGCCCGATTAGTCGAATTCAAGAGTTCATGCTTGGCATTGTATGTCAGCGACTTTTATCTGGCTTTCAACTTGGCGTAGTTAATAAAAGTACTGCTACCTTTCTTGAAGTTTCGGCAATTCTGGCAATTGTCTTTTTGACGCCGATCTTAAGCTCTTCAGCTTCGGTTTTCGTTGGTGCTTCTTATATTGCGTTCTCTGAATTTGTTCGGCACACATCAATGGCGCTGCTCTTCGCCGCCGTTATCACATGCTTCTATATGGACAGAGGGTTTGTTTCTCGCGCCCTGTCGTGGCGGCCCCTAGTGTTTTTGGGCGAGATCAGTTTTTCCGTTTACCTGATCCACCAGGTCGTGATTCGCCTGACAACGCAGGAACAGTTGCTGGCTGACTACGGGCCTTACACTAGGTTCTGGTTCGTAGCCTTAACCTCGATCGCATTTGCTGCGTTCATTTGGAAATTCGTGGAGAAGCCGTGCCAAAAAGGCATCATGCGGATATACGATTCGACTCGTCTAAAGCTCAAACCTTCCGAGTCATCCAACTGAGTATCTGGCCCTCGCTCGGAGGGCCAGCGCTTCATAAAAAGTACATCGTTTAGTCCATCGGTGTGAGCGCCAGCGCTGTTTGTCCAATAGGTGCTGGCGTTTTCGGCCTGGATTAGGTTCCTGTCTCGGGCACCACTTCTCTTATTTCACCTTGCGGCTCAGATCCTCGACGGTACGTTTGAGCTGATCCATAGCCCGATCCTGATCGTTGATTTTCTGCTTCAGATTCGAAATCTCGCTGCTGTTCGAGTTGGAACTGGAGCCACTGTTGCGTTTGAGGTCTTCGACCTGACGACCGAGCGTGTCCAGTTCACGGTCCTGGTCTTTGACCTTGTTTTTCAGATCATCGATTTCCTTGCCACTGGAGCTTGAACTCGAACCGCTGCTGCGTTTGAGTTCATCGATCTGGCGCGATTGCTCGCTGATGGTATCGCGCATTTTTCTCAGGTCATCGATGCTGACATCGCTTCTGATCACCACGTCTTTGCCGTAGTCGTTGTGGATCAGCGAAACCTTGTCGCCGTAGGAAGCGCTGCTGTTACTCAATTCAACAGCCATTGCACTGGCCGGCACAACCAAAGCGGCGAACAGAGCGGTGGCAGGCACAACAGAAGAGATTTTCGAGAAGCTGCGCATCACTGGGTATCCTTGTGAACAGCGAAGAGGTGTGCCGAAGTGGCACATCGCTATGACTCGGAATCCGCATTTATGTTCCGCAGGTCAGCTTTTTGTGAGAGAGATGTAAAGAGCCGTGTAATTCGTCATGCAAACGTCCTATATTCGGTGCCTGCATGAGCATCGCCCAGCAGTTTTCAGATGATCCCGAATGGTTCCGAAGGCCGGACAAATCCGCGTCAGAGAGATCCTTGATGATCCAGATCCATCCTCCATTCTTACGATCAGCGAGAACGCCATGACCGAATTAACTCAAGAGCAACGTCACGAACAGGCGCTGGAAAAGTACATTCTGGACGTACCGGACCTGAAGGAAGAGATCAAGGACCTCAGTCCTGATGATCAGAAAGATCAGATTCAGTGGGCCTTCGAAGACGAAGCCGAAGCGCAGGGCTTGCAGCCGTGGGAGCTGACACTCAAGTACACGAGCACGCCGGAGGAGTTCGAGGCGCAGCGCCTCGTTCTGCACAAAGAGGCGGCCGAAGTACTGGGTGTCGAGTGGGATGAGTACTGCGAGATGAATAATCTCGTCGTATAAGAGCAGCTACGAGTTTCAAGCGGCAAGCTGCAAGTCAAAGCAAAAGCGTTGTGGCTTGCAGCTTGTAGCTCGCATCTTGTCGCTGCCGTTATAGGCTGAGTCGCATCGACAGATCCACCGCTTTGACATCCTTGGTCATCGCACCGATCGAGATGTAATCCACTCCGGTTTCGGCGATCGGCAGCAGCGTGCTTTCGTTGATGCCGCCGCTGGCTTCCAGTTTTGCCTGGCCACCGTTCAGGCGCACGGCTTCGCGCATGTCGTCCAGACTCAGTTCGTCGAGCATGATGATGTCGGCGCCAGCAGCCAGCGCTTCTTTCAGTTCATCCAGGCTTTCCACCTCGACTTCCACCGGTTTGCCCGGCGCGATCTTGTGCGCGGCGGCAATGGCTTGTGGAATGCCACCGCTGGCGGCGATATGGTTTTCCTTGATCAGGAACGCGTCGTATAGGCCGATGCGATGGTTGTGGCAGCCACCGCAGGTCACCGCGTATTTCTGCGCCAGACGCAAGCCCGGCAGGGTTTTGCGGGTGTCGAGCAATTTGACCTGAGTGGTACCGACGAAATCCGCCAGGTACTGCGCGCGCGTGGCCACACCGGAGAGCAGTTGCAGGAAGTTCAGCGCACTGCGCTCACCGGTCAGCAGCGAACGGGCCGGGCCTTCCAGATGAAACAGCGGCTGATTGGGCTTGACCCGTTCGCCATCGATCACTTGCCAGTGCACCGCTACGCGCGGATCAAGCTGACGAAACACCGCATCGACCCAAGCGGTGCCGCAAACGACAGCCTCGTCGCGGGTAATGATGGTGGCTTTGGCCAGACGTTCGGCGGGGATCAGTTGGGCGGTGATGTCGCCGCTGCCGATGTCTTCGAGCAACGCACGGCGCACGTTGGCTTCGATTTCGGCGGTCAAATCGGCGAGACGTAGATTCGGCATAACGGGCTCCACAAACAAAGTGGTTCGATTATAGGGGCATGGCGCGAGCCAACCCAAGGCGAGAACGCGCGTGCTTGCCTGCATCCGGTCGATTTTCTTTGAGCAAACCGCGCCGGGACATGGTCACTGAAAGGGCATAGGGGAAACCCTGACGGCTATGGCGTCGGGTACAAGTTATGAAAGATAATCCGCCTTGCATTTGACGTCATAGCTTTGACGTCCTGATTGAACGTGTGGGAGCGAGCCTGCTCGCGAATGCATTCTTTCAGTCACATTGCTGCGGCTGATATACCGCCATCGCGAGCAGGCTCGCTCCCACAGGGGGCCGGGTTGGCTTGACCGAACGAATCACCGTTTCAGGAGGCTTGGATGCACAACGACGGGAAAGTGGTGCCTTTGCACAAAGGCACTGCCGAACAGGCGAATCATTCGCCGCTCGCCCGCCTGCCTGTGATTCTGCTTCAGGTTCGCGACAAGGCTGCCCAGCAACTGCGCCACGGCTTGCAGGAGCTGTTCGATAACGCTGACGACACG
This sequence comes from Pseudomonas sp. VD-NE ins, assembly GCF_031882575.1. Lineage (NCBI taxonomy): Bacteria > Pseudomonadati > Pseudomonadota > Gammaproteobacteria > Pseudomonadales > Pseudomonadaceae > Pseudomonas > Pseudomonas sp. VD-NE ins. Next base: position 955,011 of record NZ_CP134772.1, read on the forward strand.
CTGTTCGAAATGGCCGACCGGGCGCGCAACGATGTCGAGCAGAATATCTTTTTCGAAGCCATGCGCGACTTGCGCCTCAAGCGCAAAAACATCGAGCGTGGCTTCCTTGAGCAATTTTTCGAAGCCTTCGTCGGTCTGACGCAATACGATCCCACGCACAACACGTTGCCCCATGCCTTGATATACGATGAGTTGGCCCCCCGCAGCGACGATATGGAGCGCAGCGTGGCGGTCGAGACCATGGTCGGTCGCGTACTCAAGCGTGACGGCTTCGCGCTCGATCAACTGACCGCGCGCCTCAACGCGCTGCTCGCCAACACCCTTGACGATCAGCACAACCCGCTCGGCCCGACGCTGCTCTGCGAGTTTTTCCTCCAGGCCGGGCGTAACCTGGGCGTGGAAATCAAGGTCAAGCTGATCCTGCTCAAACTGTTCGAGCGCTATGTATTGGCTGACACCGAGCAGCTTTACGCTGAAGCCAATCAATTGCTGCTCGCTACCGGTGTGTTGCCCGAGCTGAAAGCGGCCCCGGCGCGCCGTGCGATTGATCGTGCGATCGCCAATGTGAACAGCGAGGACAGTGACGACACCCCGCCCGTCGACGAAGGCGTGCAGGAGGTCTTCGCCGCCTTGCAACAATTGCTCGCGCAGGTGCGCGGCAGTGTCGCGCCGACGCTGGAACCCAGCGTTGCGGCGCAACCGATTTCCACCCGCGACCTGCTGCGTCTGCTCTCGCACTTGCAACAGTACGTACCGGCATTGGCAGCGCAGGATGACTTCGATCTGCGCAATCAGCTCGAACAACTGCTGACCCGGGTCAGCGTCAGAAGCGGCAAATCGCGGATCGTCGGCGATGCGAACGAAGATGTGATCAACCTGATCGCCATGGTCTTCGACTGCATTCTTGAAGACCGCAATGTGCCGGATTCGCTCAAGGCCTTGATCGCTAGACTGCAGATCCCGATGCTCAAGGTCGCGGTGCTCGACAAGAGTTTCTTCAGCCGCAGCACGCATCCGGCGCGGCGCCTGCTCAATGAAATCGCCGAGGCGGCCATGGGCTGGGGCGATTGTGACGGTGACGCGCGTGACAGCTTGTACCTGCGTATCGAGCAAGTGGTGCAGCGCCTGCTGACTGACTTTGTCGATGATCCGGCGATTTTCTCCGAGTTGCTGGCTGATTTTCTCGCGTTCACCAGCGATCAGCGCCGCCGCAGCGAGCTGCTAGAACAGCGCCTGCGTGACGCCGAAGAGGGGCGAGCGAAGACCGAACTGGCAAGGCGTCGGGTCGAGCGGGCGCTGAATCAAGCACTGCTGGGCAAAACCCTGCCGCCCTCGGTGGTCACCTTCGTCCAGGACGCCTGGAGCAAAGTACTTCTGCTGACCTGCCTCAAGCATGGCGATCAGTCAGCCGAATGGCAGGCCGACGTGCAAACCATGGAGCAATTGATCTGGAGTGTGCAGCGTCATGACGACGCTGAATCCAGCCTGCGCTTGCTGGCACTGGTGCCGGGATTGCTCAAGTCGCTGCGGGATGGCCTGACCAGTTCGGCGTTTGATCCGTTCGCCACCAGCGAGTTTTTCAGTGAGCTTGAAGCCCTGCATGTGCAGGTGCTGGAGCGTTCCGTTGAGGCTGATCAGGCCGCGCCGATGATCGAGGTATCGCAGCAGATCGTGCTGCAAACCGCCGACGACAGCAGCACGGCATTGATGTCGGTACGCTTGCCCCACGACGCCGCCGGTCTGCGTCAGGTCGAGCAACTGCGCCTGGGCAGCTGGGTGGCGTTTCAGGAAGACGATGAGCACAGTTTGCGCTGCAAACTGGCGGCGATCATCGAAACTACCGGCAAGTATGTATTTGTCGATCGCACCGGCATGAAGGTGCTGGAGCGCAGCCGCATCGCGCTGGCCATGGAATTCGAGCGCGGGGCGGTGCGTGCGCTGGACGGCACCTTGCTGTTCGACCGGGCGCTGGAGTCGGTGCTGGGCAATCTGCGGCGACTCAATCGCGCCAAGTGATCGCGCGCCGGGGGCCGATCACGGCATACTGGGCGCCAACACAGTCGGCGTTGAAGGAATCGGTATGCAGTTGGATCCCGCTAGCGGGTGGTGTCACGGGGTGCAGGTCTGCCCATCGCCCAACTTCAATGAGCGCCCTGCGGGCGAAATTTCCCTGTTGGTCATCCACAACATCAGCCTGCCGCCGGCGCAGTTCGCCACAGGCAAGGTGCAGGAATTTTTCCAGAATCGCCTGGATGTCACCGAACATCCCTACTTTGCAGGGATCGTCGACTTGCGCGTCTCGGCGCATTTTCTGATTGAACGTGACGGCAAGGTCACCCAGTTTGTCTCCTGTCTTGAGCGCGCGTGGCATGCCGGCGTGTCAATTTTTGAAGGGCGAGAAACCTGTAACGATTTTTCCGTGGGCATCGAGCTCGAAGGCACCGATGATCTACCGTTCACCGACGCGCAGTATCAGGCGTTGACGGCGTTGACCCGCCAGTTGCAAAGCGCATTTCCGGCCATCACCGGCGCCCGCATTTGTGGGCACAGCGACATAGCACCCGGGCGTAAGACCGATCCTGGCCCGGCATTCGACTGGGCGCGTTACCGCGCAGCCCTGGCACAAGAGGAAGGACAATGAGTTTTCTGGTGTTACTGCTGGCGCTGTGGATCGAGAAGTTTTCGGCCCTGCGTCATCGGGTTCAACGCGATGGCGGATGGATCCGCGAACTGAACAAGCTCGAAAGCAGCGAGCGGCTGGCGAAGCAGCCGTGGCTGGTGCTGACAATTCTGGTGCTGTTTCCGGTGGCCTTGCTGGCGCTGTTGCTGGTGGTGCTGGAACCGGTTGCCTACGGTTTGCTGGCGTTGCCGGTGCATGTGCTGGTGGTCATTTACAGTCTGGGGCGCGGCGACTTGCTCGGCGGTCTCGGGCCGTTTCGCGATGCCTGGCGCCGTGAGGATCTGCAGGCCGCGGCGCATGTGGCCAAGCGCGATCTGGATATTTGCGCCGACAGCGGCGAGCAGTTGCTCGAACGTGTGCAGGGGCATTTGTTGTGGCAGGCCTACCAGAGCTTTTTTGCGGTGATCTTCTGGTATTTCGTGCTCGGCCCGGTAGCGGCATTGGCGTATCGCCTGTTGGCGCTGGCGCAGGAGCACGGCCAGAACCCGGCATTGGTCGAGCGCGCGGCGCAACTGCGGCATGCCTTCGACTGGCTGCCGGTGCGCTTGCTGGCGGCGAGCCTGGCACTGGTCGGCAACTTTGTTGCGGTCAGCCGGGTGATGCTGCATGAATTGCTCAACTGGAACATCAGCGCGGCGCAGCTGATCAACCGGGTCGGTCTGGCGGCGGGCGAAATTCCACCTCCCGTGGTCGGGCCGGAAGGTATCAACACCCTAGATTGCCTGTGGGAACTGCTGCTGCGCGCGGCGGTGCTGTGGTATGCCGGGTTTGCCTTGTGGACAGTTCTGATCCACTGATTTAAAGAAAGATCAAAAGATCGCAGCCTGCGACAGCTCCTGCAGGAGATGTGTGTTTCGCGGGCTGCGATGCCGTTAACCTTAAGTTACAAAACCTCCCTTCGATTTGAGCTATACAGAGATGGCGCCCGATAGTGGCTATCTGCTGTCGCCCCGCGCCTGCCAATAAAAACAAGAAAAACCAAGGGAGACTTCCAGTGAAGAGCTTGCTCTATCCCGCCGTCTCGCTGATGAACCGTCTGAGCTTCGGCATGAAGTTCAGTCTGATCAGCGTGCTGTTCCTGGTGCCAATGCTGGTGACCAATTTCTGTCTGGTGCGCGATTCCTATCGTGAGTTCCAGGGCACCCGCGTCGAGCTGCAAAGCCTTGATCTGCTGGGCAGCAGCCTGGCCCTGCGCCGGGACCTGGAAACCCTCAACAACCTGGTGCAGATCAACGTCACCCTCGGCCAGTCCGGCAAGGCCGGGAATATCGAGTCGCAGATCACCACCCTCGAACAAGCGGTTTTGACGCGCTTGCAAGGGCTGACGGCGATGACCGACGATCCCGAGCAGATCAAAGTATTCGATGGCAAACGCGATGAAATGATCGCCGCGTTCAAGGCCCAGCAAACGGAAAACTCGCTGCAGAGCAAAAGCGCGTTGATCGGCAAACTGCTGGCCAGTGCGCAGATTTTCAGCCAGATCATCACCAGCCAGGCCGGACTCAGCCGCGATAATCAGAGTGACATCCGTCAACTCAGCGAGCTGATTACCCTGATCACCCCAAGCGTCACGCAAACCCTCGGCGAAGGCCGAGCGATGGGCTCGTATTCATTGGGTCAGGGTTTTCTCAACAGCTCTTCAAGCACGCGTTTTGATGAGTTGCTGGTGCAGATCGAAAAACTCCAGGCCGAATACGGCTTGAAACTGCAGGACGCCCTCGGCTCCAGCAAAGCCGCGCGGGAAAACCTCAGCACAGCGGCCGACAGCAGCAAGGCCTCGCTGAAACAGGCCAGTGAACTGTTCGAAGAGCAGGTGGTGATGGCCGATACCCTCGATGCGCCGTGGCAGGCGTTTTACGATCAGGTCACCGGGTTGATCGAGCGGACTTATCAGCTCAACGAAGCCACCCTCAAATTCCTCGACACCCAATTGCAGCAGCGTCTGGCGCAAAACCGCACGCACATGCTCTTGCAGGCCGTGGCGCTGTCGGTGGTGTTCGTGCTGATTTTCTACCTCTACGGTGGTTTCTACGCCTCGACCCGCACCACGCTGAAACGCCTCGGGGCGATGATGGACAAGGTCGCGGCCGGGGACATGACGGTCAACTTCAAGGCCAGCAGTCGCGATGAGTTAGGTGAGTTGGGCGAAGTGTTCAATGGCACGGTGAAGAAGATTCACGACTTGATCGAGCGGGTGGGGCAGACCGTCGGCGAGGTCGAGCGCCAGGCCGGGCAGGTTGAAAACGTCTCGGCGCAAAGCAACCAAGCGGTCGCCGGGCAACGCACGCAGATCGAGCAAGTGGCGACGGCGATGAACCAGATGTCGGCGACCTCACTGGAGGTGGCGCGCAGTGCCGCTGCGGCGGTGAGCAGTGCCCACAGCGTCAATGACGAGACCATCAGTGGTCGCGGTCTGGTCGAGTCGCAGCAGGGCAGCATTGCTGCGTTGGCCAGTGAAATTGATCAGTCGGTGCTGGTGATCAATCAACTGGCGAGCGATAGCCAGGCCATCAGTCGCGTGCTGGAAGTGATCAAGAGCATCGCCGAACAGACCAACTTGCTGGCGCTTAATGCCGCGATCGAAGCGGCGCGTGCCGGCGAGCAGGGACGTGGTTTTGCCGTGGTGGCGGACGAAGTGCGCACCCTGGCCAAGCGGACCCAGCAATCGACCGAAGAAATCGAACAGATGATCGCCAAGCTGCATGGCGGCGTCGGGGCGGCGGTGAAAGCCATGGGCGTCAGCCATCAGATGGCCAATGGCACAGTGGGGCAATCGGAAAAAGTCCAGCAGGCGCTGGAGAATATCCTCGGGGCCGTGGGCATGATCGTCGATCAGAACCAGCAGATTGCCGCTGCAGTTGAACAGCAAACGGCGGTGGCCCATGACATCGACCAGAACATCGTCGAAATCAACCGCGCCGGCGAGCGCACGGCGCAAGGTGCGCACCAGACCGAAGATGCCAGCCGCGCGCTGTCAGCCCAGGTCGTTGAGCTTAAACAACTGATCAGCGCCTTCCGCGTCTGAGGCACGCACGAAAAACTGTGGGAGCGAGCCTGCTCGCGAATGCAATCTGGCAGTGACATCTCTGTTACCTGATACACCGCCTTCGCGAGCAGGCTCGCTCCCACAGGGTTTTGCGTTTTGTCAGAACCTTTTGTAGTACTTTTTCACTTCGGTCCGTAAGCCCAATCCTGTTTCTCTGCAGACTCTGGCATTTCCCCAGCAATGAGCCAGTATCCATACCCAATCGTTTGTGTAGAGGAGGCCGCTCATGTCTGCCGCAACTCTGGGAGTCCAGGGCCGTTGTGCTCATTGCCAGACCACGCTGCTGCTCAAACCGTGGCAACTCAATGCCATCTCGATCAATGAACCGTTCACCTGCGAGCATTGCCAGCAAACGCTGGAATTGCGTTGCCCGCAACAGATCAAACGCTTCAAGTCCCTCGATTCACTGGCGCTGCTGCGTTTCAGCGCTTCGGTGACGGTGTGCACCGCGCTGCTGGTGGCGTTGGTGATGGAATGGGTGGGGCTGCTGAGCGTCACCGAACAACTGAACGCTTCACTGATCACGATCTTCGTATATTTCGTGGTCGTCCGTTACGCGCGCCAGCGTCAGCATCTGACGCTGGTTCTGGAGGCCGCCAAGGCGCACGCCGACTGATTACCAACCGAATACTTCGCAGCTGTTGGCGGTACTGGCCGTGGCCAGTTGTTGCGGGCTGATATTCATCAGTCCAGCCAGCGCCTCGCAAATCGCCGGCAAGTGCGCCGGGCTGTTGCGCTGACCGGCAAACATCGCAGGTGCCATGTCCGGTGAATCGGTTTCCAGCACAATCGAATCCAGCGGCAGTTCCGCCAGCACCCGATGCATGCGCAACGCCTGCGGCCAGGTCGGTGCGCCGCCCAGGCCCAGCTTGAAACCGAGTTTGATGTACTCCCGCGCTTCTTCACGGCTGCCGGCGAAGGCGTGGATGATTCCCGCGCGTTTGAGCTTGAAGCGTTTGAGCGTAGCGATGACCGCCGCATGACTACGGCGAACGTGGATTAATGCCGGTAATTCGAAGTCCGCCGCCAATTGCAGCTGTGCTTCGAACAGCGCCTGTTGCCGCTCGCGATCGAGGGATTCAATGAAGTAATCCAGACCGATTTCGCCCACCGCACACAACTGCCGATGACCACGCAGCCGCGTCAGCCAATCACCCAAAGCCGACAAATCCTCAGGACGATGCTGATCGAGATACACCGGGTGCAGGCCGAACGCGGCGTACAGATCCGCATCGCTCTGCACCAGATCCCAGACCCGTTGCCAATTGCCTTCATAAACGCCCAACACCACCATCCGCCGCACCCCGACGGCACGGCTTTCGGCGAGCAACGCCGAGCGATCGGCGTCGAAATCGGGGAAATCGAGGTGGGTGTGGCTGTCGATCAGCTCCACGGCTCAGTCCCGGTGAATACGCTGTTTGAAGGTCCGCGCAATGGCTTGCACGCCGGGCTTGTATTCCGACTGCTCGACAGCGGCCAGCGCCAGTTCCAGCGCCTTGTCCGCTATCAATTGGTGCTGCTGGGCCATGGCGTTGACCGGCAGCGGCAGGAAATCCAGCAACTGCGTATCGCCGAAGGTGCCGAGGCGCAGCGGGCGCGATTTCAGCGGGAAGTCATGCAATGCATCGAACACGCCTTGCAGCAGCACGTAGGAAGTCGTCACCAGTGCATCCGGCAAATGTCCCAGACGTTGCAGGAGTTCTTCCATCAATTGCTTGCCGCACTCACGACTGAAAGACTCGGCGTGTTCGACCAGCAATTCGCCTTTGAAGTCGACCAGCGCCTCTTTGAAACCGGCGGCACGTTCCTGACTGATGCTCAGTTCCGGACGGGCGCCGAGCAGTACGATCTGCTTCGGTTGCGGATCGAGCAGGCTCTGGGTCAGGTGCAGGCTGGCCTCGCGGTCGTCACTGATCACCGAGCAGAAGTGCTCGGGTTCCATGACCCGGTCGATGGCAATGATCGGCAGACCTTTGGCCTGTAGCTGCCGATAGCTGTCATCGCCGGCCGGCAGGCAACTGGCGACGATCAGCGCATCACAGCGACGCGCGCGGAACAGTTGCAGCAACTGTCGCTCGCTGTCCGGTGCATCGTCGGAACTGGCGATCAGCAACTGATAGCCGCGCGCCCGCGCACCTTGCTCAAGCAGTTTGGCGATCCGCGCGTAACTGGGGTTTTCCAGATCCGGCAGAATAAAGCCCAGCGTGCGCGTATGCCGACTGCGCAGCCCGGCCGCTTGAGGGTTTGGCGTGAAGCCGTGCAGATCGACCACCGCCCGCACCCGCTCGACGGTCGCGGTGCTGATGCGTTGCTGTTCGGCCTTGCCGTTGATGACGTAGCTGGCGGTGGTCACGGACACTCCGGCCAACCGCGCGATATCACTGAGTTTCAACCCGGGATTTCCTTGTTTTTTCGAGCTTGCCGCCACATTTTCGCCAATCCTACCCGATTAGGGCAGGCGACTATTGTCGCAGCGCATCCGACAAGTTGGACTTCAAGGATGGGACATTATCGAGTAACGTGCCGATCAATCTAGATTAAACGTTTCAGCAAGCGTATTTTCTACGTTTTAGACGCCTTTGGCCGGTGCTGCCGTGAAACCGCCAAAACTGCCGCCGAAAAGCAAAGCGGCAGAGCGCCTAAGCTGCAACCATCCAAAACAATACCTGGCACTCATGAAGCGCCAAAAAGGAGATCGCATGCTCGAGCTCACTATAGAGCAGATATCCATGGGCCAATCGGCTGTGGATAAACCCGCTGCCTTGCAACTGCTCGCCAATCACCTGGTGGCTGATGGTCTGGTTGCCGACGGTTACCTCGCCGGATTGCAGGCACGGGAAGCCCAGGGCTCGACCTTTCTCGGTCAAGGTATTGCCATTCCCCACGGAACGCCGCAAACCCGCGATCAGGTATTCGCCACCGGTGTGCGCCTGATGCAGTTCCCGGAAGGCGTGGATTGGGGGGATGGCCAGATCGTTTATCTGGCGATTGGCATTGCCGCCAAATCCGACGAACACCTGCGCCTGCTGCAACTGCTGACGCGCGCCCTCGGTGAGACCGATCTGGGCCAGGCTTTGCGTCGCGCCAGTTCACCTGAGGCGCTGCTGAAACTGCTGCAAGGCGCGCCGCAAGAGCTGGCGCTGGATGCGCAGATGATTGGCCTCGGTGTCTCGGCCGACGATTTTGAAGAGCTGGTCTGGCGTGGCGCGCGTCTGTTGCGTCAGGCCGATTGTGTGAGCAACGGTTTTGCCGGTGTGTTGCAGCAGGTCGAAGCACTGCCGCTGGGCGATGGCCTGTGGTGGCTGCACAGCGAGCAAACCGTGAAGCGCCCGGGCCTGGCGTTTGTCACCCCGGACAAGCCGATGCGCTACCTCGGTCAGCCGCTTAGCGGTCTGTTCTGCCTGGCCAGCCTCGGCGAGGCGCATCAGGCGCTGCTTGAGCGCCTGTGTGCGTTGCTGATCGAAGGTCGCGGCCATGAGCTGGGCCGCGCCACCAGCAGCCGCAAAGTTCTCGAAGTCCTTGGCGGTGAGTTGCCGGCCGATTGGCCGAGCGCGCGTATTGCCTTGGCTAACGCCCATGGCTTGCACGCGCGCCCGGCGAAGATCCTCGCGCAACTGGCGAAGAGTTTTGACGGCGAGATTCGTGTGCGCATCGTCGATGGTCAGGACAGCGCCGTGTCAGTGAAGAGCCTGAGCAAACTGCTCAGCCTCGGCGCCCGTCGCGGTCAGGCGCTGGAGCTGATCGCTGAACCGACCATCGCCGCTGACGCCTTGCCGGCACTCTTGGCCGCTATCGAAGAAGGCCTTGGCGAAGAAGTAGAGCCGCTGCCGGCCGTGAGTCAGCAGCGCGAAGTGATCGCCGACATCGCCGAAGTGCTGATCGCTCCAGCGTCCGGCGCGCAGTTGCAGGCGATCCCGGCAGCCCCCGGCATTGCCATCGGCCCGGCACATATTCAGGTGCAACAAGCCATCGATTACCCGTTGCGAGGCGAGTCCGCCGCCATCGAGCGCGAACGTCTCAAGCAAGCGCTCAGTGACGTGCGCAGTGACATTCAGGGCCTGATCGAACGCAGCAAAGCCAAAGCCATCCGCGAGATCTTTATCACCCACCAGGAAATGCTCGACGACCCGGAACTCACCGATGAAGTCGACACCCGCCTCAAGCAAGGCGAAAGCGCCGAAGCGGCGTGGATGGCGGTGATCGAGGCGGCGGCCAAACAACAGGAATCGCTGCAGGATGCCTTGCTTGCCGAGCGTGCGGCGGACCTGCGTGACGTTGGGCGTCGCGTGCTGGCGCAACTGTGTGGCGTGCAAACCCCGAGTGAGCCTGAGCAACCGTACATTCTGGTGATGGATGAGGTCGGCCCGTCCGACGTCGCGCGGCTGGACCCGGCACGCGTCGCGGGGATTCTCACCGCCCGCGGCGGCGCCACCGCGCACAGTGCGATCGTTGCGCGGGCCCTCGGGATTCCGGCGCTGGTCGGCGCTGGCGCTGCAGTACTGCTGCTGGCGCCGGGCACGCCGTTATTGCTCGACGGTCAACGCGGTCGCCTGCACGTCGACGCCGATGCGGCGACCCTGCAACGCGCCACCGAAGAACGCGACACCCGCGAGCAACGCCTGAAGATTGCCGCCGAACAACGTCATCAACCGGCACACACCACTGACGGTCACGCCGTTGAAGTGTTCGCCAACATCGGTGAAAGCGCGGGCGTGATCAGTGCAGTGGAGCAGGGCGCCGAAGGCATCGGTCTGCTGCGCACCGAACTGATTTTCATGGCCCACCCGCAAGCGCCGGATGAGGCGACGCAAGAAGCCGAATACCGCCGTGTGCTCGATGGTCTCGCCGGTCGTCCGCTGGTGGTGCGCACGCTGGATGTCGGCGGCGACAAACCGCTGCCGTATTGGCCGATCGCCAAGGAAGAAAATCCGTTCCTCGGCGTGCGCGGCATTCGCCTGACCTTGCAGCGCCCGCAGATCATGGAAGCGCAATTGCGCGCCTTGTTGCGCTCTGCGGACAACCGTCCGTTGCGGATCATGTTCCCGATGGTCGGCAGCGTTGAAGAATGGCGTCAGGCCCGCGACATGACCGAACGTCTGCGCCTGGAAATCCCGGTCGCCGATCTGCAACTGGGGATCATGATCGAAGTGCCGTCCGCCGCGCTGCTCGCGCCGGTGCTGGCCAAGGAAGTCGACTTCTTCAGCGTCGGCACCAACGATCTCACGCAGTACACCCTGGCCATCGACCGTGGTCATCCGACCCTGTCAGCGCAGGCTGACGGCTTGCACCCGGCGGTACTGCAACTGATCGACATCACCGTGCGCGCGGCCCATGCCCATGGCAAATGGGTCGGTGTCTGTGGCGAACTGGCGGCGGATCCGCTGGCGGTGCCGGTGCTGGTTGGCCTCGGTGTCGATGAACTCAGCGTCTCCGGGCGCAGCATTGCCGAAGTGAAAGCGCGCATCCGCGAACTCAGCCTGACCCAGGCGCAAACCCTTGCTCAACAGGCCCTGGCCGTGGGCAGCGCCAACGAAGTGCGCGCATTAGTGGAGGCCCTGTAATGGCCAAGATTCTTACCCTGACCCTCAACCCGGCGCTCGACCTTACCGTCGAGTTGCCACGCCTGGAGGCCGGTCAGGTCAATCGCAGCGACGAGATGCACACCCACGCTGCGGGCAAAGGCGTGAACGTCGCGCAGGTGCTGGCCGATCTCGGTCATCAACTGACGGTCAGTGGTTTTCTCGGCGAAGACAATCTGCAAGCGTTCGAAACCCTGTTCGCCAAACGCGGTTTTGTCGACGCGTTTATCCGCGTGCCGGGCGAGACGCGCAGCAACATCAAAGTGGCTGAACAGGATGGACGGATCACCGACATCAACGGCCCGGGGCCGGTGGTCGATGCCGTCGCGCAGCAGGCGTTGCTCGATCGTTTGGTGCAGATCGCACCGGGTCATGACGCGGTTGTTGTCGCCGGCAGTTTGCCGCGCGGCGTCACGGCACAATGGTTGCGTGAACTGATCGAACGGCTCAATCAGCTCGGCTTGAAAGTCGCTCTCGACTCCAGCGGCGAAGCGTTGCGCGAAGCATTGAAAGCCAGTCCATGGCTGATCAAACCGAACACTGAAGAACTCGCTGACGCGCTCGGTTGCGAGGTGGTTTCGCACACGGCGGAAGCGCAAGCAGCGGCGCGCTTGCATGCGCAAGGCATCGAGCACGTGGTGATTTCCCACGGTGCTGACGGCGTGAACTGGTTCAGCGTCGGCTCGGCGCTGCACGCCACGCCACCGAAGGTCAGCGTCGCCAGCACAGTCGGTGCCGGCGATTCGTTGCTGGCCGGCATGCTCCACGGTTTGCTCAGCGCCGACACGCCTGAGCAAACCCTGCGCACCGCCACCGCGATTGCGGCGATGGCGGTGACCCAGATCGGTTTCGGCATCAACGATGCGGCGCAACTGGCGCAGCTCGAACAGGGCGTGCGCGTGCGTCCCCTGACAGAACAATAAGAGGGTTTGTCATGAAATTAGCCATTGTTACGGCTTGCCCGAACGGCATGGTCACCAGTGTGCTGTGCGCGCGTTTGCTCGATGCGGCAGCGCAGCGGCAGGGCTGGAGCACCAGCGTTGAAGTGGTCGATGCGGCGCACCCGGAACGCGAGTTGTCGGCGGCGACCATTGCAGCGGCCGAGTGGGTTTTGCTGGTCGCCACCGGCGCGGTCGACATGACGCGTTTTGTCGGTAAACGTGTTTTCCAGATTGCCCCGGCGCAGGCGCTGCAGGATGTTGAAGCGGTGCTGCGTCGTGGTGCTGAAGAGGCTGAGGTTTACGTCGCCAGCGCGGCTGAACCGGTCGCTGATGCGCCGCGTGCACCGCGCATCGTCGCGATTACCGCGTGCCCGACTGGTGTTGCCCACACCTTCATGGCCGCCGAAGCCTTGCAGCAAACCGCCAAGCGTCTGGGCTATGACTTGCAAGTCGAAACCCAAGGCTCGGTGGGCGCGAAAACCCCGTTGAGCGCAGCGGCGATTGCCGAAGCGGATGTGGTGTTGCTGGCGGCGGATATTGAGGTCGCCACCGAGCGTTTCGCCGGCAAGAAAATCTATCGTTGCGGCACCGGGATTGCCTTGAAGCAGTCCGAAACCACGCTGAAAAAAGCCTTGGCCGAAGGCGCTGTGGAAAGCGCGGCGGGTGACGGCAAGGCACCGACCAAGCAAGAAAAAACCGGCGTCTACAAACATCTGCTGACCGGCGTGTCGTTCATGCTGCCGATGGTGGTGGCGGGCGGTTTGATGATTGCGCTGTCGTTCGTGTTCGGCATCACCGCGTTCAAGGAGGAAGGCACGCTGGCCGCTGCGCTGATGCAGATCGGCGGCGAGACCGCGTTCAAATTGATGGTGCCGCTGCTGGCGGGTTACATCGCTTATTCGATTGCTGACCGTCCGGGCCTGGCGCCGGGGATGATTGGTGGTTTGCTTGCCAGTACGCTGGGTGCCGGGTTTATCGGCGGCATCATCGCCGGGTTCATCGCCGGTTATGCGGCGAAGGCGATCAGTCGATATGTCTCCTTGCCGCAAAGTCTTGAGGCGCTGAAACCGATTCTGATCATCCCGTTGTTCGCCAGCCTGATCACCGGTCTGGTGATGATTTACGTGGTCGGTAAACCGGTCGCTGGCATGCTCGGGGCGCTCACGCATTTCCTCGACAGCATGGGCACCACCAACGCGATTCTGCTCGGTGTGCTGCTCGGTGGCATGATGTGCGTCGACCTCGGCGGGCCAATCAACAAAGCCGCGTACGCGTTCTCGGTGGGGCTGCTGGCGTCGCAGAGTTATGCGCCGATGGCCGCGACCATGGCAGCGGGCATGGTGCCGCCGATTGGTCTGGGCATCGCCACATTCATTGCGCGGCGCAAGTTCGCCCAGACTGAACGCGAGGCCGGCAAGGCTGCCTTCGTGCTGGGGCTGTGCTTTATCTCCGAAGGTGCGATTCCGTTTGCCGCGAAAGATCCGTTGCGGGTGATTCCGGCGAGCATTGCCGGTGGCGCGCTGACTGGTGCGTTGTCGATGTACTTCGGCTGCAAACTGATGGCGCCGCACGGTGGTTTGTTTGTGTTGGCGATTCCGAATGCGATCAATCATGCGTTGCTGTATCTGCTGGCGATTGTCGCGGGGAGCCTCTTGACCGCCGTTGTCTACGCGACGGTCAAACGCCCGGAAGCCGTTGAGCTGGCGCTGGAACCGGCGAAGGCCTGACCGACAACACAAATCCCCTGTGGGAGCGAGCCTGCTCGCGAATGCAATCTGCTAGCGACATGTATGTTGACTGGCACACCGTTTTCGCGAGCAGGCTCGCTCCCACAATGGTTAGTGGTGTCATGGTGAGTTCATACAGGCGTGCTTAAGTTTTCCTTTTTTCAGGGAGAACACCATGAGCGATTTCAACCCCGGTCGCCGGCGTGTCATGCAGGTTGTCGGCGCCGGATTGCTGATGCCAAGCCTGGCGCCGGCGGTGATTGCCTCGGTCAAGGATCGCCCGCAGTTGACCGACGGCGTGCAGTCCGGCGATCTGCAAGGCGACCGCGCGATGATCTGGAGCCGCAGCGATCGCCCCGCGCATATGGTGGTCGAGTGGGACACCCGCAGCCAGTTTCGCCATCCACGCCGATTGGTTTCCGCGCTTGCCGATGCGCGCACAGATTTCACCGCCCGCGTTGAACTCACCGGGCTGCCCGCCGATCAGGCAATTTTCTATCGCGTGTACTTCAAGGACGCCCGCAGCGGCGCCGCCAGCGAACCGTGGTTGGGCCACTTGCGCAGCGCTCCGACGGCGCGGCGCAATATTCGTTTCGTCTGGAGCGGTGACACCGTCGGCCAGGGCTTCGGCATCAACCCGGACATCGGCGGCATGCGCATTTACGAAGCCATGCGTCTGCGCCTGCCGGACTTCTTTATCCACAGCGGCGACACCATCTACGCCGACGGCCCGGTGCCCGCTCAGCTCACCACCGAAAACGGCCGCATCTGGCGCAACCTCACCACCGAAGCCAAGAGCAAGGTCGCACAGACCCTCGACGACTATCGCGGCAACTACCGCTACAACCTGATGGACGAAAACATCCGCCGCTTCAACGCCGAAGTGCCGCAGATCTGGCAGTGGGACGACCATGAAGTGGTCAACAACTGGTCGCCGGGCAAACAACTCGACGAGCGCTATCAGGAGAAAGATATCCACACCCTGGTCGGCCGTGCACGTAAGGCTTGGCTGGAATATTCACCGATGCGCCTACAGGCCGCCGACGGTGGCGGGCGGATTTATCGCAAGCTCAGTTACGGGCCGATGCTCGATGTGTTTGTGCTCGACATGCGCAGCTATCGCGGCGCCAATGACGACAACCTCGGCGCGGCGAAAGCGTTTCTGGGGCGTGAGCAACTGGACTGGCTCAAGCGTGGCTTGAAGAAATCCAAAGCCCAGTGGAAGGTCATTGCCGCCGACATGCCGATTGGTCTTGGCGTGCCGGATGGCGAGGTCAGCCCGGGTGTAGCGCGTTGGGAGGCGGTGGCTAACGGTGATCCCGGGCCGGCGCAGGGGCGCGAGCTGGAAGTTGCCGAATTGCTCGGCTACCTGCGCGCACAGCAGGTGCGCAATTTTGTCTTCCTGACGGCGGACGTGCATTACTGCGCGGCGCATCACTATCACCCGGATCGCGCGGCGTTTCAGGATTTCGAACCGTTCTGGGAGTTTGTTGCGGGGCCGTTGAATGCCGGGAGCTTTGGGCCCAATCCGCTGGATAAAACCTTTGGCCCTGAGGTGGTGTTCGAGAAGGCACCGCCGGCGCAGAACACCTCGCCGTTTGCCGGGTTTCAGTTTTTTGGCGAGGTGAATATTGAAGGGGGGAGTGGGGAGATGAGTGTGGTGTTGCGGGATTTGAATGGGGTGGCGGTTTTTGAGCAGAGGTTGCAGCCGGTTTGAAGATCAAGAGCTAACCCTCATCGGAACGCCGCCCGCCCAGCCCTCTCCCGGAGGGAGAGGGGGCCGATCGAGGTGTCTGAAGAGGTACGTCGACCTGAAAGACCGAGTTGATTATGAGATCAGCACAAAGCCTCTCTCGATTATGGATTCGGTGAGGGACGTTCAGGTCGGCGTATTGCGTGAATCTCCCCCAATCAGTCCCCTCTCCCTCCGGGAGAGGGCTAGGGTGAGGGGCTTTTAATAGACATCACGCCGATATCGACCCTGCTCAATCAACCGCTCCACTTCGGCTGCCCCGAGAATGTCGTTAAGCACTTGATCAACCCCCGAAGCCATCCCCTGAAGGCTGCCGCAGATATAAATAACTGCCCCGTCCGCCAGCCATTTCTTCAACTCATCAGCCGACTCACGCAAACGATCCTGCACATAAACCTTCTCAGCCTGATCCCGCGAGAACGCCAGGTCCAGCCGTTCCAGATCCCCATTCACCCACCACTCTTCCAGCTCCGCGCGGCAGAGGAAATCGTGCTCACGATTGCGCTCGCCAAACAGCAACCACTGGCGCTGTTGACCATCGGCAATCCGCGCCTTGAGCAAACTGCGCAGCCCGGCCAGACCCGTACCGTTGCCCAGCAGAATCATCGGCAGCGGTTCGTTCGGCAGATGGAAACCACTGTTGCGCCGCACCCGCAGGCTGATGCTGCCGCCAACCGGCGCGTGCTCAGTCAGCCAGCCGGAACCAATGCCGAGGCTGCCATCCGAATGCTGCTCCTGACGCACGATCAACTCCAGCACGCCGTCGGCGGCAATCGAGGCGATCGAGTATTCGCGCATGGCCAGCGGCACCATCGCATCCACCAGTGATTGCGCGTGCAGGCCGACCAGATGTGCGCGGTGCTCAGGCAACTGACGCGAAGCCAGCGCGACTTCCAGCGGCTCGTCGAGGCCGTTGATTTTTACCGTGGTCTCGCCGCGAATACCCAGGCCGTCGAGGAAGTGTTCAATGGCCCAC
The DNA here is from genome assembly GCF_031882575.1 of Pseudomonas sp. VD-NE ins. Taxonomy (NCBI): domain Bacteria; kingdom Pseudomonadati; phylum Pseudomonadota; class Gammaproteobacteria; order Pseudomonadales; family Pseudomonadaceae; genus Pseudomonas; species Pseudomonas sp. VD-NE ins. The sequence goes on from NZ_CP134772.1 coordinate 971,713, forward strand.
GGGCAGTTGCGTGGCAACACTTCGACCAGGTCGCCGGCCAGCCAACTGCTGGTATTCGGCGCACTCAAACCCAACAGGTAAACCGGCGCACCGCTGCTGTCCGGGTTCATCAGTTCACGGCGGGTCAGCGTCCAGTTGTCGTAGCTCGGTGCTTGCCAGGTATCGACGGGCGCTTGGCCGGTGAGCAGGCCGAGTTGGGTTTGCCAGTGACGCAGGGCATACGGATCGCCGCTGTCGACGTCCACTGGCGCGAACAGGGTCTTGCCGCCGTGCTCCGCCAACCATTGGTGCAGGCGTTTGGCAAAGCCGCAGAAGTGCTGATATTGACGATCGCCGAGACCGAGGACCGAGTAATTCAGGCTGTCGAGCGTTGCCGCCTTGGACAACACTTTGCGCTCGAACCCGCGTGCGCTGTCCGGTGCTTCGCCGTCGCCGAAGGTACTGACCACGAACAGCGCGTTGTTCGATTCACGCAGATCCTGCTCACTGACATTCGCCAGAGGCTGCACTTTCACCGGCAATCCGGCGGCCTGCAATTGCCCGGCGGTCTGCCACGCCAGTTGCTCGGCAAAACCGCTCTGGCTGGCGAAACCGATCAGCCATGCCGAGGCATCGCCGGCCGGTTGAGCGAGGCCTTTACGTGCATCCTTGATTTGCTTTTTCTTGCGGCGACGATCGAGGTACAGCAGCCAGCCGGTGATGAAGAACAGCGGCATGCACACCGCCGCGAGAGTGATGATGATCCGCCCGACCAGACCGAAATAACTGCCGACGTGCAGCGCATAAATACTGGTGAGCAATTGCGCCTTGAAGCTCTTGTCGGCATAACGATCGACGCGTTTGACGATGCCGGTGGCCGGGTCGAGGGTGATCTGGTTCAGCGCGCGATCATGCGGCGAGCTGTCGAGCAGGTAGAACACGGTCGCCGGTTGGCCAGCCACCGCCGGCATGCGGATGTTATAGGCGGCCAGACCCGGGCCGGCAGCGCTGTAGATGCTGCTCCACATCGCCGCGTAATCGGCGGTCGGTGCCGGGCCTTCCGGTGCCGGGCCGCGATTGCGCACGCGCTCGTTCTGCGGTGCGTCGGAAAGCAGCTTGGTCAAGCCTTTGTTGTACCACTCGTAAGACCAGGACAACCCGGTCAGCGCCAGCAGCAGATAGACCAGCAGGCACCACGTGCCGGCCACCGAGTGAAGGTCCCAGTTGAAGGCGCGACCCTTTTTCTTCCAGTCGAGGGTCAGCCACACGCGCCAGCTGTTCCACTGACGCGGCCAGCGCAGGTACAGGCCGGAGAGGCAGAAGAACAACAGAATCAGCGTGCAGGCGCCGGTGATGCTGCGCCCGGTGTCGCCCATGGCGAGAAAGCGGTGCAGTTGCAGCATCAGGCCGAAGAAGTCCTGGCCGAGGGCATCGCCCATGAACTCGGCGGTGTACGGATCGAAGTAGCGCATCTCACCGCGACGCTCACCTTTGGGCGGCGTGAAGTAGACGCGAGCCGCGTTGCCGCTGTCGGTTTCGACCCAGAGCATCGAAACCTTTTTGCCCGACGTGGCTTCTATGCGCTCCACCAACTCGACGGGCGGCAGCACGCCGGCGACTTGTTTTTCCACCTGCAGAACGGAGGGATTCAGCGCCCGCAGGATTTCGTCCTGAAACGAATAGGCCGCGCCGGTGATGCCCATCAACGCCAGCACCAGTCCTGCGGTGATGCCAAAAAACCAGTGCAACTGGAACAGGGTTTTCTTCAACACGTCACTCGCCGTCCATTCGGAAATTGTCTTCACGGCGCGCATTATGCCGTGGGTTATCGAGAAGCGTTCTTTCTTACGCACAAAAGCCCCGTTCAATTGAATGAACGGGGCCAAGCCTTGCGGCGCATACCTTGTGGGAGCGAGCCTGCTCGCGAAGGCGTCGTGTCAGTCAGCCTCGACTTAACTGACCCAGCGCTTTCGCGAGCAGGCTCGCTCCCACAGGTTTCCACATCAATCAGAAGTGGAAATTGGTGCTCAACAGTGCCGTACGGCCCGCCGCCTGGTTGGCGAAGTGGGTCGAGAAGGCTTTGTCGTAATAGGTTTCGTTGGTCAGGTTCTGCACGTTGAGTTGCAGGTCGACGTTCTTGGTCAGCTTGTACGCGGCCATCGCGTCGTAGCGAACATACGAGTCGACCATGGTGGTGTTGGCCACGCTGCCGTAAACGTCGTCGACGTAGAACGCACCGCCACCGATGGTCAGCTTCGGCGTGACCTGGTAAGTGGTCCACAGGCTGGCGCTGTTTTTCGGCGTGTTAGGCAGTTCGTTGCCATCGTTGGCCTTGCCCATCGGGCCGCCGTCGACTTGTTCGCTGTCCATGAAGGCGTAACCGGCGAACACTTGCCACTTGTCGGTGATCTTGCCGCTGGCCGACAGTTCGACACCTTGCACGCGGGTCTTGCCGGCGTTTTCGTACGAGGTGGTGTCGACTTGCACACGAGCGTTTTCTTTCTCGGTGCGGAAGATATCAGCGGTCAGCGACAGGCGATCGTTGAGCAGATCCCACTTGGTGCCGATTTCGTAGTTCTTGGTGGTTTCCGGCTCCAGGTCGCTGCTCAGCAGGTTGCCGCTGCGATCCGGGGTGCCGCCCAACGGGTTGCCTTCCTGACCTTCGCCCAAGGTGTTGCCCGGTGGCGTGGCCGAGGTGGCGTAGGAGGCGTAGATGCTGCCGTTTTCCGCAGGCTTGTAGACGACGCCGAACTGACCGGTGACGAACTCGCTGGTGTCATCGCCCTTGGCGGTAGTGGCGCCGGCAGCGGTGTAAGTTTTGTAGTCGGTGTCGAAGTGGTCGTAACGCAGACCCATGTTCACCAGCCACTGCTCGGACAGCTCCAGGGTATCGAACACATACAGCGCGTAGGTGTTGGCCTGGGTGTCGGTGCCGGCGTAGTTGCGCGAGATCGCGCCGTTCCACGGATCGTTCGGGTTCGGGTTCGACAGCGAGGTGCAGTTGTAGCCACTGGTGGCGCCGATCAGGCCCGGGTTGCAGTTAGTGGTCACTGCGCTGGTGCGCGGCGTGGTGTCGGTGTTGACGTTATACGAAGACTTCTGGCTTTCCTCACGGGTGTACTCGACACCGGTGGAGAAGCTGTTCTTGAAGCCAGCAACATAGAAGTTGCCGAACAGGTCAGTCTGGTTGGTGGTGGTCTCGGTATTGCTCACCCGCGTATTCGCCCGACGCCAGACCGTGCCGTTGTTGACGTTGCCCTTGCTGTCGTCCGGCTGGGTCAGGATGTAATCCTGCATGCTGGTGCCGTGGCGCAGGGTGTTCTTGATCGTCAGCGAGTCGCTCAGGTCGTGCTCGATGGCGAAGGTCGCGGTGTCGGTGCGGCCTTTGCGGAAGTCGCGATCCAGGCCGTAGAAATTGCTGTGGTCACCGCCGGCGTAAGGCTTGTCCGGATTGGATTTGGTGCGTGCAGCGGAGCCACCGGCCGGAATGGTGTACGGCACGCCCGAATCCGGGGTGTCGTTGCTTTCGAGATGGTAGTAGTCGAGGTTGACGCGGGTGTCGGTGCCCAGGCCAAACGCCAGGGACGGCGCGATACCCCAACGGTCGTAATCGACCTTGTCGCGACCGGCGACGTTGCTCTCGTGGCTCATCAGGTTCAGACGGCCCGCGGCGGTGTCGCTGAACTGGTAGTTGCCGTCGAGGGTGTAACGCTGGGTCTGGTCGGAGCCCCAGGTGAAACCACCGTCGAACGAGTTGCCCAGGTGCGCTTTCTTGCTCACCAGGTTGATGCTGCCGCCTGCCGCGCCGCGACCGCCAATGGCAGAGTTCGGGCCCTTGCTGACTTCAATGTTTTCCACGGCGAAGATCTCGCGGCTCTGCGAACCGGTGTCGCGCACGCCGTCGAGGTAGGTGTCGCCCTGGGCGTCGAAACCACGAATGAACGGACGGTCGCCCTGCGGGTTGCCGCCTTCACCGGCGCCGAAGGTGATGCCCGGCACGGTGCGCAGCGCGTCCTGCATATTCAGGGCGCCGGTGTCTTTGAGGACTTGTTGCGGAATAACGGTGACCGAGCGCGGCGTGTCGACCAACGGCGCGGTGTACTTGGGCGAGGAGGCTTTTTCTACTTGGTAGGACGTCGAGTCCTGGGCTTCGCCGGTGATGGCGGTGGCGTCCAGGGCGATGGCATTGCCGGCGGCTTTGCTGTCGGTTTTTTCCGCGGCGAAGACCATCTGGCCAGCGGAGCCGGCGGTGATTGCCACACCGATTGCAGAGGCGAGCAGACGTGGTGAACTGACCGGTAATTGTGCGTGTTGACGTGCCATTTTTATTCCCCTCCCCAAGGATTTGAGGCGGCGGAATATAGGGTAAACAGGTATTCGTATCAATTGCGAAACATTGTTATTCGCACTGAATTTACATTCTTTACAATTTAACCTTACGGTTTTTGCCAGTTCATTCGTCTCTCGGGTTTTACACAGTCAATAAGAATCAATACCATTGCCGCCTCTTTGCCATCAGGTGACATCGCCATGCTGCTGCACATTCCCGGATTGTTCGCGAAAGACGAAGTGCAGCGCATTCGTCAGGCGCTGGAGCAGGCTGACTGGGCCGATGGCAAGATCACCGCGGGCTTTCAATCAGCCAAGGCCAAGCACAATCTGCAATTGCCCGAAGGCCATTCGCTGGCGAAGGAAATCGGTGCAGCGATGCTTGAACGGCTGTGGAAAAATCCGCTGTTCATGTCTGCCGCGCTGCCGCACAAAGTCTTTCCGCCGTTAGTGAACTGTTACACGGCCGGTGGCAGTTTCGATTTCCACATCGACAACGCCGTGCGCCAGCCCAAGGGCAGCATCGAACGGGTGCGCACCGATCTGTCGGCGACGCTGTTCTTCAGCGAGCCTGAGGATTACGACGGCGGCGAGCTGGAAATCCAGGACACCTACGGCACTCAGCAGGTGAAGTTGCCCGCTGGCGACATGGTGTTGTACCCCGGCACCAGCCTGCACAAAGTCAACGCGGTTACGCGGGGGGCGCGCTATGCGTCGTTCTTCTGGACGCAAAGCCTGGTGCGCGAAGACAGCCAGCGCGCATTGCTGTTCGAGATGGATGGCGCGATCCAGCAACTGACTCAAGACCTGCCTGATCACCCTTCGCTGATCCGACTCACTGGTACGTATCACAACCTGCTGCGGCGCTGGGTCGAGGTATGAGTTTCCAATTGCGTCGCGAGGAAGTCCTCAGCGGCGAACAACTCAGCGCCATGCTCGGCGAAAGCCCGGCGCGTGCCGCGCAAGCGATTTTGCTGGCGGCGGGTGAGGGTGAAGTTGAAGCGCAGGCGTTGCTTGGGCAGATCCTGCTCGACGGCCAAGGCATCGCCCAGGATCAAGCGCTGGCGCTGCGCTGGTTCGGCATCGCCGCCGGGCGCGGGCATCTAATGGCGCGCAACATGCTCGGGCGTTGTCATGAGCATGGTTGGGGCATTGCGGCGGATGCGTTGGTTGCTGCGCGGCATTATCAGATTGCAGCGAATGCCGGGCTGGATTGGGCGATGTACAACCTCGCCAATATGCTCGCGACCGGGCGCGGTGTGGCGGTGGATCATCTGCAGGCGCTGGCGTGGTATCGGTGCGCGGCTGAATTGGGTCATGCGAAATCGATGAATCTGTTGGGGCGGTATCTGGAAGAAGGGCAGGTGTGCCCGGCGGATCCGACGGCGGCGCGTGAGTGGTATCGGCGCTCGGCGGAGGGTGGGGATTTTCGTGGGCAGTTCAGTTTTGCCGCGGTGTTGGCGGGTGAAGGGCGGATTGATGAGGCAGTGGATTGGCTTGAGAAAGCTTTGGCCGGCGGCAATCTGAATTTTCTGCGGGTGGCGAGTCAGGCGTTGGCGAGTGCTGTAGATCCGAGGATTCAGGCGTTGGCTGGGCGGTATGCGCTTCGGTGCCAAGAGCCCTCACCCTAACCCTCTCCCGGAGGGAGAGGGGACCGATTGGGGGATGCTTGAGAGGTACGCCGACCTGAGAGTGCTATACCGAATCCATAATCGACGCGGTATTTCCGGTCGGCGAATGACGCTTTACACCTCGGTCGGCGCCCTCTCCCTTGGGAGAGGGCTGGGGTGAGGGGCCTCGGTCTCAAGTACCCCGCAAAACTTCAAGCCGAACGCAAAGACACAAAAAAGCCCATGACACGTCATGGGCTTTTTGCATTACGGCTTCAGCGCTTACACGTAAAACGATTTCAACGGCGGAAAGCCATTGAACTCTACCGCGCTGTAACTGGTGGTGTACGCACCGGTCGACAGCCAGTACAACCGATCACCGATCGCCAGGTTCAGCGGCAGACCGTACTTGTAGTTCTCGTACATGATGTCGGCGCTGTCGCAGGTCGGGCCGGCGATCACGACTTCTTCCATCTCGCCTTTCTTCTCGGTCCAGATCGGGAACTTGATGGCTTCGTCCATGGTTTCGATCAGGCCGGAGAACTTGCCCACATCGGTATACACCCAACGCTCGACCGCCGTGCGCGACTTGCGCGCAACCAGCACCACTTCGCTGACCAGAATGCCGGCGTTGGCGATCAACGAACGGCCCGGCTCGAGAATGATTTCCGGCAGATCATCACCGAAGTCTTCTTTCAGGAAGCGGATGATTTCTTCGGCGTAGGTTTCCAGGCTGTTGGTGCGGGTGATGTAGTTGGCCGGGAAGCCACCGCCCATGTTGATCAGCTTCAGGTGGATGCCGTCTTCTTCTTTCAAGCGCTCGAAGATCACTTTGACCTTGGCGATCGCTGCGTCCCAGACGCTGATGTCGCGTTGCTGCGAGCCGACGTGGAACGAGATGCCATAAGGCACCAGGCCGAGGTCGCGAGCGAGAATCAGCAGGTCCATGGCCATGTCGGTCTGGCAACCGAATTTGCGCGACAAAGGCCAGTCAGCCGTGGTCGAGCCTTCGGTGAGAATACGTACATAGACTTTCGAACCCGGGGCAGCCTTGGCGATGTTGCGCAGGTCGGCTTCGGAGTCGGTGGAGAACAGGCGCACGCCCTTCTCGTAGAAGTAACGGATGTCCTTGGATTTCTTGATGGTGTTGCCGTAGCTGATACGGTCGGCGCTGACGCCGCGATCCATCACTTTATCCAGCTCGTAGATCGAGGCGATGTCGAAGCTCGAACCTTTCTCTTTGAGCAGGTCGATGATCTCGACGGCCGGGTTGGCTTTGACCGCGTAGTAGACCTTGGCGAATTCGAAACCGGCGCGCAGGTCATCGTAGGCCTGGGCGATCATCGCGGTGTCGATCACCACGAACGGGGTTTCCTGTTTGTCGGCGAACGCCTTCATTTTGTCGAATGTAGCGCGCGCGAAATAGTCTTCGACCTGGATCGACATACTTGGGACTCCTAGTGGCAAACGTCGTTAATCAATGGGTGCAAATGAACGTCCTCCGTATCCCCACTTTGGTTCGCCTACTTCCCAAGGCATGTCGCCGAAAGCAAAAAGGCCATGGGGCGTTGCCCTTGGCCTTGCTGTCTCGTCGTCAGTACTTGAGCCGGATGGATCGTTTCCAGCATGGACGTTCGGCGCGAACTTTAGGGCGTGAGGGGCGTGAGATCAACTAAAAATGTCGCGTTTTTGCACGCTTCTGACGTGCGTCGCGTTCATCACTCTTTGTAGCCGACCGAGATGACGGGCAGATGTTCCCCGAGAATTTTTGAGTGTTAAAAATACCTGCACGTTCGTGGATTATGTCGGCGAAGTCGTGGGTAAGTGTGATGGCGGCAATATCGGCGACGTTGGCCGCGAGGGGGACGGGTGAGGGGGATTTTGGCCGTTTCGCGGGTTGTCTCATACATGCTTTCCGATCCGCAGGTGTTGAGATTCTTTTCCGCTAGGCGAATGAAGAAAAAATCACGCAGATCCTGTGGGAGCGAGCCTGCTCGCGAAGGCATTTTCACAGCCAACATCATTGTTGACTGATATTGCGCTTTCGCGAGCAGGCTCGCTCCCACAGGTTTCGTGTTTTATGCGACTACGGCCTCAGCCGGCGAGACTATGCTGGTCTTCATCCCGCGCGAACGACCCGAACTCAGATAAGCCGCAATCGACTCCTGCGTCACCTCGCCAAGGAACACCCGCTCGGCATCCATCACCGGCAACCACGAGCGATTGAATTCGTACATGCGCGACAGCAGGATGCGCAGATGCTCGTCGTACGCCGCCGTCGCGTTGAACTCACGCAGGAACTGCGCGCAGGTGCCGGTCTGGCGATGCAGATCACGACGACGCACGTAACCCAGCGCCTTGTTCTCGGCACAGGTGACTACCACGTAACGACGGTCATGCTCGTCCATCAACTCTAGCGCATCAGCCACCGGCGTCTCCGGGCTGACCGACGGCGCGTTGTCCGCCGCATCTTCGGCCTTCACCAACAGCAGGCGTTTGAGCGTGCTGTCCTGGCCGACGAAGTTGCTGACAAAGTCGTCCGCCGGGTGCGCGAGCAGCGTGTCCGGATGATCGATCTGCAGCAGTTTGCCGGCGCGGAAGATCGCAATCTTGTCGCCGAGTTTGATCGCTTCGTCGATGTCGTGGCTGACCATGATCACGGTCTTGTTCAGTGCGCGTTGCATCTCGAAGAATTCGTTCTGGATCATCTCGCGGTTGATCGGGTCGACCGCACCGAACGGCTCGTCCATCAGCAGCAGCGGTGCATCCGCGGCCAGTGCGCGGATCACGCCGATGCGCTGTTGCTGGCCACCGGACAATTCGCGCGGGTAGCGATGCAGATACTGCTTGGGCTCGAGCTTGATCATGCTCATCAATTCGCGGGCGCGGTCGTGGCATTTCTGTTTGTCCCAGCCGAGCAGTTTCGGCACGACGACGATGTTTTCTTCGATGGTCATGTTGGGGAACAGACCGATCTGCTGGATCACGTAGCCGATGTTGCGACGCAGGGTCACTTCGTCGAGGTCGGTGGTGTCTTCGCCGTTGATGAGGATCTTGCCCGAAGTCGGTTTGATCAGGCGGTTGATCATCTTCAGCGTGGTGCTTTTGCCACAACCCGATGGCCCGAGGAACACACAGATTTCGCCTTCATTGACGGTCAGGCTTACCGAGTCCACGGCTTTGACGTCTTTGCCGTTGCTTTGGAAAGTTTTGCTGAGGTTTTGAAGTTCGATCATTTCAGGAGTCCTTTTGGAGTCAACGAGCGTTGCAGCCATTGGAGAAACAGGTCAGCGAAAATGGCCAGAAGACTGACCAGCAGCGCGCCGACGATCAGCATCGACATGTCACTGCGGCTGATGGACGCGAGGATCAACACACCGAGGCCGCCGGCGCCGATGGTCGCGGCGATAGTCATCACGCCGATGTTCATCACCACGGCGGTGCGCACGCCAGCGAGGATCACCGGCACGGCGATCGGCAGCTCGACCATGCGCAGGCGCTGGCCGAAGGTCATGCCGATGCCGCGTGCGGCTTCACGGATGCCCGGTTCTACGCCGGTGAGGGCGAGGTAGGTGTTGCGCATGATCGGCAGCAGCGAATAAAGGAACACCGCAGTGATCGCCGGCATCGGGCCGAGGCCCTGGCCGAACTTTGAGTAAAACGGCAGCAGCAGACCGAACAGCGCAATCGACGGCACGGTCAGCAGCACCGTGGCGCTGGCTTGCAAGGGACCTGCGAGGGTCGGAAAGCGTGTCATCAGAATGCCCAGCGGCACGCCAACGACAATCGCCAGGGTCACGGCAATGCCGACGAGGGTGATGTGCTGCCAGGTCAGGTGCATCACCTGCTGCCAGTCGAGGTGGGAAAAGGCGTTCAGAAATTCCATGACTTTTCCTCCTTAATCAAGTGGGTGCTGGCGCAGGAAATCGGCGGCCACTTTCGATGGGCTTTCGTGATCGACGTCGACCCGCGCATTGAGCTGGCGCATGGTTTCGTCATCGAACAGTTCGGCCAACGGTTTGAGTTGCTCGGCCAATTGCGGATGGGCGTCGAGGTAGGCCTGACGCACCACCGGCGCAGCTGTGTAGTCGGGGAAGTAGTGCTTGTCGTCTTCCAGCAGCTTCAGGCCGAAGGCGTTGAGGCGACCGTCGGTGGTGTAGACCAGACCGGCAAACACCTGGCCGTTGCGCAACGCGGTGTAGACCAGACCCGCGTCCATCTGGCGGATGTTCTTGCGGGTCAGGTTCATGCCGTAGAGATCGACCATGCCGATCAGGCCATCGGAGCGATTGGCGAACTCGGTGTCCAAAGCCACCAGATGATTGGTCTTGGCCTCAGCACGCAGCACTTCGTTCAACTGACTGATGTTGTTGATCTGCGGATATTCCTCAGCGACTTTCTTTGGCAGCGCGAGGGCGTAGGTGTTGCTGAATTTCGACGGGGTCAACCAGACCAGGCCTTTTTTCGCGTCGAGTTCTTTCACCCGGGCGTAGGACTGTGCGCTGTCGAGTTTTTCAGTGACATGGTTGTAGGCCACCAGCGACACGCCGGTGTATTCCCAAAGCATGTCCAGTTGTCCGCTTTCGTGGGCGCTGCGGGCGAGGTTGCTGCCCAGACCGCCGGTAATCTGCGCGTCGTAACCTTTGCTGCGCAGGTATTGCGCGGTGATTTCGGCGAGCAGGGTTTGCTCAGTGAAGACTCGGGCGCCGAGGCGGATAACCGGTTTTTCAGCGGCTTGGGCGACACCTGCGAACAGCAGGATGCAGCCCAGAATCAAGCTCAATCGTTTCATAGGTATTCCTTCACATAGCCTTAAGACGGGCGCAAACCGCGTTCCAGCCAGAGGCGGCTGGCGAGGGTGACGACGCCATCGAGCAGCAAGGCCAGCAGCGCGGTGCATGCGGCGCCGAGCAGCAGTTGCGGCTGATTGTTCAGGGCGATGCCAGGGAAGATCAGGCTGCCGAGGCTGTTGGCACCGATCAGAAAGGCCAGTGGCGCGGTGCCGACGTTGATTGCCAACGCCACGCGCACACCACCGACAATGATCGGCACGGCATTGGGCAATTCGACTTTCCACAGCACCTGGCGCGGGGTCATGCCGATGCCGACGGCCGCTTCTTTCAGCGAGCCCTGCACGTTTTTCAGGCCTTCGTAGGTGTTGCGCACAATCGGCAACAGGGAGGCGAGGAACAAAGCGAAGATTGCCGGGCCACTGCCAATGCCGAGGACGCCCAGGGCGATCGCAAGCACGGCCAGCGGAGGCACGGTGTTACCGATATTGAAGATCTGCATGAAGCGTTCAGCGCGGCCGACCATGGTCGGGCGACTGAGGAAGATGCCGGCGGGGATGCCCACGACAAGGGCGGCCAGCATTGAAGCGAGGACGAGAATCAGATGAGCTTGCAGGTAAAACAACAAATCGTCGCTGTAGTGTTCGATCGTGTTGATGCCGATCCAGTGGACCAGCAGGGCCAGGAGCGCGATCACCACCGCACCTCCCATCAGCCCTTTGCCATAGCGGATAGCCACAGGCGGACTCCTTTTTTTGTAGTCGGCGAGCGCAGTCCCGTGTGGCATGCCATACATGGCTGCCGGGATAGTCGTTCGCGAAAAGTAGCCGTTTTTCAAAGCCGATAAAGCGGTCTGAAAGCGAGCCATGAGCGCAGCCTCGTCAGGCTAACTTGCTGATTTTTCAGCCCCTGACGAAAATTCGTAACAGGGGATGGACGTCTCCGGGCTTTAAAAGGTTCCCATCTGCGGCAGCATTTGGCCACCCTTAATGTGCTCAACGGTTCGGTTATTGCATCGAGTTGGGCTATAATCGCGGCCCTTTTTTGAATCACCGCCAGGCGATTTCCCATGACCAACCAGGCCGCCGAAGTCGCGAAACGCCGCACTTTCGCCATTATTTCCCACCCCGATGCCGGTAAAACCACGATCACCGAAAAGCTCCTGTTGATGGGCAAGGCGATTGCAGTGGCCGGTACGGTGAAATCCCGTAAATCCGATCGCCATGCGACATCCGACTGGATGGAGATGGAGAAGCAACGGGGTATTTCCATTACCACGTCGGTCATGCAGTTCCCGTATCGCGAACACATGATCAACCTGCTCGACACCCCGGGCCACGAAGACTTCTCCGAAGATACTTACCGCACCCTGACCGCGGTGGACTCGGCATTGATGGTTCTCGACGGCGGTAAAGGTGTCGAGCCACGGACCATTGCGCTGATGGATGTCTGCCGTCTGCGTGACACGCCGATCGTCAGCTTCATCAACAAACTCGACCGTGACATCCGCGACCCGATCGAACTGCTCGACGAAATCGAAGCCGTTCTGAAGATCAAGGCCGCGCCGATCACCTGGCCGATCGGTTGCTACCGCGACTTCAAGGGCGTGTACCACCTGGCGGATGACTACATCATTGTCTACACCGCCGGTCACGGTCACGAACGCACCGAAACCAAGATCATCGAGAAGCTCGATTCCGACGAAGCCCGCGCGCATCTGGGCGACGAGTACGAGCGTTTCATCGAGCAGCTGGAACTGGTTCAGGGCGCCTGCCACGAATTCAACCAGCAGGAATTCCTCGACGGTCAGTTGACTCCGGTGTTCTTCGGTACTGCACTGGGCAACTTCGGTGTTGACCACGTTTTGGACGCCGTCGTTGATTGGGCGCCGCGTCCGCTGGCCCGTGTGGCCAACGAGCGTACCGTTGAGCCGGTGGAAGAGAAGTTCTCGGGCTTCATCTTCAAGATCCAGGCGAACATGGACCCGAAACACCGCGACCGTATCGCTTTCATGCGTATCTGCTCCGGCAAGTACGAAAAAGGCATGAAGATGCGCCACGTGCGCACCGGCAAGGACGTGCGCATCGGCGACGCCTTGACGTTCTTCTCCTCCGAGCGTGAGCAACTGGAAGAAGCCTTTGCTGGCGACATCATCGGTTTGCACAACCACGGCACCATCCAGATCGGCGACACCTTCAGTGAAGGTGAAACCCTCGGGTTTACCGGTATTCCGCACTTTGCGCCGGAGCTGTTCCGTCGTGTGCGTCTGCGCGATCCGTTGAAGTCCAAGCAGTTGCGTCAGGGTCTGCAGCAACTGGCTGAAGAGGGCGCGACGCAGGTGTTTTTCCCGGAGCGCAGCAACGACATCATTCTGGGCGCCGTGGGTGTGCTGCAGTTCGATGTGGTCGCTAGCCGTTTGAAAGAGGAATACAAGGTTGAGTGCTCGTATGAGCCGATTACTGTGTATTCCGCGCGCTGGATTGAGTGCAGTGACAAGAAGAAGCTTGAGGAGTTTTCCAACAAGGCTGTGGAGAACCTGGCGGTCGATGGCGGGGGGCACCTGACTTACCTTGCGCCGACGCGGGTTAATCTGGCGTTGATGGAGGAGCGTTGGCCGGATGTGAAATTCCGGGCGACGCGTGAGCATCACTAAGCTTTTAGTTGGTTTGTTCGAAGCCTCCTAGGTGTATGCCTAGGGGGCTTTTTTTGTTTGGTTGGTTTTGGGGGGATATCCGTTTCTGCGGGTGTTGCTGATTACGGTTTCGCCCTTACGGCGACTCACTTTTTTTACAAGCCCCTCCGTGTCAGGCTACCTGTCGCCCTTGTTGATTGACTCAACTACTCAAGAGGGCGAAGGTGCATAACCATGTCCAAAATGGGCAAACGCTACGACAACGACTTCAAAGATTGGGTCGTTCTGCAAATGATGCCGCCACTCAATCGATCAGTGGCGGAACTTGCCTCTGCACTCAATCTCACGCCACAGTCACTGCGAAACTGGAGACAAATGGCTAGAGACAAAGGCTTAATTGTTCCGGGAAACGGCAAGACCAGTGACCAATGGTCTAGCGCCGATAAATTCAATGCCGTCATGGAAACCGCGCCGTTGAGCGAGGTCGAGATCTCTCAATATTGCCGAATCAAAGGCATTTACCCTGAGCAAATCCAACAGTGGCGAGTGGCATGCCAAAACGCTAATCCCGTTGTTGATCTCTCCTCTCGAACTTCAAAAACGGCCGAGCAACGGCGCATCAAAATACTTGAGCGCCAACTGATTCAGTCTGATGCCAGTCGTGCAGAGGCGGTGGCGTTGCTGGAGCTCAGAAAAAAAGCCAATGCGATCTGGGGCAAGGACAAGGAAGACTGATCAACGCCTCTGATCGTACGCAAGCCATGAAGTTGATTGCCGACGCAGTGCTGAATGGCGCTCGTCGATACCGCGCTTGCAATGAACTGGGTCTGAGCCTGCGCACAGTTCAACGCTGGCAACACTCGTCGTGTGACGGACGACAGTTGGCTCAACGTGCAGCTCCGGCTAACAAGCTCAGTGATACGGAGCGTCAAGCGGTGCTGGATGCTGCCAATCAGGCTGGCTACGCCAGCCTGACCCCACACCAAATCGTGCCTAAGCTGGCCGATGAAGGCATTTATCTGGCTTCGGAGTCGACGTTTTATCGTGTGTTGAAAGCCGTCAATCAAAACGTCCGTCGCGGCCGGGCCAAAGCCCCAAAACGCAGAGTACTGACGACGCATCGCGCTGATGGCCCCAATCAGGTGTGGTGCTGGGACATCACCTGGTTGCCGAGCACAGTGAAGGGCCGTTTTTTCTACTGGTACATGGTCAAGGACGTCTACAGCCGCAAACTGGTCGCCAATGAAGTCCACGAGGTGGAGAGCGCCGAACACGCCTGTGAACTGCTCACAAAGGGATGTTTACGGGAACATACTGCAGGTCGTCCGCTGGTGTTGCACTCAGATAATGGACACGTGATGAGAGGTTCTTTGTTGCGTGAAAGCATGGTCGCGCTGGGTGTAGAACCTTCTTTTAGCCGGCCAAGAGTGAGCAATGACAACGCTTACGCCGAAGCACTTTTTCGCACTGCAAAGTACTGCCCGCTTTGGCCCGATCAACCATTTGATACGGTCACTGATGCAAGGCTTTGGGTGCAGACGTTCATCGAGTGGTACAACGAAGATCACCGCCACAGCGCCTTGAAATACGTCACGCCAAACCAACGGCACGAGGGCAAAGCAACCGCCCTATTACAAGCTAGAACAGAGCTTTATGAGGATGCCAGGGAAGCTAATCCAAGCCGCTGGAGTACTCGAACACGAAACTGGAAACTGGCAGACGCAGTTTATTTAAACCCAGAACGCCCTGAAATTAAGGGCGTAATGGGCTAGCAGTTGTAGGACCAAGGCGACAGGTACCTTGACACGTACCGAAGCGCCTAAAAAAAGTAAGCAAAAAAACGCTTGCTCCTGCGTGCGGCCCGCTCGCTGGGGCTCGGGGTTCCTTCGCTCCGGGATCGATCCGGGCGCAGCGTCTCCGGTTTGCTTCGCTGCACCTACTCCCGCTGTGTTTGGCTTCGCCAAACGGTCGCTGCGCTCCCACGCCCGGATCAATCCCTCCACTCAGCCTTCCGAAGTCGCCCGTGGATCAAGATCAAGAGCAGGCGAGCTGACACTCGGCCTATTGAGTGGTGAAGAGCGGGTGTTCGGCGTTATTTTTGTGGTGGATTCGCCCCTCATCGGAACGCCGCCCGCCCAGCCCTCTCCCGAGGGAGAGGGGGCCGATTTGTGGTCTTTTCAAGATTTTCGTTGAACTCGGTATCCCAAGTCGGCGTATTACTTCCAGTCCACGCGGTCAGTCCCCTCTCCCTCCGGGAGAGGGCTAGGGTGAGGGGCTTTTGATCTGCTTCAGAATCTGAGTTCAACTCGGTATTGCACCTCGGCGTATCTCTCGCAATCACCTCGGTCAGTCCCCTCTCCCTACGGGCGGTCCGACGTTTCGGGAGGGCTAGGGTGAGGGGCTTTTGATCTTCGGCACGGTTTTATCGCGCGCAATGGCTGTAGGACGACTCGGTTTTTTGTGGTTTCGATATTCTCGAACGCGACAACCCGCGTGCTGGCCGTTAGTGTTCCAGCTCCACGCAAGTCGCTTTGAGAGGTCAATGGAATGACGAGTCGCCTGACTCACTTGCTACGACTGAACGGCTATTTCAGCGTAATGGCCTGGGTGCTTGCGGCGCTGTTGTTCATCAATCGCCTGAGCAGCATGGTCAAGCTGTTCATGGCGTTGTACCTGCGTCAGGAACTAGGGCTGGCGATCGAGACGGTTGGCTGGTTGCTCTCGGCGTATGGCGCGGGGTTGCTGGTCGGTTCGATGCTCGGTGGCTGGCTCAGTGATCATGTGCGCACGGCGCGGCTGACGGCGGCGTTGTTCTTTATTTCGGTGTGGGTGCTGATACTGCTGGGGCTGGTGACGCAGGTGCCGTTGCTCGCTGCATTGCTGTTGCTCAGCGGAACCATCGATGGCGCTATTCGCACGCTGCATCAGCGGTTGATCATGGAGTATTGCGAGGTGACGCAGCGCTCGCGTGCGCAGGCGTTGAGTCGGGTTGCGCGCAACCTTGGGATGGCCGCCGCCGGTGTGGCGGGCGGGGTGTTGGCGCAGACCGATTTTCGCTGGGTATTTTTCGGCAGTGCGGCGATGACGTTGCTGGCGTTACTGTGGTTTGTCCGCACTACGTGGCGTCGACCGGTGCTG
The DNA here is from genome assembly GCF_031882575.1 of Pseudomonas sp. VD-NE ins. NCBI lineage: Bacteria > Pseudomonadati > Pseudomonadota > Gammaproteobacteria > Pseudomonadales > Pseudomonadaceae > Pseudomonas > Pseudomonas sp. VD-NE ins. Next base: position 988,191 of record NZ_CP134772.1, read on the forward strand.
ATCAATGACGAAAAGTCCACGGATGATGCAGGTTCCAGGGTGCCGTATCGCGATAAACCCTTCCTGTGGTTGCTCGCGGCGACGGCCGTGCTCGGCATCGCGTTCGATACGGTCTACAGCACGCTGGGCAACTATCTGCGTGATTATTACCAGTTGAGCACGGAAGCGATCGGCTGGCAGTTCGGGCTCAATGCGTTGCTGGTGATCGCCCTGCAGATTCCGCTGTCGCACTGGGGCGAGCGTTGGGGCACGCGGCGGCAAATGCTGGCCGGCAGTTTACTGCTGGCGTGCGGGCTGGGCATGTTGCCATTCGGTTCCGGGCTGGCGTTTGTCTGCCTGTCGACGCTGATCTGGACCTTGGGTGAGGCGTTGTTCATGCCGCCACTGAATGTGCTGGCGATGCAATTTGCCCAGAGTGGCAAAAGCGGTCAGTACTTTGGCCTGTTCTTTATGAGCTGGAGCGCCAGTGCGTTGTTGTCGCCGGTGCTCAGCGGTCAGTTGTATGGCAACTTCGGTGGCCACAGCGTGTGGTTGGCCAGCACCGTGCTGGTGCTGATGTCGATTCCCTTGACGTGGCAAGCGACCCGCCCGCTTAGCTGATCCAGCGATAGAAATTATTCGAAACCCGTCTGTCGGCGAAGGGCATTTCTGCCTGCCCGTTGGCGTCCTATCTGGTGAACCCGATGGATCGGAACTAGATTTCACACAGCGCCAGTCAGGCACGAATGTCTCACCTGAAAATGGATGGAGTCGGCTATGAAAAGCAGGTTGCTACGGGTTTTATTGCTATTGAAAGTGATGGTCATGCTGTCCCTTGGCACCGCGACGGCCTGGGCCGAGTGCGAGGATCACGATTCTCAGGCGTTCAACGGGCAGGTGGGGCATGGCGGTTTGATGCTCGCCAAGTCCGAGTCCGAGCCGGGCGATCAGGGGCAGGGTGGCAGCGCCGATGATGACGACTCGACCACCGATGAGCCGGACACTGATGATCCGGACGACGAAGGCGATAGCCAGACGTAAATCGCAGGCAAAAGAAAACCCCTTCTGCCTCGACTGATGCGCAATCGAGGTGGAAGGGGTTTGCTCAACACTTTATCCCTGAATAAACACGATCCCTGTAGGAGCTGCGGCACGCTGCGATCTTTTGATTTTGATTCTGACAATCAAAAGATCGCAGCCTCGTTTCACTCGACAGCTCCTACAGGTTTTGTATCGCTCTCCAGATTTGCTTATGCCGCGCCATCAAGGAACTGCTCGGCGTAGTGGCAAGCCACCTGCCGGCTGTCGAGCTGGCGCAACACCGGCTCTTCGCTGCTGCACCGCTCGGTCGCATACGGGCAGCGCTTGTGGAAAGCGCAGCCCGGTGGCGGGTTCAGCGGGTTGGGCAGTTCGCCGACGATCTTGATTTTCGGCTTGTTCGGGTCCGGGTGAATGGTCGGGGTCGCCGACAGCAGCGCCTGGGTGTACGGGTGCAGCGGACGCTCGTAGATGTCGTTCTTCGGGCCCAGTTCCACCGGGCGACCGAGGTACATCACCATCACGTCATCGGCCACGTGTTGCACCACCGCAAGGTTGTGCGAGATGAACACGTAAGCGGTGTTGAACTCCTGCTGCAGATCCATGAACAGGTTGAGTACCTGCGCCTGAATCGACACGTCCAGTGCCGAGGTCGGTTCATCCGCCACCAGCACTTTCGGTTGCAGCATCATGGCGCGAGCCAGGGCGATACGCTGACGCTGACCGCCGGAGAACATGTGCGGGTAACGCTGATAATGCTCAGGACGCAAGCCGACCTGCTTCATCATCGCCTGGACTTTCTCGCGACGTTCGGCAGCGCTCAGGTTGGTGTTGATCAGCAGCGGCTCGCCGAGCTGGTCACCGACTTTCTGCCGTGGATTCAACGACGCGTACGGGCTCTGAAAGACCATCTGCACGTCTTTGCGCAGTTGCTTGCGTTGCGCCTTGTCGGCGCCGGCGACTTCCTGGCCGGCAATTTTCAGCGAGCCGGACGACGGGTCTTCAATCAGCGTCAATGCGCGAGCGAGGGTGGATTTGCCGCAGCCCGACTCGCCTACTACGGCGAGGGTCTTGCCGGCTTCCAGTTCGAACGACACACCGTTGAGTGCGCGTACAGTCGCGTGGCCCTTGAACAGGCCACGGGACACTTCGTAGTGACGGGTCAGGTCGCGGGCGGTAAGTACGACGGCCATTACGCCACCTCCTGGTTCAGCGGGAAGAAGCAGCGGGCGAGGCTGTGGGCTTTTGGATCAAGGCCTGGACGCTGCGCGCGGCAGCTGTCCTGCACGTACGGGCAGCGCGGCGACAGCAGGCAACCCTGCGGACGGTCGTAGCGGCCCGGGACGATGCCCGGCAGGGTCGACAGACGTGCGGCGCCGAGGCTGTGCTCGGGAATCGCCTTGAGCAGTGCTTCGCTGTACGGGTGCGCCGGGATGTCGAACAGTTGCGGCACCTGACCGACTTCAACGGCTTGCCCTGCGTACATCACACAGACGCGCTGGGCAGTTTCAGCCACGACCGCGAGGTCGTGAGTGATCAGCACCAGGCCCATGTTCTGTTCTTTCTGCAACGCCAGCAGCAGATCCATGATCTGTGCCTGAATCGTCACGTCCAGTGCAGTGGTCGGTTCGTCGGCGATCAGCAGTTTCGGCTCGCCGGCAATCGCCATGGCGATCGCAACACGCTGGCTCATACCGCCGGAGAGTTGGTGCGGGTAGGCGTCCATACGGCTCGCGGCGCCCGGGATTTCTACTTTTTCCAGCAGTTCGATCGCACGTTTGCGCGCTTGCTTGCCGGACATTTTCAGGTGCAGACGCAGCACTTCTTCGATCTGGAAACCGACGGTGTAGCTCGGGTTCAGTGCGGTCATCGGGTCCTGAAAGACCATCGACAGGTCTTTGCCGACGATCTGCCGACGCTGACGGTTGCTCAGCTTGAGCATGTCTTTGCCGTCAAAGCTGAGCGAGTCGGCGGTGACGATGCCGGGGTGCTCGATCAGGCCCATCAGCGCCATCATGGTCACGGATTTGCCCGAACCCGACTCGCCAACGATGGCCAGTACTTCGCCTTTGTCGACTTTCAGGTCGAGGCCGTCGACCACCGGGGTCGCGGTCTTGTCGCCGAAGCGAACGTTGAGATTCTTGATTTCTAGCAGTGACATGGGAATCTCCTCAGGCGGCGTTCTTGAGTTTCGGGTCCAGCGCATCGCGCAGACCGTCGCCCATCAAGTTGATTGCCAGCACGCTGAGCAAAATGGTCAAACCAGGCAGGCTCACTACCCACCAGGCGCGTTCGATGTAGTCGCGGGCCGAGGCCAGCATGGTGCCCCACTCAGGGGTTGGCGGTTGTACGCCAAGGCCGAGGAAGCCCAGTGCGGCGGCATCGAGAATTGCCGAGGAGAAGCTCAGAGTCGCCTGAACGATCAGCGGCGCCATGCAGTTCGGCAGCACGGTGATGAACATCAGACGTGGCAGACCGGCACCGGCCAGGCGCGCGGCGGTCACGTAGTCGCGGTTCAGTTCGCCCATCACTGCAGCGCGGGTCAGACGCACGTAGGACGGCAGCGAGACCACAGCAATGGCGATCACGGTGTTGATCAGGCCAGGGCCGAGGATGGCGACAATCGCCACTGCCAGCAGCAGCGACGGCAGGGCCAGCATGATGTCCATCAGACGCATTATGGTCGGGCCGATCATCTTCGGAAAGAAACCGGCGAACAGACCGAGCAGGATCCCCGGAATCAGCGACATGACGACCGACGACAAACCGATCAGCAGCGACAGGCGCGAACCCTGGATCAGACGCGACAGCAGGTCGCGACCGAGTTCATCGGTGCCGAGCAGGAACTGCATCTGCCCGCCTTCCAGCCACGCCGGTGGCGTCAGCAGGAAGTCGCGGTATTGCTCGCTCGGGTTATGCGGCGCGACCCACGGCGCGAACAGCGCGCAGAAAATCACCAGCAACATGAAGAGCAGGCCGGCAACCGCGCCTTTGTTCTTGGAGAAGGCTTGCCAGAATTCTTTGTACGGTGACGGGTACAGCAGGCTTTGATCCGCGTTGGCGGCGGTGGCTACTGAGGATGTTGGAGTGCTCATGGTTATTGACCTCAGCGCTGATGACGGATGCGTGGGTTGGCAAAGCCGTAGAGGATGTCCACTACGAAGTTGACCAGAATCACCAGGCAGGCGATTAACAGGATGCCGTTTTGCACAACCGGATAGTCCCGGGCGCCGATGGCTTCGATCAGCCATTTACCGATGCCGGGCCAGGAGAAGATGGTTTCGGTCAGGACTGCACCGGCCAGCAGGGTGCCGACTTGCAGGCCGACCACGGTGAGTACCGGAATCAGCGCGTTACGCAGACCGTGCACGAACACCACGCGCGACGGCGACAGGCCTTTGGCCTTGGCGGTGCGGATGTAGTCTTCACGCAGCACTTCGAGCATCGACGAGCGGGTCATCCGCGCGATCACCGCCAGCGGAATGGTGCCGAGCACGATGGCCGGCAGGATCAGGTGATGCAGTGCATCGAAGAACGCCCCGACGTCATCGGCCAGCAGCGTGTCGATCAGCATGAAACCGGTGCGCGGCTCGATGTCGTAGAGCAGGTCGATCCGTCCGGAAACCGGGGTCCAGCCCAGGCTCACCGAGAAGAACATGATCAGGATCAGGCCCCACCAGAAGATCGGCATCGAATACCCCGCGAGGGAAATGCCCATCACCCCGTGGTCGAACAGGGATCCTCGCTTGAGTGCCGCGATCACCCCGGCCAGAAGGCCCAGGATGCCGGCGAACAGCAGGGCGGCCATGGACAGTTCCAGGGTCGCCGGGAAGAGGGAGGTGAACTCGGTCCATACGCTCTCACGCGTACGCAGGGATTCGCCGAGATCGCCGTGGGCCAGTTTGCCGATGTAGTCCAGATACTGGGCATACAGTGGCTTGTTCAGACCTAGGCGTTCCATTGCCTGAGCGTGCATTTCGGGGTCGACCCGACGTTCGCCCATCATCACTTCCACGGGGTCGCCCGGAATCATGCGAATCAACGCGAAAGTCAGCAAGGTGATGCCGAAAAACGTGGGGATCAACAACCCCAGTCGGCGGGCAATAAAACTAAACATCTTGTGTGGTACCTCATCAGCCGGTTAGGCGTGCCCGGTGTCCCTGGGTTCAGGAACACCGGGAGTTTCTTATCTACTTCACCTGGGTGGTGGCGAAGTTATTAGTGGTGAGAGGGCTGATGTGATAGCCCTCTACGTTGTTGCGCATTGCAGTAAACATCCGGGTGTGGGCCATGCTGATCCACGGTTGATCCTGATTAAACAGGACCTGAGCCTGCTCATAGAGTTTCGCGCGTTCGGCCGGATCTACTTTAGCCCGTGCTTCGTCGAGCAGTGCCTGGAATTTCTCGTTGCACCAACGCGCGTAGTTTTCGCCGTTCTTGGCAGCTTCGCAACTGAGCATAGGCGTCAGGAAGTTATCCGGGTCGCCGTTGTCGCCCGCCCATCCGGCCGAGACCATATCGTGTTCGCCGGCCTTGGCGCGTTTGAGCATTTCGCCCCATTCCATCACGCGGATGTCGATCTTGATCCCGACTTTCGCCAGGTCAGCCTGCATCATTTGTGCGCCGAGCATCGGGTTGGGGTTGGTCGGGCCGCCGCCGTTACGGGTAAACAGGGTAAACACGGTGCCTTCCGGAACCCCGGCTTCCTTAAGCAGGGCGCGGGCCTTGTCGAGGTCGCGTGGCGGGTTCTTCAGGTCGTGGTTGTAGCCCAGCAGCGTGTCCGGGTACGGGTTGACCGCAACGGTTGCATTGCCCGGGCCAAACAGCGCGTTGACGTAAGCGGCTTTGTCGAAGGCGATATCGATCGCCTTACGCACGCGCACGTCGCTCATGTATTTGTGCTGGGTGTTCATGGCGATGTACGAAACGGTCATCGCATTCAGTTCATCAACCTTGAGCTTGGCGTCTTTCTTGATGCTCGGGATGTCATCCGGTTTCGGATACAGCGCGATCTGGCACTCGTTGGCCTTGAGCTTCTGCAGGCGCACGTTGTTGTCGGTGGCGATCGCCAGGATCAACGCATCGGCCGGTGGCTTGCCACGGAAGTACTCCGGATTCGCCTTGAAGCGCACCTGCGCATCCTTGGCGTAGCGCTGGAAGATGAACGGGCCGGTGCCGACCGGCTTGTTGTTCAGGTCGCCGGTCTTGTTGGCCTTGAGCAATTGATCGGCGTACTCGGCGGAGTAGATGGCGGTGAATGGCATCGCGACGTCAGCCAGGAACGGCGCTTCGCGGCGGGTCAGGGTGAACTTGACCGTGTAGTCGTCGACTTTTTCTACGTTTTTCAGCAGTTCTTTGAAGCCCATGCTTTCAAAGTAGGGGAAGCCCACGCTCGACAGTTTGTGCCACGGGTGATTCGGGTCCAGCTGACGCTGGAAGCTCCAAAGCACGTCGTCGGCGTTCATGTCGCGGGTCGGCTTGAAGTATTCGGTGGTATGAAACTTGACGCCTTGGCGCAGGTGGAACGTGTACGTCAGGCCGTCTTCACTGATTTCCCAGGTGTCTGCCAGGGCCGGAACGATTTCCGTCGTGCCAGGCTTGAAGTCCACCAGGCGGTTGAAGATGGTTTCGGCCACAGCGTCCGCCGTGACTGCAGTTGTGTACTGGACCATGTCGAAGCCTTCCGGGCTGGCTTCGGTGCAGACCACCAAGGGTTTGGCCGAGACGCCAACAGCGACACTCAGCAACGCAGCCGCGATGGCTGCACGTAGGGGAAGCATTTTCATCGATAACCCTCTGCAATCGGTTGAAGACAAAAACCGAACGGCCAACTCATCATGAGTCAGCCGTCGGTTGGCGTTTTTTACAGGATGTTGAATGGAATCGTGGTCACGAGACGGAACTCGTTGATGCTGCCGTCAGCCTGGTTTTCGCTGGCACGGTGAGCGGTGTAAGTACCGCGAATCGTGGTGGCTTTGAGTGGCCCGCTCTGTACGGCATAGGTTGCACCGATGCCGTATTCATAGTGGTGCTCGCCGTCCATCGATTGCACACCGTCGTAGCCGCCACCTTTGTAGTGGGTGCCGTCGATGCCCCAGCCGCGCGCCTGGTAGATGTTGAACTTCAGGCCCGGTACACCGTATTCGGCCATGTTGATGCCGTAGGAAACCTGGAAGGACTTCTCGTTCGGGCCGTTGAAGTCCGAGAGCAGGGAGTTGGCCAGGTAGATACCGTTGGTTTCGTGCAGGTAGTCGAAGTACTCGTTACCGTTCACTTCCTGATACGAGAAGGTCAGGGTGTGTGCCAGGTGAGTCAGGCCGAACGACAGCGAGTAGGTGTCATTGTCGATGTCGCCCAGCAGTTTTTTGCCTTCGTCGACAGTCTTGTAGTAGTTCAGGCCGGTGGTCAGGCTGAGGATCGAGCTGTCACCCAGTACGTGGGTGGCGCCGAAGTAGTACTGGTTCCACAGGTCTTCAGCCTGGGTGCCCCACAGGCTGGTGGTCAGGCTGGCAAACGGCTGGTACGAGATACCGGCAGTGTTCACGTGGTCAGCTTCGGCGTCGATGTTGCCGTATTCGGAGCGGAACTTGCTGAGGCTTTCTTCGGTACGAGGCGAGACGCGGTCGAACGTTGCCAGGTCGAAAGAGAGGTTGTTCAGCTCTTCGCTGTGGATCGCGATACCTTCGAAGCTCGACGGCAGCGGACGGTTGCCGATCACGTCGACCTGCGGGCTGCTGAAGTTCATGCGGCCGGCAGTCAGGGTGGTATTGGAGATACGTGCCTTGATGTTGGCCAGGCCCACTTTGCTCCATTGACCTTGAGCGTCACCGCCTTCTTTGGTCAGCGTACGGTTGTTGCCTGCGCCTGGACGGGTGCCCGGTGCACCGCCGTTGTTGGAGGCGAGGTTCTCGCGGTCACGCTCAAGAGCGATGGCGTTGTAAGCCGCCACTTCGGTGCTGAAACCGACAGTACCTTCGGTGAAACCCGAGTTGTACTTGATGATCGTGCCTTGCACCCAGTTGATGCGGCGGTCGGTTGGTGTCGATACGCCATCCTTGCGGTAAGCGAACTTGCCGCCGCGCTTGAGTTGCTCGTTGGCGTACCAGTTGCGGGTCGAACCGCTGATCGATTGACCTTCGAGGAAACCGGTGGCCTCGGCCTGGGCGCTCTTCTCGTTGACGGTCACCGGGGTGAATGCCTGACTTTGGGTTTCGGCGTACGCCGTGGCGGTGACGCTGCTGATGGCCAGGGCCAGTATCGCGGTGCTGCTCAGTTTCATGGGTGAAGCTCCTTTACTTTCTTTTTATGCCGGCTTTTTTTGGTATGCCGGTTATTGGTTTAGAACTCATTCACACATCGCAAACGTTTGCAAAAGGCCGGATTGGCGAATTTCGGCAAAGCGCTTGCGTGAGGGGCTAGACAGCGCCCCCCAGCGTTGCGGCTAATCGTCTGGTTTAATCGATACCGACACCCGAGAACACGTTGCGACCGAAAGGGCTGACTTTGAACCCTTCGATCCTCGCGCTTAACGGTTGGTTGACCGTCGAGTGGGCGACAGGCGTGATCGGCACTTGTTGTTTAAGCAATTGCTGAGCCTGTTTGTAGAGCATGGTGCGCTGGTCGCGGTCAGTGACGACCTTGGCCTGTTTGATCAGCTTGTCGTAAGCCGGGTCGCACCACATGGAATAGTTGTTGCCGCCGATGGCATCGCAGCTGTACAGCGTGCCGAGCCAGTTGTCCGGATCCCCGTTGTCACCGGTCCAGCCGATCAGGCTGATGTCGTGCTCGCCATTTTTGGTGCGCTTGATGTACTCGCCCCATTCGTAGCTGACGATTTTTACTTTCAGACCGATCTTGGCCCAGTCAGCCTGGAGCATTTCGGCCATCAGTTTGGCGTTCGGGTTGTACGGACGCTGCACCGGCATCGCCCACAGGGTGATTTCGGTGCCTTCCTTGACGCCGGCAGCCTTGAGCAGCTCTTTGGCTTTTTCCGGGTTGTAGGCGGCGTCTTTGATGGTGTTGTCGTAGGACCACTGGGTCGGTGGCATGGCGTTGACGGCCAGTTGACCGGCGCCTTGATAAACAGCGTTGAGAATCCCCTGTTTATTCACCGCCATGTCCAGCGCCTGACGCACTTCGAGCTGGTCGAAGGGTTTGTGGCGGACGTTGTAGGCGATGTAGCCGAGGTTGAAACCCGGTTTGGAGATCAGTTGCAGTTTCGGGTCGGCCTTCAGCGCTTCAACATCGGCAGGGCGCGGATGCAGGGTAATCTGGCATTCGCCGGCCTTGAGCTTCTGCACGCGTACCGAGGCGTCGGTGTTGATCGCGAAAATCAGATTGTCGAGTTTGACCCGGCTCGGATCCCAATAATGTTTATTACCGGTGTAACGAATGTTCGAGTCTTTCTGATAACTCTTGAACACGAACGGCCCGGTGCCGATCGGTTTCTGGTTGATGTCGCTCGGCTTGCCGTCGGCCAGCAATTTGTCGGCGTATTCGGCGGACAGAATGGAGGCGAAGCTCATGGCAATGTTCTGAATGAACGCGGCGTCGACGCTGTTGAGCGTGAACTCCACGGTCAGCGGCCCGGTCTTCTCGACCTTGGCGATGTTCTTGTTCAGGCTCATCCCGTTGAAATACGGGAATTCGGTGGGATAGGCCTTACGGAAAGGCTGTTGTGCATCCAGCATGCGATTAAACGTGAACAGCACGTCATCGGCGTTGAAATCGCGGGTCGGCTTGAAGTACGGCGTTGTATGAAACTTCACACCTTCACGCAGGTGAAAGGTGTACTTGAGACCATCCTCGGAAATATCCCACGTGGTTGCCAGACCCGGAACGACATTGGTCTCGCCTTTTTCGAACTCGACCAGTCGGTTGTAGATCGGTTCGGCGGCGTCGTTATCGGTCGCTGTCGTGTACTGCGCGGTATCAAACCCTGCCGGGCTGCCTTCAGAACAGAACACCAGACTTTTGCTGGCGGCGAACGTCGCGGACGAGGCGGCCAACAGGCCGGCGCTCAGCAATGCGGAAAAAATCAAGGTATGGCGCATGACGCTCCCTCTTTTTTAGTGTTGTTCAATGCGCCATCGTCTCATCCGGAGACGTTTGGGCAGCATCGAGCTCAATCCAGTACGTACGGCAAACGGGTGGCCCACGCAGACACTGGTCAGTACCCGACGGTAGGGGCCGCGGTCCTGGCAGTAAATGCGTAAATGCCTTAAAGCTCGTAGGAAAAGGCGACGCGTCCTATACCACCGCGGTCATCCGCAGTGGAATTGGCTGTAGGCAATTTCCTAACTTCCCGGCAGGTAAAACAACGGCGACGTCAAAAACGTCGCCGCTGCAGTGCCTTATTTGCTGACGCTGACGCCGTAGAAGGAGTTCAAGCCGAATGGGCTGATCTTGAAATCCTGCACGTTGGCGCGCATGGGTTGGTACACCGTCGAGTGAGCGATAGGTGTCATCGGGACTGCATCTTTGAGGACGTGTTGCGCCTGTTTGTACAGTTCGGTGCGCTTGCCCTGATCGGTCGTGCGCTTGGCTTCTTTGACGAGGCCGTCGAACTTCTTGTCGCACCACTTGGAGAAGTTGTTGCCGCTGAGCGAGTCGCAGCCGAACAGCACGTTCAGCCAGTTGTCCGGATCACCATTGTCACCGCTCCAGCCAATGATCATGGCCTGGTTCTCGCCACCTTTGGAGCGTTTGATGTACTCGCCCCACTCGTAGCTGGTGATCTTCACTTTCAAGCCGATCTTGGCCCAGTCGGACTGGAGCATTTCAGCCATCAGTTTGGCGTTCGGGTTGTACGGACGCTGCACCGGCATCGCCCACAGCACGATCTCGGTACCTTCCTTGACGCCTGCTTCCTTGAGCAGCTGTTTGGCTTTCTCAGGATCGTACTTGGCATCTTTGATGGTGGTGTCGTAAGACCATTGGGTCGGCGGCATGGCGTTGACCGCCAGTTGGCCTGCGCCCTGGTAAACCGAGTCGATGATCTGCGGCTTGTTCACGGCCATGTCCAGCGCCTGGCGTACGCGCAGGTCAGCCAGCGGGTTGGCCTCGTTGCTGCCTTTGACCTTGTCCATCACGTTGTAGGCGATGTAGCCGAGGTTGAAGCCAGCCTGGTCAGGCATCTTCAGGGTCTTGTCTTCTTTCAGCGCTTTCAGGTCGGCCGGACGCGGGAACAAGGTGACCTGGCACTCGTTCTTTTTCAGCTTCTGAATACGTACCGACGGGTCGGTGGTGATGGCGAAGATCAGGTTGTCGATCTTCACGTCATCCGGCTTCCAGTAGTCCTTGTTCCCGGTGTAGCGGATGTTGGAGTCTTTCTGGTAGCTCTTGAACACGAACGGACCAGTGCCGATCGGCTTCTGGTTGATGTCGGCAGCCTTTCCTTCTTTCAGCAGCTGCGCTGCGTACTCGGCGGACTGCACCGAGGCGAAGCTCATGGCCATGTTCTGGATGAACGCGGCATCTACTTCTTTCAACGTGAACTTGACGGTGTGGTCGTCGACTTTATCGATCTTGGTGATGTTGGTGTCCATCCCCATGTCGGTGAAGTACGGGAATTCGGTCGGGTACGCCTTACGGAACGGGTCATCCTTGTTAATCATGCGATTGAAGGTGAACAGCACGTCGTCGGCGTTGAACTCACGAGTCGGCTTGAAATACGGGGTGGTGTGGAACTTGACGCCTTCACGCAGGTGGAAGGTGTACGTCAGGCCGTCATCGGAAATGTCCCACTTGGTCGCCAGACCAGGAATCACGGCGGTGCCGCCGCGCTCGAACTGGGTCAGGCGGTTGAACATGGTTTCGGCTGAGGCGTCGAAGTCGGTTCCGGTGGTGTACTGGCCTGGGTCGAAACCGGCCGGGCTGCCTTCGGAGCAGAACACCAGGTTAGTCGCAGCGGATGCGAAAGGTGCGGAGGCTAACAAGCCTGCGCCGACTAAAAACGGAATGACCGCGTGTTTAAGCATGTTGGCCTCATGATTTGTTGTCATTTTTTAGTTGTGAGGTACGACCTCGTGAGTCGTGCCTGCGGATACTTATGCAGGGGCCATACCCATTGCAAGATCCAGAGTGACTGCCGGCCTCAAAGCGTGGCACGAACGTACCTTAATGTCGCATCTGTATAACTTCTGACGCATTTGACCGTTTGCGGGTGGTTTTTACGGTGCAAATGAAGCCCCAAAACGGTGCGCTGGTCACGTTGTGCGCGCCGCCTTGGGGCTCGGTGTTACTTATTTATACCCACGCCATAGAAGGGGGTCAGACCGAACGGGCTGATCCTGAAGTCAGTGACTTCCTTGCGCAGCGGCTGGAACACCGTGGAGTTGGCAATTGGTGTGATCGGCACCTGCTGTTTAAGGATCAGTTGCGCCTGCTGATACAGTTTTACCCGTTGTTCCTTGTCGGTGGATAACTTGGCCTGCTGGACCAGTTTGTCGTAGGCCGGATCGCACCATTTGGCGTAGTTGCTGCCTTTTACCGCCACGCAGCTGTAGAGCACGCCAAGCCAGTTGTCGGGGTCACCGTTGTCACCTGTCCAACCATAGATCATCGCGTCGTGCTCGCCATTTTTCGCGCGTTTGATGTACTCGCCCCATTCATAGCTGACGATGTTGGCCTTGATGCCGATCTTCTCCCAATCCTGCTGGATCATCTGCGCCGACATCCGCGCATTCGGGTTCGACGCACGTTGCACTGTCATCGCCCAAAGGTTGATGGTTGTACCCGGCGCAACCCCTGCTTCTTTCAGTAGCACCCGCGCTTTGACCGGGTCGTAGGGAGCGTCCTTGATATTCGGGTCATACGACCATTGCGCTGGCGGCAAGGCGTTTTGCGCCAACTGGCCGGCGCTTTGGTAAACGGCTTTGATGATCGCCGGTTTATCGATGGCCATGTCCAGCGCCTGCCGAACCTTGAGCTGGTCGAGTGGTGCGTGGGTGGTGTTGTAGGCGAGGAAGCCGAGGTTGAAGCCGGCCTGCTTGAGCACGCGCAGGTTCGGGTCTTTTTCCATCACATCGATGTCGGCCGGGCGCGGGTAGCCGCTGACCTGGCATTCGCCGGCCTTGAGTTTTTGCAGGCGTACGGCGGCGTCGGGGGTGATCGAGAAGATCAGGTTGTCGATCTTCACGTCTTCGGGTTTCCAATAGGCCGTGTTGGCGGCGTAGCGGATTTGCGAATCCTTTTGGTAGCGCTTGAACACGAATGGGCCGGTGCCGATCGGCTTCTGGTTGAGGTCGGCGGCTTTGCCTTCTTTCAACAGTTGGGCGGCGTATTCGGCTGATTGCACCGAGGCGAAGCTCATGGCGAGGTTTTGCACGAACGCGGCGTCGACGTTGTTGAGGTTGAAGCGCACGGTTTGCTCGTCGAGTTTTTCTACCGATTTGATTGTGGTGTTGAGGCCCATGTCAGTGAAGTACGGGGATTCGGCGGGGTAGGCCTTGCGGAAGGCGTTGTCCGGGTCGAGGAGGCGCTGGAAGGTGAAGAGCACGTCGTCGGCGTTGAAGTCGCGGGTGGGTTTGAAGTAGTCGGTGGTGTGGAATTTTACGTTTTGGCGCAGGTGGAAGGTGTATTGCAGGCCATCCGGGGAAATGTCCCATTTGGTTGCCAGGCCGGGTTCGATGTCGGTGCCGCCGCGCTGGAATTGGGTGAGGCGGTTGAAGACGGTTTCGGCGGAGGCGTCGAAGTCGGTGCCGCTGGTGTATTGGCTGGGGTCGAAGCCTGCGGGGCTGGCTTCGGAGCAGTAGACCAGGGTTGTGGCGGCGTTGGCGATTGGGGCTATGGTTGTTAGTGCGAGGGAGATCAAGAGCGGTTTTAGGGTGGATCTTGGCATGGGGTCCCCGGGGAATCGGCGGTGGTAATCGTGGAAGAGTAGCTGGGGCGGGGGTGTTGGCGGAAATATCGTTTTTCCTGTTGAAGTGTCTGTCTCGGTATATCTAGCACTTGTGTGTATATCCGTTGCTGCGGTGATGGCGGCTTAGGGTTCCGCCCTTACGGCGGGTCACTTTTTACAAACGCCTAAAAAGTAACCAAAAACGCTTGCTCCTACGTACGGCCCGCTCGCTGGGGCTCGGGGTTCCTTCGCTCCGGGATCGATCCGGGCGCAGCGTCTCCGGTTTGCTTCGCTGCACCTACTCCCGCTGTGTTTGGCTTCGCCAAACGGTCGCTGCGCTCCCACGCCCGGATCAATCCCTCCACTCAGCCTTCCGACGTCGCTCGTGGATCAAGATCAAAAGCTGCAGCCGAGCTAACGCTCATCCTGTTGAGTGGTGAAGAGCGCGGGTGTTCGGCTTTTGTTTTGTGGTGGATTTGCCCCTCACCCCAGCCCTCTCCCGAGGGAGAGGGAGCCGATTTTTGGGCATTTCAAAATCTGAGTTCGACTCGGTATTTCACGTCGGCGTAGCTCGCCCAAACACCTCGGTCAGTCCCCTCTCCCTCCGGGAGAGGGTTAGGGTGAGGGGCTTTTGATCTACTTCAGAATCTGAGTTCGACTCGGTATTTCACGTCGGCGTAGCTCGCCCAAACACCTCGGTCAGTCCCCTCTCCCTCCGGGAGAGGGTTAGGGTGAGGGGCTTTTGATCTGTTTCAGAATCTGAGTTCGACTCGGTATTTCACGTCGGCGTATCTCTCGCAATCACCTCGGTCAGTCCCCTCTCCCTTTGGGAGAGGGCTAGGGTGAGGGTTTGCTTTTGACTGTTTAAATCTGTGTCAGATAACCAGAACCTTCCCACAATGTTTTCAGGTTGTCCGTCGGACGTCGGCTCTCTAGGCTCTGGTTGTCGCTGAATGTTCAGTGATCGGGTGTGAGAACCCGCCGAGCTTGAAACTAGCACCAGTAAGACCATAATTGCGGCCGGTTTATTAGCCGTCGCAATGCCTTATGGCGGCTGTGTGCGGGCAGACTTCGGTCTGGCCGGTTTTCTGCTCACCGGTTTCTCACTCCGCACATAGCTGCCACCCTTTGCCACGTGAGAAATGGCCAAGGGCGGCTCGAATGACGAGCAGATTTTCATGAAAGATAAAATTGTCCCCGATCCACCTATCGATCCCACATCCCCACTCGAAGACGCCATCCGCGCCGACGACCAGATCAAAACCCGCGAAGCCATCAAGCGCGCCCTGGATTTCTACCTCAGCCCTGACCCGGTCAAGCCCCGGCAGCCCAGCACGATGTTCCTGATCCAGCCGAATATCGACACCGAAAGCCTGCTGGCCCATGCCTGTGAGTCACTGGCGTCGGCGAACACGTTAACCGGTAACTTTGCCGATCAGTTGGGCCGGCCTGAGCGCAATACGGCGTTGGCGATTCAGCAGATCATCATGCTGGCCGAGTTGGCGGTGAACCGGGCGCTGGATCGGGTTGATCCGCAGAGCTGAGACCGCGTTATCGTTCATCGCGAGCGGGCTCGCTCCCACATTGGAATGCGTCCAACCTGTGGGAGCGAGCCTGCTCGCGAAGGCGGCGGATCGTTCGCTACAAATCCCGGGCACAAAAAAACCGCCGACCCTTCACCGATCGGCGGCTTTTTATTCAGCCCAGATCAAATCACTGCATCAACACTTCAATCGAGCCATCCGCCGTCATGCTGACCTGGCTGGTGCCGGCTTCAACTTCCGGGGTCACCGGCGCTGAATCCATTGCCGCCGCTTTCATCATCATCGGTGCGCGCAGGTACGGTTGTGGATAACCGTTGCTGTTGAGGTTCAGGTTGACGATTTTGTAGCCCTTGCCGCCCAGTGCATCGGTGGCCAGTTGGGCGCGGGCCTTGAAGGCGGTCACGGCTTCTTTGAGCAACTGGTCTTCACTGGATTTGCGGGTCGGGTCGGCGATGGCGAAGTCCATGCCGCCCATTTTCAGATCGCCCAGCAGTTCGCCGGTGAGTTTGGACAGGGCGGCGAAGTCGGAGCTTTCCAGGCGCAATTCGGCGCGTTCACGCCAGCCGGTGATCTTCTGGCCTTTGGTGTCGTAGATCGGGTAGCTGTTGCGGCTACCCTGGCGCAGGGTGATGTCTTTGACTTGCTTGGCCTGGGCCAGGGCCTTGTTCATGGTGGTGCTGATGTCGGCGGCCAGTTTGGCCGGGTCGGTGTTTTGTTCTTCGGTGTAGAGGGTGACGATCATCAGGTCGCGGGCGACTTCCGTGCTGACTTCGGCGCGCAGGGAAATCTGGTTGTAGTGCAGCTCATCGGCGGCCAGGGCCGGAAGGCTGGCGATGCTGCCGACGGTCAGGGCGAGAAGGGCGGCGCTGCGGCGAAATGTGTGCATGAAAGCTCCTTGATGAGGGCGCAGGTGATGGTTCGGGGGCCTGCGTGAAACCATCAGACTCTATAAAGCAGCTTCAAGTTGCAAGCGTCGAGCTGCAAGCTAAAAGCTTTTACTTATAGCTTGCAGCTCGAAACTTGCAGCTTTGTGCAGTGTGGTCGTTTGCCGCACTTTCGCCTCTCAAGCCCGCGGCTTGGTTATACTCCGTGCGATCCGCCTGGAGCGCTCATCAGGAGAGCTCATGCTCGCCCCCGTACAACTGACATCCGCCACTCGCCAGAACCTCTGGCGGCTGACTTTCATCCGCACCTTGGTGCTTGGCGCGCAGGCCGGTTCCGTGGGCCTGGCCTACTGGCTGCAACTGCTGCCGTTGCCGTGGGTGCAACTGGCGATGACCCTCGGCTGCTCGACGCTGCTCTGCGTGTTCACCGCCGTGCGTTTGCGCACTTCGTGGCCGGTGACCGAACTCGAGTATGCGTTGCAACTGGCCTGTGATCTGGTGATTCACAGTGCGCTGCTGTACTTCTCCGGTGGTTCGACCAACCCGTTTGTTTCCTATTATCTGGTGCCGCTGACCATCGCCGCTGTGACGCTGCCGTGGCGCTATTCGGTGATCCTGTCCGGCATCGCGCTGGCGCTGTACACGGTGATGCTGACGCGTTTCTATCCGCTGGAAACCCTGCCGGTCGCTCGCGAGAACCTGCAGATCTACGGCATGTGGCTGAGCTTCGCCCTGGCCGCTGCGGTGATCACCTTCTTTGCGGCACGCATGGCCGAAGAGTTGCGCCGTCAGGAAGAATTGCGCGCGATCCGCCGCGAAGAAGGCCTGCGCGATCAGCAATTGCTGGCCGTCGCCACCCAGGCCGCTGGCGCTGCCCATGAACTGGGTACGCCGCTGGCAACCATGAGCGTATTGCTCAAGGAAATGCAGCAAGATCATCCCGATCCGATGCTGCAGGACGATCTGAAAGTGCTGCAGGATCAAGTCAAACTCTGCAAAGAGACCTTGCAGCAACTGGTCCGTGCCGCCGAGGCCAATCGTCGTCTGGCCGTGGAGATGCAGGACGTCACCGACTGGCTCGACGAAGCGTTGAACCGCTGGCACCTGATGCGTCCGGAGGCCAGTTATCGCTTCCACCGTCTCGGCCAAGGCACGGTGCCGCGAATGGCGCCGCCGCCGGACCTGACTCAGGCGCTGTTGAATCTGCTCAACAATGCCGCCGACGCCTGCCCGGAAAATCTCAAAGTGACCCTGGACTGGGACGTCGAGAACCTGACCATCAGTATTCGTGACCACGGCGCCGGTGTGCCGCTGGCCATCGCCGAGCAGATCGGCAAACCGTTTTTTACCACCAAGGGCAAAGGTTTCGGCCTGGGCCTGTTTTTGAGCAAGGCCAGCGTGACACGCGCCGGCGGTTCAGTGAAACTCTATAGTCATGAGGAAGGCGGCACGCTCACCGAGCTGCGCCTGCCCCACGGCGCCCGAGGAGACCAACATGAGTGACGAAATCCAAGTCGAAGGCGAAGAACTGCCGCATTTGCTGCTGGTCGACGACGACGCGACCTTCACCCGAGTCATGGCCCGTGCCATGGCTCGCCGTGGCTTTCGCGTCAGCACCGCCGGTTCCGCCGAAGAAGGCCTGACCATCGCCCAGGCCGATCTGCCTGATTACGCCGCGCTCGACCTGAAAATGGACGGCGACTCCGGTCTGGTGCTGCTGCCCAAACTGCTGGAGCTGGACCCGGAAATGCGCGTGGTGATCCTCACCGGTTATTCGAGCATTGCCACTGCGGTCGAAGCGATCAAGCGCGGCGCCTGCAACTACCTGTGCAAACCCGCCGACGCTGACGACGTACTGGCTGCGTTGCTGTCCGAACACGCCGACCTCGACAGTCTGGTGCCGGAAAACCCGATGTCGGTTGACCGCCTGCAATGGGAGCACATCCAGCGTGTGCTCACCGAGCACGAAGGCAACATCTCCGCCACTGCCCGCGCCTTGGGCATGCACCGCCGCACCCTGCAGCGCAAACTGCAGAAGCGCCCGGTTCGTCGCTGAACCTGCGCTGAACGACTATCGCCAGCCCTCGCGATAAAACGCACCGATCATCTATGATCGGTGCGTGTCTGTTCTTTTCTATATCGAGCCTTTTCCATGAATCAGAACGCTGAATACTCCGCGGTCAACGATGCCGTGCGCGGGCAATTTTTTCGCAAAGTGTGGGCGATGATCACGCCTTATTGGCGCAGTGAGGAGAAGGTCAAGGCCTGGACGCTGCTGATTGCAGTGATCGCACTCTCGCTGGTCAGCGTGGGCATCTCGGTGTGGTTCAACACTTGGTACAAGGATTTTTACAACGCGCTGCAAAAGAAGGATGAAGCGGCGTTCTGGAATCTGATTCTGTACTTTTGTGTAATCGCGGCCGTGGCGATTGTCGGTGCCGTGTACAGACAATATCTGACGCAGATGCTGACGATTCGCTGGCGGGCCTGGCTCACCGAAAAGCATTTCTCGCGTTGGCTTGCCGACAAGAATTACTACCAGCTGGAGCAGGGCGGTTACACCGATAACCCGGACCAGCGGATTTCCGAAGACCTCAACAACTTCACCTCCAACACCCTCGAACTGGGTATCGGGCTGCTGCGCAATATCGTCAGTCTGGTGTCATTCTCGATCATTCTCTGGGGCGTGTCGGGCAGCATCGAACTTTATGGCATCACCATTCCCGGCTACATGTTCTGGTGTGTGCTGGTGTATGCGGTGGTTGGCAGTTGGCTGACGCATTTGATTGGTCGTCGCTTGATCGGTCTGAACAACCAACAACAACGTTTCGAAGCCGACCTGCGTTTTTCCATGGTGCGGATTCGCGAGAATGCCGAAAGCATTGCGTTGTACAACGGAGAGCCGAACGAAAATCGTCGTCTGAGCGCCCGCTTCGGCAATGTCTGGCACAACTTCTGGGACATCATGAAAGTGTCCAAGCGCCTGACATTCTTCACCGCCGGTTACAGCCAGGCAGCGATCATTTTCCCGTTCATCGTGGCTTCGCCGCGTTACCTTGCCGGCAAGATCGAGCTGGGTGAGCTGATGCAGATCAGCTCGGCATTCGGCAACGTCCAGGAAAGTTTTAGCTGGTTCATCAGTGCGTACCAGAGCCTCGCTTCCTGGCGCGCCACCTGTGATCGTCTGCTGAGTTTCCGTCAGGCCATGACCGACAACGAAGAGCGCATCCCGGCGATCGATGTGCAGAATCAGGGCAGCGAATTGAAGGTGCACAACCTCGGTCTGGATCTGGCCGACGGTCGTCATCTGCTGACCAATGCCGACATGACTGTGGAACCGGGTGAGCGGGTGATGATCAGCGGCCGCTCCGGCAGCGGCAAGTCGACGCTGCTGCGGGCGATGGGACATTTGTGGCCGGCAGGGCACGGCAACATCCGATTGCCGGCGGCGCGTTATCTGTTCCTGCCGCAAAAGCCGTATCTGCCGATCGGCACTCTGCGCGAGGCATTGAGTTATCCACAACCGGCTGACACCTACGCGTCGGAGCGTTATGCACAAGTGCTGGAAATCTGCCGCTTGCCGCATCTGGTCGCGCGGCTGGACGAGGCCAATCACTGGCAACGCATGCTCTCGCCGGGCGAGCAGCAACGTTTGGCCTTCGCTCGCGCAATGCTTTACGCGCCGCAATGGCTGTACATGGACGAAGCGACTTCAGCGATGGACGAGGAAGACGAAGCGACGCTGTATCAGGCACTGATCGATCAGTTGCCGGGGTTGAGCATTGTCAGCGTCGGCCATCGCAGCAGTCTGAAACGCTTCCATCCACGGCACGTGCGGATCGACAGCGGCCATTTGGTTGAACAAACCGTGACTGCCTGATCAATACACATCTCATGTGGGAGCTGGCAAGCCAGCTCCCACAGGTTTTGTATGGAAATGGAAAGTGATCGTACAACCCGCTTGAGCTATGATGCCCACAAGCCGAATTTTCGAGACTAGATGCACACCATGGAAAACCTGATTGACACCCCGCGCCTCCCACGTAAGCGCCGCAGCCTGGCCCAGGAACTGGTGACGGTGCTGAGCGAGCAGATCCGCGATGGCCTGCTCAAGCGCGGTGACAAACTGCCTACCGAGTCGGCAATCATGGAAGCCCATGGCGTCAGCCGCACCGTGGTGCGCGAGGCGATTTCCCGTTTGCAGGCTGCCGGCCAGGTGGAAACACGCCATGGCATCGGCACTTTCGTACTCGACACGCCAAGCCCGAGCGGTTTCCGTATCGACCCGGCCACCGTCGTCACCCTGCGTGACGTACTGGCCATCCTTGAATTGCGCATCAGCCTCGAAGTCGAGTCTGCCGGCCTTGCTGCACAACGCCGCAGCGCCGAGCAACTGGCAACCATGCGCGCCGCCCTCGATGCGCTCAACGAAAGCGCCGCCCACGCCAGCGATGCTGTGGCTTCGGACTTCGCCTTCCACCTGGAAATCGCGCTGTCCACTGGCAACCGCTACTTCACCGACATCATGACCCACTTGGGCACCAGCATCATTCCGCGTACGCGGCTGAACTCGGCGCGACTGGCCCATGATGATCAGCAGCACTACATGAGCCGCCTGAGCCGTGAGCACGAAGAAATCTACGACGCGATTGCCCGTCAGGATTCCGATGCAGCGCGTGCCGCGATGCGGCTGCACCTGACCAACAGTCGTGAAAGACTGCGCCAGGCCCATGAAGAGGCGCAGGCGCAGCGGGGTTAAGTCATCAAGCCTCGATCCGCAACGTCAACGCGAGCGAAGACGGCTCCATGCTCGACTCATCGCAAAACTTGTAGCGCAGTTCAACGTCCGTATTCAGATACGGACGCAGCACCTCTTTAGGCAACTGCAATTCGATCCCCGTCAGTTTCTCCATCTCGTCTTCAGCGTCGTCCCAAGTACCCGTGTCGACTTCTTCGCCCGCCCAATCGGGTTGCTCAGGGTCGTTGCCGAGAATGGCGTAGACGCTCCAGTTCGCCGCAAAATCGCTGGAGTCCGGGACTTGTACGATCAATATATCGGGCAGCTGCGATAGCTGAAGAGTGAGGGTGTCGGAGGACGAAGCGGCAATGTGTGAAAGGGTCGGGGCAGTGTAACAGGTGGACATTTCGGTTTCCTTCGAGTGGTCCGCCACGATCCTTCGTGGCAGTCGTCGCACCTTACCCGGCGTTTGTCCAACGCTCAGTAAACGAATCTTGACCAGACATTTCCGCGCTAAAACCCTTTAAACACGGGCTTTTGCGACGCGTCCTGGCAAGCCTTAAACAGTTTTGTCCGACAAAAAAACACCCACAACGATGAAATGCAGTTGACGGTTATTATTTAAGTTGTACGATGACCTACAACTTCAGCGAAGGCTGAACGGACCAATCACAAAAACGTTGCTACCAGGGTGTTCGAATAATGAATCCACAAGAACTGAAGTCCATCCTCTCTGCCGGCCTGCTGTCTTTCCCGGTGACCGATTTCAACGCGCAGGGCGATTTCAACCGCGCGGGCTACATCAAACGCCTGGAATGGCTGGCTCCGTATGGCGCTTCAGCCTTGTTCGCCGCCGGCGGCACCGGTGAGTTCTTCTCCCTGGCCGCCAGCGAATACTCGGAAATCATCAAGACTGCCGTCGACACCTGCGAAACCAGCGTGCCGATTCTGGCCGGCGTCGGCGGTTCGACCCGTCAGGCCATCGAATACGCTCAGGAAGCCGAGCGTCTGGGCGCCAAAGGTCTGTTGCTGCTGCCGCACTACCTGACCGAAGCGAGCCAGGACGGTGTTGCCGCTCACGTTGAAGCCGTGTGTAAATCGGTCAACATTGGCGTGGTCGTTTACAACCGCAACGTTTGCCGCTTGACCGCGCCGCTGCTGGAACGTCTGGCCGAGCGCTGCCCGAACCTGATCGGTTACAAGGATGGTCTGGGCGATATCGAGTTGATGGTGTCGATCCGTCGCCGCCTCGGTGATCGCTTCAGCTACCTGGGTGGTCTGCCGACCGCCGAAGTCTATGCCGCTGCCTACAAGGCGCTGGGCGTGCCGGTCTACTCTTCGGCGGTGTTCAACTTCATCCCGAAAACCGCGATGGACTTCTACCACGCGATCGCCCGTGAAGATCACACCACCGTCGGCAAGATCATCGACGACTTCTTCCTGCCGTACCTCGACATCCGCAACCGCAAGGCCGGTTACGCCGTGAGCATCGTCAAGGCAGGCGCGAAAATCGCTGGCTATGACGCAGGCCCGGTGCGGGCGCCGCTGACCGACCTGACCGGTGAAGAGTACGAAATGCTCGCCGCGCTGATCGACAAGCAAGGTGCGCAGTAACACCCGACAAAAACGCGGCCGCTGAGTAATCAGCGGCTTTTTGCGTAAAGGCTTTTAGTTTTGAGGGCTGCCCCTGTGACAAATGCAAAACGCTACGACAACTACATCAACGGCGAATGGGTTGCCGGTGCCGACTATTCGGCCAACATCAACCCATCCGAACTGAGCGACACCATCGGTGACTACGCCAAGGCTGATCTGACCCAGGTTCACGCCGCCATCGACGCCGCCCGCGCAGCATTCCCGGCGTATTCGACTTCGGGTATTCAGGCCCGTCACGATTCGCTGGATAAAGTCGGTACGGAAATTCTCGCTCGTCGCGAAGAGCTCGGCACCCTGCTGGCCCGGGAAGAGGGCAAGACCCTGCCCGAAGCCATCGGCGAAGTGACCCGCGCCGGTAACATTTTCAAGTTCTTCGCCGGCGAATGCCTGCGCTTGTCCGGCGACTACGTGCCGTCGGTGCGCCCGGGCGTCAACGTTGAAGTGACTCGCGAAGCACTGGGTGTGGTCGGTCTGATCACCCCGTGGAACTTCCCGATCGCCATTCCTGCATGGAAAATCGCCCCGGCGCTGGCCTACGGCAACTGCGTGGTGTTGAAGCCGGCCGATCTGGTGCCGGGCTGCGCGTGGGCACTGGCGGAAATCATCTCCCGCGCAGGCTTCCCGGCCGGCGTGTTCAACCTGGTGATGGGCAGCGGTCGCGTGGTTGGCGATGCGCTGGTGCAGAGCCCGAAAGTCGACGGCATCAGCTTCACCGGTTCGGTCGGTGTGGGTCGGCAGATCGCGGTCAACTGCGTGTCGCGCCAGGCCAAGGTTCAGCTGGAAATGGGCGGCAAGAACCCGCAGATCATTCTCGACGACGCCGACCTCAAGCAAGCGGTCGAGCTGTCGGTGCAGAGCGCGTTCTACTCCACCGGTCAGCGTTGCACCGCGTCGAGCCGTTTGATCGTCACCGCCGGGATTCATGACAAGTTCGTTGAAGCCATGGCCGAGCGCATGAAGTCGATCAAGGTCGGCCACGCACTGAAATCCGGCACCGACATCGGTCCAGTGGTTTCCCAGGCGCAGCTTGAACAGGACATGAAGTACATCGATATCGGCCAGTCCGAAGGTGCGCGTCTGGTCAGCGGCGGAGGCTTGGTGACCTGCGACACCGAGGGTTACTTCCTCGCGCCAACCCTGTTTGCCGACAGTGAAGCGTCGATGCGCATCAGCCGCGAAGAGATCTTCGGCCCGGTGGCCAACATCGTTCGCGTGGCTGACTACGACGCAGCGCTGGCGATGGCCAACGACACCGAGTTCGGGCTGTCGGCGGGTATTGCAACCACCTCGTTGAAGTACGCCAACCACTTCAAGCGTCACTCGCAGGCCGGGATGGTGATGGTCAACCTGCCGACCGCTGGCGTGGATTACCACGTTCCGTTCGGTGGCCGTAAGGGTTCATCCTATGGATCACGTGAGCAAGGCCGCTATGCGCAAGAGTTTTACACGGTCGTGAAGACCAGCTACATCGGTTCCTGATAAGGCAATACCCCTGTAGGAGCAGCCTGCGGCAGCTCCTACAGGGAATACATGCAAGACCAAAGAAGATTCACCCGCGCATAAAAATAATCAGTGGGAGTACATCTACATGCAATCGTCCAAGCCGACTCACGTCCGCTATTTGATCCTGCTCATGCTGTTTCTGGTGACCACGATCAACTACGCCGACCGCGCCACGATCGCCATCGCCGGCTCCAGCCTGCAAAAAGATCTGGGCATCGACGCAGTCACCCTCGGCTACATCTTCTCCGCATTCGGTTGGGCCTACGTGGCCGGGCAAATTCCCGGTGGCTGGCTGCTCGATCGCTTCGGCTCGAAAAAAGTCTATGCGCTGAGCATTTTCACCTGGTCGCTGTTCACCGTGCTGCAAGGCTTTGTCGGTGAATTCGGTATGTCCACGGCGATCGTCGCGCTGTTCATGCTGCGCTTCCTGGTCGGTCTGGCTGAAGCGCCTTCCTTCCCCGGCAACGCGCGCATCGTCGCCGCTTGGTTCCCGACCGCTGAACGCGGCACCGCTTCGGCGATCTTCAACTCGGCGCAATACTTTGCCACCGTGTTGTTCGCACCGCTGATGGGCTGGATCGTGTACTCCTTCGGTTGGGAACACGTGTTCATTGTCATGGGCGTGTTCGGCATCGTCTTCTCGGGCATCTGGCTGAAGGTTATCCACAGCCCGCGCCAACACCCGCTGGCCAACGAAGCCGAAGTGCAGTTCATTGCCGACAACGGCGGCATGGTCGACATGGACGTCAAGCAAGGCAAAAAGGCTGATGGCCCGAAATGGGATTACATCCGCCAGTTGCTGACCAACCGCATGATGCTTGGCGTGTATCTGGGTCAATACTGCATCAACGGCATCACCTATTTCTTTCTGACCTGGTTCCCGGTGTACCTGGTGCAAGAGCGTGGCATGACCATTCTCAAGGCCGGTTTCATCGCCTCGTTGCCGGCAATCTGCGGCTTCATCGGCGGCGTGCTCGGCGGGGTGATTTCCGATTACCTGCTGCGCAAGGGCCACTCGCTGACCTTCGCTCGTAAAGCACCGATCATCGCTGGCCTGCTGGTTTCCAGCAGTATCGTGGCCTGCAACTATGTCGATGTGGAGTGGATGGTGGTTGGCTTCATGGCTCTGGCCTTCTTCGGCAAAGGCGTTGGCGCACTGGGCTGGGCGGTGGTTTCCGACACCTCGCCAAAACAGATCGCCGGTCTGAGCGGTGGCCTGTTCAACACCTTCGGCAACATCGCTTCGATTACCACGCCGATCGTGATTGGCTACATCATCAGCTCCACCGGTTCGTTCAAGTGGGCGCTGGTGTTTGTCGGTGCCAACGCACTGGTGGCGGTGTTCAGCTACCTGGTCATCGTCGGCCCGATCAAACGTGTGGTACTCAAAGAACCGCCAACCAACGGCGGTACTGAAGCCACCGGTAAATTGTCTCAAGCGCATTCCTGAGGAGCGGCGTCATGCAGTTGATTGAACATTCCGACTCGCCGCGCCACATCCGCCTGCACGAGCGGGACAATGTGGTGGTAGTGGTCAACGACCAGGGCGCACCGGCCGGCACTGAATTTGCCGATGGCCTGGTGACGCTGGAATTTGTGCCGCAGAGCCACAAGGTCACCCTTGAAGACATTCCCGAGGGCGGCCGGGTGATTCGCTACGGTCAGGTGATTGGCTACGCGTTGCAGCCGATTCGCCGTGGCAGTTGGGTCAAGGAAGATCAACTGCGCATGCCGACCGCGCCGCCGCTGGACAGCCTCCCGCTGTCCACCGAGGTGCCGGACGCACAGGCACCGCTGGAAGGTTTCACCTTCGAGGGTTATCGCAACGCCGACGGCACCGTCGGCACGCGCAATATTCTTGGCATCACCACCACGGTGCAGTGCGTCACCGGCGTGCTTGATCACGCGGTGAAACGCATCAAGGAAGAACTGCTGCCGAAGTACCCGCATGTCGATGACGTGGTGGCGCTGACTCACAGTTACGGCTGCGGCGTGGCGATTACCGCCACCGACGCCTACATCCCGATTCGCACCGTGCGCAATCTGGCGCGTAACCCGAACCTCGGTGGTGAAGCGTTGGTGATCAGTCTGGGCTGCGAGAAATTGCAGGCCGGGCAGGTGATGCATGAGGACGATGCGTCGGTGGATCTCAGCGATCCGTGGCTGTATCGCTTGCAGGATTCCAGTCACGGTTTTACCGAGATGATCGAGCAGATCATGGCGCTGGCCGAAGTCCGACTGAAGAAGCTCGACCAGCGCCGTCGCGAAACCGTGCCGGCATCCGAGCTGATCCTGGGTATGCAGTGCGGCGGCAGCGATGCGTTTTCCGGGATCACCGCCAACCCGGCGCTGGGCTACGCCTCGGACTTGCTGCTGCGCGCTGGGGCGACGGTGATGTTTTCCGAAGTCACCGAAGTGCGTGATGCGATTTATTTGCTGACTTCACGGGCCGAAAGCAAAACCGTTGCCGAGGAATTGGTGCGTGAGATGGACTGGTACGACCGTTACCTGGCCAAGGGTGAAGCGGATCGTAGCGCCAATACCACGCCGGGCAACAAGAAGGGCGGGTTGTCGAACATTGTCGAGAAGTCGCTGGGCTCTATCGTCAAATCGGGCAGCAGCGCGATCAATGGCGTGCTTGGCCCGGGTGAGCGTTTCAAGCAGAAGGGTTTGATTTTCTGTGCGACGCCGGCGAGTGACTTTGTCTGCGGGACATTGCAGTTGGCGGCGGGGATGAACCTGCATGTGTTCACTACCGGGCGTGGCACGCCATACGGTTTGGCGATGGCGCCGGTGGTGAAGGTTTCGACGCGTACGGAGCTGGCGCAGCGTTGGCCGGATCTGATCGACATCGACGCCGGGCGGATTGCTACCGGGCGCGCGACCATCGAGGAATTGGGTTGGGAGTTGTTTCACTACTATCTGGATGTTGCCAGCGGCAAACAGCAGACGTGGGCGGAGAAGCACAAGTTGCATAACGACATTACGTTGTTTAACCCGGCGCCGATTACCTGATGGTTTTGGGGGTAGGTCAAAAGCTACCCTCACCCCAGCCCTCTCCCGGAGGGAGAGGGGGCCGACCGAGGTGTCTGGCGCTGTACATCGACCTGAAATACCGAGTTGATTATGGATTCAACGAGGTCATTTCAGGTCGATGGATTTCTGCAATATTCCCCGGTCAGTCCCCTCTCCCTCGGGGAGAGGGCTAGGGTGAGGGGCCGACCGGGTTGTCTTACGCTGGACATCGACCTGACAAATCGGGTCGATTATGGATTCAGCGAGGTCATTTCAGGTCGATGGATTTCTGCAATATTCCCCGGTCAGTCCCCTCTCCCTCCGGGAGAGGGCTAGGGTGAGGGGCTTTTGCTTTATCATTGCCCCCTAACGACGCTCACCCAAGGCTCCCCGGCATGCTGGCAATTTTCCTCGAAACCCTGAACATCACTGCGCCGGTGTTTGCCATGCTGTTTCTCGGTGTGCTGCTCAAGCGCATCGACTGGATCAACGACAATTTCATCCACACCGCCTCCTCGCTGGTGTTCAACGTGACCATGCCGGCGCTGCTGTTCCTCGGCATTCTGCATGCCGACCTGCACGCCGCGTTGCAACCGTCCCTGCTGATCTACTTTTCCCTCGCCACGCTGGTGAGCTTTGCCCTGGCCTGGGGCTGGGCGATTTTCAAATGCCCGCGTGAAGATCGCGGCATCTACACCCAAGGCGCGTTTCGCGGCAATAACGGCGTGATCGGTCTGGCACTGGCGGCGAGCATGTACGGCGATTACGGGATTTCCCTCGGGGCGATTCTCGCGGCGCTGGTGATCCTGTTTTACAACACCCTGTCGACCATCGTGCTGGCGGTGTACAGCCCGGTGATCAAGTCCGATCCATGGAGCATCTGTAAAAGCGTGTTCAGCAATCCGTTGATCATCAGCGTGATTGCGGCGGCGCCGTTTGCCTATTTCAAAATCGGTTTGCCGGGATGGCTGGAGACCTCCGGGCAGTATCTGGCACAGACCACGTTGCCACTGGCGCTGATCTGCATCGGCGGCACGTTGTCGCTGGCGGCGCTGCGCAAGAGCGGTAGCATGGCGCTCAGTTCGAGTCTGGTGAAAATGATCGGTTTGCCGGTGCTGGCAACATTGGGCGCGTGGTTGTGGGGTTTTCGCGGGGCGGAACTGGGGATTCTGTTTTTGTACTTTGGCAGCCCGACGGCGGCGGCAAGTTTTGTCATGGCCCGGGCGGCGCAGGGTAATCATGAACTGGCGGCGGCGATTATCGTGATGACCACATTGATGGCGGCGATTACCACCAATATCGGAATTTTCATTTTGCAGTGGGGTGGGTGGATCTGATTTTGATGTTGTGCTGTTGCTCAGGGCCTCTTCGTCGGAACGCCGCCCGGAGCAGGCTCGCTCCCACATGTGAAATGCAATCCAATGTGGGAGCGAGCCTGCTCGCGAAGGCGTCAGTTCAATCACTCAGGTTTCTGGTAGGTATCGATCACTTCCTGCGCTGCCCGAAACGCATCAATCGCCGCCGGCACGCCGGCATACACCGCACAATGCAGCAGCGCCTCACGAATCTCGTCCACCGTGCAGCCATTGTTCAGCGCACCGCGCACATGGCCTTTCAACTCTTGCGGGCACTTCAACGCGGTCAGCGCGGCAAGGGTGATCAGGCTGCGGGTTTTCAGCGGCAGACCTTCGCGATTCCACACGCCGCCCCAGGCATGTTCATTGACGAAATCCTGCAGCGGCTGGGTGAACTCGGTGGCGTTGCCCAAGGCGCGATCAACAAATGCATCGCCCATTACCTGGCGGCGGACTTCAACCCCGGACTTCTTCGATTCGGTCATGGCACATCCCTCTTGTGGTGTTGGCGGCGCCAGGCGCGGATCGACGTGAACAGCAAAAACGTCAACAGCGTCGGCAAGACATAAAACAGCATCAGCCGCTCCAGCCTGCCGGCCAGCGGCATGCCGGTGGTGAACGACACCACGTGCAGTCCGTAGACCAGATACAAACCGAGCAACAGCAAACCTTCGGCGCGCGTCACGCGGTAGCCGGAATAGAACACCGGCAGGCACAGTGCGGCGACGCCGAGCATCACCGGCAGGTCGAAATCCAGTGCGTTCGGCGATACCGACAGCGGCGTCGGCGCGATCAATGCGGTCAGGCCGAGCACCCCGAGCAGATTGAACAGGTTGGCGCCGATCACGTTGCCGACGGCGATATCGCGTTGCCCGCGCAATGCGGCGATCAACGACGTCGCCAGTTCCGGCAGAGAGGTCCCGACAGCGACAACGGTCAGGCCGATGACCCGCTCGGAAAAGCCTAGATCGGTCGCCACTACAACGGCAGCGTTCAGCAGCAGATGGCCGGCGAACACCAGCATGGTCAGGCCGACCACGATCATCAGCGCACTGCCGAACCAAGAGGTTTGCGCGGTTTCGGCGTGTTCCGTGTGCGGTCGTGCCGAGTGCTGCGACTGGCGAAACAGCAAGCCGAGATACAAGGCCAGTGCAGCTAACAGCAGGATGCCGTCGAAGCGACCAAGCTCTTCGTTCCATGCCAATACGAACACCAGCAGACTGGCGCCGATCATCAGCGGAATATCGAGGCGCACCAATTGCCGCGAAACGCGCAGAGGAATGATCAGCGCCGACAGGCCAAGGGTGACGAGGATGTTGAAGATGCTGCTGCCGACCACGCTGCCAACCGCGATGTCGGGGTTGTGCGCCAATGCGGCCTGCAGGCTGACGGCCATTTGTGGCGCACTGCTGCCGAGGGCGACGATGGTCAAGCCGATGATCAGCGGTCGCACATGCAGGCGTGCTGCCAGGCGCACCGCTGCGCGCACCATCAGTTCGGCGCCGAAGATCAGCAGGCACAGGCCGGCGAGCAGTTCGATCACGCTGATCAGGGGTAAGTCGGCTAATCCGAAAATGGTCCGCGCTCCATCAGTCGTCGAGGGCCTGCACGCGAACCCGCGCGGTGCCGCTGCGCAGCATGCCGAGTTGTTCGGCGGCCTCGCGGGACACGTCGATCAGGCGCCCACGGGTGTGCGGGCCGCGGTCGTTGATGCGAACCACGACAGATTCGTCGTTTTTCAGGTTGGTGACCTTCACCCGCGTGCCGAAGGGGAGCTGGCGGTGGGCGGCGGTCAGGGAATTCTGGTTGAACGCTTCGCCACTGGCGGTGCGTTTACCGTGGTGTTTGGCACCGTAATAAGAGGCGACGCCGGTCTGGTCGTAACCGTGCGGGTCGATGATATCGGTGCTGGCGCAGCCGGCCAGCAAAGAGAGCAGGGCGCAGGCGCCGAGCAGACGTTTCATTCAGATACTCCAAAGTGATCGTTCCCACGCAGAGCGTGGGAACGATCCCCGAGCGCGGGGCCAGAATCAGCCTTCGAGCTTGCTTTTCAGCAGTTCGTTCACTTGCTGCGGGTTGGCTTTGCCTTTCGACGCTTTCATCGCCTGACCCACAAAGAAGCCGAACATCTTGCCGCGTTTGGCTTCATCCGCCGCACGATACTGTTCAACCTGCTCGGCGTTGGCCGCGAGCATTTCGTCCAGCACCGCCGAGATCGCGCCGCTGTCGGTCACTTGCTTCAGGCCGCGTTTTTCGATGATCTCGTCTGCGCTGCCTTCGCCGTTGGCCATCGCTTCGAACACCACTTTGGCAATCTTGCCGGAGATGGTGTTGTCCTTGATGCGCTGCAGCATACCGCCCAACAGCTCAGCGGAAACCGGCGACTCGTCGATGTCCAGGCCTTGCTTGTTGAGCAGGCTGCCCAACTCGACCATCACCCAGTTCGCCGCCAGTTTGGCGTCGCCGCCGATGGCTGCGACTTTCTCGAAGTAGTCGGCTTGCTCACGGCTGGTGGCCAGCACGTTGGCGTCGTACGCCGACAGACCGAACTGGCTCTGGAAGCGCTCGCGTTTTTGCGGTGGCAGTTCCGGCAGGGTGGCGCGCACCTCGCCGAGGAACGACTCTTCGATGACCACCGGCAGCAGGTCCGGATCGGGGAAGTAACGGTAGTCGTTGGCTTCCTCTTTCGAACGCATCGGACGGGTCTCGTCCTTGTTCGGATCGTACAGACGGGTCTGCTGGATGACTTTGCCGCCGTCTTCGATCAGCTCGATCTGACGCTGGATCTCGGAGTTGATCGCCTTCTCGATGAAACGGAACGAGTTGACGTTCTTGATCTCGCAGCGCGTGCCGAACTCAACCTGGCCTTTCGGACGGATCGACACGTTGCAGTCGCAACGCAGCGAGCCTTCGGCCATGTTGCCGTCGCAGATGCCCAGATAACGTACCAACGCGTGGATCGCCTTGACGTAAGCCACGGCTTCCTTGGCGCTGCGCATGTCCGGCTCGGAAACGATTTCCAGCAGCGGCGTGCCGGCACGGTTCAGATCGATGCCGGTGGCACCGTTGAATTCTTCGTGCAGGCTCTTGCCGGCGTCTTCTTCCAGATGCGCGCGGGTAATGCCGACACGTTTGACGGTGCCGTCTTCCAGCGCGATGTCCAGGTGGCCCTTGCCGACGATCGGCAATTCCATCTGGCTGATCTGGTAGCCCTTCGGCAGGTCCGGGTAGAAGTAGTTTTTACGGGCGAACACGTTGTGCTGACCGATCTCGGCGTCAATCGCCAGACCGAACATCACCGCCATACGCACGGCTTCCTGGTTCAGCACCGGCAATACGCCCGGCATGCCCAGGTCAATCAGGCTGGCCTGGGTGTTCGGCTCGGAACCGAATGTGGTGGAACTACCGGAAAAGATTTTCGACCGGGTAGTGAGCTGAGTGTGAATCTCCAGCCCGATCACGACTTCCCATTGCATGTGTGTCTCCTCAGAAGCCGGTTGGGGTGCGGGTGTGCCAGTCAGTGTTCAACTGATACTGGTGCGCAACGTTGAGCAAACGGCCTTCCTGGAAATATGGCGCGAGCAACTGCACGCCCACCGGCAAGCCGTCGACAAAACCGGCCGGCATCGACAGGCCCGGCAGGCCCGCGAGGTTGGCGGTAATGGTGTAGACGTCTTCCAGATAGGCAGCAACCGGGTCGCTGTTCTTGGCGCCGAGTTTCCAGGCCGGGTTCGGCGTGGTTGGGCCGAGGATGATGTCGACTTCATTAAAGGCCGCCATGAAATCGTTCTTCACCAGACGACGGATCTTCTGCGCTTTCAGGTAGTAGGCATCGTAGTAACCGGCGGACAGCGCGTAGGCACCGACCATGATCCGGCGCTGCACTTCCGGGCCGAAGCCTTCGCCACGGGAGCGCTTGTACAGGTCGATCAGGTCTTTCGGTTGCTCGCAGCGATGACCGAAACGCACACCGTCGAAACGCGACAGGTTCGACGAGGCCTCTGCCGGCGCGATCACGTAGTACGCAGGAATCGCGTGCTGCATGTTCGGCAGGCTGATTTCCTTGATCACGGCACCGAGCTTCTGCAGCTCTTTGATGCTGTTCTGGATCAGCTCGGCGATGCGCGGGTCGAGACCGGCGCTGAAGTATTCCTTCGGCACGCCGATGCGCAGGCCTTGCAGCGAGTCGCCGAGGCTGGCGGAGTAATCCGGAACCGGCTCATCGATGCTGGTGGAATCGTTCTGATCGAAGCCAGCCATACCTTGCAACAAAATTGCGCAGTCTTCGGCAGTGCGCGCCAACGGGCCGCCCTGATCAAGGCTGGAGGCGTAAGCGATCATGCCCCAGCGCGAAACGCGACCGTAGGTCGGTTTCAGGCCGGTGAGGTTGGTGAACGCTGCCGGCTGACGGATCGAACCACCGGTGTCGGTGGCGGTTGCCGCTGGCAACAGACGCGCGGCAACTGCCGCCGCCGAACCACCGGAGGAACCGCCAGGCACGTGTTCCAGGTTCCACGGGTTTTTCACCGCGCCGTACCAGCTCGACTCGTTGGCCGAACCCATGGCGAATTCGTCCATGTTGGTTTTGCCCAGAGTCACGGCGCCGGCAGCGGCCAGTTTCGCGACCACGGTAGCGTCGTACGGCGCTTTGAAGTTGTCGAGCATCTTCGAGCCGCAGCTGGTGCGAATGCCCTGGGTGCAGAACAGGTCTTTGTGAGCGATCGGCGCACCGAGCAGGGCGCCGCTCTCACCGTTGGCGCGGCGTGCATCGGCGGCTTTCGCCTGCTCGATGGCCAGCTCTTCGGTGAGGCTGATGAAACTGTTGAGCTGCGGATCGAGCTGGGTGATGCGCGCCAGCAGGACTTTGGTCAGCTCTTCGGAGGAAAACTTTTTATCGGCGAGACCGCGGGCGATCTCGGCCAGAGTCATTTGATGCATTGCAGGCTCTTTCCCTTTAGTCGATGACTTTCGGAACCAGATACAGGCCGTTTTCGACCGCTGGTGCGATGGACTGGTAGGCCTCGCGGTGATTGGTCTCGGTCACAACGTCGGCGCGCAGGCGCTGACTGGCTTCCAGCGGGTGGGCCAGAGGCTCGATTCCGTCGGTATTAACAGCCTGCATTTCGTCGACCAGACCGAGAATGCTGTTGAGGGCGGAAGTAATGTGTGGAAGATCGGCATCATTGAGGCCAAGGCAGGCCAGATGAGCGATTTTTTCCACGTCGGAGCGTTCTAGCGCCATCGGGATTCTCCTGTGGAAAACAGAACGGACGGCGTCCGTGTGTTAGATTGTCGGAACACTACCGCACTTCTACGGTCATAAGGCCGCGATTGTGGGGCTTGGTGCACAGAAAAGCGGCCAATTTAACATATTGGCGCCTTGCCCAAAATCCCTGTCGTTGTTAGAGTTTGCCGCACTTTTTTACCCACGCGTTGCCTAGGGTCCCTTTCCCATGTTCAAGAAACTGCGTGGCATGTTTTCCAGCGATCTTTCCATTGACCTGGGCACTGCCAACACCCTTATTTACGTGCGCGAGCGCGGTATCGTCCTGAATGAGCCATCGGTTGTGGCCATTCGGACACACGGTAACCAGAAAAGTGTCGTTGCTGTCGGCACCGAGGCCAAGCGCATGCTCGGCCGTACGCCTGGCAACATTGCTGCCATTCGTCCGATGAAGGACGGCGTAATCGCCGACTTCAGCGTCTGCGAAAAGATGCTGCAATACTTTATTAACAAGGTTCACGAAAACAGCTTTCTGCAGCCTAGCCCTCGTGTGCTGATCTGCGTTCCATGCAAATCCACCCAGGTTGAGCGTCGCGCCATCCGTGAATCGGCCCTCGGTGCCGGTGCCCGTGAAGTGTTCCTGATCGAAGAGCCAATGGCTGCTGCGATCGGTGCCGGCCTGCCGGTAGAAGAAGCTCGCGGCTCGATGGTCGTGGATATCGGTGGTGGTACCACTGAAATCGCGCTGATCTCCCTTAACGGTGTGGTCTACGCCGAATCCGTCCGCGTGGGCGGCGATCGCTTCGACGAAGCGATCATCACCTACGTGCGTCGTAACTACGGCAGCCTGATCGGTGAATCCACCGCTGAGCGCATCAAGCAGGAAATCGGTACGGCCTACCCGGGCGGCGAAGTTCGCGAAGTCGACGTTCGCGGTCGCAACCTGGCCGAAGGCGTTCCACGCGCATTCACCCTGAACTCCAACGAAGTACTGGAAGCTCTGCAAGAGTCTCTGGCTACTATCGTTCAGGCTGTGAAAAGCGCCCTGGAGCAATCGCCGCCGGAACTGGCTTCCGATATCGCCGAGCGTGGCCTGGTGCTGACCGGTGGTGGCGCGCTGCTGCGTGACCTCGACAAGTTGCTGGCCCAGGAAACCGGTCTGCCAGTGATCGTTGCCGAAGATCCGCTGACCTGTGTTGCTCGCGGCGGTGGCCGTGCATTGGAAATGATGGATAAGCACACCATGGATCTGCTTTCGAGCGAGTAAGTCGCCGATTGCAATACGTGGGTGAGCGCGCAGGCAGCACTTTGCAGTGCTGCCTGTTGGCGTTTATCTTCTGTCAGTCTTCATCCAGGCCGGTTTGATGCCGTATGAATAAACAGAACATTTGCCTGGGAGGAGCGGCTTATTAAACCGCTTTTCGCCAAGGGCCCTTCGTTGGGCGTGCGCCTGTTGGTGCTGGCCGTGCTGTCGGTCGCGCTGAT
This sequence comes from Pseudomonas sp. VD-NE ins, assembly GCF_031882575.1. Lineage (NCBI taxonomy): Bacteria > Pseudomonadati > Pseudomonadota > Gammaproteobacteria > Pseudomonadales > Pseudomonadaceae > Pseudomonas > Pseudomonas sp. VD-NE ins. The sequence continues at coordinate 1,023,453 of NZ_CP134772.1, forward strand.
GGTGGTCGATGCCCGCTTCGACCTGCTCAAGCCTGCGCGCAAACAAGCGTCGCTGGTGCTGATGGATGCCTATTGGATCACTGACCTGCCCGGACGGCTGTGGGAAGGGATTTCCAGTCAGTTCGGCAGTCGCACCGAGCTTGTCGCCGAAAACGAAAAACTCAAGACCGAAAACCTGCTGCTGCAGGGCCGCATGCAAAAGCTTGCCGCCCTCACCGAGCAGAACGTTCGGCTGCGCGAGTTGCTCAACTCCTCTGCACTGGTCAACGAAAAGGTCGAAGTGGCCGAGTTGATCGGCATGGACCCCAATCCGTTCACCCATCGCATCATCATCAATAAAGGTGAGCGTGACGGCGTGGTGCTCGGTCAACCGGTGCTCGATGCACGGGGCCTGATGGGGCAGGTGGTCGAATTGATGCCATACACCTCGCGCGTGTTGCTGCTCACTGACAGCACCCACAGCATTCCCGTGCAGGTCAATCGCAACGGGCTGCGGGCCATTGCCAGCGGCACCGGCAACCCTGAGCGCCTGGAGTTGCGCCACGTCGCCGACACGGCCGATATCAAGGAAGGCGATCTGCTGGTCAGCTCCGGCCTTGGTCAGCGTTTCCCGGCAGGCTATCCGGTCGCGACGGTGAAGGAAGTGATCCACGATTCCGGTCAGCCGTTCGCCATCGTTCGCGCCGTACCGACCGCCGCGCTGAACCGCAGCCGCTACATGTTGCTGGTGTTCAGCGACAACCGCACCGCCGAAGAGCGTGCCAACGATGCGGCGCAAGCGCAGGAAAATCTTGATGCTTTTGGCGGCGGCCCGATTATTCCGGCCACTGTGCCGAAAACCGTGACCCCGCCTGCCGCAGCCACTGCGACGCCCGCAACGCCTGCCGCACCGACCGCTGCCGCTAGCGCCACACCGGCCAAACCCGCTGCTGGCAAACCGCCCGCAGCTGCCAAGCCACCGGCAGCGACGCCGGCGGCGGCCAAACCTCCAGCTGCCCAGCCTGCTGCGCGACCTGCGGCCAAACCGCCAGTCAACGCACCAGCGACAACCGGGAGACAAGAATAATGGTCGGGGCTACCGCATCGCGTAACGGCTGGATTGTCTGGCTGACGTTTGTTGTCGGCATACTCCTGAGCGTGTCGCCATTACCGATTTTCATGGAAATCCTGCGCCCGCTATGGCTGGCCTTGCTCCTGACATTCTGGGCCCTGTATATGCCGCACACGGTGGGCATGGTCACGGCGTTTTGCCTGGGCCTGGCCGAAGACGTGCTGCAGGGCGATCTGCTCGGTCAGAACGCGCTGATCCTGACCCTGATCACCTTCCTCGTGCTGTCATTGCAACAACGCTTGCGAATGTTCCCGATGTGGCAGCAGTGCCTGGTGATTCTGGTGATTTTCGGTCTGGCGCAACTGGTGCAATTGTGGCTCAGTGCCTTGACCGGTAACCGTCAGCCTACCCTGGCGCTGGTACTGCCGGCACTGGTCAGCGCCTTGCTCTGGCCTTGGGTCAGCTTTGCCCTACGCGGATTGCGCCGACGCTACAAAATCAATTGAGCCGGTGAAGCAGGGCACTGAACAGGGAGATGTTTTGATGAAGCCGCTTTACCTCGCCTCCGGATCGCCGCGTCGACGTGAATTGCTCACGCAGATCGGCGTTCCGTTCTCCGCCATCAGTGCGGATATCGACGAAACCCCATTCCCCGAAGAATCGCCGTCGACCTATGTCGAGCGTCTGGCGCGCGGCAAGGCCGAAGCCGGGCGCCGCACCGTCGTGTCCGCTCAGCCATTCTGCGTGCTGGGTGCCGACACTGCCGTGGTGCTGGACGGCAAAATTCTTGGCAAACCGGTGGACGAAGCCGATGCATGCGCCATGCTGATGATGTTGTCCGGCAAGGAGCATGAAGTGCTCACCGCCATCGCCGTGCTCGAAAACGAGCGCTGCGAGTCGCGGGTGGTGCGCAGTCTGGTGCGGTTCCGCTTGATCAGCGGTGAAGAAGCTGCCGCTTATTGGGCCAGTGGCGAGCCACGTGATAAGGCTGGTGGTTACGGCATTCAGGGGCTCGGCGCAGTGTTTGTCTCGGGGCTCAACGGCAGTTACTCGGCAGTGGTCGGGTTGCCGGTTTGCGAAACCGCAGAACTGTTAGGCCATTTCGGCATACCCTGTTGGCAAAACCTGAACGCGCAATAAGCGTCGTACGAATCCAGATGCGGCCATTATCGTGAACACGCCTGAACGAGATCCTGCCATGAGTGAAGAGATTCTGATCAACATCACGCCGATGGAGTCGCGCGTGGCGGTGGTCGAAAACGGTGTGCTGCAAGAAGTCCACGTTGAGCGCACGCAAAAACGCGGAATTGTCGGCAACATCTATAAAGGCAAGATCGTGCGGGTGCTGCCGGGTATGCAGGCTGCGTTTGTCGACATCGGTCTGGACCGTGCGGCATTCATTCATGCCGCAGAAATCTCCCTGCGCGAAGGCCCTGCGGTGGAAAGCATCAGTGCGCTGGTGCACGAAGGCCAAAGCCTGGTGGTGCAAGTCACCAAGGATCCGATTGGCTCCAAAGGTGCGCGGTTGACCACGCAACTGTCGATCCCGTCGCGCTATCTGGTGTACATGCCGCGTACTGCCCACGTCGGCATTTCCCTGAAAATCGAAGACGAAGCCGAGCGCGAACGACTCAAGCAAGTGGTCAGCGATTGCGTGGCCAAAGAGGGGATCAAAGAGGCGGGTGGTTTCATTCTGCGCACTGCCGCCGAAGGCGCTGGCGCTGATGAAATTCTCATGGACATCCGTTATCTGCGTCGCCTGTGGGACCAGATCAACGAACAGATCAAAACCATTTCCGCGCCGAGCGTGATCTACGAAGACCTTGGTCTGGCGCTGCGTACCTTGCGTGATCTGGTCAACCCGAAGATCGAGAAGATCCGCATCGATTCCCGGGAAACCTTTCAGAAAACCACGCAGTTCGTCGCTGAACTGATGCCGGAAATCGCCGATCGTCTGGAACATTACCCGGGTGAGCGGCCAATTTTCGACCTCTATGGCGTCGAAGACGAAATCCAGAAAGCCCTCGAACGCAAGGTGCCGCTGAAATCCGGTGGCTATCTGGTGGTGGATCCGGCGGAAGCCATGACCACCATCGATGTGAACACCGGGGCTTTCGTCGGCCATCGCAACCTCGAAGAAACCATCTTCAAGACCAATCTCGAAGCGGCCACTGCGATTGCCCGGCAAATGCGCCTGCGCAACCTGGGCGGGATCATCATCATCGACTTCATCGACATGGAAGATGAAGAGCACCAACGCCAGGTTTTGCGCACCCTGGAAAAACAGCTGGAACGTGATCACGCCAAGACCAACATCATCGGCATCACCGAGTTGGGCCTGGTGCAGATGACGCGCAAGCGTACCCGGGAAAGCCTGGAGCAGGTGCTGTGCGAGCCGTGCAGCAGCTGTCAGGGGCGCGGCAAACTCAAGACTGCAGAAACCATCTGTTACGAGATTTTCCGCGAGATTCTCCGCGAGGCCCGGGCCTATCAGGCTGAGGGTTATCGTGTGCTGGCGAACCAGAAAGTGGTCGACCGCCTGCTCGACGAAGAATCCGGTAACGTTGCCGAGCTTGAAGGGTTTATCGGTCGCACCATACGCTTCCAGGTGGAAACCATGTATTCCCAGGAACAATACGACGTGGTGCTGCTCTGATCACCTGCTTCACATTTATTCCACCGCGGCTGGCCTCAGCTTTTCGCAGTATTTTTGCCATGGGAGCCAACTGACATGGAGCGTCTGACACGCATTCTGGCCATACTCACCCGCTGGGGGCTGGGCCTGTGCGCGTTGGTTCTGGTGTTGATGGCGTTGTACGTCAGTCTTGGCCGAGAGCTGACCCCGCTGGTGGCCGAATATCGCGCCGACATCGAAGACAAGGCCAGTGCCGCCCTCGGCATGCCGTTGCAGATCGGCGAGCTGGAAGGCAACTGGAGCGGTTTTGCGCCGATCCTGCTGGCTCACGATGTGATGGTCGGTTCAGGCGCCAATGCGCTGCGTCTGGATCGGGTGCGGGCGGTGCCGGATCTGTGGGCCAGCCTGTTGGCGCGCGAAGTGCGCATTGCCCACCTTGAACTCAATGGCCTGAAAATCAGCCTCAAGGAAGCCGAGGACGGCAGTTGGGCGCTGGAAGGTCTGCCGGTACAGAACGATCAGCCGCTCGATCCGCAACAGTTGTTCAATCGCTCGCAAATGATTCAGCAACTGTCGGTGCTCGACAGTCAGGTGACCTTGCAACCGCTGGATCACGCGCCGCTGACCCTCACCTATGTCGGCCTCAATCTGAAAACCGGTGCCAGCCGTCAACGGCTCGATGCGCGTTTGACCTTGCCGGATGGCCAGCCCGTTGCACTGAGCCTGCGCACGCGGATTCGCCCCGAGCAATGGCAGGACAGTGTGGTGGACGGTTACGCCAGCCTGCCGCAAAGCGACTGGTCGAAGTGGCTGCCGGAGCGTCTGACCCAACAATGGAATTTTTCCGAGATCAAGGCCGGCGGCGAACTCTGGGTCAATTGGGCCAAGGGCACGCTGCAGAGTGCCGCGTTACGCTTGAATGCTCCGCAACTGACCGGCGCCTATGCCGATCGCAAGCCGATCCAGATCAATAATCTGGCGCTTAACGCCTACTACGAGAACAGTGATGAGGGCGCGACCGTTACCCTCGATTCACTGGCGATGAATTTCGGCGAAAACCGTTGGGAGTCTCATGTACAGCTGAAGCAGACGCGCGCGACCGACAAGGTGGACGAGCTCTGGCACTTGCAGGCGGATCGTCTCGATCTGACTCCGATCACCCCGTTGCTCAATGCGTTGGGGCCGTTGCCGCAAGGATTCGCTACGGCCGTCGATCATCTGAAGGTCACCGGCGGTCTGCGCAACGTGCTGCTGGATTTTCGCCCCAACGCCACCGATGGCAACAAATTCAGTTTCGCGACCAACCTGGAAAACGTCGGTTTCGACGCCTATCACGGCGCTCCGGCAGCACGAAACGTCAGCGGCAGCCTCAGTGGCAACCTCGATGGTGGCGAGTTGCGCATGGACAGCAAGGATTTTGTCCTCCACCTCGACCCGATTTTTGCCAAGCCATGGCAGTACCTTCAGGCCAACGCACGCCTGACCTGGAAGCTCGATAAAGACGGTTTCACCCTGATCGCTCCGTACCTGAAGGTGCTGGGCGAGGAGGGCAAGATTGCCGGCGACTTCCTGATTCGCCTGCATTTCGACCATAGCCAGGAAGACTACATGGACCTGCGGGTCGGTCTGGTCGATGGCGACGGTCGCTACACGGCCAAGTATTTGCCCGAAGTCCTCAGCCCGGCGCTCGACGAGTGGCTGCGCACGGCAATCCTCAAAGGTGCGGTCGACCAAGGCTTCTTCCAGTATCAGGGCTCGCTGAGCAAAAATGCCGGTGAGGCCGATCGCAGCATCAGTCTGTTTTTCAAAGTGCACGACGCTGAGCTGGCCTTCCAGCCGGGCTGGCCGCACGTGAGCAAGGTCAGTGGCGATGTGTTCATCGAAGACAGTGGCGTGCGGATCTGGGCTGACAAGGGCCAGTTGCTCGACACTCAGGTCAGCGATGTCTTCGTCAATATTCCCCACGTACCGGCCGGGCAACACACGCACATGTATCTCGATGGCGGCTTTGCCGGCGGCCTCGGTGATGGCCTGAAAATTCTTCAGGACGCACCGATCGGCACGGGTGAAACCTTTGCCGGTTGGGAAGGCGCGGGAGATCTGCAAGGCAAGCTCAAGCTCGATATCCCGTTGGACAAGGGCGGCGACCAGCCGAAAATCCTCGTCGATTTCAAAACCGCCAATGCCCGGTTGAAACTGGCGGAGCCGAAGCTGGAGCTGACTCAGCTCAAAGGCGATTTCCGCTTTGATAGCGCCAAGGGGCTTAGCGGGCAGAATATTACGGCACGGGCGTTCGATAAACCGGTGACTGCGCAGATCTTCGCCGATGGCAGCCCCGGCAAGCTCAAGACCCGGGTCGCCGCATCCGGTCAGGTCGAAGTGAAGAAACTCACCGACTGGCTGGGCGTGACGCAACCATTGCCGGTTTCCGGAACCATTCCTTATCAATTGCAATTGAATCTGGACGGTGCCGACAGCCAGTTGATGGTCAGCTCCAGCATGAAAGGTGTGGCGGTAGATTTGCCGGCACCGTTCGGCATGGCGGCTGATGCAGGGCGCGATACCGTGTTCCGCATGACCTTGCAGGGGCAGGAGCGGCGGTATTGGGTCAATTACGACCAGTTGGCCAATTTCACCTTCGCGGCACCGGCGAGCAATTTTGCCGAGGGTCGCGGCGAATTGTTCCTCGGTGCCGGTGAAGCGGTGCTGCCGGGCGCCAAAGGCTTGCGGGTTCGCGGGGTTCTTTCGGAGCTGGACGTCGCGCCGTGGCAGGACCTGGTCAACAAATACGCCGGGCAGGATCCGGGCGGCAGCGCCAAGCAATTGCTCAACAGCGCTGATTTCAAGGTCGGCAAGCTCACCGCATTCGGAACTACGCTGGATCAGGCGTCGGTTCAGGTCGACCGCAAGCCGGGCGCATGGAATCTGGCCCTCGACAGCCAGCAGGCCAAAGGCTCGGCAAGTCTGCCAGACGCCAAGGGCGTGCCGATTGCGGTCAATCTGCAATACGTGAAACTGCCGGCGCCGGACCCGACGGTTCAGGCTGACGAGAATTCGCCAGACCCGTTGGTGTCGGTTGATCCGACGAAGATTCCGGCGCTGGATATCACGATCAATCAATTGTTTCTGGGGCCGGATCTGGTCGGTGGCTGGTCTTTGAAAGTGCGACCAACCGCCAAGGGCATCGCTCTGAACAATCTCGACATGGGCCTCAAAGGCATTCTGTTGCAGGGCAATGGCGGCTGGGAAGGTGCGCCGGGAGCGACCAACAGCTGGTTCAAAGGCCGGATTGGCGGCAAGAATCTCGCCGATGTCCTCAAGGGCTGGGGCTTTGCCCCGAGCGTGACCAGCGAAGAGTTCCACATGGACGTCGATGGCCGTTGGCCGGGTTCGCCGGCCTGGCTGGCAACCAAGCGTTTCTCCGGCACGCTCGATGCGTCGCTGAACAAAGGCCAGTTCGTTGAAGTGGAGGGCGGCGCGCAGGCGTTGCGGGTGTTTGGTCTGCTCAACTTCAACTCCATCGGCCGGCGTTTGCGTCTGGACTTCTCCGATCTGTTCGGCAAAGGCTTGAGCTACGATCGGGTCAAAGGCCTGCTGGTGGCAAATAACGGTGTGTACGTCACCCGTGAGCCGATTCGCCTGACCGGTCCTTCGAGCAACCTTGAGCTGGACGGTACGCTGGATCTGGTCGGTGATCAGGTGGACGCCAAGTTGCTGGTGACCTTGCCGGTGACCAACAACCTGCCGATTGCGGCGCTGATCGTCGGCGCACCGGCGGTCGGCGGCGCGTTGTTCCTGATCGACAAGTTGATCGGTGACCGTGTGGCGCGCTTTGCCAGTGTGAAATACACCGTCAAAGGCCCATGGAAAGAGCCGAAAATCACCTTCGACAAGCCTTTTTAACTAGCAGACACTACCCCTGGTAGGAGCTGCCGAAGGCTGCGATCTTTTGATTTTGTTTTTAAGCGCCAGATCAAAAGATCGCAGCCTGCGGCAGCTCCTACACAGTTATGCGCAGATTCCGAGGAGTAGCCATGTCTTTAGCGGTGATTCAAATGGTCAGCCAGAGCGACGTGCTGGCCAATCTGGCTCAGGCCCGGCGTCTGCTCGAACAGGCTGCAGCCGGCGGTGCGAAGCTCGCGGTGCTGCCGGAAAACTTCGCCGCCATGGGCCGTCGCGACGTCGCTGACATCGGCCGTGCCGAAGCATTGGGCGAAGGACCGATCCTGCCATGGTTGAAACAGACAGCCCGCGACCTCAAGTTATGGATAGTGGCTGGCACCTTGCCGTTGCCGCCGGTTGATCAACCGACGGCCAAGGCCAATGCCTGCTCGCTGTTGGTCGATGAACACGGCGAAACTGTTGCCCGCTATGACAAGTTGCATCTGTTCGATGTCGATGTCGCGGACAATCGCGGCCGTTATCGCGAATCCGATGACTATGCTTATGGCAGTGGCGTGGTGGTTGCCGACACGCCGGTGGGCAAGCTCGGTCTGACTGTGTGTTATGACCTGCGCTTTCCCGAGCTGTACAGCGAATTGCGTGCCGCCGGTGCCGAGTTGATTACCGCACCGTCGGCCTTTACTGCGGTGACAGGCGCAGCGCATTGGGATGTCCTGATCCGTGCGCGGGCCATCGAGACACAGTGTTATGTACTGGCCGCAGCGCAAGGCGGAACCCATCCGGGACCGCGGGAAACCTTCGGCCATGCGGCGATTATCGACCCGTGGGGCCGTGTGCTGGCGAGCCAGGATCAAGGCGAAGCGGTGTTGTTGGCCGAACGCGACAGTATTGAACAAGCGTCCATCAGGGCGCGAATGCCGGTGGTGAGCCATCGGCGGTTTTTCTCGCAGGGCGCACAGCGGCCTGCTTCAGAACACGAATTTAAGGCGTAAACCTATGAGCGAGTTGTTGTCCTCAGTCAGTGACCACCTGTTGGCGCCTGGCGGCGTGACGATCGAGAGTCTGCAAGGCGTGCTCGGCGATCTGGCCGGCCCCGGCATCGACGCCGCCGATCTGTATTTCCAGGGCCAGATTTCCGAGTCCTGGGCGCTGGAAGACGGCATCGTCAAGGAAGGCAGCTTCAACCTCGACCAAGGTGTCGGCGTACGCGCGCAGTCCGGTGAGAAAACCGGTTTTGCCTACAGCAACGCCATCACCCTCGAAGCCCTTGGCGCGGCGGCCCGTGCGGCGCGTTCGATCTCCCGCGCCGGGCAGAACGGCACTGTGCAGGCGTTCACCACCCAGGATGTCGCGCAATTGTATGCGCCGGACAACCCACTGGAAGTCTTGAGTCGGGCCGAGAAAGTCGAACTGCTCAAGCGCATCGACGTCGCCACCCGCGCACTCGACCCGCGTATCCAGCAGGTCAGCGTCAGCATGGCGGGTGTGTGGGAGCGCATTCTGGTGGCGTCGACCGACGGCGGCCTGGCGGCGGATGTGCGGCCACTGGTGCGCTTCAACGTCAGTGTGATCGTTGAGCAGAATGGTCGTCGCGAGCGTGGCGGGCATGGCGGCGGCGGGCGTACTGACTACCGTTATTTCCTCGCCGAAGACCGCGCCATGGGCTATGCCCGTGAAGCGCTGCGTCAGGCGCTGGTGAATCTGGAAGCGATTCCGGCGCCGGCCGGTACGTTGCCGGTGGTACTGGGCTCGGGCTGGTCTGGCGTGCTGCTGCACGAAGCCGTCGGTCACGGTCTGGAAGGCGATTTCAACCGCAAGGGTAGTTCGGCCTATAGCGGACGCATGGGCGAAATGGTTGCCTCCAAGCTGTGCACCATCGTCGATGACGGCACTTTGAGCGGCCGTCGCGGTTCGCTGAGCGTCGACGACGAAGGCACACCGACCGAGTGCACCACGCTGATCGAAAACGGCGTACTCAAGGGCTACATGCAGGACAAGCTCAACGCGCGTCTGATGGGCGTCGCCCGCACCGGTAACGGTCGTCGTGAGTCCTACGCACACCTGCCGATGCCACGCATGACCAACACCTACATGCTTGGCGGCGAAAGCGATCCGGCGGAAATCATTGCTTCGGTGAAGAAGGGCATCTACTGCGCCAACCTCGGCGGCGGTCAGGTCGACATCACCAGCGGCAAGTTCGTGTTCTCAACCAGCGAGGCGTACCTGATCGAAGACGGCAAGATCACTGCGCCGGTCAAAGGCGCGACGTTGATCGGCAACGGCCCCGAGGCGATGAGCCGGGTGTCGATGGTCGGTAACGATCTGGCGCTGGACAGCGGTGTGGGTACGTGCGGCAAGGATGGGCAGTCGGTGCCGGTAGGTGTCGGTCAGCCGACGCTGAAAATCGATGCGATCACCGTGGGTGGTACGGGCGCATAAGGAGAGGTGGAGCTTCGGGTGGCGCGCAGTGCGGCCACCCGGTGGCGAATATCAACGCAGACCGCGTTGAGTCTCGTCCAGCTCACGGATGTACTTGAAGATCTTGCGGCTGGAAGCAGGAGGTTTGTTTTGCGCAACCTCATGCTGAGCCTGACGGATCAGGGAACGCAGTTGCTGGCGATCGGCGTCCGGGTACTCGACGACGAATTTCTCCAGCACGGCATCGTCGCCTGCGATCAGGCGATCACGCCAGCGTTCCAGATTATGGAAACGCTCGTTGTACTGACGAGTCGAGGCATCGAGTTGATCGAGCAGCGTGAGAATCGCGTCAGTGTCCTGATCGCGCATCAGTTTGCCGATGAACTGCAGGTGCCGTTTACGCGCGATGTTCGCGGTGTGCTTGGGCGCATCGGCCAAAGCCCGGCGCATAGCGTCGGTCAGCGGCAGTTTTGCGATCAAGTCAGGCTTGAGTGTTGTCAGGCGCTCGCCGAGGTCAACCAGAGCATGCAGCTCGCGTTTGACCTGAGATTTGCTTTTTTCTCCCGTATCGAGGGAGTCGTCGTAAGAATCAACCATGGTGGCAGTCCGCAAAGAAACGCCGCCATGATAACCAGTCGGGGGCCGCTTGTCCGGCCCGGTCGCTCGATGACCCCAGCCGAAAGCAGAATTTGAGTGGAGATGAGCATGAGTGCAGTTCAAAGCGTCGGCCCGCAGGCATTGCCGGCACTGCAGGAACAAGTCGAGCAGATCATCGCCGAAGCCAAGCGTCAGGGCGCCAGCGCCTGCGAAGTAGCCGTGTCACTGGAGCAGGGTCTGTCGACCTCGGTGCGCCAGCGCGAAGTCGAAACGGTCGAATTCAACCGCGATCAGGGTTTTGGTATCACGCTTTACGTTGGCCAGCGCAAAGGCTCGGCCAGCACGTCTGCAACTGGTCCCGATGCGATTCGTGAGACCGTTGCTGCGGCCCTGGCCATCGCTAAACACACTTCCGAAGACGAAGCCTCGGGTTTGGCCGATGCGGCGTTGATGGCCAAGGAACAGCATGATTTCGACCTGTTCCACGAATGGGACATCACGCCGGAGCAGGCCATCGAGAAGGCCTTGCTTTGTGAAGCCGCAGCATTCGACGCCGATGCGCGGATCAAGAACGCCGATGGCACGACGCTGAGCACTCATCAGGGCTGCCGTGTGTACGGCAACAGCCACGGTTTCATCGGTGGCTATGCCTCGACACGGCACAGCCTGAGTTGCGTGATGATCGCTGAGGCTGATGGCCAGATGCAGCGTGATTACTGGTATGACGTGAGCCGACAGGGCGAATTGCTGGCCGATCCGGTGAGTATCGGTCAGCGTGCTGCGCAGCGGGCGGCGAGTCGTCTGGGCGCGCGCCCGGTGCCGACCTGCGAGGTGCCGGTGCTGTTCTCCGCAGAGCTGGCGGGCGGTCTGTTTGGCAGTTTCCTTTCGGCGGTGTCCGGCGGCAGTCTGTATCGCAAGTCATCCTTCCTTGAAGGCACTCTGGGGCAGAAGCTGTTCCCGGAATGGCTGACCATCGATGAGCGTCCGCACCTGATGCGCGCAATGGGCAGTGCTTCGTACGACGGTGATGGTCTGGCGACGTATGCCAAACCGTTCGTCGAAAAGGGCGAATTGGTCTCGTACATTCTCGGCACGTACTCCGGACGCAAACTGGGCATGCCGAGCACTGCCAACGCTGGCGGCGTACACAACCTGTTCGTCACCCACGGCGACGAAGACCAGGCAGCGCTGTTGAAGCGCATGGGTCGTGGCTTGTTGGTCACCGAATTGATGGGCCATGGCTTGAACATGGTCACCGGCGACTATTCGCGCGGGGCGGCGGGTTTCTGGGTCGAGAATGGAGAAATCCAGTTCGCGGTGCAGGAAGTCACCATCGCCGGCAACATGCGTGACATGTTCAAGCAGATCGTTGCGGTGGGTAATGATCTGGAACTGCGCAGCAACATTCGCACCGGCTCGGTGTTGATCGAACGGATGACCGTCGCAGGCAGCTAAGCTCACCCGCCACACAAAAAAGGCGCGCCACCCCATCGGGTGGCGCGCTTTTTTAATTGGCTCCATACAAAACCCTGTGGGAGCGAGCCTGCTCGCGAAAGCGATTTAACAGCCGACCGCAGTGGTGACTGATACGACGCCTTCGCGAGCAGGCTCGCTCCCACCCTGAAATCTGCATAGTTCGGCGCTCTTGTTTTGGTTCTCATTATCATCTAATAATAAATCTCATTATCGGATGAGCCCCGGACCATGAGTTCTGCCTTGCACGAGCAGCCGTATCTCGAAAGCTGGCGCTGGATGAGTCGCCAGATCCGTTGCGCGATGGATCCCGACGAACCGCGCCTGATCGAACACTATCTGGCCGAAGGCCGGTATCTGGCTTGTTGTACGGCAACTTCTCCCTGGACCATCGCTGAAACCTCCTTCCGTTTGCTGCTCGACACCGCCACCGACATCGCGCTGCCGTGGCATTGGCGCAGCGTCTGTCTCGATCAAGCCTGGCGCCCGCTGCGTGAAATGGAGCGCCTGTCCCTGTGCAAATGCCGGCTCAACCGCTGGCAACGCTACACCTGGCAGCTCGCCACTTGCGAACTGCTTCCCTCGATTCCTCTTATTGAACTGGTGCAAGGATTTTCAGATGACCAAGACACGTATTGAGCGCGACAGCATGGGCGAACTGCAGGTGCCGGTGGACGCTCTCTACGGCGCGCAGACCCAGCGCGCAGTGGACAACTTCCCGATCAGCGGCAAACCGATGCCGACGCAATTCATTCGCGCATTGATCCTCGCCAAAGCCGCCGCAGCCCGCGCCAACGTCGAACTCAACCAAATCACTGCCGCTCAGGGCAAAGCCATCAACGACGCCGCGCAAGGTTTGCTCGAAGGCGATTTCATGCAGCATTTCCCGGTGGATATCTTCCAGACCGGTTCCGGCACCAGTTCCAACATGAACGCCAACGAAGTGATTGCCACCCTCGCCAGCCGTTTGCTCGGCGAGCCGGTCAACGCCAACGATCACGTCAACTGCGGCCAGAGCAGCAACGACATCATCCCGACCACCATCCACGTCAGCGCTGCGCTGGCCCTGCACGAACAACTGCTGCCGGCGCTGCTGCACCTGGTGCAAGTCATCGAGCAAAAAGCCGGGCAGGTGCATCACCACGTCAAAACCGGCCGCACGCATTTGATGGATGCGATGCCGGTGCGCATGAGCCAGGTACTCAATGGCTGGGCGCAGCAGCTCAAAGCCAACATCGCGCATTTGCAGGATTTGCTGCCGAGCCTGCAATCGCTGGCGCAGGGCGGCACGGCGGTCGGCACCGGGATCAACGCGCATCCTGAGTTCGCCGCACGTTTCAGTCGTCAGTTGAGCCAGTTGAGCGACGTGCAATTCACCCCGGGCAAGGATCTGTTTGCGCTGATCGGCTCGCAAGACACCGCCGTCGCCGTCTCCGGCCAGCTCAAGGCCACCGCTGTGTCGCTGATGAAAATCGCCAACGACCTGCGCTGGATGAACTCCGGCCCGCTCGCCGGTCTCGGTGAAATCGAACTGGAGGCGCTGCAACCAGGCTCGTCGATCATGCCGGGCAAGGTCAATCCAGTGATTCCGGAAGCCACCGCCATGGTCGCTGCGCAAGTGATCGGCAACGATTCGGTGATCACAATCGCTGGCCAGTCGGGCAATTTCGAACTCAATGTGATGCTGCCGATCATCGCCCAGAACCTGCTGAGCAGCATCGAGCTGCTGGCCAATTCCAGTCGGCTGCTCGGCGACAAAGCCATCGCCAGTTTCAAGGTCAACGAATCGCGCTTGAAAGAAGCGTTGTCGCGCAACCCGATTCTGGTCACCGCGCTCAACCCGATCATCGGATACCAGAAAGCCGCCGAAATCGCCAAGCAGGCCTACAAGGAAGGGCGTGCGGTGATCGACGTTGCCCTGGAACACACCGACCTGTCACGCAGCCAACTGGAAGAGTTGCTCAATCCCGAGAAGCTCACCGCCGGCGGCGTGTAAATCCCGCAACCGCTTTGGAGGCTCACCATGGAGCACTGGAAACGCACGATCGAACGGGCCAATCGCTGCTTCATGCTCGGCGAATTGATCGACGCCCGTGAGGCTTACCTGCAAGCCCTGGCCCTGGCGCAAGTGTTATTCGAACGCTGGGCGGATGCCGACGAAGCGGTGGCGGCCTGCGTCATTTCTCACCACAACCTGGCGGATCTGCACTTGCGCCTGAACCAGCCGGAGGAGAGCGCCGAATACCTCTGCGCGATCCATCAACGACTGTTGCAGACCATGCAGGACGAACGTCAGCGCCTGGCATTGCGTGAAGCGGCGCTGCGCCAGAGCAGCAAGACCTACGTTGAATTGCTGAATTTCATCAGTGAACACGGCGAATACCCGCGCACCCAGCGCCTGCTGCACCCGGATACCGGCAATGCGCGCCGCGCGCCTGCCCCTCATCACCATGGAGTCCATTGAAATGGCTTTTACCTTGCCTGCCTTGCCTTACGCCTACGACGCCCTCGAGCCGCATATCGATGCGCAGACCATGGAAATTCACTACACCAAGCATCACCAGACGTACATCAACAACCTCAACGCGGCGGTAGAAGGCACTGAATACGCCGAATGGCCGGTGGAAAAACTCGTCGCCAGCGTTAAGGACCTGCCGGAAAAACTCCGTGCGGCAGTGATCAATCAGGGCGGCGGTCATGCCAACCACTCGCTGTTCTGGGAAGTGATGGTACCGAGCGGCGGCGGCAAACCGGACGGCGCGTTGGCCAAGGCCATCGATGAGCAACTGGGCGGCCTCGACAGCTTCAAGGAAGCCTTCACCAAAGCCGCGCTTACCCGCTTCGGCAGCGGATGGGCCTGGCTCAGCGTGACCCCGGAAAAGAAACTGGTGGTGGAAAGCAGCGGCAACCAGGACAGCCCGTTGATGAACGGCAATACGCCGATTCTCGGTCTCGACGTCTGGGAGCATGCCTACTACTTGCGTTATCAGAACCGTCGCCCGGAATACATCAACGCGTTTTACAACGTAATCAATTGGCCTGAAGTGGCTGCGCGCTATCAGGCCGCACTGGTTTAAGTCTTCTATAAAAACAATCCAAGGCTGACTATGGGCACTGAGACACTGGCGATCGGAAGTGGGCGTATGTTTCGTTACGCAGTGGGATCGCTATTGCTGTTGGCGGGCATGACCTTGCTGGTCGCCCACGGACTGGAATGGCTGAATCTGGAACCGAGGCTGTTGCGGGCGTTGCAGGGTGGCGCGATCTGCGCGCTTGGCACTGCGCTTGGCGCTGTGCCGGTGCTGGTGATTCGACGCATGCCGCAGGCGCTCAGCGATACCTTGCTGGGTTTTGGCGCCGGGGTGATGCTGGCAGCGACGGCGTTTTCGCTGATCGTGCCGGGCATTGCCGCCGCGCAAGGCCTCGGTCTGACTGCGTGGGGCTCCAGTGGCCTGATCTGCTTCGGCATCATGCTCGGCGCTTTCGGGCTGTATCTGGTCGATCGCAAAGTTTCCGGCGCGTCCCCGGAAATGCTCGTCGGCACAGTCGAGCATCCGGTGATTCCGCCACGGATCTGGCTGTTCGTGTTCGCCATCATTGCCCATAACATCCCGGAAGGCATGGCCGTCGGCGTTTCCGCCGGTGGCGGCATGCCGGATGCGGACAGTCTGGCCATGGGCATCGCTTTGCAGGATGTACCGGAAGGTCTGGTGATTGCGCTGGTATTGGCCGGGGCAGGGATGTCACGGGTCAAGGCATTCCTGATCGGTGCGGTGTCAGGCCTGGTCGAGCCGGTGTTTGCGTTGCTGTGTGCGTGGCTGGTCGGTCTGGCGCAGGTATTGTTGCCATTAGGTCTGGCACTGGCGGCGGGGGCGATGTTGCTGGTGGTGACTCACGAGGTCATCCCGGAATCACGGCGCCATGGTCATGACAAACTGGCCAGTCTTGGCCTGTTGATCGGGTTTTGTCTGATGATGGTGATGGATACCGCATTAGGTTGAAGATCAAAAGATCGCAGCCTTCGGCAGCTCCTACATTGGAATGCGTTCACTGTAGGAGCTGCCGCAGGCTGCGATCTTTTGATGTTGGCTGTCAGCCACCTTCGTCGAAATAGTTGTTGATCAACGCCACCAGCGCATCCAGCGCTTCCTGTTCCTGATGCCCTTCAGTACTCAGATAGATTTTGGTGCCCTTGCCAGCCGCCAGCATCATCATTGCCATGATGCTTTTGCCATCAACCGTGGTCTCCGGTGTGCGGCCCACTCTGATCGAGCAATCCGGATACTGCCCGGCCACCCCGACAAACTTGGCCGATGCGCGGGCATGCAGGCCCAGCTTGTTGATGATTTCGATTTCCAGAGCAGGCATCGCGGTGTGAATCCTTTAAGTGAGGTCGCGGTGGCGAACCTGGACGTTCTTCAGGGTTTTCTGCAGGGCCTGACCCAGACGTTCGGTCAGGTAGACGGAGCGGTGATGCCCGCCGGTGCAGCCAATGGCAATGGTGACGTAGGCGCGGTTGCTCGCAGCGAAGCGCGGCAGCCACTTGTGCAGGTAGGCGAAAATGTCCTGGAACATTTCTTCGACCTCCGGCTGCGCCGCCAGGTATTCAGCCACCGGCGCATCGAGACCCGATTGCGCGCGCAGTTCCGGCTTCCAGTACGGATTGGGCAGGCAGCGCACATCGAACACCAGATCCGCATCCACCGGCATCCCGCGCTTGAAGCCGAAGGACTCGACCAGAAATGCGGTCCCCGGCTCCGGCTGGTTCAGCAGGCGCAGCTTGATCGAGTCGCGCAGCTGATACAGGTTCAGATTGGTGGTGTTGATCTTCAGGTCCGCGAGATCGGCAATCGGGCCGAGCAGGGCGGTTTCATCCTGGATCGCCTCGGCCAGCGAGCGGTTGGCATTGCTCAGCGGATGGCGACGGCGGGTTTCGGAAAAACGCTTGAGCAGGGTTTCTTCGTCGGCATCCAGATACAGTACGTCGCACTGGATGTGCTTGCTGCGGACATCTTCAAGCAGTTCGGGAAAGCGCGTCAGGTGGCTCGGCAGGTTGCGCGCATCGATCGATACGGCCACCAGCGGCTGCGCCAGTTCAGTGTGAATCAGCGCACGTTCGGCCAGTTCCGGCAGCAAGCCTGCCGGCAGGTTGTCGATGCAGTAGTAACCGTTGTCCTCAAGGACATCCAGTGCGGTACTTTTACCCGAGCCGGAACGGCCACTGACAATGATCAAGCGCATGATTAGTGCCCGTTCTGCTCGTCCAGGACAACCTGATACAAGGCTTCGTTGCTCGCAGCGCTGCGCAGTTTATCGCGCACGTCCTTGCGATCGAGCATGCTGGCGATCTGACGCAGCAACTCCAGGTGCGCATCGGTGGCGGCTTCCGGGACCAGCAAAACGAACAGCAGGTCAACCGGAGCGCCATCAATGGCGTCGAAATCGATTGGCGTATCAAGGTGCATCAAGGCACTGATAGGCGACTGGCACCCCTTGAGACGGCAGTGAGGAATGGCGATGCCGTTGCCAAAACCGGTGGAACCGAGTTTTTCACGGGCAATCAACGCCTCGAAGACATCTTGCATCTCCAGAGCCGGCACTTCGCGGGCGATCAGGTTGGCAATTTGTTCGAGGGCTTTCTTTTTACTGCCGCCCGGCACGTTCACGAGGGAACGGCCGGGGGTCAGGATACTTTCAAGTCGGATCATGGGGTGGGGGGTTATCGACCGGTAGCGCCCTGGAGCAGGCTCTGGGTCTTTTCCTTATGCTTTTTGAGTTGTTTATCCAGCTTGTCGGTCAAGGCGTCGATCGCCGCGTACATATCGGTATGTTCCGCGTTGGCGACCACTTCGCTGCCGGGTATATGCAAGGTGGCTTCGATTTTCTGCTTCAGCTTTTCGACGCACATCGTGACTTGCACGTTGGTGATCTTGTCGAAATGGCGCTCTAATCGTTGAAGTTTCTCATTGATGTAGTCGCGCAGAGGTTCGGTCACTTCCAGTTGGTGTCCACTGATGTTGACTTGCATACAGCTTCTCCTTCGTTGCCAGTGCATAAAGCGGCAGGCTGGATAGCCTGCCACTGGAACGCTGTAACGTGGCTTACATCAACCGCTTGCGTTCGCTCGAAGGCGCGATCCCTAAGGATTCGCGGTACTTGGCGACGGTGCGGCGAGCCACCTGAATGCCTTGTGCCTCCAGTAAACCAGCGATCTTGCTGTCACTCAACGGCTTTTTCTGATTTTCCGCGGCAACCAGTTTTTTGATGATCGCGCGGATCGCCGTAGACGAGCATTCGCCGCCTTCGGAGGTGCTGACGTGGCTGGAGAAAAAGTATTTCAGTTCATAAATACCGCGTGGGGTATGCATGAACTTTTGCGTGGTCACCCGGGAAATTGTTGATTCGTGCATGCCGACCGCCTCAGCGATGTCGTGCAGGACCAACGGCTTCATGGCTTCGTCGCCGTACTCCAGAAAACCGCGCTGATGCTCGACGATCTGGGTGGCTACTTTCATCAATGTTTCGTTGCGGCTCTGCAGGCTCTTGATGAACCAGCGGGCTTCCTGCAACTGATTGCGCATGAAGGTGTTGTCGGCGCTGGTGTCGGCGCGACGGACGAAACCGGCGTACTGCGCGTTGACCCGTAGGCGTGGCACCGACTCCTGATTGAGTTCGACCAGCCAGCGCTCGTTGTCCTTGCGCACGATAACGTCGGGGACAACGTACTCGGCTTCGGTGGATTCGATTTGCGAACCCGGACGTGGATTAAGGCTCTGCACCAACTCGATGACCTGGCGCAACTCGTCTTCCTTGAGCTTCATGCGTCGCATCAGCTGGCTGTAGTCGCGGCCGCCCAGCAGGTCGATGTAATCGCTGACCAGACGCTTGGCTTCAGCCAGCCAAGGCGTCTTGGCTGGTAGCTGGCGTAATTGCAGCAGCAGGCATTCGCCGAGATTGCGCGCGCCGATGCCGGCCGGTTCGAACTGCTGAATGCGGTGCAGGACGGCTTCGATTTCGTCCAGCTCAATGTCCAGCTCAGGATCGAACGCCTCGAGGATCTCTTCGAGGGTTTCGTCCAGGTAGCCCTGATTGTTGATGCAGTCGATCAGGGTCACGGCGATCAGGCGATCGGTGTCGGACATCGGTGCGAGGTTCAATTGCCACAGCAGATGGCTTTGCAGGCTTTCGCCAGCGGAGGTGCGGGTGGTGAAGTCCCACTCATCGTCATCGCTGCTCGGCAGGCTGCTGGCGCTGGTCTGGTAGACGTCTTCCCAGGCCGTGTCGACCGGAAGCTCATTGGGGATGCGCTCGTTCCATTCGCCGTCCTCGAGGTTGTCCACCGTCGGGGCGGTCTCCTGGTAGGAAGGTTCCTGGATCTCGGTGTTGGGCTTCTGTTCGGCGTTGTCGGCCAGGGGATCGGAATTGTCGAAGTCGTCGCCTTCTTCCTGGCGTTCGAGCATCGGATTGGATTCCAGAGCCTCCTGGATTTCCTGTTGCAGATCCAGGGTCGACAATTGGAGCAGGCGGATGGCCTGTTGCAGCTGCGGTGTCATCGTCAGCTGCTGGCCCATTCTCAAGACTAGCGATGGTTTCATGGCAGGGGCTTAACACCTTATTCGCCGGCGCTATGCGCCATCCACTACAGGGCGCCGAAGCGCCAAACTTAAGCAAATTATATGCCTGAAACTGAAGTGTTTGCCTAGAGCGCTGTAACAATTAAAGCGTATTAAATCCTGCTTGAATCGATACAGCGCCCCGGCGGCGCACCGGGTACTGTTGCGCTTACAGGCGGAACTCGTGGCCCAGATACACTTCCTTGACCAGATCGTTGGCCAGGATGGTTTCTGCATCGCCTTCGGCAATCAACTGACCGTCGTTGACGATGTAAGCGGTTTCGCAGATATCCAGCGTCTCACGGACGTTGTGGTCGGTGATCAATACACCGATGCCCTTGGCCTTGAGGTGGTGGATGATCTGCTTGATGTCGCCAACCGAAATCGGGTCGACACCGGCGAACGGTTCGTCGAGCAGGATGAATTTCGGTGCAGTCGCCAGAGCGCGGGCGATTTCCACCCGGCGGCGTTCGCCACCGGACAGGCTCATGCCGAGGTTGTCGCGAATGTGGCTGATGTGGAATTCCTGCAGCAGGCTTTCCAGCTCCTTGCGACGGCCGGCCTTGTCGAGCTCCTGGCGGGTCTCGAGGATGGCCATGATGTTATCGGCCACCGACAGTTTGCGGAAGATCGACGCTTCTTGCGGCAGATAGCCGATACCGGCCTTGGCGCGACCGTGCATCGGCTGGTGGCTGACGTCCAGATCGTCGATCAGCACACGGCCCTGATCGGCCTGTACCAGGCCGACGATCATGTAGAAGCACGTGGTCTTGCCGGCGCCGTTTGGCCCGAGCAGGCCGACGATCTGGCCGCTGTCGATCGATAGGCTGACGTCACGCACGACCTGGCGGCTTTTATAGGCCTTGGCCAGGTGCTGAGCTTTCAGAGTTGCCATTACTGGGTTTTCTCGTCGGTTTTCTTCTTCGGCTGGATCACCATATCGATGCGCGGACGCGCTTCGGTGACCTTGCTGCCGGTAGCGCGACCGGCGCTGGCCAGTTTCTTCACGGTGTCATAGACGATTTTCTCGCCTTGAGTCGTGTTGTTGTCCTTGTCGACAACCTTGGCCTTGTCGATCAGCACAACGCGGTTCTGCGCGGCGTGGTACTGGATCGTCACGCCCCAGCCCTGTACAGGCTTGGTGTCGCCAGCGGTCTGCAGTTGTTCGAAGTAGGCAAGGTTGCCCACCGAAGTCACCACGTCAATATCGCCGGCCGGGGTGCGGGTGATGGTCACGGTATTGCCGGTCACCTTCATCGAGCCCTGAGTGATGATCACGTCACCCTTATAGGTGGCGATGCCGTTCTTGTCATCCAGCTGGGCGTCGTCGGCCTGAATGCGGATAGGTTGCTGCTGATCGTTCGGCAGAGCCCAGGCGCTCACGCTTCCCAGTGCTGCGCCCAGACTGAGCAAAATAGGGAGGGTTTTAACGAGCCTCATACTGTCCTCTTACGTTCGATAGCAGGTGTATCCTGCTTTCCTTCAGGTACGCTTTCATTCCAACGCCAGTCGATACACCGCCAGCGCCGTCGATTCTAACGGGTTGCTCGGTCTGCGCATATTGCTCCTGCGGGAACACGGTCATGCGCGTGGAGGTCACCAACAGATCGCGGTTCTGCTCATCGGTGCGCTTGATGCGTACCGAATCGATCAATTCGACTTGTGTGCCACCCGAATTCACTTCGCCACGCTCACTGGTCACGTGCCATGGAAACTCCGTTCCGCGGTACATGTTCAGGTCGGGCTTGGTGACCAGAGTGATATCGGTTGCCTTGACGTGCTCGGCCTTGTCGGAAGTCATTTCGTACTGCACTTTGCCGTCCGGCAAATATTGCAGGGTATGCGTGTTGGTTGCATACCAGTCGATAGGCGTTTCGACCGAGCTCACCGGTGGCTTGTCGAGGAAGCGTTCCGGGCTGATGTTCCAGTAGCCCACCGCGGCGAATATCGCCGCGATGCAGCCGAACAGCAGGAAGTTGCGAAATTTTTTGCTGAACATGGTTTGGCTCACAGGTACGCGGCGTTGGCCGCATCGAGGCGGCCCTGGGCGCGCAGGATCAATTCGCAGAATTCGCGGGCGGCACCTTCGCCACCACGGGCTCGGGTTACACCATGGGCGTGTTCGCGGACGAAATCGGCTGCGTTGGCAACCGCCATTCCCAGGCCTACACGGCGGATCACCGGCAGGTCGGGCAGGTCGTCACCGAGATAGGCGACCTCTTCGTAGCTTAGGCCCAGTTGCTCAAGAAGACCGTCGAGAACAACCAATTTGTCTTCACGACCCTGAAACAGGTGGGGAATCCCCAGGTTTTTCGCTCGGCGCTCGACCACTGGGGTCTTGCGGCCGCTGATGATAGCGGTCTGCACGCCGGCGTTCATCAGCATTTTGATGCCTTGGCCGTCGAGGGTATTGAAAGTCTTGAATTCGCTGCCGTCTTCAAGGAAATACAGGCGCCCGTCGGTGAGGACGCCATCGACGTCGAAAACCGCCAGTTTGATCGCTTTGCCGCGTTGCAGCAGATCGTTACTCATTACATGACTCCTGCGCGCAGCAGATCGGAGAGGTTGAAGGCGCCGACCGGGCGATCTTCTTCGTCCACAACAACCAGTGCGTTGATTCGGTGATCTTCCATGATTTTCAGGGCTTCGGCGGCCAGCATCTCTGGCCGTGCAGTCTTGCCGTGGGCCGTCATTACCTGGTCGATGGTGGCGCTGCGAATGTCAATGCTGCGATCCAGCGTGCGGCGCAAGTCGCCGTCAGTGAAGATCCCGGCCAGTTTACCGTCAGTTTCAAGAATGACGGTCATGCCCAGACCTTTGCGGGTCATTTCCATCAGTGCGTCCTTGAGCAGCGTGCCGCGTTGTACTTGCGGCAATTCCTGCCCGGCGTGCATGACGTTTTCCACTTTCAGCAACAGGCGACGACCGAGCGCGCCGCCCGGGTGGGAGAAGGCGAAGTCTTCGGCGGTGAAACCGCGTGCTTCCAGCAGCGCGACGGCCAACGCATCGCCCATGACCAATGCCGCTGTCGTCGACGAGGTCGGCGCCAGATTCAGCGGACAGGCTTCATGCTCGACGTGAACGTTGAGATTGACCTCGGCGGCCTTGGCCAGCGGCGATTGCGGGTTGCCGGTGACGCTGATCAGCTGGATGCCCAGACGTTTGATCAGCGGCAGCAGGGTGACGATTTCGTTGGTCGAGCCGGAGTTCGACAGGGCCAGGATCACGTCATCGCGGGTGATCATGCCCATGTCGCCATGGCTGGCCTCGGCCGGGTGCACGAAAAATGCCGGGGTGCCGGTGCTGGCCAGGGTCGCGGCAATCTTGTTGCCGATGTGCCCGGATTTTCCCATGCCGACCACGACTACACGTCCTTTACTGGCCAGAATCATCTCGCAAGCGCGTACGAAATCGGCGTCGATATGGGGCAACAAGCCTTGTACGGCCTCCACTTCGAGTTGGATGGTGCGTTGTGCCGATTGAATCAGGTCGCTGGATTGGCTCATGTCAGAAATCGTATAGCCCGATGAAAAGGCGGCGATTATAGCGGTTATGTTGCAAAGCCTCACGCAAGTTCGTCGTGCTTTGTCATTACTCGTTACCAAAACCCGGTAAAAGAGCCCGCGCACCTGTCATATCGCCGAACTCAGGCTGGTACAAGCCTTGGGCGCGTAGCCTTTGCAGTGATATAGTTCGCCGCCAGTTCGGCCTGCCCGGGATGTACGTACTTTTTAAGTAAAGACAGGCGTCCGAGTGAGAGGCTGCATCGCAAGGAGTTTAGATGAGTGCCGATAACGCCTACGCGGTCGAGCTGAAGGGAGTCTCCTTCAAGCGCGGTGCGCGCAGCATTTTCAATAACGTCGATATTCGCATCCCGCGCGGCAAGGTCACCGGCATCATGGGGCCTTCCGGGTGTGGCAAGACCACGCTGCTGCGATTGATGGGCGCACAATTGCGTCCTGCCAGCGGCGAAGTCTGGGTCAACGGCCAGAACCTGCCTGCGCTTTCGCGCAGCGATCTGTTCGATGCGCGAAAGCACATGGGTGTGCTGTTTCAAAGCGGCGCGCTGTTCACCGATCTCGATGTGTTCGAGAACGTGGCTTTCCCCCTGCGTGTTCATACCGATTTGCCGGAAGAAATGATCCGCGACATCGTCCTGCTCAAATTGCAGGCGGTCGGTCTGCGCGGTGCCATCGAGTTGATGCCGGATGAGCTGTCCGGTGGCATGAAGCGCCGCGTCGCACTGGCGCGGGCGATTGCGCTCGATCCGCAGATTCTCATGTACGACGAACCGTTCGTCGGCCAGGACCCGATCGCCATGGGCGTGCTGGTGCGACTGATCCGCCTGCTCAACGATGCGCTGGGGATCACCAGTATCGTGGTGTCCCACGATCTGGCCGAAACCGCGAGCATCGCCGACTACATCTATGTCGTCGGTGATGGTCAGGTGCTGGGGCAGGGTACGCCGGACGAGTTGATGAACTCGGACGAGCCGCGTATCCGTCAGTTCATGACCGGCGATCCCGATGGCCCGGTGCCGTACCATTTTCCAGCGACGGATTACCGCGCAGATCTTCTGGGGAAGCGCTGATGCGCAGAATTTCATTAATAGAACGCGTGCGCCGGTTCGGCGAAGCGGCGATCGATGCCGTTGCGGTGTTCGGTCGTGCGACGCTGTTCCTGTTTCATGCGCTGCTGGGGCGTGGCGGGATCAGCGGTGGCTTCAGCCTGCTGGTCAAGCAACTGCATTCGGTCGGCGTGATGTCGCTGGTGATCATCGTCGTCTCCGGGATCTTCATCGGCATGGTGCTGGCGCTGCAGGGCTTCAGCATTCTATCGAGCTACGGTTCGGAACAGGCGGTGGGGCAGATGGTTGCGTTGACCCTGTTGCGTGAGCTCGGCCCGGTAGTGACGGCGCTGTTGTTCGCCGGTCGGGCCGGTTCGGCACTGACCGCAGAGATCGGCAACATGAAGTCCACCGAACAGCTTTCCAGTCTGGAAATGATCGGTGTCGATCCGCTCAAGTACATCATTGCCCCGCGCCTCTGGGCCGGCTTCATTTCCCTGCCGGTGCTGGCGATGATTTTCAGCGTGGTGGGCATCTGGGGCGGTTCGTGGGTGGCTGTCGACTGGCTGGGTGTGTATGAAGGCTCTTATTGGGCGAACATGCAGAACAGCGTTAATTTCACCAGTGATGTGCTCAATGGCGTGATCAAAAGTATTGTTTTCGCCTTTGTAGTGACCTGGATTGCCGTATTCCAAGGCTATGACTGTGAGCCCACTTCCGAGGGCATCAGTCGCGCCACCACCAAGACCGTGGTGTTTGCCTCGCTGGCAGTGCTCGGCCTGGACTTTATTCTGACCGCTTTGATGTTTGGAGATTTCTGATGCAAAACCGCACCCTGGAAATCGGTGTCGGCCTGTTCCTGCTGGCAGGGATCCTGGCTTTGTTGCTGCTTGCTTTGCGGGTCAGTGGTCTGTCTCCGACGTCGACCACCGACACCTATAAACTGTATGCCTACTTTGACAATATCGCCGGTTTGACGGTCAGAGCCAAAGTGACCATGGCCGGTGTGACCATCGGCAAGGTCACGGCGATCGATCTGGATCGCGACAGCTTCACCGGTCGGGTCACCCTGCAAGTGGATAAAAAGGTCGACAACCTGCCGACCGACTCCACAGCGTCTATCCTGACCGCTGGTCTGCTGGGCGAGAAGTACATCGGTATCAGCGTAGGCGGGGAAGACAAACCGCTGAAGGATGGTGGAACCATTCACGACACCCAGTCGTCACTGGTACTGGAAGACCTTATCGGTAAATTCCTGCTCAATACCGTTAGCAAAGACGCCAAATGAGGAGCTTTTGAATGATCTCTATCTTGCGACGTAGCCTGTTGGTGTTACTGGCGGCCCTGCCGTTGATGGGTAACGCCGTGGCTGCTGCGACTTCGGCACATGATCTGGTGCAGGACACAACCACCCGGTTGCTGGCCGATCTGGCTGCCAACAAAGAGAAATACAAGCAGGATCCGACGGATTTCTACGCGGCGCTCAACAGCATCGTCGGGCCAGTGGTAGACGCCGAAGGCATTTCCAAGAGCATCATGACGGTCAAGTACTCGCGCAAGGCCACGCCAGCGCAGATGCAGACCTTCCAGGAAAACTTCAAGAAAGGCCTGTTCCAGTTCTACGGCAACGCCTTGCTCGAGTACAACAACCAGGGCATTACCGTTGATCCTGCGAAGGATGAGTCGGGCGATCGCACCAGCGTCAACATGACCGTCAAGGGCAGCAGCGGCGCGATCTATCCTGTGCAGTACACGCTCGAGAAGATCAACGGCGAGTGGAAACTGCGCAACGTGATCATCAACGGTATCAACATCGGCAAGCTGTTCCGTGATCAGTTCGCCGACGCGATGCAGCGCAATGGCAACGATCTGGACAAGACCATCAATGGTTGGGCCGGTGAAGTGGCCAAGGCCAAGGAAGCCACCGAAAAGAACCCCGCGCAATGAATGAGGCCGCAGTTCGTATGAGTGATGTCGACGAGCTTCTGCTCAGCGGAGTGCTGGACTATCGCACCGGCGCTGACCTGCGCAAGCAAGGCCAGACGCTGATCAAGTCCAGCAAGGCTGCTTCGCTGGTGATCGACTGCTCGGCGGTGAAGAAGTCCAGCAGCGTCGGTTTGTCGTTGCTGCTGTGTTTCATGCGCGATGCGAATGCGGCCGGCAAGGCTGTCAGCATCCGCGCGATGCCCGAAGACATGCGCGAAATCGCTCAGGTCAGTGAACTGACCGAACTGTTGGCGCACCCCTGAACCCACATCTATAAAGAAGCCCCCCGTCAGAGTCCTGCCATGCGGGGTTCGCAGGCGCGGGGCTTTTTTGTATGATGTCCGACCCGTGCGCACAGGGCGCCGATTGAGGTTGAGCATGCAGGCCGTAGAAGTGAAGAGCTTCCTTGAAGGAAAGCTGCCCGGAACGTTGGTAGAAGTTGAGGGCGAAGGCTGCAATTTCCAGCTGAACGTGATTAGCGATGAACTGGCGGCGTTGAGCCCGGTGAAGCGTCAGCAGCAGATCTATGCCCATTTGAACCCATGGATCACCGATGGCAGCATCCATGCGGTCACTATGAAATTTTTCAGCAGCGCGGCCTGGGCCGAGCGCACCTGAGCCTAAGGGCGTCGAGATTCTTATGGATAAATTGATTATTACCGGTGGCGCTCGTCTTGATGGCGAGATCCGCATTTCCGGCGCAAAAAACTCCGCCCTGCCGATCCTGGCTGCCACCCTGCTGTGCGATGGCCCGGTGACCGTTGGCAACCTGCCGCACCTGCACGACATCACCACCATGATCGAGCTGTTCGGTCGCATGGGCATCGAGCCGGTGATCGACGAGAAACTCAGCGTCGAAATCGACCCGCGCACCATCAAGACCCTGATCGCGCCGTACGAACTGGTGAAAACCATGCGTGCGTCGATCCTGGTACTGGGCCCGATGGTTGCCCGTTTCGGTGAAGCCGAAGTGGCACTGCCTGGCGGTTGCGCCATCGGTTCGCGTCCGGTTGACCTGCACATCCGTGGCCTCGAAGCCATGGGCGCAGTGATCGACGTCGAAGGCGGCTACATCAAGGCCAAGGCGCCTGAAGGTGGCCTGCGCGGTGCACACTTCTTCTTCGATACCGTCAGCGTGACCGGTACCGAGAACATCATGATGGCCGCTGCTCTGGCCAAGGGCCGCAGCGTGTTGCAGAACGCCGCTCGCGAACCTGAAGTGGTTGACCTGGCGAACTTCCTCAATGCGATGGGCGCCAAGGTTTCCGGCGCTGGTACCGACACCATCACCATCGATGGCGTCGAGCGTCTGGGTTCGGCTTTCTATAAGGTCATGCCTGACCGTATCGAAACCGGCACCTACCTGGTTGCCGCTGCCGTGACCGGTGGTCGCGTCAAGGTCAAGGACACCGATCCGACCATCCTCGAAGCCGTTCTGGAAAAACTCCGTGAAGCCGGCGCAGAAATCACCTGCGGTGAAGACTGGATCGAGCTGAACATGCACGGCAAGCGTCCGAAAGCAGTCAACGTGCGCACCGCGCCGTACCCGGCGTTCCCGACTGACATGCAAGCGCAGTTCATCTCGCTCAACGCCATTGCCGAAGGCACCGGTGCCGTGATCGAGACGATCTTCGAGAACCGTTTCATGCACGTTTACGAGTTGCACCGCATGGGCGCCAAGATCCAGGTCGAAGGCAACACCGCCATCGTCACCGGTACTGAAGTCCTCAAGGGCGCGCCAGTCATGGCCACCGACCTGCGTGCTTCGGCCAGCCTGGTGATCTCGGCACTGGTTGCCGAAGGCGATACTTTGATCGACCGCATCTACCACATAGACCGTGGTTACGAGTGCATCGAAGAAAAACTGCAGATGCTGGGCGCCAAGATCCGTCGCGTTCCGGGCTGATAGCTGTATTGGGACACAGGGACGTGTCCAACGAATTTGTTTCGAATCGAGGGTGGTCTTTTCATCAGAAAAGACGCCTCGATGTGTGTCCGGCGCCGATTGCGACCGGACATGAGTACCTTGATAAGGACTGACGTTTCCCATGTTGACCATCGCACTGTCCAAGGGCCGCATCCTTGACGACACCCTGCCGCTTCTCGCCGAAGCGGGCATTGTGCCGACCGAGAATCCGGACAAGAGCCGCAAGCTGATCATCCCCACGACCCAGGACGACGTTCGTCTGCTGATCGTGCGCGCCACCGATGTGCCGACCTATGTCGAGCATGGCGCGGCCGACCTTGGCGTTGCCGGTAAAGACGTGTTGATGGAATACACCGGCCAGGGTCTGTACGAGCCACTGGATCTGCAGATCGCCCAGTGCAAGCTGATGACCGCCGGCAAGATCGGCGCGCCTGAGCCCAAGGGCCGTCTGCGCGTGGCGACCAAATTCGTCAACGTTGCCAAGCGTTATTACGCCGAGCAGGGCCGTCAGGTTGACATCATCAAGCTGTACGGCTCGATGGAGCTGGCACCGCTGATTGGTCTGGCCGACAAGATCATCGACGTGGTCGACACCGGTAACACTCTGCGCGCCAATGGCCTGGAACCTCAGGAACTGATCGCCACGATCAGCTCGCGCCTGGTGGTCAACAAGGCTTCGATGAAAATGCAGCACGCCCGAATCCAGGCGTTGATCGATACCCTGCGCAACGCAGTGGAATCGCGACACCGCGGCTGATTTACCTGCGCGACCCCAGGTCGCGCCGTCTATCCGCCTCATAGCCAGAATTCTCAGGTGCCTAAGCGGATCGAATGATAGTTTCGGGCGCCTGAGTTTTTTGCCATTCCTATGAGGCTCTCGCTATGACCGCACCGACTGCAATTCGCCGACTCAACGCTGCTGACCCGGATTTCGCGCATCATCTGGATCATCTGCTGAGCTGGGAAAGTGTGTCTGACGACTCGGTCAATCAGCGAGTGCTGGACATCATCAAGGCTGTGCGCGAGCGCGGCGACGCGGCGCTGGTCGAGTTCACCCAGAAGTTCGACGGCCTCGAAGTCGCTTCGATGGCCGACCTGATTCTGCCGCGCGAACGCCTGGAACTGGCCCTGACCCGCATCACGGTGCCACAGCGCGAAGCACTGGAAAAAGCCGCCGCCCGCGTGCGCAGCTACCACGAAAAACAGAAGCAGGATTCCTGGAGCTACACCGAGGCTGACGGCACGGTGCTCGGCCAGAAGGTCACGCCGCTGGATCGCGCCGGTCTGTACGTGCCGGGTGGCAAGGCGTCTTACCCATCCTCTGTATTGATGAACGCGATTCCGGCCAAGGTCGCCGGCGTGACCGAAGTGGTCATGGTCGTGCCAACGCCGCGCGGTGAAATCAACGAATTGGTGCTGGCGGCCGCGTGCATCGCTGGCGTTGACCGCGTGTTCACCATCGGCGGCGCGCAAGCCGTTGCGGCACTGGCCTATGGCACCGAAAGCGTTCCGCAAGTCGACAAAGTCGTTGGCCCGGGCAACATCTATGTCGCCACCGCCAAGCGCCACGTGTTCGGTCAGGTCGGCATCGACATGATCGCCGGCCCTTCGGAAATCCTTGTGGTGTGCGACGGCCAGACCGATCCGGACTGGATCGCCATGGACCTGTTCTCGCAAGCCGAGCACGACGAAGACGCGCAGGCGATTCTGGTCAGCCCGGACGCCGAGTTCCTCGACAAGGTCGCCGCGAGCATCGACAAACTGCTGCCGACCATGGATCGCGCGACCATCATCGAAACTTCGATCAATGGTCGCGGTGCGCTGATTCACGTGAAGGACATGGCCCAGGCCATCGAAGTCGCTAACCGCATCGCGCCGGAACACTTGGAACTGTCGGTCGCTGACCCACAGGCCTGGCTGCCGCAGATCCGCCACGCCGGTGCGATCTTCATGGGCCGTCACACTTCCGAAGCGCTGGGCGATTACTGCGCAGGTCCGAACCACGTGCTGCCGACCTCCGGCACCGCGCGCTTCTCCTCGCCGCTGGGCGTGTACGACTTCCAGAAACGTTCGTCGATCATCTTCTGCTCCGAGGCTGGTGCTTCCGAGCTGGGCAAAACGGCATCGGTGCTGGCCCGTGGCGAATCGCTGAGCGCCCACGCCCGCAGCGCCGAATACCGCATCAAAGACGAAGACTTTCTACAAGGGCAGGGGAACTGAGCGATGAGTAAATTCTGGAGCCCGTTCGTCAAGGATCTGGTGCCGTATGTACCGGGTGAACAGCCGAAGCTGACCAGACTGGTCAAGCTCAACACCAACGAAAACCCGTACGGCCCATCGCCGAAAGCCTTGGCGGCGATGCAGGTCGAGCTCAATGACAACCTGCGTCTGTACCCGGACCCGAACAGTGACCTGCTGAAAACTGCAGTCGCCGAGTATTACGGCGTGCAGGGCAATCAGGTGTTCCTCGGCAATGGTTCGGACGAAGTGCTCGCGCATATCTTCCACGGTCTGCTGCAACACGATCAGCCGCTGCTGTTCCCGGACATCAGCTACAGCTTCTATCCGGTTTATTGCGGTCTGTATGGCATCGAGTTCGATGCAGTACCGCTGGATGCGCAGTTCCAGATCGATCCGGCCGACTACGCCAAGCCGAACGGCGGGATCATTTTCCCGAATCCGAACGCGCCAACCGGTTGCCTGCTGGCACTGGATGCAGTCGAGCAAATCCTCAAGGCCAGCCCGGATTCGGTGGTGGTTGTAGACGAGGCGTACATCGACTTCGGCGGCGAGACGGCGATCGGTCTGGTGGACCGTTATCCGAACCTGCTGGTGACGCAGACGCTGTCCAAGTCGCGTTCGCTGGCGGGCCTGCGTGTGGGCTTTGCGGTGGGGCATCCGGACCTGATCGAGGCGCTGGAGCGGATCAAGAACAGCTTCAACTCTTATCCGCTCGATCGCCTGGCGATTGTCGGTGCAGCGGCGGCGTTCGGGGATCGCGAGTATTTCGACAAGACTTGCCGCTTGGTGATCGAAAGCCGTGAGTGGGTGATCGCGCAGTTGCAGGCCAAGGGTTTTGAAGTATTGCCGTCGGCGGCGAACTTCATCTTCGCCCGGCATCCGCAGCATGATGCGGCGGGGCTGGCGGCCAAGCTGCGTGAGCAGGGCGTGATTGTCAGGCACTTCAAGCAGGAGCGGATTGCGCAGTTCCTGCGGATTTCGATTGGCACGCCGGAGCAGAATCAGGCACTGATCGATGGGCTTGGCGACCTCTAAAAGCAAAAGCCCCTCACCCTAACCCTCTCCCAGAGGGAGAGGGGACTGATTGGGGGATATTGCAGAGCTTCGTCGACGTGAAAGTGTTGTACCGAATCCATAATCGACTCGGTCTTTCAAGTCGACGTACTTCGCAAGACAACTCGGTCGGCCCCCTCTCCCTCCGGGAGAGGGCTGGGGTGAGGGTCTGCTTTTATTCGTGATGTGGCTCGCCAAGGAACGTCAGCGAACTGAACAACCCACGACTATCCACATCCGCACTGTCCTTCACCGGCACCTCAACCTGCGCCGCAATCACATTCAACCCTTCATTCCTCACCAACACCTGCGCCCGACCATCCTTGTCAGTCTCGGTGCTCAACGTGTTCGGCGCACTGCGATAGTCGCCAATCAACTTCACGCCCGCCACCGGTTTGCCATCGAGCAACACCCGCACCGGCAATGACTTGCCCGGCCCTACGGTCAGCGGATCAACCTCCGGCAGAATCAACAATTTGATTTGATCGAGCTTCGGCAACTTCGCCCCCGGCTGATAAATCGCCAGACTGTATTTGAACGTCTCCGTCGCCTCGACAGCGCCAGGCACTTTGCTGCGACCTTCGTTGATCCACTTCTTGTCGGCCGTTTGCGACCACATGCCATTGTTCAACGCCACCGCCATCACCGCAGGCGTCTTCAGCGGCTTCAAACGTGCATGATCCGCCAGGCGTTCGACGCTCACCGGAATCATCTTGCCGCCCGCGTCATAGGCCCAGGCGCCACTGATCTTCTGCGCCTTGAACGCGTTGTCTTCTGCGCCGTGGCCGTAGATCACTTCGATGTTGCCGCGACGTTGTTCGGTCCACAGGCCATGGGCCGAGACTTGGCCTGCGAACAGCGCGGCGATCAGCGCGAGGGTTTTACCGTATTGCATGGGGGACTTCCTTTTACAGGTTGAGAGTCAGGCTGACAGTGAAATTGCGCGGCTCGCCGGGGTTGACCCAGTAGTTGCTGTAGGAGCGCTCGTAATACTTTTCGTCGAAGAGGTTGTTCAGGTTCAGGCCGACGGTGACGTTGTCGCTGGCCTTGTAATGGGCGAGCAGGTCGACGGTCTGGTAGGCCGGCAATTCGAAGTCGCTGCCGGATTCACCTGAGCGGTCACCGACATAGGTGAACGCCGCGCCGACGTCCGAGCCGCGCAAATGGCCATCCTGAAACTCATAAACCCCAAGCAGACTGCCGCTGCGTTTGGCCACGCCGAGGATGCGACTGCCGGTGGGAATCACCGCATCGCCCTGGGTTACTTCGGCGTCGATGTAAGCGAAGGCGCCGATGACACGTACAGCGTCGGTGACCTGTCCGGTGACTTGCAGATCGAAACCACGACTGCGTGCCTTGCCCATCGCGCGACTGGTGTCGGTGGCCGGGTCGAGGGCGAGGACGTTTTCCTTGTCGATGTGGAAGAAGGCGAGGGTGCTGCTCAGGCGTTCGTCGAACAGTTCGTTCTTGATCCCGACTTCGTAGCCGACGCCTTCTTCCGGGTCGAAGGATTTGCTGGACGCGTCGAGTCCATTGTTCGGTTTGAACGAGGTCGATGCGTTGGCGAATAACCCGGTTTCCGGCGTCAGTTGATAGAGCAGGCCGACGCGTTGGGTCAGGGCATCGTGACGTTGGTTGCTGGTGGCATTGCGACTGTGGTCGTCGATGTGCTGGTCGAAATGCTCGAAACGCGCACCGATCATCCCCCGCAGTTTGTCGGTGAAGACGATTTGATCCTGCAGGTTCAACGCGTGGCTTTCGACGTGTTCGAAGAAGTCAGTACCCGAGCGCGTGCCGTTGGGTTTCGGCTGGCCGTAAACCGGGTTGTAGATGTCTATGGCGTAGGGGCCGCCGGCAAACGTGGTGACGCGCTCGTTCTTGCGGAAGTTTTCGTACTCGGTGCCGATCAGCAGTTCGTGCTGCCATGGGCCGAGATCGAACAGACCACGCAGTTCCAGTTGGGTAATGCTGTCGTGCCAGTTTGTGTCACGTTCGCGATAGCGGCGGTTGACGGTGTGGCCATCGGCGTTCAACGGGCGGGATTCGGAGGCGTCGCCCCAGAGTTTGCCTTCCTTGTAGTGGCTGGCCAGACGCAGTTTCCAGCTGTCGTTGAGGTGATGTTCCAGCGTGGCCTGGAGCAGATTGTTGTGGTTATCGATGTTGCCGTCGTTGGGCTCGCCGAGGAACGTTGAGCGGGAAACGCCGCTCCATCTATTGTTCGGTGCGACGATGCCGCGATCGAAAGTCGAGCTGTGACGGACGATTTCGCTTTCCACCAGCAGCGACGTGTCCGGGTTCAGTTGCCAACTGATCGAGGGCGCGACGAATACGCGATTGCTGTCGACGTGATCGCGAAAGCTGTTGTTGTCTTCGACCGCGAGGTTGATCCGCGAAAGCACATCACCTTGTTCATCAAGTGGCGTGTTGACGTCCAGCGCGGTGCGATAACGATCCCAGCTACCGGCGCTGGTTTGCAGAGTGCTGAAGGCTTCGGGCTGCGGTTTCTTGGTGACGATATTTACCGTGCCACCGGGATCGCCTCGGCCATAGAGGCTGGCGGCCGGGCCTTTGAGCACTTCGATGCGCTCGATATTCGCGGCGTCGGGTGTACTTGGATAACCCCGGTTGGCGCTGAAGCCGTCCTTGTAGAACTCCGAAGTGGTGAAGCCGCGCACGCTGTATTCGTAGAGGGTCAGGCCGCCGAAGTTGTTCTGCTTCGACACGCCACCGGCAAAATCCAGCGCGCGCTCGACACTGGTGCTGCCCAGGTCCTTGAGCACGCTGGCGGGCACGACGCTGATCGCTTGCGGGATATCGCGGATCGCGGTGTCGGTCTTGGTTGCGCTGGATGAACGCGTAGCGCGGTAACCCTTGACCGGTCCGGTCGGCGATTCGTAGTCGGAGATGACGCTGATGGCGTCCAGTTCAAGCGGTTTGAGTTCTTCAGCGAAGGCTGGATCGACCAGCAATCCAAGGCTCAGGCCGAGCAGGGAGGCCTTTGTTCGAGACGACATGTTATGTTGTTCCAATTCTTAAAATTGAAACAATATAACATGCCTGTTGAGAATGTATTTTATTCGCGCAGTTGGCGCGAAAAAAGTTTTATTCTTCTTTTTCTTTCACCGGCGCTGGTGGCGGACGCAGGCCGATTTCAGCAGTGAGCTTTATCTCTTTGCCGTTGCGCATCACCTGAATCGTCACTTTGTCGGTCGGCTTGATCCGTGCGACCTGGTTCATCGAGCGACGACCATCACCCGCCGGCTCGCCATCGATGCTCAGAATCACGTCACCCAGTTGCAGTCCGGCCTTCTGCGCCGGGCCATCGCGGAAGATCCCCGCGACGACAATCCCCGGGCGTCCGGACAAACCGAACGACTCGGCCAGTTCCTGGGTCAGCGGTTGCACTTCAATGCCCAGCCAGCCGCGAATCACCTGACCGTGCTCGATGATCGATTTCATCACCTCCATCGCCAGTTTCACCGGAATGGCAAAACCGATGCCCTGCGAGCCGCCGGACTTGGAGAAGATCGCCGTGTTGATGCCGGTGAGGTTGCCGTTGGCATCGACCAGCGCGCCGCCGGAGTTGCCCGGGTTGATCGCTGCGTCGGTCTGGATGAAATCTTCGTAATTGTTCAGGCCCAACTGGTTACGCCCGGTGGCGCTGATAATGCCCATGGTCACGGTCTGGCCGACGCCGAACGGGTTGCCGATGGCCAGCGCGACGTCGCCGATACGAATGTTGTCCGAGCGGCCGACGGTGATGGCCGGCAGGGTTTTCAGATCGATCTTCAATACCGCGAGGTCGGTTTCCGGATCGCTGCCGATCACCCGGGCGAGGGTTTCGCGGCCATCCTTCAGGGCGACCACAATCTGATCCGCGCCGCTGGTTACGTGGTTGTTGGTCAGGATGTAGCCTTCCGGGCTCATGATCACGCCGGAACCGAGGCTCGATTCCATGCGTTTCTGCTTCGGCGAATTATCACCGAAGAAACGCCGGAACTGCGGATCTTCAAACAGCGGATGCGCCGGCTTGTTGATGACTTTGGTGGTGTACAGATTGACCACCGACGGTGCGGCAATGGTCACCGCATCCGCATAGGACACCGGCCCCTGCTGCACGCTGGTGGTCTGCGGCGCCTGTTGCAGGTTGACGTCGAGGCTCGGCAGCCCGACCCACTGCGGGTAACGCTGAATAATCAACAGAGCGATAAGCACGCCGGCCAACAGCGGCCAGCCCATAAAACGCAGCGCCTTGAGCATTAAGCACGTCCTGGAAAAGTTGCAGGCGGGGTCAGACCGCCCATAATGTCGCGCATTATACGAGGCCGCGCGTGCCTCTGAACGGGATATTTAGGAGTCTTTCATGGCCGTTGCCCTCAGCACCCTCGTCGAAGAAGCCGACCGTTACCTTGGCAGTGCGAAAATTGCCGATTATTGCCCGAATGGATTGCAGGTCGAGGGCCGCCCGCAGGTGATGCGTATTGTCAGCGGCGTCACTGCCAGTCAGGCCTTGCTGGATGCCGCCGTCGAGGCTGAGGCCGATCTGGTGCTGGTGCATCACGGTTACTTCTGGAAGGGCGAGAATCCGTGCGTCACCGGAATGAAGCAGCGTCGACTGAAGACCTTGCTCAAGCACGATATCAGTCTGCTCGCTTACCACTTGCCGCTGGATTTGCACCCGGACGTGGGCAATAACGTGCAGCTTGCCCGCCAACTCGACATCACTGTCGAAGGCCCGCTGGATCCGGACAATCTGAAAATCGTCGGCTTGGTCGGTTCATTGAACGAGCCTATGACCGCGCGCGATTTCGCCCGCAAGGTAAAAGATGTCATGGGCCGCGAACCGTTGCTGATTGAAGGTAATCCGATGATTCGTCGGGTTGGCTGGTGCACCGGCGGCGGTCAGGGCTATATCGATCAGGCCGTCGCTGCGGGCGTCGATCTGTATCTGAGCGGTGAAGCCTCCGAGCAGACCTTCCACAGCGCCCGCGAAAACGACATCAGCTTCATCGCGGCCGGTCATCACGCCACCGAGCGCTACGGCGTGCAGGCGCTGGGCGACTACCTGGCGAAACGTTTCGCCCTCGAACACATTTTCATCGACTGCCCGAACCCGATCTGACCATCACCACTCCCCTGTGTAGGAGCTGCCGAAGGCTGCGATCTTTTGATCTTGTTTTTTAAAAGACCAGATCAAAAGATCGCAGCCTTCGGCAGCTCCTACAGGGGCATCGCCCAAACGAGTGGGCATATTCATATGCCCTTTCGTTCTAGCTCGCGTCCTGATTAGAAGAAGGTCGCTGTGCTAGGATTCCCCGCTCGAACACGGCCCGCTGGCCGTTCATAAGAAAGTTTTCGTGAGTAGCCATGGTCGACAAACTGACGCATCTGAAACAGCTGGAGGCGGAAAGCATCCACATCATCCGCGAGGTGGCCGCCGAGTTCGATAACCCGGTGATGCTGTACTCCATCGGTAAAGACTCCGCCGTGATGCTGCACCTGGCACGCAAGGCGTTCTTCCCGGGCAAACTGCCGTTTCCGGTGATGCACGTCGACACCCGCTGGAAATTCCAGGAGATGTACAAGTTCCGCGACAAGATGGTCGAAGAACTGGGCCTGGACCTGATCACCCACATCAACCCCGATGGCGTGGCGCAGAACATCAACCCGTTCACCCACGGCAGCGCCAAGCACACCGACATCATGAAAACCGAGGGCCTGAAGCAGGCACTCGACAAGCATGGTTTCGACGCAGCGTTCGGCGGCGCCCGTCGCGATGAAGAGAAATCCCGTGCCAAAGAGCGCGTGTACTCGTTCCGCGACAGCAAGCACCGCTGGGACCCGAAAAACCAGCGTCCAGAGCTGTGGAACGTCTACAACGGCAAGGTCAACAAGGGCGAATCCATTCGTGTATTCCCTCTGTCGAACTGGACCGAGCTGGACATCTGGCAATACATCTATCTCGAAGGCATCCCGATTGTGCCGCTGTACTTCGCCGCTGAGCGCGAAGTAATCGAGAAGAACGGCACGCTGATCATGATCGACGACGAGCGCATCCTCGAGCACCTGTCTGACGAAGACAAAGCGCGCATCGTCAAAAAGAAAGTGCGTTTCCGTACCCTTGGCTGCTACCCGTTGACGGGCGCCGTGGAGTCCGAGGCCGAAAGCCTCACGGACATCATTCAAGAAATGCTCCTGACGCGAACTTCCGAGCGCCAGGGCCGTGTCATCGACCACGATGGCGCCGGCTCGATGGAAGACAAAAAACGTCAGGGTTATTTCTAAGGGGTTGTCATGTCGCACGTATCTGATTTGATCAGCGAGGACATCCTCGCCTACCTGGGCCAGCACGAACGTAAAGAACTGCTGCGCTTTTTGACCTGCGGTAACGTCGATGACGGCAAGAGCACCCTGATCGGGCGCCTGCTGCACGACTCGAAAATGATCTACGAAGATCACCTCGAAGCGATCACCCGCGATTCGAAGAAAGTCGGCACCACCGGTGACGACATCGACCTGGCGTTGCTGGTCGATGGCCTGCAGGCCGAGCGTGAGCAGGGCATCACCATCGATGTTGCTTACCGCTATTTCTCCACCGCCAAACGCAAATTCATCATCGCCGACACTCCCGGCCATGAGCAGTACACCCGCAACATGGCCACTGGTGCGTCCACCTGTGATCTGGCGATCATTCTGGTCGACGCCCGTTACGGCGTGCAGACCCAGACCCGTCGCCACAGCTTCATCGCCTCCCTGCTGGGCATCAAGCACATCGTCGTCGCCATCAACAAGATGGATTTGAAGGACTTCGATGAAGGCGTGTTCGAGTCGATCAAGGCCGACTACCTGAAGTTCGCCGAAGGCTTGAAGATGAAGCCGACCAGCATGCACTTCGTGCCGATGTCTGCCCTCAAGGGCGACAACGTGGTGAACAAGTCCGAGCGCTCGCCTTGGTACAAAGGCCAGTCGCTGATGGAAATCCTCGAGACCGTGGAAGTGGCGGGCGACCGCAACTTCACCGATCTGCGTTTCCCGGTGCAGTACGTCAACCGTCCGAACCTGAACTTCCGTGGTTTCGCCGGCACGCTGGCCAGCGGCATCGTGCACAAAGGCGACGAAGTGGTTGTGCTGCCGTCGGGCAAAAGCAGCCGAGTGAAATCCATCGTCACTTTCGAAGGTGAGCTGGAACATGCAGGTCCAGGTCAAGCGGTGACGCTGACCATGGAAGATGAAATCGACATCTCTCGTGGCGACCTGTTGGTGCATGCCGACAACGTGCCGCCGGTCACCGACAGCTTCGAAGCGATGCTGGTGTGGATGGCTGAAGAGCCGATGCTGCCGGGCAAGAAATACGACATCAAACGCGCCACCAGTTACGTGCCGGGTTCAATTGCCAGCATCGTTAACAAGGTCGACGTGAACACGTTGGAAGAAGGCTCGGCGAGCGCGTTGCAGCTCAACGAAATCGGCAAGGTAAAGATCGCGCTCGACGCGCCGATCGCCCTCGACGGTTACGAGAGCAACCGCACCACCGGCGCGTTCATCATCATCGACCGTTTGACCAACGGCACTGTTGGCGCCGGCATGATCGTCGCCCAGCCAGTGACCCACGGTACCGCCACCCATCACGGCAAACTGGCACATGTTGCCACTGAAGAACGCGCTCAGCGCTTCGGTCAGCAACCGGCCACTGTGCTGTTCAGCGGCCTGTCGGGCGCGGGCAAGAGCACGCTGGCTTACGCGGTCGAGCGCAAGCTGTTCGATATGGGCCGTGCGGTGTTTGTGCTGGATGGGCAGAACCTGCGTCAGGACCTGAACAAAGGCCTGCCACAGGATCGCGCCGGTCGCACCGAGAATTGGCGTCGTGCCGCGCACGTCGCGCGCCAGTTCAACGAAGCAGGTCTGCTGACCTTGGCTTCGTTCGTCGCGCCAAGCGCTGAAGGGCGTGAGCAGGCCAAGGACCTGATCGGCAAGGATCGTCTGCTGACGGTTTACGTGCAGGCCTCGCCGGCCGTGTGCGCCGAGCGTGATCCGCAAGGTCTGTATGCCGCCGCTGGCGACAACATCCCGGGCGAATCCTTCCCGTACGACGTGCCGCTGAATGCCGATCTGGTGATCGACACGCAGACACTGAGTGTGGAAGAAAGCGTCAAGCAAGTGCTGGATCTGCTACGTCAGCGTGGCGCGATCTAAGCACTGAAGCAGCGACAAGCTTCGAGTTTCAAGCTGCAAGATTAAAGCCCGCCGATGAGCAATCATCGGCGGGCTTTTTTGTGACCTGTAAAAGTCAAAAGATCGCAGCCTTCGGCAGCTCCTACAGGATGTACGCCGATCCAATGTAGGAGCTGCCGAAGGCTGCGATCTTTTCGTGATCGTTCCCACGCTCTGCGTGGGAATGCAGCCCGGGACGCTCCGCGTCCCATCTAAAGCGGACACAGAGCGTCCAGTGAGGCATTCCCACGCGGAGCATGGGCACGATCATACGGAAGGATATTCGCGGTGCATCTGTTCGAGCAACGCATCCTTGTCCAGCCACAGCTGATTGATCCAGCCCTGAAACTGCAGGCGATACTCGCCGTCCTGATCGTAGTTCTTGCCAATGAATTGCTGAGGAATCTTCAGCTCTTCAAAGTGCACCACCACATCGCGCACATTGCCGCAGAGCAAATCCCAGAACCCCGGACGCCCGGCCGGGTAGTGAATCGTCACGTTGACGATCGACTCCAGTTGCTCGCCCATAGCATCCAGCACAAACGCAATCCCGCCCGCCTTCGGCTTGAGCAGATATTTGAACGGTGATTGCTGCTGCGCATGCTTGCCTTCAGTAAAGCGCGTGCCCTCGACGAAGTTGAAAATCCCCACCGGATTATTGCGAAACTTCGCGCAGGTCTTGCGCGTGGTTTCGAGGTCTTTGCCTTTCTTCTCCGGATGCTTGGCCAGGTAGGCCTTGGAGTAGCGCTTCATGAACGGAAAGCCCAACGCCCACCAGGCCAGACCGATCACCGGCACCCAGATCAGCTCCTGCTTGAGGAAGAACTTCAGCGGTTGAATGCGGCGGTTGAGCACGTATTGCAGGACCAGAATATCGACCCAGCTCTGATGGTTACTGGTGATCAGGTACGAGTGCTGATAGTCGAGGCCTTGCAGGCCGCTGATGTGCCAGCGGGTGCGGCGCACCAGGTTCATCCAGCCCTTGTTATTGCTGATCCACGCTTCATGCGTGTGGCTCATCAGCCACAGCGAGGCGCGTCGGGCGAGGTCGAACGGCAGCACTTTGATCAGGGCCACGCAGAACAGAAACGAGCACAGCAGAATCGTGTTGAGTGCCAACAGCAGCGAGGCAATCACGCCGCGCAACGGTGCAGGTAGAAAATCCAGCATTTACACATCCATAGGTCGGTTGGCGGCTTGAATCGCGGTAAGGGCGATGGTGTAGACGATGTCATCGACTTGCGCGCCGCGCGGCAAATCATTCACCGGTTTGCGCAGGCCTTGCAGCATCGGCCCGAGGCTGACGCAGTCGGCGCTGCGTTGCACCGCTTTGTGCGTGGTGTTGCCGGTGTTCAGATCGGGGAACACAAACACCGTGGCGCGACCGGCCACCTGGCTGTTCGGCGCCAGTTGCCGGGCGACTTCGGCGTTGGCAGCGGCGTCGTATTGCAGCGGGCCGTCGATCAGCAGCGAGTGCTGTTGTTCGTGAGCGAGGAGGGTGGCCTCGCGGACTTTCTCGACTTCTTCGCCAGTGGCCGATTCGCCGCTGGAGTAACTGATCATCGCCACGCGCGGAGTGATGCCGAATGCAGCTGCCGAGTCGGCGCTTTGCAGGGCGATTTCGGCCAGTTCTGTGGCGCTCGGGTGTGGGTTCATCACGCAGTCGCCGTAGATCAGCACTTCTTCCGGGAAGAGCATGAAGAACACCGACGACACCAGCGTGCAGCCCGGTGCGGTTTTGATCAACTGAAGGGCCGGGCGGATGGTGTTGGCGGTGGTGTTGATCACACCCGAGACCAGGCCGTCGACTTCATCCAGCGCCAGCATCATGGTGCCGATCACCACGGTGTCTTCCAGTTGCTGCTCGGCCATCGGCGCATTCAGGCTTTTGGTTTTGCGCAGGGCGACCATCGGCTCGACGTAACGCTCGCGAATCAGGTCCGGATCGAGAATCTCCAGCCCCGGCGGCAGCACGATGCCTTGGGCGCGAGCGACGGCTTCGACGTCTTCCGGTTTGGCCAGCAACACGCAACGGGCGATCCCGCGTTCCTGGCAGATCGCCGCCGCTTGCACAGTGAACGGCTCGCTGCCTTCGGGCAGGACGATGCGCTTGTTCGCCGCTTGCGCACGCTGGATCAACTGATAGCGGAACACCGCCGGCGACAGGCGCATTTCCCGAGGCGTGCCGCAGCGCTGGTGCAGCCATTTGGCGTCGAGGTGGCTGGCGACGAAGTCAGTGATGATCTCCGCACGTTCGCGGTCGTCGATCGGGATTTCCTTGTTCAGACCGTTGAGCAGGTTGGCGGTGTCGTAGGAGCCAGTGCTCACGGACAACACTGGCAAACCGGCCTGCAACGCGCCTCGGCAAAGATCCATGATGCGCGGATCGGGCAGGGTGTCGCTGGTCAGCAGCAGGCCGGCCAGCGGCACGCCGTTGATCGCCGCCAGGCTGACGGCGAGGATGATGTCGT
The DNA here is from genome assembly GCF_031882575.1 of Pseudomonas sp. VD-NE ins. Lineage (NCBI taxonomy): Bacteria > Pseudomonadati > Pseudomonadota > Gammaproteobacteria > Pseudomonadales > Pseudomonadaceae > Pseudomonas > Pseudomonas sp. VD-NE ins. The sequence goes on from NZ_CP134772.1 coordinate 1,065,599, forward strand.
CGCGATCCCCCGGCGTCACCACCAACACCCCGGGCTTGAGCAGCTCCACGGTGTTGCGCATGGTCCGTGCGCAAATGATGATTTTGGTCATCCGTCGGGTTTCGTAATCACCGGCGTTGAGCACTTGTGCGCCCATCAGGTCGGCGACGTCGCGGGTGCGTGGCGCGTTGAGTTCCGGCTGATAGGGAATGCAACCGAGCAGGCGGAAATCACCGCTGCGCAGCAACGGCGAATGCTCCTTCAGACGCGCTGCGAAGGCGTCCATGCTTTCTTCGGTCTTGACCTTGTTGAGAATCACCCCGAGGACTTTCGGGTCTTTCGGCCCGCCAAACAATTGCGCCTGCAATTCGACGCGGCCGGAGAGCTCGGCGAGCACTTCGTTTTCCGGCGCCGAGACCAGAATCACCTCGGCATCGAGGCTCTTGGCCAAGTGCAGATTGACCCGCGCGGCGTAACTGGCGCTGCGGGTCGGCACCATGCCTTCGACGACCAGCACGTCTTTGCCGATGGCCGCTTGCTGGTACAGGGTGATGATTTCTTCGAGCAACTCATCGAGCTGACCGTCGCCGAGCATCCGCTCAACGTGAGCAAGGCCCAATGGCTGCGGCGGTTTCAGGCCGTGGGTGCGCGCCATCAGTTCGGTCGAACGCTCAGGGCCGGTGTCGCCCGGATGCGGCTGGGCGATCGGTTTGAAGAAGCCGACTTTCAGGCCCGCTCGCTCAAGCGTGCGCACCAGCCCGAGGCTGATGGAGGTCAGACCCACGCCAAAATCGGTGGGGGCGATAAAAAAAGTTTGCATGCGAATTCTCTAAAGTTGCATGGCAATGGCGGTCGTTTATAGCTGACGACCTACCGAAATTCAGTCGCCAAGGTTATCGCTAACCGAGCCTTGTGCGCACCAACCGCAGGCAAAGGGTTGGCCTATTTTTTCAATACGTTGCGCCGGGTCGAGCACCCAGGCACGTGATTGCCACGGCGGCTGATGGCGCAGGTGTTGGGTATGGCCACAGGAAAGCTCGACCACCCAATGACCGTCCTCATCCTGATGGAAGCCTGCGATCGTCGAAACCCGTTTGTCCGGGTTGTGTTCGCTTTCGCGCGATTGCTTCGCTAAACTTGGCCTTTCTATATTCTTATGCAAAAGGTCTCGCCCCATGCTGATCGCCGCCAATAAGGCTGTCTCCATCGACTATACCCTGACCAACGACGCTGGTGAGGTCATCGACAGCTCCGCCGGCGGCGCTCCGCTGGTCTACCTGCAAGGCGCAGGCAACATCATCCCGGGCCTGGAAAAAGCTCTGGAAGGCAAAGCTGTTGGTGACGAGCTGGAAGTTTCCGTTGAGCCGGAAGACGCTTACGGCGAATACGCCGCTGAGCTGGTCAGCACCCTGAGCCGCAGCATGTTCGAAGGCGTTGACGAGCTGGAAGTCGGCATGCAGTTCCACGCTTCGGCGCCGGACGGCCAGATGCAAATCGTCACCATCCGTGACCTCGACGGCGACGACGTGACTGTTGACGGCAACCACCCACTGGCCGGCCAGCGCCTGAACTTCAAAGTGAAGATCGTTGACATCCGTGATGCCAGCCAGGAAGAAATCGCTCATGGCCACGTCCATGGCGAAGGTGGCCATCACCACTGATTTTCTGCGCTAAGCTTCGAGTACTGGAGAGGCGCCTGTGGGCGCCTTTTTAGTCCGCGGCTGTCCTTGGTGGTCTCGCCAAGTGGCTGTTTCGAGTGGAACATCGGAATCCTGGAGTTCGTCATGAGTGCTTTTCACGACCTTAAGTTGACAGCCCTGGATGGTCAGGAGCTACCGCTGGCGCCTTTCAAGGGCCAAGTCGTGCTGGTGGTCAACGTCGCCTCCAAGTGCGGCTTGACGCCTCAGTACGCGGCGCTGGAAAACCTCTATCAGCAATTCAAAGGCAAAGGGTTCAGCGTGCTGGGTCTGCCGTGCAACCAGTTTGCCGGCCAGGAACCCGGTACTGAAAAGGAAATTCAGAACTTCTGCAGTCTCAACTATGGCGTGACGTTTCCGTTGTCGAGCAAGCTCGAAGTCAACGGTCACGAACGGCATCAGTTATACCGTTTGCTGGCGGGCGAGGGTGCGGAATTTCCCGGTGACATCACCTGGAATTTCGAGAAGTTCCTGCTCGGCAAGGACGGCCGTGTGCTGGCGCGGTTTTCGCCGAGAACGGCGCCGGACGATCCGACCATTGTTCATGCAATTGAAAAAGCGCTGAGCTGAAACAGCAAGATCAAAAGATCGCAGCCTTCGGCAGCTCCTACACGGGATTGTCGGGGCTGCGATTTTTTTTGTTCCAATCGCATCCGATCATGTAGGAGCTGCCGAAGGCTGCGATCTTTTGCTTTGCGTCTTTTAATCCTTAATCACCGAAATCAATAATGCTGTTCAACGTCTTCGGCTCTCCATATTATCGCCGTCATAAAGTCATTCCCTGCGGAGCCTTCCAATGCCGGTTCAAGCCTTGTTCAAACCGTTCCACCTCGGTGCCCTCGAACTGCCGACCCGCGTGGTCATGGCGCCGATGACCCGCTCTTTCTCCCCGGGCGGTGTGCCTAATTCGAAAGTCATCGAGTACTACCGCCGTCGCGCAGCCGCCGGTGTCGGCCTGATCATTACCGAAGGCACCACCGTCGGCCACGTGGCCTCCAACGGTTACCCTAACGTGCCGCAATTCTATGGTGACGCGCCATTGGCCGGCTGGAAAAAAGTCGTCGATGCGGTACATGCCGAGGGCGGCAAGATCGTCCCTCAACTGTGGCATGTGGGTAGCGTGCGCCGTATCGGCACCGAGCCGGACGCCAGCGTGCCGGGTTACGGTCCGTCGGAGAAACTCAAGGACGGTCAGGTCGTGGTACACGGCATGACTAAACAAGACATTCAGGAGGTGATCGCAGCCTTCGCTCAAGCGGCCAAGGATGCGCAAAGCATCGGCATGGACGGCGTGGAAATCCACGGCGCCCACGGTTACCTGATCGATCAGTTCTTCTGGGAAGGCAGCAACCAGCGCACCGACGAATACGGCGGCAGCCTGGCCAACCGTTCGCGCTTTGCCATCGAACTGATTCAAGCCATACGTGCAGCGGTCGGTGAAGGCTTCCCGATCATCTTCCGTTTCTCGCAGTGGAAACAGCAGGATTACACCGCACGTCTGGTGCAAACGCCGGAGGCCTTGGGTGAGTTCCTCAAGCCGCTGTCCGACGCTGGCGTAGACATTTTCCACTGCTCGACACGGCGTTTCTGGGAGCCGGAGTTCGACGATTCCGAACTGAACCTGGCGGGCTGGACCCGCAAACTCACGGGTAAACCGACCATCACCGTCGGCAGTGTCGGCCTCGATGGCGAGTTCCTGCAGTTCATGGTGAATACCGACAAGGTCGCGCAACCGGCCAGTCTGGAGAACCTGCTGGAGCGTTTGAACAAAGAGGAATTTGATCTGGTGGCAGTGGGGCGTGCGCTGCTGGTCGATCCGGATTGGGCGCAGAAAGTTCGCGAAGGGCGTGAGCAGGATATTCTGCCGTTCAGCCGTGAGGCGTTGATGACGCTGGTTTAAGCGGCGCCCTTACTGACGCTATCGCCGGCAAGCCAGCTCCCACAGGTTTCACGGGTGTTCACACGAACTGTGATCACTGGAAATCCCTGTGGGAGCTGGCTTGCCAGCGATGGCGGCTTCAAACGCAACAATAATTCAGGGAAGTGTCTGCGCATTCGGGACAACCAACTCCCCCAAACAAGCCCCACGCAAATGGCCCTCAAACTGCTCGATAACCGCCGCCCATCCCTGGCGACTCGCATGCTGCCGCGCATTCAGGCGCACACAGCGCAGCCGCTCATCCTCTTCCAGTAACCAAGCAGCAGCATCGCAAAAAGCCTGCTCATCTCCGGGCATCGCCAGCACGCCGTTGTAGCCATGGCGAATGTGCTGCGCTGCCGCCGCCTGATCGTAAGCCACCACGCCCAACCCTGAAGCCAACGCCTCCAACACCACGTTGCCGAAGGTTTCGGTCAGGCTCGGAAACAGAAATACATCGCCGGACGCGTAGTGCGCTGCCAAAGCCTCACCGCGCTGTGCACCGCAGAAGATCGCCTCTGGCAAATCCTTTTCCAGCGCCAGCCGTTGCGGGCCGTCACCGACGACGATCAGTTTCAGATTGCGCTGTGGATAAGTGTCGCGCAGCTTTTCGAAGCAGCGTTTGAGCAGGCCAAGGTTCTTCTCCGGCGCGAGCCGCCCTACGTGAATCACCGCAATGTCCTGCTCGGACAGACCCCATTGCTCACGCAACGCATTCAGACGTTTGCTCGGATGAAACAACTGGCTGTCCACGCCTCGAGACAACAGCGCCAACCGCTCGAAATGCCGCCGCTCCAGTTCCAGGCGCTGGCTGACGCTCGGCACCAAGGTCATCGCCGAACGATTGTGAAACCAGCGCAGATAATGCGTGAGCATCCGCGTCAGCAGACCGAGTCCGTATTGGCTGGTGTACTGCTGAAAGTTGGTGTGAAACCCGCTGACCACCGAAATCCCCAGACGCCGCGCCGCCCGCAGCGCCGATAACCCGAGCGGGCCTTCCGTGGCGATGTACAGCACATCGGGACGCTGACGCTTCCAGCGCCGCAGCAGTTTGTGCATCGACGACTGACCCCATTGCAGCCCCGGGTACCCCGGCAGCGGCCAGCCCCGACACAACAGCAACGCGTCATCTTCACTGCGCTGCGGATCGCCGGCCTGACGCGGGCGCACCAGTTCAACCTGATGGCCACGCGCGCGCAATCCATCACACAAGCGGCCAAGGGTATTGGCCACGCCGTTGATTTCCGGTGGGAAGGTTTCGCTGATCAGAGTGATATGTAGAGCTGTCGTCATGACCTCAGTGTCGGCTGAGGCCATGTCGACGTTGTGACGTTTGGATGATGGATTTGTGACGCGCTGTTGGTCAGCGGCTCAGCGCTGAGTCACGAGGTTTTCGGCACCGCGTTCCCTTACCCAGAACAACGTTGCCCCGGCCACGGCCGCCGGCATCATCAGGATATTGACCACCGGAATCAGCAGCACCAGATAAACAATCCCGCCAAAGCTCATGCTCTGCCAGCGTTTCTGCCGCAGCCAGGCGAGCATCTCGTTCCAGCCCAGTTTGTGGTTGTCCGCCGGGTAGTCGATGTACTGGATCGCCATCATCCATACGCCGAACAGCAACCACAGCGGCGCGGCGATGATGTTTACCACCGGAATGAACGAGAGGATGAACAGACCGATCGCGCGGGGCAGGAAGTAACCGAGCTTGCGCATTTCCCGGGCGAGGGTGCGCGGGACCATGGCGATCAGTTCGCCCCAGCTGAACGCCGGGAAATCATCAGTGCCGCGCACCACCACTTCGACTTTCTCCGCGAGAAAACCGTTGAACGGTGCGGCGATCACGTTGGCCAGCATGGTGAAGGTGAAAAACACCATCAACGCCACCAGCACCACAAACAGTGGCCAGAGGATGTAGCTGAGGAAACTCAGCCATTCGGGCAGCGACGGCATCAACGTGTCGACCCACAGGCTGAACTGGTGGCCGGCCAGATAGATCAATCCGACGAACAGCACCAGGTTGATTGCCAACGGCAACAACACGAACAGGCGCAGGCCGGGGCTGAGGACCAGTTTCAGGCCTTCGCGCAAGTATTGCGGGCCGGACAGAACGGGGGCGGGCATAAGGTGCTCCGAGCAAGGGAAAACGCGCCGACCTTACCGACTTTGCAACGGCGGCGAAAGCGCGGCAGAGCGATCGACATTCACTGTAACAAAGACGTCCATCTCGTCAGTGTGACGGCATAGAGACCACCTATGAGCTGGATTGTTAAACCGTATTTCCTTAATCTTGCCCCCCTCGATACGCTGCACCCAACTTTTTACAGGACTGTCGAGCTCAAGCCTTCCCCAAGGTTTTCCACAGTCCTTTTTTATTCCCGCCGGCAGTCCGGCGATCCGGGCCTGTTTTTCGGCCCGGTCAACAGGAGCAGGTCATGTCTGAAGTCCGTCATTCGCGAGTGATTATTCTCGGTTCCGGCCCTGCCGGTTACAGCGCTGCGGTATACGCGGCCCGTGCCAACCTCAAGCCACTGCTGATCACCGGCATGCAGGCCGGCGGTCAACTGACCACCACTACCGAAGTCGACAACTGGCCGGGCGACGTCCACGGTCTGACTGGCCCTGTGCTGATGGAGCGCATGCGCGAGCACGCCGAGCGCTTTGAAACCGAGATCGTGTTCGATCACATCAACGCCGTCGACTTCGCCGCCAAGCCTTACACCCTGACCGGCGACAGCGCGACTTACACCTGCGACGCCCTGATCATCGCCACCGGTGCCAGCGCGCGTTACCTGGGCTTGCCGTCGGAAGAAGCGTTTATGGGCAAAGGCGTTTCGGCCTGCGCGACCTGCGACGGTTTCTTCTATCGCAACAAGCCAGTCGCTGTGGTTGGTGGCGGCAACACTGCTGTTGAAGAGGCGCTGTACCTGGCCAACATCGCCAGCACCGTGACCCTGATCCATCGTCGCGAAACCTTCCGCGCCGAGAAGATCCTGATCGACAAGCTCAACGCTCGCGTCGCTGAAGGCAAGATCATCCTCAAGTTGAACGCCACTCTCGATGAAGTGCTGGGTGACAACATGGGCGTGACCGGTGCGCGTCTGAAGAACAACGACGGCAGCTTCGACGAAATCACCGTCGACGGCGTGTTCATCGCCATCGGCCACACCCCGAACACGTCGCTGTTCGAAGGCCAGTTGACCCTGAAAGACGGTTATCTGGTGGTGCACGGCGGCCGTGAAGGCAATGCGACTGCGACCAGCGTCGAAGGGATCTTCGCTGCCGGTGACGTGGCTGACCACGTTTACCGTCAGGCGATCACTTCGGCCGGCGCCGGCTGCATGGCGGCACTGGACACCGAGCGTTACCTGGACGGTCTGCAGAACGCTTCGTTCTAAGATTGCAGGCATAAAAAAACCGGCCAGAGATTGGCCGGTTTTTTTGTGCCCGTTATTCACAGCCACCACAGATCAATGTGGGAGCGAGCCTGCTCGCGAAAGCGGTGTTTCAGTCGACATCAATGTTGAATGTCACTCCGTATTCGCGAGCAGGCTCGCTCCCACAGGGATTTTGTGTGGATAGAGGAATCAGCGGCGAGTCAGGGGCTGGGCGGTGAACTTCACGCCGGCCATGCCGTGCTTGATCAACGCACGGATATTGCCGTGATCGCTACCTTCAGGCGTCGCTACCACCGAACGGTAATGCTCGCCGAACGCGAGCAGCGCTTCTTCATCGCTCAGGCCTTCCAGCAGCGCCAGACCCAAGGTCTTGCACGAGCCTTCGTTCTGCCCGGCGGCGTTTTCCACGCCACCGTTGTTGAAGGCTTGCGGCTGGTAGTCATAACCGGCGGCAATGAACGCCAGGGTGTCGGCGAAAGCGTGTTCGCCGCTCTTCAGGCTGCTGCGCAGGCTGTTCAGATCACTCATGGGTTTTTCCTTTGGCGAACGCTGCTTGCTGTTCAGCGTTGGCTTCTTGCTGAAATTGGGCTTTCCACTCGGCGTACGGCATGCCGTAAACCACTTCGCGGGCGTCATCGAGGCTGACCTCGATCTGGCGCTCATCGGCTTCGGCCTTGTACCATTTCGACAGGCAGTTGCGGCAGAAGCCAGCGAGGTTCATCAGGTCGATGTTCTGCACGTCCTTGCGGCTGTCCAGGTGGGCGACCAGCCGGCGGAAGGCGGCGGCTTCGAGTTCGAGGCGTTGTTGCTCGTTCATGGAGGTCTCTTCGAGACAGCTTCAAGCGGCGAGCTTCAAGCTGCAAGTTTGGATTGTGGGTGGCTGTAGCTTAACGCTTGCAGCTCGCCGCTTGAAGCTCAGCGGCTAGCCGCGAGCGTGATCGATACCGACTCGGCAAACCGCAGCGCATGCGGCTTGTCGACTTCGACCTCGGCATACAGCACTGAACCGTTGCTCATCACCAGATCGAGCAGTTCCTGCGTCAGGCGTTCAAGCAGCGCGAAGCGGTTGCCCTCGACGTGGGCGATGATCGCTTTAGTGATCGTGCGGTAGTTCAGCGCGTGGTCGATGTCGTTGTCACGCACTGCTTCCTGTGCGGCATACAGAATGGTCAGGTTGATCAGCACATCCTGCTTGTTGAGGATTTCGTCCTCGTTGATCCCGATAAAGGTGCGCAAGCGCAGATCCTTGACCCGGATGCGCGCCATTCCCGGTTGAAGTTGTGACATTTATTTGCTCCGTCCAATCAATTGCAGGAACTCCTGACGGGTGTTGCTCGACTCGCGGAACGCGCCGAGCATGACCGAGGTGTTCATGGTCGAATTCTGTTTCTCGACACCGCGCATCATCATGCACATGTGCCTGGCCTCGATAACTACGGCGACGCCGGCGGCTTCGGTGACCTGTTGCACCGCATCGGCGATTTGCCGGGTGAGGTTTTCCTGAATCTGCAGGCGCCGGGCGAACATGTCCACCAAACGCGCGATTTTCGACAGGCCCAGCACCTTGCCTGTCGGAATATAAGCCACATGGGCCTTGCCGATGAAGGGCAGCAGGTGATGTTCGCACAACGAGTACAACTCGATGTCGGCGACGATGATCATCTCGTCGCTGTCCGAGGCAAACAGTGCGCCGTTAACAATGTCATCGACGCTCTGCTCGTAACCGTGACACAGGTATTGCATGGCCTTGGCCGCGCGCACCGGGGTGTCGAGCAGCCCTTCGCGGTCGGGATCTTCACCGAGACCAATGAGGATTTCGCGGTAATTCTCGGGCAGTGAGCGGGTCATGGAAATCCTCGCGAGTCGGCTTATATGACGTGCCGTCCGCCGTTGACGGTCAGGGTCGTACCGGTGACATAAGGGTTGTCGAGCAGATAGCGCAGGCTCTGGTAGATCACTTCGCTGCCGGGTTCGATGCCCAGCGCGGATTTGGCCAGGGCCTTGGCGCGGTACGCCGCGTCGTCGTCGGGATTGAACAATAGCAGGGCCGGGGCGATGCCGTTGACCTTGATGGCCGGCGCATAGCGGGCGGCGAAGGACAGCGTCAGGTTGTCGAGCCCGGCCTTGCTGGCGCAATAACCGATGTGCTTGCTGCTGCCTTTGCGGGTGACATCGTCGCTGATGTGGACGATGTCCGCAGGTGTCGAGCGTTGCAGCAATTCACCGCAATGCAGGTTGATCAGGTACGGCGCTAGCATGTGCAGATTGAACATGCGTGTGAAGGCTTCGGCTTCGTTGTCCGGGGTTTCGGCCAGCCATTCCGAGGCGTTGTGCACGATGGCGCGCAGGCGGTCGGTGTGGGTTTTCAGTTCGTTGATGAAGGAGAGAATTCCGGCTTCGCTGGAAAAGTCGGCGAAAAGGCCGATGGCGCCCAGATCTCGTAGCGTCTGTACGCCGGGGCGTTCGCTGCGGTAAGTGAAGATGACGCGATAGCCTTCTTCGAGTAACCGCTGCGCGCAATGCAGACCGACGCGCTGGCCGGCACCGGTGATGAGGATCGGGGCTGAGGAATCAGGCATGAACGGCTCGCATCGCGGTGGGAGCAAAAACTATAACAGCGACGAGCCTGAAAAGATCGCAGCCTGCGGCAGCTCCTACCCTGGTCTGTGTTCAGTCCTGTAGGAGCTGTCGAGTGCAACGAGGCTGCGATCTTTAATGTTTCTGAGGTGTCGCCGAAACAGGCATGCGTACCGGCGTGCTGTTCAGCCAGTTCGCCAGCAAGCGCGTCGACAGCGGAATAAAGAAGTAAACCATCAGCGGTGTAAGGCATGCCGTGCTGATCAACACGCGCGGCAACAGGCTCATGTCAGCGAGCAATGGGCCTAGAACGAAGTTGAACAGCAGTGACACCGGAAAGAACGCCAGCCAGATCGCGACAGCCTGCTTCCAGCGCGGTGGACGCTGACCGGCCGCGCCGAACCAGCCTTCGATTCCACTGACCCGATGCTCTTTCGGGTGGGCAAACAGGTCGCTGCCACGATCCAGCCACGCCGTGCGCGAAGCCGAATGCTCCCACGCATGCAGCGTCTGTTCATCGACGAAACGGAAAATGATTTGGAACTCGTTATCACCGGGCGGCGGAGCGAGCACGCCAGAGCCGAGGTAACCGGGGAAGTCAGTGGCCAGTTGTTCGCCTTCGCGCAGCCAGGCGATCAAATCCTGATAACGGCCGTCGGCGACGCGACGGGCAACCATCAGCGTAACGGGGGAAGTAGACATTTTGTATCTCCGTATTTCGAGTGCGTCACTCCGGGTAGGAATTTCGCCTGACGCATAGCCGGGGTAGAGGCCTGCGTTTTTCAACAAGCAAGGATTATTCCGGTTTTTCATGATTAAACCAGCGACTTTCGTCGCATTTCATCACTTGAAACCGATCGGGGCATAAGCGTTAGAATGGGATCCAATTGAACCGACATGGAAGTTGAACGCCATATGCCTGTCATCACGGACGCCAACCCTGTTTCGCAGGCATCTGTTGCGCTCGATCGCGCCGATTTGTTTCCGATCCGTGAGGTCGCACGCCTGACAGGCGTCAACCCGGTCACTTTGCGCGCTTGGGAGCGGCGCTATGGTTTGATCCAGCCGACACGCACCGAAAGTGGGCATCGGCTCTATTCGATGACCGATATCGAGCGCGTGCGCAGCATCGTCGACTGGATTGATCGCGGTGTCGCCGTGAGCAAGGTCGGCAAGATCCTGGCCAAGACCGAACCGATGAAAGTGCTCGCGCACATCATCCCGGATGATCTGGTGCAGGCTGATTACCGGCAATGGCAGGAGCAGATTCAACAGGCGGTCAGTGCATTTGACGACCAGCAACTCGATCGCGTCTATGGGCAGATTTTCTCTTCCTATGCACTGCCCGTGGTGTTTCAGGACATCCTCATGCCGTTGTGGCTGCAATTGTTGCAGCGTCAGGAGGCTTTCGGGCAAACCAGCGAGTGGCTGTTCTTCGATGGATTCCTGCGGGCGCGGGTGTTGCAACGGATCGTCATGTTGCGCGGTACGCAACCGCGCCGGGTGATCGTCAGCGCGCTGGCCGGGCAATGTCGAGAGCTGGAATTGTTGGTGGCGGCGCTGTTTCTCAGCGACAGCAACTCTGGTGTTCGGGTGCTGACGACAGGTCAGCCATTCGATGAGCTGACGTTGGTGTGCGAAAAGATCAAACCTGATGCACTCGTCCTGTTTTCCAATCACGCGCCCAGTGCCGAATTGCCTCGGCGTCTGAACCGGTTGGCGTTGAGTCTCGATTGTCAGTTGATGCTGGCGGGCGACGCTTCAGATCTGGCGCAGGACAGCCTGGCCGGATCTTCTGTTGCGTGTCTGGGCAATGAAGGGGCGAACATGCGTCAGCGCATGCTGCAATTTCTGGCCGGGAAGCTGGATACCTGAAACTCAGGTATGAAGGGCAGGATGGGTGAGGCGATGTTGCTGCAGGATGAACTGGCGCAGGCGTTCGGTTTCGTCGGTGTCGGTCTGGCTCAGTTCGTAGGCGTAGAAACCACTTTCGGTTTCCCGTTCGAAATTGCCCCGCAATGAAATCCGCTCGTAACCCGAAGGGCTGAACCACAACGCGAAATGCTTGGGCGGTTTGGTCTTGTTGCGCACTTCCAGCAGCACACCTTTGTGTGAAACCTCGTGGACCCACAACGTACCCGGCTGACCTTTAGCGTTCTCCAGCGCTACTGGCTCTTCGAGAGTCAATCGCCATGGCCGCACCATCGGGCCGTCCTCATAAATGCTCGGCACGCCGAGGCGCAGATGCAACGCGTGAAACTCGTCTTCCACCAGATGCAGCGGGAAGGTCATCTGTTGATTTTCGAAGTTGGCCTGAATGGTCACTTGCTCGTGAGCGGCCAGGCGCGTGAGCAAATCTCGGATCTGCGAACCGCCGTTAACCAGCAGACTCGACGTCGCATCCCGCACGTTCAATTGCGGGTTGTGCTGCATGGTCTGGATGAAATCCAGCTCATCCTGAGTGAGTAGGGCGTCGCGCTGCATGGCTAACTCGAAAGATATAGTTACAAAGTCATTGGTGATTGTAGTTAATGACACTTAGTTCGCGATTTTGTTTTGACCGTTTGTCGCTTTCAGTGCAGCCAGTTCTGCTTCAAGGGCTGCAACTTGGGCTTCAAGCTGCGCCACGCGCTGCTGAGCCTTGACCTGAACGGTGACGTCTTTTTGTACGCCAACGAAATAAGTCTGCCCGTCATCGGCGTTTTTCACCGTTGAAAGCGACAGTTCATTCCAGAATGGTGTGCCGTCCTTGCGATAGTTGCGCAGGATTTCCCGGCACGATCCACCGTTATCCAGCGTTTCGCGAATCAGCTTCAGGCTTTCCTGATCGCGGTCTCCGGACTGCAAAAAGCGGCAGTCCTGATAGAGGATCTCTTCGCTGGTGTAGCCGGTCAGTCGTTCAAAAGCCGGGTTCACATAGATCAGGATATCGTTCTGTTCACCTTCCTTTTCGGCGACCACAATCCCGTCGTTCGACGCGTTGATTACCATTTGCAGCAGGCTGGCGTTGATCATCTTTGAATCCTTTCAGAGTTGTCAGTGGCTCGCATTCTAGAAGAACCGTAGGCGCTGTCTACTGGCCATTACCGCCAATTGAGATCCAGTCGCAGCTTTGCGCTGGAGGCTGTTACTATCGCGGCTCTTTTTTTCCAGTTTCAGGATCAGATTGATGAAAGTCGCCATCCTCTCCGGTTCGGTCTACGGCACCGCCGAAGAAGTCGCCCGTCACGCCCAGAACCTGTTGAAAGCCGCTGGCTTTGAAACCTTCTACAACGCGCGCGCCAGCCTCGCCGACATCCAGGCGTTTGGCCCCGAAGCATTGCTCGCGGTGACCTCGACCACCGGCATGGGCGAATTGCCCGACAACCTGCAGCCGCTGTATTCGGCGATTCGCGACCAGTTGCCAGCCGCATTGCTCGGTTTGCCGGGCGCGGTGATTGCCTTGGGCGACGCCAGTTACGGCGACACCTTCTGTGGCGGTGGCGAGCAAATGCGTGAACTGTTCGGCGAGCTGGGCGTGCGTGAAGTGCAAAAGATGCTGCGTATCGACGCCAGCGAAAGCGTCACCCCGGAAACCGACGCCGAGCCTTGGCTGGCGCAGTTGATCGACGCGCTCAAGGGCTGACCGCGCGCTCGCGCAACAAGCTCAGCCACGCCTGTGCAGCCTTCGACAGATACGCGCCCCGGCGCCAGATGAAGGCGATATCCCAGCGCAGATAATCCGGCGCACGCAAAGTCAGGCGTATCACGCCTGGCCGCACCAGCCCGCGTGCGACCACGCTGGGCAACAGCACCACGCCTTGCCCGGCGGCCACCAGCGCCGCAAGAAAATCTGCCTGACCGCTGCGTCCGCCTTCCTTCGGCGTGAAGCCCAATTGCTGGCACGCTTGCAGCAAACGGTCATTGAGCACGAAGCTGCGCTGATATAGAAGGAATGGCGTCTCGGCCAATTCTTCCAGACCGATCTCACCCCGATCGGCCAGCGGATGATCCACCGGCAGCAGGGCGTCGAGTGGCTCATCGCAAAACGGCTGACAGTCGAATTGCGGATCTTTGGGCAACAGACTGCCGCCCAACTCCAGTTCACCGCTCAGCACCGCTTGCTCGACATTGCGGCTGCCGCCCTCGAGCAATTGAATGCTGATATTCGGGTAGCGTCGCCGGTATTCGGCAAACAATCCGGCGAACAGCGCGTCACTGCCCAGCAGCGGCAAACCGAGGCGTAGCTCTCCACGTGCCAACTGAGTGAGGTCGTCGAGTTCCGCGAGCAATTCGTTGCGCAAGCGCAGCATGCCCTCGGCCCGTTGCAGCACCACACTGCCAGCGGCGGTCAGGCGCAAATGCGAACCGAGACGTTCGAGCAGAGGTGTACCAAGGCTCTGCTCCAGTTGCGCGATTTGTTTACTCACCGCTGACTGGCTTATGTGCAGGGTTTTGGCGGCCTGGGTGAAACCGCCCTGATGCATGACTTCGACAAAACTGCGCAGCTGTTTGAATTCCATCGCCTGATTCCATTTTGGAATGATGTTGAGTCTAACAATTCGCTTCGGGGATGGCAGGCCGCTTCGTAAAATAGACCCCTGTCAGGAGCACAATCATGAACGCCGCCCGTCTCAAACACTTTTTCCGTCTCTTCGTCGAACTCGCCGTGTTACTCGGTCTCTACCTGCTTGGCTGCCAACTCGCCGCATGGCTAGCCTGGCCGATTCCCGGCGGCGTGATCGGCATGGCGCTGTTACTGTTGGCCTTCGCTTTCGGATGGGTCAAACCGGCGGCGCTGCAATTGGGCGCGGGTTTGCTGATGGCCGAGATGCTGCTGTTTTTCATTCCGGCACTGATGAGCTTGCTCGACTACGGCGCGTTGCTGCGCAATGACGGTTGGCGCATCCTGCTGGTCATCGCTGCCAGCACCCTGATGGTGATGCTGGTGACGGCTTTCACCGTAGAACTGGCCGTGCGCATGAGGCGTTCCCATGAAGCTTGAATGGATGCCGATGTTCTGGCTCGCCTCCACCTTGTTGGCGTATTTGTTCAGTCGCTGGATTTATCGGCGCACCGGACGCTATGTCTTGTCACCGTTGATTCTGGTGCCGGCGTTGCTGCTGGCGCTCGCCGTGCCCCTGCACACCGCGTATGCCGAATATTCCAGCAACACCCATTGGCTGATGCTGGTACTCGGCCCGGTCACCGTGGCTTTCGCTGTGCCGATCTGGCAGCAGCGCCGTTTATTGATGCGGCACTGGTCGGCGCTGCTGTTGGGCATGATTGCCGGCAGTGCGGCATCGATTGGCACTTCATTCGGATTGGCCAGGGCGCTTGCGCTCGACAGTTCGGTGACGATGTCACTGGTGCCGCGCTCGATCACCACACCGTTCGCCATGCCGCTGGCGCAGAACCTCGGCGGCGTGCCGGAGTTGACTGCCGTTTTTGTGATGTTCACCGGAGTGTTCGGCGCAATGCTCGGCGGCGTGCTGTTGAAGTGGTTGCCGTTGCGCAGTGCCTTGGCGCGCGGTGCGCTGTTCGGGGTGGGCGCGCACGGTGCCGGTGTCAGCCGGGCTCATGAAGTGGGCGGCGAAGAAGGTTCTGTCGCCGGGCTGGTGATGGTACTGACCGGATTGCTCAATCTGTTTGCCGCGCCTTTGTTGGCGTCGTGGCTTTGACATGGATCCAAGGTGTTTGCATTGCTGACTCGGTCAGTCATCAAGCTGGCTGCCAATGCAACTACGCGATCCTCTGCGCCTGACTAGACTGCTCACACGTGCAGAACAATAAGAACGCAGAGGTGCATACAGTGAGCGTAGCCCCCGTCCAATCGTCCCTTAATGTCAAAGACCAGGTCAGCGCCGCAGAGTGGCAGACCCGAGTCGATCTCGCCGCTTGTTATCGTCTGGTCGCGCTGCATGGCTGGGACGATCTGATCTTCACCCACATTTCCGCCAAGGTGCCGGGCACCGAAGACTTCCTGATCAACCCGTTCGGTCTGATGTTTCACGAGATCACCGCGTCGAGCCTGGTGAAAGTCGATCAGGCCGGCAACAAACTCATGGACAGTCCTTACGAGATCAACCCCGCCGGCTACACCATCCACAGCGCCGTGCACGAAGTGCGGCACGATGTGGTTTGCGTGCTGCATACGCACACCGCCTCAGGTGTCGCGGTGTCGGCGCAAAAGCAGGGCGTGTTGCCGATCAGTCAGCAGTCGCTGTTCGTTCTCTCGAGTCTGGCTTATCACGCCTATGAAGGCGTGGCGCTGAATCACGAAGAGAAGGCGCGGTTGCAGGCCGACCTCGGCGAAAACAATTTCCTGATGCTGCACAACCACGGTCTGCTGACCTGTGGCGGCACCATCGCCGACACTTTCCTGATGATGTTCACCTTCCAGCGCGCCTGCGACATTCAGGTCATGGCGCAAACCGGCGGGGCTGAACTCATCGCCATCGAACCGCAAATTCTGGCAGGCGCCAAAGCGATGATCGCCGGCGTCACCAAAAGTGCTCAAGGCATGGGTGGTGCGCTGGCCTGGCCGGCGTTGCTGCGCAAACTCGATAAACAAGACCCCGGATATAAACTCTAATGCCTCTTGCCGAGATTCCTCTGTGTGTCTGGCGCAAACGCAGCCAGACGTTTGTCTTTCGTGGCCAGCCGATCCGTTACTGGACGGCGGGGCAGGGTGAGCCGCTGTTGCTGATCCACGGTTTCCCGACCGCCAGTTGGGATTGGCATTATCTGTGGCAGCCGCTGGCCCAGCGATATCGGGTGATTGCC
Organism: Pseudomonas sp. VD-NE ins; assembly: GCF_031882575.1. Taxonomy (NCBI): domain Bacteria; kingdom Pseudomonadati; phylum Pseudomonadota; class Gammaproteobacteria; order Pseudomonadales; family Pseudomonadaceae; genus Pseudomonas; species Pseudomonas sp. VD-NE ins. The sequence goes on from NZ_CP134772.1 coordinate 1,081,933, forward strand.
TGCGACATGCTCGGGTTTGGCGATTCGGCCAAACCGATCAATCACACCTACAGTTTGCTGGAACAGGCTGACCTGCAACAGGCATTGCTCGCGCACTTGCAGGTTGAACAACCGGTGCATGTGCTGGCGCATGATTACGGTGACAGCGTTGCCCAGGAACTGCTCGCCCGACACTACGAAGACAAGATCGAAGTGGCCAGTTGTGTGTTTCTCAATGGCGGATTGTTTCCGGAAACCCATCGTCCGGTGCTAATGCAAAAACTGCTGCTTAGCCCGTTGGGCTGGATGATTGGTCGGGCGTTTACTCGTGATGCTCTGGTGAAAAGCTTCCGGCAGATCTTCGGTCCGCAGACGCGGCCGAGCGAAAGCGAACTGGACGACTTCTGGAGCCTGGTCGACAGCAATCGCGGGCCTCGGATCATGCACAAGTTGATCAGCTACATTCCCGAACGCCGGGTGCAGCGGGATCGCTGGGTGAAGGCGATGCAGCGCGGCGAGATTCCGTTGCGAGTGATCGATGGTGAAGTCGATCCGATTTCCGGGGCGCACATGGTCGAGCGCTATCGCGAGTTGATCCCCGACGCGGACACGGTGCTGTTGCCGGGCATCGGTCACTATCCACAGAGCGAGGCGCCGGTGCAGGTGCTCAAGCACTATCTGGAGTTTCGTGAGCGTTTTGTGCTGCCGCCGCGCAAAGTCGCCTGCTCCTGACAGATCAAAAGATCGTCCGAACGCGGCCCGAGCCTGCGGCAGCTCCTACATTGGATTTGTGTAGGAGCTGCCGGAGGCTCGGGCCGCGTTCGGACGATCTTTTGCTCTTTTGTTTCTTTGACGCCCTCATCATCCCGCAACCTTATTGCACACCATTCAGCCTCAGCCGTGTTCGTTGTGACCCAAAGCCCAGTGCCTGACACTCAGGGTCAATACTGGCCTGCTGGAGTTGCTGCGATGAATGAGTCTGTGCGTTTCGAAGAAAAAGTCGTCATCGTCACCGGAGCCGGTGGTGGCCTCGGACGCGCCCACGCATTGCTGTTTGCCAGACAGGGCGCCAAAGTGCTGGTCAACGACCTCGGCGGCTCGACCCAGGGCGAAGGCGCCAATGCCTCTGCCGCCGATCGCGTGGTGGCGGAAATCCGCGAAGCTGGCGGCATTGCCGAAGCCAACCACGACTCGGTCACCGACGGCGACAAACTGGTGCAGAACGCCCTTGATGCCTTTGGCCGCGTCGACGTCGTCGTCAACAACGCCGGCATCTTGCGCGACAAGACCTTCCACAAAATGGACGACGCCGATTGGGACCTGGTCTACCGCGTCCACGTCGAAGGCGCCTACAAAGTTACCCGCGCCGCGTGGCCACATATGCGCGAGCAAAACTATGGCCGGGTAATCTTTACTGCCTCGACCTCGGGCATCTACGGCAACTTCGGCCAGTCCAACTACGGCATGGCCAAACTGGGCCTTTACGGTTTAACCCGCACACTGGCCATCGAGGGCCGCAAGAACAACATTCTCGTCAATGCCATCGCGCCAACCGGCGGCACGCGCATGACCGAAGGCCTGATCCCGCCGCAAGTGTTCGAGCAATTGAAGCCGGAGCTGGTCAGCCCGTTGGTGGTGTATCTGGCCAGTGAGCAATGCCAGGAGACTTCCGGGCTGTTCGAAGTCGGTGGCGGCTGGATGGGCAAGGTGCGTTGGGAACGCAGCCTCGGTGCTGGCTTCGACCCTCGCGTAGGCTTCTCGCCGGAAGATGTCGCGGCGCACTGGCAGCAGATTTGTGATTTCGAAGGGGCGGCGCATCCGAAGGACAACATTGAGGCGCTGAAGGAGATGATGGCGAATTTGCAGAAGTATTCGCTTTAAAAGACGTTTGAGCCTCGCTGCGTTCTCGATGCGGCGAGGCTCGTTCCATTATTCCTTGTACCGTTTATCAATCATGAACTCCGGGATTCTCCAGTTTGGACCCGGAATGGCGACAGCCGCATTGCCCTCAGCCAATACACCCTCATGAAATAATTCCTCATACGTTCTCCACAATTCACCGCGCGCGATGACTTCAAATCGATAACGCCCGAACAGTGTGTCGATGGAGGGAAATGCCAAACCGAGAGCCAAAACTGATAACAAGTCTCTGAGACTTTCTTGCCTGACAGCTTGTTCGAGTTTTGCAATCGAACTCTTGGATCCACTGACGCATTCAAATGCTTCCAGCTCCTGTTTTTTCGCCGCGTCGATGGCCTCGTCGGTATAGCGTAATGACTCATCGTCGCTCAGTTTGAAGTCTTCAAGTGTGGCCGTATGGAGATTATTCCAGAGGGACGGATTACTTTTGGGAATGTAGTCGTCAGCGAGTCCCATCGCTCTGAATCTCTCCATCATTCGAAGTGAATAGGCATAGAACCGCCGATCGGTATCGGTCATCTCGAGCTTGCGCTCCAGTATGGCGTCAAGACGCTTGATCATGATGAGGTTGGCTGCAGACCCTTTTCCTTCAATTTTTGTCTCGGCGGCCTCAACAAAACTTTGCTCCAACATTCGTTTTACTCACTGCGAATTTTCGGTTTTGCGGAGCAATAAACCTACATCAGCTTTCGAACGGAAAAATCTGCATCGATCGTCAGTAATGACCTGCTTGGTTGTATGAATAATGTGGAAGGCGGTTTGAGAGCTTGTTATTAAAAGATCAGCAGGAGATTTCCTACGGCAATGGGGGATCTTCCCGCTGATGCAGGTGAAGTGGTTAAAGCGGCGCCCATAAAAAAGGCCGCTGCAAACGCAGCGGCCAAGGTAAGACGTTGGATCAAGGAGCTACAAATCAACGTCAGTGAACACCGGGGCGATAAACCGAACCTTCGATTTATCTGAAATCTGTTGCCAATCGCTTCAGTCACTCAGCGTAGCTGGCTTCGTGCTTGACGGCGTGTCCCGTGAAAGCGCGTTCAGAATAAGGTCTTGAGTGCGTAGGAAAAATACCGATTCCGGACATGCACTGTTGCGGAGCATGCAACAGTCCGATGATCCGATATGCACCATGCGCGGCACTGATGATCCTCCATCCAGCCAATCCATGAGCGGCGCAAAGTCCCGCCGCGCAAGGCCATTCATCCTTTCGAGCGACAACGCGAATACCTCCTTGGTGCGCTTATCGACGCGGTTGCCCGGCAGTAGGGTGGGGCCTTCTGTCACTCACCGGGGAAGACGCATGACAACAAAAACAATGCGCGCCATCTTCACACCGCAGGCGCTGGCAGCCGCGGTGGCTCTGGGTTGCTGCGCTCAGGCGCAAGCGGTTGCGTTCAACATTGGCGAAATCGAGGGCACGTTCGATTCGTCGCTGTCGATTGGTGCGAGTTGGGGTATGCGCGATGCCGACAAGTCGCTGGTCGGCACGGTCAATGGTGGTACCGGGCAATCCTCGACCGGTGATGACGGGCGTTTGAATTTCAAGAAGGGCGAGACCTTCTCGAAGATCTTCAAAGGCATTCACGACCTCGAGCTCAAGTACGGCGACACCGGTGTGTTCGTGCGCGGCAAGTACTGGTATGACTTCGAGCTGAAGGACGAAGACCGCGAGTTCAAGCAAATCAGCGACAGTGGTCGCAAGGAAGGCGCGAAGTCTTCCGGCGCACAAATTCTCGATGCGTTCGTCTACCACAACTATTCCATCGCCGACCTGCCAGGTACCGTGCGCGCCGGCAAACAAGTGGTGAGCTGGGGCGAAAGTACCTTCATCGGCAACTCGATCAACAGCATCAACCCGATCGACGTGTCGGCGTTTCGCCGCCCCGGTGCGGAGATCAAGGAAGGCCTGATTCCGGTCAACATGCTGTTCGGCTCGCAAGGCCTGACCGATCAACTGACCGTTGAAGGTTTCTATCAACTGGAATGGGACCAGACCGTTCTCGACAACTGCGGCACCTTCTTCGGGGTCGATGTGGCGGCGGACGGCTGCAACAACGGCTACACCGTTGGCAACCCGGCGATCGCGCCGCTGGTGCCGTTGACCACCGCGTTCGGGCAAGGCATTCAGGTGACTCGCGAAGGTGTGGTGATCCCCCGTGGCGGCGACCGTGACGCGCGGGATTCCGGGCAGTGGGGTACGGCGTTGCGCTGGCTCGGTGACGACACCGAATACGGTCTCTACTTCATGAATTACCACAGTCGTACGCCGGCGGTTGGCACTACCACGGCCGGTCTTTCGACATTGGCGGCGTTACCGGGCATGGTCGGCATCGCCAATGGCCTGGCCCCCGGTAGCGGCTCCGGTCTGGCGCAGAGCGTCATGCTCGGACGTGGTGGGTATTACCTTGAATACCCGGAAGACATTCGTCTCTACGGCGCAAGTTTTTCCACCACGTTGCCCACCGGTACGGCGTGGACCGGTGAGATCAGCTACCGGCCAAATGCTCCGGTGCAGGTCAACACCAACGACCTGACTCTGGCGTTGCTCAACCCGATTGCCGGTGGCACTGCGTCGCCACTTTCGACCTCACCGGGAGCCGACAACAAAGGCTATCGGCGCAAAGAAGTCACGCAGATCCAGAGCACGCTCACGCACTTCTTCGATCAGGTCTGGGGCGCTCAACGTTTGACCCTGGTCGGTGAAGCGGCGGTGGTTCGGGTCGGCGGCCTGGAGTCGCGCAACAAGCTGCGTTATGGCCGCGATTCGGTTTATGGGCAGTACGGTTTCGGCGGCGATACCGACGGCTTCGTCACCTCGACCTCGTGGGGCTACCGCGCCCGGGCGATTCTCGATTACGCCAACGTGATCGGCGGAATCAACCTCAAACCCAACCTGTCGTGGTCGCATGACGTCGCCGGTTACGGGCCCAACGGCCTGTTCAACGAAGGCGCGAAAGCGATAAGCGTCGGCGTCGATGCCGACTACCGCAACACCTACACCGCGAGCCTCAGTTACACCGACTTTTTCGGTGGCGACTACAACGTCCTCGAAGACCGTGACTTCGTCGCACTGAGCTTCGGCGTGAACTTCTGATCTGCCCGAGAAGGATGACTGCAATGCGCAATATGATTCTGCAATGTGGGGTGCTGGCCCTGAGTCTGCTGGCGGCCAATGTGATGGCGGCGGTGTCGCCGGAAGAGGCGAACAAACTCGGCACCAGCCTGACGCCGCTGGGTGCCGAGAAGGCTGGCAACGCTGACGGTTCGATTCCGGCATGGAGCGGCGGCATCCCGAAAAACGCCGGGGCAGTGGATAGCAAGGGTTTCCTCGCTGACCCGTTCGCCAATGAAAAACCACTGTTCACCATCACCGCAGCCAACGTCGACAAGTACAAAGACAAACTCTCAGACGGCCAGGTGGCGATGTTCAAACGCTATCCGGAAACCTACAAGATCCCGGTCTACCCGACTCACCGCACCGTCGCCGCACCGACGGAAATCTACGAGTCGGCCAAACGCAGTGCGCTCAACGTTACCACCATCAACGACGGTAACGGCCTGGCCAATTTCACCGGCAATCGTTACTACGCGTTCCCGATTCCGAAGAACGGCGTCGAGGTGTTGTGGAACCACATCACCCGTTATCACGGCGGCAACGTCAAACGCATCATTACCCAAGTGACCCCGCAGACCAACGGCAGCTACACGCCGATCCGCTTCGAAGAAGAGATCGCCGTGCCGCAACTGATCAAGGATCTCGACCCGGAAAAAGCCGCCAACGTGCTGACCTTCTTCAAGCAGTCGGTGACCGCGCCGGCGCGGCTGGCCGGTAACGTGCTGCTGGTGCACGAAACCCTCGATCAGGTGAAGGAGCCGCGTCTGGCGTGGATCTATAACGCCGGTCAGCGCCGCGTACGGCGGGCGCCGCAAGTAGCCTATGACGGCCCGGGCACTGCCGCCGATGGTTTGCGCACCTCGGACAACTTCGACATGTTCTCCGGCGCACCGGATCGCTACGACTGGAAACTGGTCGGCAAGAAGGAAATGTACATCCCATACAACAGCTACAAACTCGATTCGCCGAAGCTCAAGTACGATGACATCGTCAAGGCCGGGCACATCAATCAGGACCTGACCCGCTATGAATTGCACCGCGTCTGGGAAGTGATCGGCACGGTCAAACCGAGCGAGCGGCACATCTATGCCAAGCGTCACATGTACATCGACGAGGACAGCTGGCAGGTGGCGCTGGCGGACCATTACGACGGTCGCGGGCAACTGTGGCGTGTCGCCGAAGGCCACGCTCAGTATTACTACGATCATCAGGCGCAGGCCTACACCCTCGAAGCGCTCTACGACATCATTGCCGGTCGCTACATTGCCCTGGGAATGAAGAACGAAGAGAAGCACAGTTTCGAATTCGGCTTTGAAGCCAAGGCTGCCGACTACACGCCAGCGGCCTTGCGTGCCGAGGGTGTGCGGTAACGGTTTTGATACAAGGGCAAGGCAAAAGGCGACCGCTCGGTCGCCTTTTTTATGGGCGCCAATCAGCGCGCTGAATACTCGTCAACAAGCGCGCGGGAGAGGGCTAGGGTGAGGGCACAACGATAAGAAGGCTCACTCGATGACCGCCATGACCCCGTGCCTGGATCGACCCGGATTTTTGCCCAGACTTTCTTCACATCATCAGCCTCGCAGTCGCTTGAGTGCGCCTCTTCTGGCTTCGAACGCGCGGGTCAGGCTGTTGTGCGCACCCGCTGGCAGTGGCAAAACCGCACTGCTCAGCGAATGTTTTCTGCAGGTGCGTGCAGACTGCGAGACGATTTGGCTGCCGCTGGCGGGAGCAGCGCTCAATCGCGAGGAATTTTGCCTGCGTCTGACCCGAGCGCTCGGGCTGGTCGAAGACCTTGACGTTACGCAACTGATGGCGGAGCTGGCACGTTGGTCCAGGACGACTTCGCTGTTTATCGACGATTACAGTCGTCTGCCGGATCCGGCTCTGGATGCTTTACTGGATCGTTTGTTGGCGGTCAGCAGCCCGGCGCTCACCTGGTGGATCAGCACTCGCCGCCGGCCGCAGTGCAACTGGCCGCGCCTGTTGCTCGATGACGAACTCTACGAATCCGAGCGCGCCAGCCTGGCACTGACCCACGATGAGGTTGTACCGGTATTGCGCCATTTACCGCCAGACCAGGCGGACCGTGTCGCCGCCCGTATCATCCAGCGTACCGGCGGCTGGTGCGCGGGTGCGCGCATGGCGCTCCTGCAAAAATGCGACTGGTCGCAAAACCTGCAGCCACAACAGCGTGTCGACACCCTGCTCGATTATCTGCAGCACGAACTCTTCAGCAACCTGACGCCAGAGCAGGATGAGGCATGGCGTGTTCTGGCTCACCTGCCACGGTTCAACGCGCCATTATGCGAGCATTTGTTCGGCCCCGGCGAAGGCGCACAGCTGTTGCATGATCTGCAAGTGCTGGGCTGCTTTATCGAGCCTTGGCAGGAGTCCGCCGATTGGCTGCAGGTCTTTCGCCCGCTGTCGCGAATCATGCAGGAGTCGCATTGGCCGTGTGCGCGCTCGTGGCACCGGCGCGCCTGTCAGTGGTTCACTGCGGTGCAGGATTGGCGAGCAGCGTTCGAGCAAGCGTTGTTGGCCGAAGAGTACGAAACGGCCGTAAGCCTGTTGCAGCATTTAAGCTTCGAGGATTTGCTGGAAGACCAGACGGTCGTCCTGCTGTTGCGCTTGCATGAGCAGCAAAGTCGCGAGCTGACCTTGATGACACCGCAATTGATCGGGCTGGTCACGGGGGCATTACTGTTCGCCGGCCGATTCGAACAGGCCGCGCAATGCATGGCCCATCTCGTCCGCTTCATGCCGCAGCCGACGAGGCATCTGGAGCAGCAACTGCTGGCACGTTGGCAGGCGCAACAAGGTTGGCTCTGCCACTTGCAGGGGCAAATGGAGCCGGCGCGCGCCTGTTTTCAGGAGGCATTGTCAGCCCTGACCGACGATGCCTGGCAGGCCCGTCTGATGTGTCTGTCGGGACTGACGCAGCAGGCGTTACTGTGCGGTGAACTCGATCAGGCCCATGCCCTCAACCGCGAGGCGCTATGCCTGGCGCGTGCGCATGGCTCCCTGTTGTTCGAAGGGTTGCTCGAGCTTGACCATGCGCAATGGCTCGAGCAGCGAGGAGCGCCCGTGCGTGCCGAAAGTCTGCTGGTGGACATTGAGCATTTGCTGCGCCAGCGCACCCTGGTGCCCACGCCGCTGCTGGGCCGAATTGCCCTGCGACGAGGACGGCTGGCGCTGTGCATGGGTCTTGAAGAGCAGGCTGCAGATCTGTTCAGCCGAGGCCTTGAAGATTGCTTGCGCAGTGCAGACAAGCGGGTCTTGTATGGCTACCTCGGGCAGGCTCAACTGGCCGGCAATCGAGGCGATTATGCCTGCGCTTTCGAGCGCCTGCGCGAGGCCGAAAGGGTCATGCAGCAGCGGCAGATTCCCGATACGGTCTATCGCGGTGTGGTGCTTCAGGTCAGCAGCCAGTTCTGGTTGCAGCAGGGGCGACCGCAATTGGTGCAAGAGGCGTTGGGCCGGCTGTTACGGCATTACCGTGGACCCTCTGCACTCCAGGCGCCGCCCGCGACATTTGAGCTGATTATCCGCATTGAATACCTGCTGGCCTGCGCGCATACGCAGTTGAATCCGGATGAAAACTGTCTGCCAACCATTGAACGATTGCTGAATCAGGCCCAGGCCAGAGGCATGTTGACGGCGGAAACGGAGTTGTTGCTGGCCTTCGCCCAGTTGGCCGAATCGAACGGTGACACGGAAGCGGCGCAGCAAGCTTTCCAGCGTGCCGGAATGCTGGTGGAACGCTGCCAATTGCAGCACGCCATGCGGGAGTGGGAATTACGCCGAGGCAGTCTCGCAACAGTGTCTGCCAAGCAGTTTCCTGCCAGGCAATGCGATAACCCTGATCTGGCGTCGGGCCTCAGTCGGCGTGAGCGCGAAGTGCTGATGTTGATTGCTCAGGGTGCTTCGAATCAGCAAGTTGCAGAACAACTTTTTATTTCGTTGCATACAGTAAAAACACATGCGAGACGGATTAACGGAAAGTTGGGTGTGGAGCGCAGAACGCAGGCTGTGGCGAAAGCAAAGTTGATGGGGATATTGGCTTAGTATTGTGATTTTCTGCGGGTGCAAATGGTTCTGGTTATTTGTTGGCATGTTTTGTAAATTGTTCGGACTTCATGTTGATTGAAAAAGAAACTACCTTGCGATCCTCGGCATGGCTGCACTCGCAGCCCTGGATAGTCAAGTAAGGAAGTGTTGTGGCCAAGTTATTTAAAAGTTTGATGCGTGGTTCGTTGAGTGAACAAGTTACATGGGCTGAAGAGTGGGAAAAGGCAAGCCGGGCAAAAGCAGGTCTATTCAAGATCATCGATGCCATGCCAAGCGTGCTGGATATTCTTCGCAACATGCTTGAAAGTGAATTAAAGCGTTTGGGCAAAACGGTCGATATCGACAAAGTCTATGTCAATACGGATCCTGCGTTCCCCGCCAATGAAAATCGGCCTTCGGGCACTCTTTGGGATGTCACTGTTCATTGTCTTAATAATAATGTCAGTCCCGCTTACATAGTGGGCGGCGATGGTGTATTTTTTCTGCCGGACACGTTTAGTGAGCAATTCAAAGTCAATGTTCTGAATACGCTTATTGTCGAAGATCTGATTGCTGCTGTAGCTGCCGGACTGGAAAAAATATTGCGAACCGAGATCGCAAAGTTCTGGGCGGCGCCAGCGAAAACCATTCGCCCGGACACTGCATCGCTGTCGAACAAGCAGGCTTTCATCGAAGCGTACGCCGTGGTCACGAGTGCAGAGTTGTCCCTGTCGATCATGGCCAACAATTTCGATGCCCCTTTGGGTGAGCGATTCGCCCAACTGCTCGACGCAGACGCCGGTCGCGCAGTGTTCGAAGTGAAGTTGCAACCGGCGCAGGATTACCTTCTGTCGCTCCAGCCCTGTTTCGTTCTGGACAACGCCGAGCGTCCGGACGCAGAAATGCGGCTAGTCAACGAGTCGACCTCTTTCCTCATGCACACGCCGGAAAACGGCTTCGAGTTCTTTGAAAAAAATACCGAGCTGCACAGCAAACTACAACAGCGGCTGTCTTTGGGTAGCGACCAGATCCGATACCTGAAAGCCACACAAAGTCCTCACGCCTTCTGCGTAGAGACGCACCTCAAGGGCCAGCTGGAAAGCGTGTCATCCTTGCTCGGTGGCCGGGAACAACTGGAAAGTCCGCTCACCTCCGTGCTGCAGGAGAATCAAGGCTTGCACGTGCTGCGCTACGGTATCAACACTCGCTTCTATCTGCTTTGGGCTGCGTTAAAACGCACCGACTGGCCGTTTTGGCTCCATGGTGCTGGCAGCGATATTCAACAGCGATATAACGAGCTTGAAGAGTCCAAGGATCAATACCAGACTGCGTATTCAACTGTCTTCGATGCGTACTTTTCGTTTAAGGATTATGTGGTGCGTACGTTCTCCGAATGGGCGGACAGGACGCTCGGGGAACACCTTGATCCAGAAACAATAAGTGTCCATAGCTCGTACACCCTGCAAATTGCCGGACGTACTGTCGAACAGGAAGACGCCCGGACACTGACGGAATTTATCGTTTTCGGTCTGCATGACAATGGTTATAAAGCCGCGCTGACTATCATCGGCGTTCCCGACGGAAGTCGGCTGACGACGGTGGCGCTCGAGCAGTGGCTGGAGAATCGCAACCTGCGACTGGAATTTACCGGCAGCCTTGCCTCCTCGCCCTCGGTTGATTACCAGGAGGCCTACCGCAATTACCTCTTCAGCCAGATGGAGTTTGCAGTTTTTGTTGCTCGCCACTCCGGAAAACTGAACTCCACCGATGCGAATATCATTGCGCGAGCCATGGCCAATGACCCAGCGGTGACTATTCAGGGATTGAGAATCAGATTACAAGTACCCGCGTTGAAAGATGTCCTGATCATTTCGGCCAGAGAATATGCACCGTCGCTGATGTTGGTCAAAACGCCTGGCGGTGAATTTGAACTGCAAAAATTTTCCGATGTTTATGCGGCGAACCGCTGGCTGGAGTCGGCATTGTCCGCAGATCGTGAATACGCTGCATTGCTGATCCATCCAGACTACCTGCACGAAGCAGGCACGTTGCTCGGCAGCGATTCCAAGCAGATAAACTACCGCTACACGCTCGATGGCCGGTCTGTCGATCTTGGCCTGAATCTCAAGGCACCGTTGGCAGACTATGTAAATATCGCTTACCGAGCCGAAGTTGCCCTGCACAAGGCCATTGCTCCGGTAAGTTATCGGGCGCTGGGCATCGAAGGCCGCAAGCGCTATTCGCGTCTGACAACCGAGCTAAAGGCGCTGTCTACGGTTGATGCACGAGATAATGGTTTTCCGACATTCGAGCAGTTCACTTATGACTCGGTGAAAGCTCAGATAGAAGACATTTTGCGCACTCGCGGGAGCAACATTTCGGTCAATCCCGACCAGATCATTGTTCAAACCGAAGAGTTTCGTAAGAGCGTTACCGACGTTTTGCTCGAGGGACTCGCCTTTGAAGCGGTGCATCCGGCTTACGAAACTAAATTCAGCCCAAAATACTATTTGGTGAATGGCCATCCCAGCGTTGAAAAACTGGATATCCGAGACCTGTCCTCGCTGTCGAAGACTTTCCGTCCCGGCGACAGATATACCGCGATGTTGAAAGCGCAATATCAGAACAAGGCTCATCCTGATTACGCATTCAAGCGCGCAGTACACGCGCGAAGAATCCGCTGTGAAATGTACCGCAATGCCTTTGCCGACTTTACCAATGGCAGATTATCAAATGAGTCTTTCTCTGCTATCCAACGGATTATCGATAATCTTAAAGAAAGCGGTGGCTATCAGCGAATTGTGGATAGCGTCGCCGAAGGTGACATCGGGCTGTATAAATTCAATATCGGCGCGCTGGGTTTGACGGCTGCCGGGGACCGCACGGTTGGCGGCGTTTATATTTTCCGGCTGAAGTTGTCTTCAGGGTTCCTTAATTTGCTCTATACGCCTGACGCGCCGGATCTGGTCAGCTTCCGGCCGATCGCTGAGTTCATTCCTTCGATTCGTTTTCGATACGGCCCGTTCCGGGATTACTACAGCCAGCGGTTACTGCTGGTCGACCAAAAGGTTATCAATGACTATTTCGACAGTCTGGTCGCAACCGTCGATAGCAAACCGGTCATTCGCACGCAGCAGCGTTCGTTACTGCCTGATCTGTTCACCTTCCATGACGAGCGAGTGCGCCGTGTACTGAGTGATATCGACGAACGCACCACCAGTCTCAATGAAATAATCGCCGGTCTTGTTTACGACAACCTGTTGAAGGTCGCGAACATCGTGAGCCTTCTGGTGCCTCCCGTGGGCACTGTCGTGGTGGCTGTACAGATGATGAAAAGCATCTACGACGCTTCGCAGTCGCACCGACGGGGTGATTATTCCGCCGCGCTGGGGCATGTAAAGGACGCATTGTTCGGACTGCTGACATTGGGCAAGGCTGCGGCCGCGGGCGCACCTGCTAAAGAAGTTACCCGTGCGCAACGCTCGTTTCTCGGTTTGTTTGGAGACGCCCGAACGGTCGCGGAACTCGTTACGTATTACACCGGCCACCAGGACCCTCAGGATGAGCTGCTCGGTTTCTTCAAGTCACTGATGGAAGATGCTGGTTCCGCATTGAGCAAGACCACGGTTCGTTGAGCCGTTTCGAGCGCTCATAGTCAGGACTTATCGTTCATAACCCATCCGCCAACTCACGGCCCGCGTCGCCGCCAGCAACCGCTGCGCCGCCGGGCCATTTTCGTCGGCGTGGAACAGCGAGGTCGGGCCGACAATGGTCAGCACGGCGGCGACCTGGCCAACGGCGTTGAACACCGGGGCGGACAACGCATCCACACCCGGCATCAGCAAACCATGCACATGATGCAGACCGCGTTCGCGGATCTGTTCGCACAGCGCTGCGTAAGTTTTTTCATCCGCCAACGGATGATCGACGACTGCGATTTCCTGTTCGCGCAATTCATCGGTTTCCCGATGCGGCAGGTAGGCGCTGAACACCAGGCCGGTCGAGGAACTGAGCAGTGGCAGCACTGACCCCAGTTGCGTCACCACCGTCACCGCGCGCACCGCCGGTTCGATATGCACCACGGTCGCGCCCTGATTGCCCCACACCGCCAAAAAGCAGGTTTCGTTGAGTTCGTCGCGCAGTTCGGCCAACGGCAGGGCGGCAACTTTCAGCACGTCCATACTGTTGAGTGCGGCCAGGCCCACGCGTAGCGCTTCACGGCCGAGACCGTAATGGTTGGTCGCGGCATTCTGTTCGGCAAATCCCGAGGCGATCAACGCCTGCAAATAGCGATGGACCTTGCTCGCCGGCATCTGCACATGTTCGGCCAGTCGCGACAGCGAAGTGGACGGCGACAACTCAGCCAGAGCCTTGAGGATGTCGGTGCCGACTTCGGCGGAGCGGACTTTCTGTTTGCCGTTGCTGTCGCTGGTTTTTTCCATGGTGCGGCCGGGTTCCGAAAACGAATGGGCGTCTTTATAGCTTGACGCTGGATAGCGAGCAAATTACGTTATGCGTAATCGAATTACGATAATAACAACCCCGGCGTGCCGAAACCTCTGAGCCAGAGCGATGGGCCACTGCCGACTCCCTGTTCAGGAGGCTCCATGAACCTCGATTCAACCGCTCAGGCGCTGGCGTATCAGTCCGGTTTCGGCAACGAATTCAGCTCTGAAGCGCTGCCCGGCGCACTGCCCGTCGGCCAGAACTCCCCGCAAAAAGCCCCGTACGGTCTCTACACCGAATTGTTTTCCGGTACCGCGTTCACCATGACCCGCAGTGAAGCGCGGCGCACCTGGATGTACCGGATTCAGCCGTCGGCCAATCACCCGGCCTTCGTCAAACTGGAACGGCAACTGGCCGGTGGCCCGTTGGGTGAAGTGACCCCCAATCGCCTGCGCTGGAACCCGCTGGAGATTCCGGCCGAAGCGACCGATTTCATCGACGGTCTGGTGAGCATGGCCGCTAACGCTGGTGCAGAGAAACCGGCCGGCATCAGCATCTACAACTACGTCGCCAACCGTTCGATGGAACGCGTGTTCTTCAACGCCGACGGCGAACTGCTGTTGGTGCCGCAACTCGGCCGTCTGCGCATCGCCACTGAACTGGGTGTGCTGGACGTGGCGCCGCTGGAAATCGCCGTGCTGCCGCGAGGTCTGAAATTCCGCGTTGAGTTGCTTGACCCGCGAGCACGCGGCTACGTCGCCGAGAACCATGGCGCGCCGTTGCGCCTGCCGGATCTGGGGCCGATCGGCAGCAACGGTCTGGCCAATCCGCGCGATTTCCTGAGCCCGGTCGCCGCTTACGAAAACCTGCAACAACCGACCACGCTGGTGCAAAAATTCCTTGGTCAGTTGTGGGCCACCGAACTCAATCACTCGCCGCTCAACGTGGTCGCCTGGCACGGCAATAACGTGCCGTACAAATACGATCTGCGCCGTTTCAACACCATCGGCACCGTCAGCTTCGATCATCCGGATCCGTCGATCTTCACCGTGCTGACTTCGCCGACCAGCGTGCACGGTCTGGCCAACCTCGATTTCGTGATCTTCCCGCCGCGCTGGATGGTCGCCGAGAACACCTTCCGTCCACCGTGGTTCCACCGCAATCTGATGAACGAATTCATGGGCCTGATCCAGGGCGAATACGACGCCAAGGCTGAAGGTTTTGTGCCCGGCGGTGCGTCGCTGCACAGTTGCATGAGCGCCCACGGTCCGGATGGCGAGACCTGCACCAAAGCGATCAATGCCGAGCTCAAGCCGGCCAAGATCGACAACACCATGGCCTTCATGTTCGAGACCAGCCAGGTGCTGCGCCCAAGCCGCTTCGCCCTCGACTGCCCGCAATTGCAATCCACTTACGACGCTTGCTGGGCCACGCTGCCCGCCACGTTCGACCCGACCCGGAGATAACCCATGACGCAGAATTCCATCACCCGCAGTTGGGTCGCCTCGGCCAACGGCCACGCTGATTTCCCGCTGCAGAACCTGCCGCTCGGCGTATTCAGCATCGCCGATTCGGCACCGCGCGCTGGCGTGGCCATTGGCGAACACATCTTCGATCTGCAAGTTGCTCTGGAAGCAGGGCTGTTCGACGGTGCTGCACGTAGTGCCGTCGAGGCCATGCACGGCGGCCAGTTGAACGCATTCTTCGAACTCGGTCGCGACGCTCGTGTGGCCTTGCGAGAGCGTCTGCTGGAACTGTTCAGCGAAGGCAGCACCTTGCGCGGCAACATTGAAGCCCAAGGCGCGAAACTGTTGCCACTGGCCGCCGATTGCCAGCTGCATCTGCCGGCACGCATCAGCGACTACACCGACTTCTACGTCGGCATCGAGCACGCGCAGAACGTCGGCAAACTGTTCCGTCCGGATAACCCGCTGCTGCCGAACTACAAGCATGTGCCGATCGGTTATCACGGTCGCGCCTCCACCGTGCGTGCATCCGGCACTGACGTGCGTCGTCCGAAAGGCCAGACCTTGCCGACCGGTCAGACCGAGCCGACGTTCGGCCCGTGCGCACGTCTGGACTATGAACTGGAACTGGGCATCTGGATCGGTCAGGGCAACGAGATGGGCGATTCGATCGCCATCGGTGATGCGGCCGAACACATCGCTGGTTTCTGCCTGCTCAACGACTGGTCGGCGCGCGATATTCAGGCTTGGGAATACCAGCCGCTAGGGCCGTTCCTGTCGAAGAGCTTCATCACCAGCGTCTCGCCTTGGGTGGTCACGGCGGAAGCACTGGAGCCATTCCGGACCGCGCAACCGAAGCGTCCTGAAGGTGATCCGCAGCCGCTGCCTTACCTGTTCGACAAGCGCGATCAGGACGGCGGCGCCTTCGACATTGAACTGGAAGTGCTGCTGCTGACTGAAGCCATGCGCGAGCAGAACCTGCCGGCCCATCGCCTGACTCTGAGCAACACCCGCTACATGTACTGGACCGTCGCGCAAATGGTCGCGCACCACAGCGTCAACGGTTGCCAGTTGCAGGCCGGTGACCTGTTCGGTTCAGGCACCTTGTCCGGCCCGGAAAACGGTCAGTTCGGCAGCCTGCTGGAAATCACCGAGGGCGGTAAAAAGCCAATCGAGCTGGCCTCTGGCGAGGTGCGTAAATTCCTCGAGGACGGTGATGAAATCATCCTGCGTGCGCGTTGTGCCCGTGATGGTTTTGCTTCGATCGGCTTCGGCGAGTGCCGCGGAAAAGTGCTGGCGGCGCGCTGACAGGAGCGGGTTATGGATCTTTATACCTACTACCGTTCGACCTCGTCGTACCGGGTGCGAATCGCGCTGGCGCTGAAGGGGCTCGACTATCAGGCGTTGCCGGTCAATCTGATTGCGCCGTCGGGTGGCGAGCATCGGCAAGCGGCGTATCTGGCGATCAATCCACAGGGGCGGGTGCCGGCCTTGCGCACTGACGAAGGCGGTTTACTGATTCAGTCGCCGGCAATCATCGAGTACCTGGAAGAGCGTTATCCACAGGTGCCGTTGCTGCCTGAAGATCTGCTCGCCCGTGCACAAGTGCGCGGCGTGGCGGCGGTGATCGGTTGCGATGTGCATCCGCTGCACAACGTCAGTGTGCTTAATCGCCTGCGCCAATTGGGGCAGGACGAGCCGCAGGTGGTCGAGTGGATCAGTCACTGGATCAGCCAAGGGCTGGCGACAGTGGAGCAGTTGATTGGCGACGAGGGTTTCTGTTTTGGTGAGTGGCCGTGCGTGGCGGATGTGTATCTGATACCGCAGTTGTATGCGGCAGAGCGGTTCAATGTCTCGTTGGATGCCTACCCGAAAGTCCGTCGCGTTGCCGCGCTGGCAACTGAGCATCCGGCGTTCATCAAGGCGCATCCAGCCAATCAATCAGATACACCGTAACTGATCGTTCCCACGCTCTGCGTGGGAACGCATCCCGTGACGCTCTGCGTCACAGTGGACGCAGAGCGTCCCCGGCGGCATTCCCACGCGGAGCGTAGGAACAATCCGGTTGCCACACCAAAAATCATAAAAACAAAACAGGTACCTTGCGATGCACAACCAGATTGCCAGCTTCCGGGCGGCACTCGACGCCCGTCCTGTGTCCCGATATCAGTGGTTGCTCTTGATCCTGCTCGCCTTGCTGCTCGTTACCGATGGCTATGACGCTCAGGTTCTCGGTTATGTGGTGCCCGCGCTGGCGCAGGACTGGGGTCTGGAAAAGTCTGCATTCGGACCTGTTTTCAGCGCCAATCTGCTCGGTCTTACCCTCGGTTCCCTGGCCGTCACGCCGCTGGCCGACCGCTTTGGCGTGCGGCGCATTCTGCTCGCCTGCGTATTGATCTACGCCACGCTGACGGTGCTGATGGTCTTCGCCGATTCGCTGAACACGCTGATGATCGCGCGTTTCATCTGCGGCATCGGCATGGGCGGGGCGATGCCCAGTGCCATGGCATTGATGTCGGAATACTCGCCACCGCGTTTACGCACGTTGATGGTGACGCTGGCGGCCTGTGGCTTTTCGTTCGGTGGTGCAGCGGGTGGTTTTGTCGCCGCCGGGTTTATCGACCAGTTCGGCTGGCAGGCGGTGTTTCTCGCCGGTGGTGTCACGCCGTTGCTGCTGTTTCCGTTTCTCTGGTGGATGCTGCCCGAATCCCTGCCACGTCTGCTGCGTGATGCACCGCCGTATGCGCGGCTGCGCAAAGTCACCGCGCGCATGCTGCCGGACTGGCAACCGCCGGTGGCGAGTGTCGAGCAGAACGAGCGCGAGCAGGGCAGCAAACTGACCGTGCTCGAGTTGTTCCGCAACGGCTACGCGCAGCCGACTTTGCTGATCTGGGCGACGTTTTTCGTCAGCCTGATTCTGTTGTATTTCATGATCAGTTGGCTGCCGACGCTGTTGCTGGAAAGCGGCCTGAAACTCAACGAAGCCAATCTGGTGACGTCGATGTTTCTGTTCGCCGGCACCTTGGGCGCGATCTGTATGGCCTGGTTTGCTGACCGCTTGAAGCGCAAGGTTC
The DNA here is from genome assembly GCF_031882575.1 of Pseudomonas sp. VD-NE ins. Classification (NCBI taxonomy): domain Bacteria; kingdom Pseudomonadati; phylum Pseudomonadota; class Gammaproteobacteria; order Pseudomonadales; family Pseudomonadaceae; genus Pseudomonas; species Pseudomonas sp. VD-NE ins. The sequence goes on from NZ_CP134772.1 coordinate 1,099,980, forward strand.
GTTTGTTGTCAGCGGTGTTGGCCGGTGCGGCGCTGTGCACGATCCTGCTTGGGCTCAACCACGACAATCCGCGTTATCTGGTGGCCTGCGTCTTCGCTGCAGGTTTCTGCATCATCGGCGGGCAACTGACGCTGAATGCATTTGCCAGTAATTTCTACCCGGCGCATGTGCGTGCGACCGGCACCGGTTGGGCGTTGGGCGTGGGACGCTTCGGTTCGATTCTCGGGCCGCTGTTCGGCAGCCTGTTGCTGGCGATGCACATTCCGGTGACGCAGATTTTTTTCTTCTGCGCGATCCCGGCGGTCATCGCCGCGTTGCTGATCATCCAGGTGCGTTCACCCAATGACACACGCCTATCCAATGTGGGAGCGAGCCTGCTCGCGAAGAACGATAACGCGGTTTAACTGAAAGATCGCGCCGTCCGCTTCGCGAGCAAGCTCGCTCCCACAGTGATGTGTGCCGAGCCGATAATTCAGGTCCACACCAAACCTGTGGGAGCGAGCTTGCTCGCGAAGGCGGTGTTTCTGTCAGTACATTCGTTGCCTGACACACCGCTATCGCGAGCGTTTTCAGTGGACGACGGAATTGGGCGGCAGATGGCTGAGGCGTTCAGTCAGGCGCAGACGCTGAATGGGGTCGTCACTCAGCAGCAACGCGCGCTCCAGATCGAAGCGTTCAGCGTTCGGGCAGTCGAGCCGTTGGTACAGGCTGGCGCGGGCCAGGTAATCGGCGGCAGCGGCGTCGCCCAATTCGAGCACGCGTTCGGCGTCGATCAGCGCGGCAATGAAATCATCATGCGTCAGGTGCAACTGCCGCAGGTTGCGCGACAGGCGCTGAAGCATTTGCACCGGCGAGGCGGTCAACAGATGCTCGGCGTTGAGCTTCATGTTCGGCCCGTACTGACGCTGCAATAACTCGCGACAATCATTGGGGTACAAACGCCGTCCGCCGCATGGATCAAGCAAGTGATCGGCGCCGGGCACCCGCAACAGGAAGTGTCCGGGGAAGTTGACCCCGACCAGAGGAATCTCCAGGCCCCGCGCCAGCTCCAGGGCAATCAGCGCCAATGCCAGCGGCTGGCCGCGACGGGTCTGCAACACTTTGTGCAACAGCGCAGCCTGCGGGCGCAGTGGCAAAAAGTCGTCCTGGGCAAAGCCCAGATCAGTCATGCGGCGTAACAGAGGCTGCGCCAGCTCACTGACTGGCAGCATCGGCAAGCCGTAACTGATGCGTTGTTGCAGGTCTTTGAATTCTTGCAACAGAGCTTCGGGGTCGACCGTTTTTTCGTGCTCAGCCGCCATCCACAGCGCGGCTTCGAACAGCGCGGGCGGTGAACGGTGCAGACATTCGAAAAAACGTTGACGCGCACTCATTGAAATCTCCGGCGAATGCCTCGTTTTAGCCCCGTCCGCGAGATTCGTCCAGTGTCCCGCTGCACCGGTGTCGGGTTATGCCGCAAAGCGGTTGTCGGCGCAGACGCTTATTCCGGTGCGCTCCAGCAATTTTCAGGCGCAGGCCTATACTGGCGTTCTACAAGAAGTGATTCGGGAGCCCAACGATGTTTGCGCTCATGCAAAGCACTCGCCTGGAATCGCTGCACCTTAGCGTTGACCCGGTCTCCGGGTTGAAGGCGGTCATTGCCATCCATAACAGTCGCCTCGGGCCAGCCTTGGGTGGATGTCGTTATCTTGCCTATCCCAATGACGAATCGGCCGTCGAGGATGCCATTCGCCTCGCTCAGGGCATGAGCTACAAGGCCGCGCTGGCGGGGCTGCCGCAGGGCGGTGGCGTGGCGGTGATCGTGCGCCCGGCTCATGTGGAAAACCGTGGCTCGTTGTTCGAAGCCTTTGGCCGTTGCATCGAACAACTCGACGGCCGCTACATCACCGCCATCGACAGTGGCACCTCGGTCGCGGACATGGACTGCATCGCCCAGCAGACCCAGCATGTCACCAGCACCACCTCGGCCGGCGACCCGGCACCGCATGCGGCGATGGGCGTATTTGCCGGCATTCGGGCAACCGCCATGGCACGGCTGGGCAGCGACAACCTCGAAGGTTTGCGCATCGCGATTCAGGGTTTGGGCAATGTCGGTTACGCATTGGCCGAGCAACTGCACGCCGCCGGGGCAGAACTGCTGGTCAGCGATATCGATCACGGCAAGGTGCAACTGGCGATGGAACAGCTCAACGCGCATCCGATTGCCAACGATGCATTGCTCAGCACGCCATGTGACATCCTCGCGCCGTGCGGTCTGGGCGGGGTTTTGAACAGCCATACCGTCACACAATTACGCTGTTCGGCAGTGGCAGGCTCTGCCAACAACCAGCTGACACATCTGGATGTGGCCGATCAACTGGAGCGGCGCGGGATTCTGTATGCGCCAGACTACGTGATCAATGCCGGTGGTTTGATCTACGTCTCGCTGAAACACCGTGGCGAGGAATTGCCGACGATTACCGCGCATCTGTCGAAGATCAGTTCACGGCTGACCGAAGTTTTCGCCCATGCTCAAGCGGAAAAACGTTCACCGGCGCGGGTGGCGGATGAGTTGGCGGAAAGGGTTTTGTATCGTTGAAACGCAAAAGATCGTCCGATCGCGGCCCGAGCCTTCGGCAGCTCCTACAGGGAATACACATTCCAAATGTAGGAGCTGCCGAAGGCTCGGGCCGCGATCGGACGATCTTTCAAGGGGCGCAGATTACTTCGCGGCTTTTGTCGCTTTTGCTGGCTTGGCCGGTGCTTCAGCAGGTTCCGCCACTTCAGCATTTTCGACTGACTCGGCCGGTGCGTTGATCAGCTCAGACAATGCATCCGGCTGGCTCTTGAACGCCCGGGCGAACACATCGCGATTCTTCGCCATGTAGATCCCGGCTTCTTCCACTTGCTGTTCAGTCAGGGACGGAACGGCTTTTTGCAGCACATCGGCCAGATATTCGGCCAGTTCGAGCATTTTGTCATGACGGTCAGCTTCGGCTTTATCCATGAACAAGCGCTCCAGATCTCGGCTGCTGCGGTATACCACTTCGACGGCCATTCACCACCTCACATGCCTTCACATTAAGTTGTCTTGACGACTACTGTATCCATATACAGCGAAAAGGATAAGCGAATCCCTGCGCCATGGGTAGTGGCTTTTCAATGTAGACCGGATTTCGGGTTTGTCAGGGAGACCGTGTCGCTGCATTCGCGAGCAGGCTCGCTCCCACAAAAGCACAGCGGTGCGACCAAACGCCACGGCGCGGGTTTGGCGGCGGCTCGCCATGATGGCGTGGCCTCTGTTCTGCATGAAAACCCGTTACGTGCAGAAAACCGTCACGTCCAACACGCATCATCCGCTCGCATTCGAGCTAAGGAACATCATCGTGAAAATAAACTGGGCCGAGAAACTGCGGCAAAACGTGCATCAACTGGCCGAGTCCCTGGGCAACCTGTTCGTCGAGACCTTCCACTATCTGGCGCTGTTCGCCATCGGTGCGGTGACGGCGTGGGCGGCGGTGATGGAGTTTCTCGGGATGCTCGAGGAAGGCCACATCAAGATCGATGACATTCTGCTGCTGTTCATCTATCTCGAATTGGGGGCGATGGTCGGGATCTACTTCAAGACCAACCACATGCCGGTGCGCTTCCTGATCTACGTGGCGATCACCGCGCTGACCCGTCTGCTGATCTCCAACGTCTCGCACCACAACCCGCCGGACATGGGCATCATTTACCTGTGCGGCGGGATTCTGCTGCTGGCGTTCTCGATTCTGGTGGTGCGTTACGCCTCGTCACAATTTCCTTCGGTTAAGATCGAGAAACCGCAGCGCAAACTCGGCGCCGGTTCCAGCGAGCATCCGGAAGTCGAGAAGGGCGAGCTTTAAAGCCCGGCCACTTGTCCGGGCTGGCCGTTGACGCGTGGCGGTGGCGGGGTCAGCCCGGCGCCGCTGGTCATGGCTTCGAGGATTGCCATGGCGCTGTGGCCTTGCTCGATGGCTATGCCGAATTGAATGCTTTGCACCAGCCGTTTGAGCCGCGCGGGATCGTTGCGCTGCTCGGCGCTGATCATGCGTTTGGCGACGATTCGGCCGCTGTTGGACAGGGTCAGCATGATGCTGCCGTCCAGACCCTGAATGCTCAAGTTGATCTGATAGTCCGGCGCGAAGGCATCGGTAATGATCTGAAAAGGATTGTCCATGATGCGTCACCGCCTGATTGAACGTGCAGTTGTTGACCGGCCGTGATCGGGTTGGTTCGCCAAACCGGATCACCGGCCATTCCGTGGTCTGTATTTGTTGCTTCATGTAGGAGCTGTCGAGTGAAACGAGGCTGCGATCTTTTGCTCTTCAGTGTTTTGATTTCGGTCATGAAGAGCAAAAGATCGCAGCCTGCGGCAGCTCCTACAGGGGCTTAGCAAGGGCTGTGCCGGGAAAATTGTCGAACAATGAACACGGGCATAAAAAAGGCGAGCCGCTTGGCTCGCCTTTTTTAACAGCCCGTTTTCAGGGCAGAACCGAGTAGATGATCGCTGACAGTGCAATCAGGCCGATCAGCACCACAAACACGTTGGACACCTGCCCTGAATACTGGCGCAAGGCCGGCACGCGGCGGATGGCGTACATCGGCATCAGGAACAACAGGCAGGCAATCACCGGCCCGCCGAGGGTTTCGATCATGCCGAGGATGCTCGGGTTGAAGGTCGCCACGGCCCAGCAGCTGAGGATCATGAACATGGCGGTCGCGCGGTTCAGCCAGCTCGCTGACATGACCCGGCCACGGCTGCGCAGGCTTTTCACGATCATGCCCTGGAAGCCTTCGCTGGCACCGATGTAATGGCCGAGGAAGGATTTGGTGATCGCCACCAGCGCAATCAACGGCGCGGCGTAAGCGATGACCGGGGTCTGGAAGTGGTTGGCCAGGTACGACAGGATCGAAATGTTCTGCGCCTTGGCCGCTGCCAGATCCGCCGGCGACAACGCCAGCACGCAACTGAAGCAGAAGAACATTACCGTCACCACCATCATGCCGTGGGCCATGGCGAGGATGCCGCTGCTCTTGCGTTCGGCCTGCTCGCCGTAGCGTTGTTTCTGCTCAACCGCGAACGCGGAAATGATCGGCGAATGGTTGAACGAAAACACCATCACCGGAATCGCCAGCCACATTGTCTTGAAGAAAGCGGACATTGGCATGGCTTCTTGGGCGCTGGCGAAAAACGCACCATTCCAGTTTGGAATCAGGCTGAGTGCAAGCAACAGCAACGCGGCAACAAACGGATAAACAAGCACGCTCATGGCTTTGACGATGACGCTTTGGCCGCAGCGCACAATCGCCATCAAACCGAGGATCAGCGCCAGCGAAAGGATCGCCCGAGGCGGCGGGGCGATGTGCAATTGGTGTTCGAGAAAGCTGCTCAGGGTGTTGGTCAGCGCCACGCTGTAGACCAGCAGGATCGGGAAGATCGCGAAAAAATACAGCAGCGTGATCAGTTTGCCGGCGCCGATGCCGAAGTGTTCTTCGACCACTTCGGTGATGTCCCCGGAGCGCCCGGACAACACAAAACGGGTCAGGCCCCGGTGGGCAAAAAACGTCATCGGGAAGGCAAGTACAGCCAGAATCAGCAACGGCCAAAAACCGCCGACACCGGCGTTGATTGGCAGAAACAATGTACCGGCACCGATCGCGGTGCCATACAGGCCAAGCATCCAGGTAGTGTCGAATTTGCTCCAGCCCTTGTGGGCCGTTTCTGTGTTGAGTGTGCGGTCCACCGCGGGATTTTCGGCAGCAGGTGTACGTACATCGGTCATCGGTATCGCCTCGTTATTATTTTTGCTCGGGCTCACGGTTGGCAGACCGTGGGGTGCGGTCTGCCGGGGCGGTCAGGGAATGCGCCTCAGCATTCCACCCAGCTCACGGCCAGGCCACCCCGTGAAGTCTCTTTGTATTTGTCGTGCATATCGGCGCCGGTATCGCGCATGGTGCGGATTACCCGGTCGAGGGAAATGAAGTGTTTGCCGTCGCCGCGCAGGGCCATTTGCGTGGCGTTGATCGCTTTCACGGCGGCGATGGCGTTGCGCTCGATGCACGGCACTTGCACGAGGCCACCGACCGGGTCGCAGGTCAGGCCAAGGTTGTGTTCCAGGCCGATTTCGGCGGCGTTTTCCAGTTGTTCCGGAGTGGCGCCGAGCACATCAGCGAGGCCGGCAGCGGCCATCGCGCAGGCCGAACCGACTTCACCCTGACAGCCGACTTCGGCGCCGGAGATCGAGGCATTCTTCTTACAGAGAATGCCGACGGCGGCCGCGCCGAGGAAGAAAGCGACGACATCATCGTCAGACGCGTCCGGATTGAATTTCATGTAGTAGTGCAGAACGGCCGGGATGATCCCGGCTGCACCGTTGGTCGGCGCGGTGACCATGCGCCCGCCGGCCGCGTTTTCTTCGTTGACGGCGAGGGCGAACAGGTTGACCCATTCCATTGCCGACAGCGTCGAACTGATCACGTTCGGCTTGCCGATCTCCAACAGGCTGCGATGCAATTTCGCGGCGCGGCGCGGCACGTTCAGACCACCGGGCAGAATCCCCTCGTGGCGCAGGCCTTGTTCGACGCATTCGCGCATCACCGACCAGATGTGCAGCAGACCCTGACGGATCTCCGCGTCGGTACGCCACGCGCGCTCGTTGGCCATCATCAGTTCGGACACGCGCAGGTTGTGCTGTTTACACAGCGACAGCAGTTCGGCGGCGCTGGAGAAATCGTACGGCAACACCACATCGCCGGCCGGTGCGACACCGGACTCCGCTTCTGCCGCTTCGATGATGAAACCGCCGCCAATCGAGTAGTACGTCTGCTCGAACAACTCGGTGGTTTCGCCAAGGGCTGTCAGGGACATGGCGTTGGGGTGGTAGGGCAGGCTCTCGTCCAGCAGCAGGAGATCACGTTGCCAGTCGAAGGCAATTTCTCTCTGACCGGCGAGGGACAGTTGGCCTGACTCGCGTAGTTGCTGGATACGTGGATCGATGGTCGCCGGATCGATGCTGTCCGGCCATTCGCCCATCAGGCCCATGACCGTGGCTCGGTCGGTGGCGTGCCCGACGCCGGTGGCCGACAGTGAGCCGTATAAACGGATTTCCACACGGCGCACATCGTTCAATAAACGTTGATCAATCAGCGCCTGAGCGAAGGTCGCTGCCGCGCGCATCGGACCGACGGTGTGGGAACTGGACGGACCGATACCGACTTTGAATAGATCGAAAACACTGATAGCCATGCTAAACCCTTACAAGCAATGGAGTACGAATCGCTGCCATTTTTTGTAGGACAAGCGCAATGTCGGCGATACTGCCTACCTCGGTCCTACGTGACTAACGAAACTTCCTAAGTAAGCCTTTAGCAGGACTAAACGATGAGTCGTCAATTGCATGCCCAGACCTATGTCTGGCTGCAGGTGTTTTCCTGTGCCGCACGGCACCTGTCGTTCACCCGTTGTGCCGAAGAACTGCACATCACCCCGGGGGCGGTCAGCCAGCAGATTCGCCAACTGGAAGAACGCCTCGGCTTTCGCCTATTTCATCGGCGCGCGCGCGGTGTCGAGCTAAGCGCGGAGGGGCAGCGGCTGGCCATTACCGTCAACGAGGCGTACGGCAGCATCGATGCCGAATTGCGTCGACTTGATGCCGGAATGATCAGCGGGATTTTGCGCGTGCGCTCGATTCCGTCGTTCCTCAGCAAGTGGCTGACGCCGCGTTTGCCACGCTTGCAACAACGCTATCCGGATATTCAGCTACGGCTGGTCGCCGAGGACAGCAGCGTGCCATTGCACGAGGGTGACTTTGATTTGGCGATCGATTTGAACGACGGCAGTTATCCGGGATTGTTATCCACAGCCTTGCTCGACGAGCAGATTTTCCCGGTGTGTGCGCCGAGTTTGCTGCGCGGGCGACCGCCACTGCATGGGCCGGCGGATCTGGTGCATTTTCCGCTGTTGCACGACATCACCGCCTGGCGTGGCAGTTATGAATACGCAGAGTGGGAATTCTACTTAAACGCGATCGGCTTCGAGGGTGCCGACGTACGGCGCGGACACACGTTCAATCGCAATCACCTGACCATCGAAGCGGCGATCGCCGGCATGGGCGTGGCGATTGCCCGCCGCACGTTGCTTAACGATGAGCTGGAGCGGGGGACGTTGATTGTGCCGTTCGGCCTGTCGGTGCCCAATCACAAACGCTATGTGTTGCTGTATGCGCCGGGGGCGTTGAGCCATCCGGGCGTGCGGGCTGTGCATGATTGGCTGGTCGAGGAGGCGGGGATATTTCGTAGCTTGCACCCGTTGAATGACGGGCAATTGTGAGCAAATTTTGCCGGGTTGCGGGGCGACCCAACTCCCGACCTTACCAGTGCTTTGCTCGGATGTCCGGCTTTTTTTGCGAATGAATATTTATCTTTTTTCAGGGGTTGAAATGTTCGCCGGTCGGGCCGATTGTTGTAACCAGGAGGTCAGGAAATTCAACTCAAGGCCTCTCACGAGCTAGCTGAAATAAGGGATGAACTATGCAAATCCAAGTCAACAGCGATAACCATATTCAAAGTAGTCAACGACTGGAGGAGTGGGTACGTACAACCATTGAGAGCACGCTCGAACGTTATGAAGAAGACCTGACCCGTGTCGAAGTCCACCTGAGCGACGAGAACGGTGACAAACCAGGTCCCCATGACTTGCGCTGCCAACTGGAAGCGCGGCCAAAAGGCCATCAACCGATTTCCGTGACCCACAAGGCCGATTCGCTGGAACTGGCGATCGACGGCGCTGCCGAAAAACTCGAGCACGCACTGGAGCACCTGTTTGGCAAACTGCGAGGTAAACCACGCGCCGCTGTGGTGCCATTTAGCAAGGCGAATGATGCTCTGCTGGAGGAAGAATTCCTTGAGAATGAACAGGCAGCGATCAACAGTTGATGCGCTGATTTTATAAGCCACTCAATGAGAACGGGCCTGCGGAAGCAGGCCCGTTTTTGTTTGTGGCGGTTTTTGCACAGGGCACAAGAGCGCGGCCCCTCACCCCAGCCCTCTCCCTCCGGGAGAGGGGGCCGACCGAGGTGTCTTATGAGTTACATCGACCTGAAAGACGGCGTCGATTATGGATTCAACAAAGCAATTTCAGGTCTACGGAAATCGTGAGCATCTCCCGGTCAGCCCCCTCTTCCTCTGGAAGAGGGGGCCGACCGAGGTGTCTGGCGGGCTACATTGACCTGGAAAACCGAGTCGATTATGGATTCGGCAAAGCAGAATCAGGTCGGCGTAGCTCGCAAGCATCTCCCAATCAGTCCCCCTCCCTCCGGGATAGGGGCCGACCGAGTCGTATTGCGGGATACATCGACCCGGAAGACTAGGTCGATTATGGATTCGGCAAAGCAGAATCAGGTCGGCGTAGCTCGCAAGCATCCCCCAATCAGTCCCCTCTCCCAGAGGGAGAGGGTTAGGGTGAGGGCATTTTTCGATTCGCCGCAATTCTTATGATCTGCTCCAGTACGTCATCCATCTGCTGAGCCACCTCAAGATTACTGAAACGCACGACTTCAATTCCCTTTTGATTCAGATAGTGCGTCCGTCGCTGATCATGAATCACTTTCCGCGTTTCATAGTGCTGACCGCCGTCCAACTCTATCGCCAACTTCAGCTCGGCGCAGTAAAAATCCAGCACGTAAGGCGGACAGGGAAACTGTCGACGAAATTTCAGATTGGCGATTTGGCGGGAGCGGAGCTTTTGCCAGAGCAGGTGTTCGCAGTCGGTTTGATTAACACGTAGATGGCGGGCGAACTGAGCGAGGGTGGGGCGAGTTTGCATGCTTCACGATCCTTGTGAAGTTGGTTTGAAGTTTTACTGTAGACCATGACTTGCTGACTTGCTGACTTGCTGACTTGCTGACTTGCTGACCCGCTGACCCTCACCCCAGCCCTCTCCCGGAGGGAGAGGGGGCCGACCGAGGTGTCTTGCGGGGTACATCGACCTGTAAGACCGAGTCGATTATGGATTCGGCAAAGCGGTTTCAGGTCGAGTCGATTATGGATTCGGCAAAGCGGTTTCAGGTCGAGTCGATTATGGATTCGGCAAAGCGGTTTCAGGTCGAGTCGATTATGGATTCGGCACAGCACGTTCAGGTCGGCGTACCTCGCAAGCATCCCACGATCAGTCCCCTCTCCCTCTGGGAGAGGGCTAGGCGGGCGGCGTTCCGATGAGGGGCTTTTCAATCCTCAGAACGCCACAGAAGTCTGCACATAAACCGTCCGCGGCTCACCCACATACTTACCCTTGTTGTTGTCATCAAACGAACGCGTGAAGTACTGCGTATTGAAGATGTTCTTCACCCCCACCGCCACGTTCAGATCCGACAACTGCGGGCCGAAGTCATACCCCGCACGGCTGCTGAACAGCATGTAGCCCGGGATCTTGCCGGTGCTGCCATCGGCACTTTCTTTCGAGGTGTTGGCGTTGTCGGCGAACTGGTCGCTCTGGAAGCTGCTATCCAGATTCAACTTCCACGGACCTTCGGTGTAACCGACGCCAATCGTGCCTTTGTGTTTCGACGAGAACGGTACGCGGTTGCCCTTGTTTGGCCCGTCTTCGCGGATGGTTGCGTCGACATAAGCGTAAGTGGCGTAGACATCGAAACCGGCGAGCGCCGGGCTCAAGTCATCCAGCGCGTAATTGACGCTGGTCTCGATCCCTTGATGGCGGGTTTCGCCACGGGCGATCACCGAATCGTTGGTCTGGTTGCTTTCGTACTGGTTATCGAAGTTGATCAGGAACGCGCCGATTTCCGCACGCAACGCACCGTTGTCATAGCGCGTGCCGAGTTCCCAGGTGCGCGCCTTTTCCGGTTTCACTTCGCCGCTGGTTACGCGGTTGGGCATCTGGCTGTATTGCACGCTGCCGAACGAGCCTTCGGTGTTGGCGTACAGGTTCCAGCTGTCGGTCAGGTGATAAAGCACGTTCAACGCCGGCAGCGCGGTGTTGTAGTCGCCCTTGTATTTGACGTTGGTCAGATTGTTGGTTTGCTGCGACTCGATCATCTCGTAGCGCACGCCCGGGGTGATCGTCCATTTGCCGATGTCGATGCGATCGTCGACGAAGAACGCATTGGCCTCGGTGCCGCCACGGGTGTCGCGGTCGTTGCGGCTGGCGGTGGTCGGGTATTCGTTGCTGCTGATCGGCGTGCGATAGCGCAGTTCGTGGCCAGCCTCGTTGATATAGCGGTAGCCAACGCCGACTTCGTGGCTGGTCGGGCCGAGGTCGAAGCCTTGGGCGAAACGGGTTTCCAGGCCGCGCACCCAATACTCGCGCGGCGACAACGAAAGGAACGTGCCCTGATCCAGATAACCACTGCGCAGGGTCTTGGTGAAGAATGTATTGGCGGTGAATTCGCGGCGATCTTCCTGATAGCGATAGCCGAAATTGAACATCGTGCGGCGGCCCCAGAACTGGTCTTTCGGCCGTGTCGACTGGTACGGATCAGCGTCGTAATCGGCCACGTTCAGACCGCCTGGCATGTCCGCCTTGCCTTCGTAATACTGGGCCATGGCGTTGAAGCTATTGGCTTCGTCGAGCTGGTATTTGCCCTTGAGGATCAGGTCGTCGATTTCAGTGTCGCTGTGTTCGCGCCAGTCGCCGCCACGGGTTCCGGAATACAGCAATGCGCCGCCGAGGCCATTGGCGTTAGTGCCGCCGGCCAGTAGATTGGCGCTGGTCTTGAAGCCGTCGTGGCTCGACGATGGGCTGGTTTCCGTCTGGAAGCCACCCTTGACCGTTGGCTCGTCAGGAATCGCCCGGGTCACGAAGTTGACCACGCCGCCGACGTTCTGCGGACCATAACGCACGGCGCCACCGCCGCGCACCACGTCCACGGCATCCATGTTGCCCATGCTGATCGGCGCGAACGACAGTTGTGGCTGGCCGTAAGGCGCGAACGGCACCGGAATGCCGTCCATCAACACTGTCGAGCGCGCGGCCAGGCGCGGATTCAACCCACGAATGCCGAAGTTCAGCGCCATGTCATGGCTGCCGGTGCCGTTGTTTTCCGGGGCGTTGACGCCAGGGATACGGTTGAGCACATCACGGGCCTGCGTTGCGCCCTGACGTTCGAACTCTTCGCGACGGATCACATCACGGGCACCGGGATGTTCGAAGACGTTGATTTGCGCAGCATCGCCGAGCCAGTCGCCGACGACTTTCGACGTGTCCAGTTGCAGCGCGGCATCCGCCACCGGTTGCAGGCTGAACGCATTGTTGCCCTCGGCGCGCGCTTGCAGACCGGTGCCTTCGAGCAGCGCATTCAAACCTTGTTCGGGCGTGTAGCTGCCCTCCAGACCTCGACTTTGCACACCGCTGGTGACTTGCGAACCGAATGAAATCAACACGCCTGCTTCACGACCAAACTGGTTGAGAGCGTTCTCCAGCGACGATGGCGCGATGTGATAAGCCTTGGCATCAGCGGCCAGCGCGGCGGGCAGGGCGGCGAAGCTCAGACTGGCGCCGAGGACGAGATTGCGCAGGCTACGGGCCAGTGGCGTGAGGCGAGTGGGGTGCATGTGGATGATCCTGAGAAGGTTGAATCAAGGGGGCTTTCCTTCTCTGTCACGCCAGATCTGAAAAACGGCTCATTTATTTTTCAAAATCAAAAGATCGTCCGATCGCGGCCCGAGCCTTCGGACGATCTTTTGATTCTGCTGCTTTAAACCCGTGCTTCGACGCTCACCCAGTAACGGGTAAAGCGCTTCACCTTCACCGGCAAACTGATTTCCAGCAGATCGAGAATCCGCTCGCTGTCGTCCAGCGGATAAGTCCCTGAGATCAGCAGATCGGCAACGTCTCTGTCGCAATTGAGCTGGCCGCGACGGTAGCGAGCCAGTTCATCGAGGAAGTCGCCCAGACGCATATGCGCCGCCACCAGCATGCCGTCGGCCCAGGCGCCGCTGTTGGCGTCCAAAGGCTTGGCTTCGGTGACTGAAGCAGAGGTAAAACTCAACTGACGCGCGAGCGGCAGCAACATCGGCGCGCGTCCGTTGCTGCTCAGCTCGACCCGGCCTTCAAACAGCGCTACCTGCGTGTGATCGGCAAATTGACGCACATTGAGGCGTGCGCCGTGAGTTTTCAGAGTGCCTTGAGCCGTGCGCACTTCGAACGATTGCGCGGCAGTCAGGAGGATTTCGCCTTCGAGCAAGCGGATCAGTCGCGCCGAGGTATCCACATCGGCGGCACTGGCGGTGTTGAGTTGCAACTGATCGCCGGCGCCGAGCGCCACTTTGCGCCGTTGCCCGATCGGGCTGCGGTAATCGGCGAACAGCGACGGCAGTGGGGTGTGTTCGCGCATGCCCCAGGTCACCGCCGAACCGGCACCGAGAATCAGCAGCAGTTTCAGCGCCTGACGACGGCTGCCGGACTTCGGCCCGTTCAACGCCGCGTGTGCCAGCGGCGAAGACACACCGCGCAGACGCTGATTGACTCGTTGAATATGCTCCCACGCTCGCCGATGTTCACTGTGCGCCTCCAGCCATTGTTGCCAGGCCTGTTGCTGGCGCGGGGAGAGCGTGCCTTGCTGCATTTCCATCAACCAATACACGGCCTGTTCAGCCACTTGGGAGGAGAAATCCGGCGCGCGGTTCATAGGGCGAAGTAGCAGCGCATCGCCGCTTTGTTCAAATGACGTTTGACCGTGGCCACAGAGATGTCGAGTTCAGCGGCGATCTGTGGATACGTCAGGCCATCGACCTGCGCCAGCAAAAAGGCGCGTTTGACCTGACGCGGCAAACCGTCGAGCAATTCATCCAGCTCCATCAGGGTTTGCAGGATGATCGCCTTGTCTTCTTCCGACGGCGCGACCATGTCCGGCATCTGCGCCAAGGTGTCGAGGTAAGCGCGTTCGACATCCTGACGGCGGTAATGATTGAACAGAACGCGCTTGGCCAACGTCGTCAGAAAGGCCCGCGGCTCTATGATCACCGGTGGTTCGCGGGCGGTCAGCACCTTGATAAACGTGTCCTGTGCCAGGTCCGCCGCGCTGTCCGGGCAGCCGAGTTTGCGCCGCAGCCAGCCAGTCAGCCAACTGTGATGAGCCTGATAGAGCGATTCGACGGGATGGGCGGACGACAACGGTATTACTCCGGGCGCTTGCTGGCGCGGTAGAGAGTATGCGTTAGAGAACAAGAACTGTTCGCATTGTAAGGGGCGAAACGCTTAACCGGCAATCAGATGCTTTTGCGTATGAGAATATTTATCATTAATATTGCTCGCCTGTAGGTTCGGCTGATCGGCCGGACGTTTTTCGTTTCAGGGTCGAAACATGAAAGGCAAACTCGCCACACTTCCCATGTCCTATCGTCTGGCCGTCACCTCACGGGTGTTGGCGGCGGTGTTTGGCGGCTATCTCGTTGCGGCGCTGGCCAGTGTCACCCTGACGCTGTGGCTGCCGTTGAGCCGCGCCGAAGCGGTGGTGACCGGCATGACCATTTCCTTTCTGGTCTATCTGGTGGCGGTGCTCTGGTGTTTTGCCTGCCGCACTGCGTGGTCGGCTTGGGTCGGCTTGCTGGTGCCGAGCGTGATTCTGGCGACCATCTCCGGCGCGGCGCGTGGATTGGGGCTGGCATGAAAGAGGGCTTCCGTCAGGCGATGGCCTGGCTGCACACCTGGACCGGACTGCTGTTCGGCTGGTTGCTGTTCGCGATTTTTCTGACCGGGACGCTGGCCTATTTCAAAGATGAAATCAGCCACTGGATGCAGCCGGAAATCCCCGCGCGATCGGTGAGTGTCGAGACGAGCCTGACGCTGGCCCAGGATTATCTGCTGCAACACGCGGCGGGCGCGTCACGCTGGCTGATCGATTTGCCTGATGCGCGAGATCCCGGCCTGACCGTGCGCTGGCAACAAGCGCCGGCCAATCCCGGCGAGCGCGGGCGCTTTGAATCGAAAACCCTCGACGCGCAAACCGGCGCCGAAGTACAAGGCCGCGCAAGCATGGGCGGCGAATTCTTCTACCGTTTCCATTTCCAGTTGCAAATGCCTTATCCGTGGGGCCGTTGGCTATCGACCATCGCGGCCATGGTGATGTTTGTCGCGCTGATCACCGGGATCATCACCCACAAGAAAATCTTCAAAGACTTTTTCACCTTCCGCCCGCGCAAGGGCCAGCGTTCCTGGCTCGACGGGCATAACGCGGTGGGTGTGCTGGTGCTGCCGTTTCACTTGATGATCACCTACAGCAGCCTGGTGATTTTCATGTCGATGGTCATGCCGGCGAGCATCGTCGCGTCTTACGGCAGTGACGTGCGCACGTTTTATGACGAAGTTTTCCCCGCTTCGAAGACCCCGGAGCGCGCCGATATCGCTGCGCCGTTGACGTCCATGGCGCCGCTGTTGAGCAAAGCCAGCGAGCAATGGTCGGGCGGCCACACGGCGCGCCTGTCGGTGAGCAATCCGGGGGACGCCAATGCCACCGTGGTGCTGTCCCGTGCCGGCGATCGCGTGGTACATGATTTTGGCCGCGCCGTGACCTTCAACGGTGTGACCGGGCAGATGCTCGGCAGCACTCCGGAACAACCGATGGCGATGGCGGTGGGTGGTGCGTTCTATGGTTTGCACATGGGCCACTTTGCCGGGCCGCTCTTGCGTTGGCTGTATTTCATTTGTGGTCTGGCCGGCACGGCGATGATCGGCACCGGGCTGGTGATCTGGCTCGGCAAACGTCAACTCAAACACGCCAAGAGCGGTGTGATGCCATTTGAATTGCGCTTGGTTGAAGTGCTGAACATCGCCAGCATGGCCGGGCTGGTGTCGGCGGTGGCGGTGTTCTTTCTGGCTAATCGTCTATTGCCGGTGAGCCTCGCCGGGCGCGCGGATTGGGAAGTGAACGCGTTCTTCATGGCCTGGGGCCTGAGCGTGCTGCACGCGCTGTTACGGCCGGGGCGCAAGGCCTGGATTGAACAGCTTGTGCTCGGTGCCGCGCTGTTTGTCGCGGTGCCGCTGATCAATGCGCTGACCACCCCTTGGAATCTCGGCGTCACCTTGATGCAGAGGGATTGGGCATTGGCCGGTTTTGATCTGACCTGCCTCGCAAGCGGTTTCTTCCTGGCTTGGGCCGCGTGGAAAATGCAGCGCGCCGGCAACACCGTCAGCGTTAAAAAGCCCCGCCGCGAACAGGCTCGGCCGATCACCCTTGAGCAAGGGGCGAACTGATGCTGTTGCCGTTGTTGCTCAGCTACGCCGGATTCACCGCGTTGTGCCTGGCGATGCCGCGTCACCATGATGAATTGCTCGGCCACAAACCGACCAGGCGTCGGCGGCAGGGCCTGACGTTGGCCGGATGGTTGATGCTGAGTCTGTCGCTGTGGGCCGCCGTTTCTGCCAACGGCTGGAGCTTTGGCCTGGTCGACTGGTTCGCCGTGCTGATGCTCAGCGCCTTGGCGTTGGTGTTGTTGCTGCCATATCGCCCGCGTTTCGCATTGGCGCTGGCCGGGGTCGGTTTGCTCGCCAGCCCGGTTGCTGCATGGGCGCAGTGCTGAAGTGCTGATCGGTCTGCCGCCGGAATCCCGCGACGACGAGCCGCGCGGGGCGCGTGCGCATTTTCTTCAGGTGTTTTTGTCCCAGCGTTCGCAAATGGAAGCGCTGGTGAACCGGCGCGTCGGTTGTCGGGCGACGGCAGCGGACCTGGTGCAGGATCTGTTTCTGCGTTTCTGGCGGCGCCCGCTGGTGCAGGTCGAAGAACTCAGCACTTATCTTTTGCGCTGCGCCGGCAACATCGCGATCGATCATCTGCGCAGCGAAGGCACGCGCACGCGGGTCAACGAAGGCTGGCAACCGGACGCGCCGCACAGCCACGGCAGCGAACCACAAGCAGCGCTGGAAGCGGGCAATGATCTGAAGCATGTCGAAGCGGCGTTGCGCGCCTTGCCCGAGCGCACCCGACAGATCTTTTTGCTCAATCGCATCCACGGCCGCAAATACGCGGACATCGCCAAAGCCATGGGCTTGTCCCAAAGTGCCGTGGAAAAACATATGATGCGCGCCCTCGAGGCCTGCAAGGCCAGCCTGCGCGAACCCGCGCCATGCCTGCCAGGGAAAGCACCGTGAAGCCATCTGACTCCATTGTTCCGACGCCCGCGCAAGAGCAGGCCGCGTTTGCCTGGCTGAGCTTGCTGCATGACCGGCCGAGCGCGGGCGATCAACTGACCTTCAGCCAATGGCTGCGTGCCGACCCGGCGCATGCAGAGGCTTACGCGCAGGCGCAGGTGCTCTGGGAACTGAGCGAAAGTCCGGCGCGCACATTGGCCGATGAAGAGGCCTTGGCATTGCAGGGCTATCTCGATGCGATGGATCGCCCGCGCCGTCCGCAGCTTTTGCGTTGGTCGGGCGCACTGGCGATGGCGGCGTGTCTGTTGCTGATGGTCAGCCTCGGCACGGGTTGGCAACCGCAGCGCTGGATCGATGAGCTGGGCGCCGATTATGTCTCGGCGCCCGGTGCAATCCGCACGGTGACGCTTGCCGATCACTCGCAAGTGACGCTGGATGGCGACAGTGCGATTGCCGTGGATTTCAGTCGTGGCGAGCGGCATGTGCAGTTGCGCCGCGGTGCCGGTTTCTTCAGCGTTACGCATACGGGGGATCCGTTTGTGGTCGCGGCGGAGAAGGGCGAGGCACGGGTGCTTGGCACACAGTTCGAAGTGCGACTGCAACCGCATGGTGCGCAGGTCACGGTGTTGTCGGGGCGCGTTGGCGTGACGGCGGATCGTGGTGGTGAACAACAGATTCTCACTGCCGGCCAGCAGGTCGCTTACGGCGAAGGTTCGGCGCAAAAGCTTCACGCGGTGGACAGCGAAGCGCAACTGGCCTGGCGTCAGGGCTGGCTGACTTACTACAAGTCGACGCTGGCCGATGTGGTCGAGGATCTGCGCCGTTATTACCCCGGGCGGATTGTGCTGCTCAACGATGAGCTGGCGGCGCGCAAGGTCAGTGGCAGTTTTCCGAGCAAGGATCCGCAGGCGGTGCTCAGTTCCCTGCAAGGGGTGATGGGGTTCGAGCAGCATCAGGTGTTGGGGCATCTGATTATTTTGCGTTGAGGCCAAGTCAAAAGATCGCAGCCTTCGGCAGCTCCTACATTGGAATGCGATCCCTGTAGGAGCTGCCGAAGGCTGCGATCTTTTGATCTAAAAAAATATTTTCAGATTTGTGGTGAGGTAAACCCGAGCCCCATCCGTGTAGTGACTGAAACTGCGAGTCATTCGCATCCGTTGCGGTTCTACACAGGTCATTGAGCAATGAAGTCCAGGGCAAAATCGGGTTCGGTCAAACAATGGTTAGGCGTTTCGGCATTGAGCTTTTCGGCATTGGCGCTGTTGCCGATGAACGTCGCGCTCGCCGCTGAAACCGCCAGCAGTCAGGCGCAAAAGCAGTTCAACTTTTCCCTGGCCGCCAAACCGCTGCCGCAAGCCTTGAGCGACTTCAGCCGCGTCACCGGGCAGAGCGTGGTCTACACCGACGAAGCGCCGTACGGCCTCACCGCTCCGGCCGTCAATGGCCAGATGAGTGCCGAACAGGCACTGCAACGCTTGCTCAGCGGCTCCGGCCTCAACCTCCGCCGCACCGACAGCCACACGTTGGCGCTGGAGCCCAAGCCTACCGAAGGCGCGTTGAATCTCGGTGCCACGACCATCACCTCGACCCGCGACGAATCGATGAGTTATCAGCCGCCGGAAACCAGTTCGGTGATGCGCTCCTCGGCCTCGCTGCAGGAAATCCCGCAGACCGTCAACGTCATCCCGGGCCAGGTCATCCGCGATCAGGCGCCGCGCAATCTTGATGATGCCCTGGCCAATGTCAGTGGCATCACCCAAGGCAACACCTTGGGCAGCACGCAGGATTCGGTGATGACCCGCGGTTTCGGTGACAACCGTAATGGCTCGATCATGCGCGACGGCATGCCGATCGTGCAGGGTCGTGGCATGAACGCCACCGTCGATCGTGTTGAAGTACTCAAAGGCCCGGCCTCGTTGCTGTACGGCATTCAAGACCCGGGTGGCGTGGTCAACCTGGTCAGCAAGAAGCCGGAATTGACGCAGTACAACGCGCTGACCTTGCGCGGCTCGACCTACGGCGACAGCAAGAACGGCAGCGGCGGCACCCTCGACAGCACCGGTCCATTGGGCGATTCCGGGCTGGCCTATCGCATGGTGCTCGACCACGAAGACGAAGACTACTGGCGCAACTTCGGCACCCACCGCGAAACCCTGATCGCCCCATCGCTGGCCTGGTTTGGCGAGAGCACCAAGCTGTTGTTCGCCTACGAGCACCGTGAATTTCTCACGCCGTTCGACCGTGGCACGCTGATCGATCCGCGCACCAATCACCCGCTGGACATCTCGCGCAAAGAACGTCTGGACGAGCCGTTCAACAACATGGAAGGCCGTTCGGATCTGTATCACTTTGAAGCCGATCACGAGCTCAACGACGACTGGAAAGCGCACTTCGGTTACAGCTGGAACCGCGAAACCTACGACGCCAGCCAGGTCCGCGTGACCGCCATCGACACCAAAAAAGGCACGTTGACCCGCAGCATGGACGGCACCCAGAACGCGATCAGCACCGACCGCTTCACCACCGCCAGCCTCGAAGGTAAGGTCAACGTGCTGGGCATGCAGCATGATCTGGTGTTCGGCGTCGATGACGAGTACCGCAAGATCTACCGCGCCGACCTGATTCGGCAGAAAAGCCTGACCACCTTCAGCTACCTCAATCCGGTGTATGGCCGTGAAGTTGCCGGCACGACCGTCAGCGCCCCCGACAGCGCGCAGACCGATGAACTGCGCAGCGATTCGGTGTTTATGCAGGACTCCATTCACCTCAACGACCAGTGGATTCTGGTTGCTGGCGGGCGTTTCCAGGAATACGACCAGTACGCCGGCAAAGGTGTGCCGTTCAAGGCCAACACCGACAGCAACGGCCAGAAGTTCGTCCCGCGCGCTGGTCTGGTGTATCGCTACACCGACGCCTTGTCGTTCTACGGCAGCTACACCGAATCGTTCAAACCCAACTCGACCATCGCCCCACTGAGCGGCAGCAGCACCGTGCTCGACGGCAGCATCGCGCCGGAAGAAGCCAAGTCGTGGGAGCTCGGCGCGCGGCTGGACATGCCGGGGCGTGTCACCGGCAACATCGCGTTGTTCGACATCAAGAAGCGCAACGTGCTGGTGGCCAACTCCGAAGGCCCGACGACGATCTACAGCGCGGCCGGTGAGGTGCGTTCGCGCGGTCTGGAAATGGACCTGACCGGTCAGTTGAGCGACCACTGGAGCATGATCGGCAGCTACGCCTACACCGATGCCGAAGTCACCGAAGACCCGGACTACAAAGGCAAGCGCCTGCAAAACGTGGCGAAGAATTCCGGCTCGTTGTCGGCGGTGTATGACTTCGGCAGCGTGATCGGTGGTGACCAGTTGCGAGTGGGGGCTGGAGCGCGTTATGTCGGTGAACGTGCAGGTAATGCGGTGAATGATTTTGATCTGCCGAGCTATACCGTCGCCGATGCGTTTGCTACTTACGACACCAAAGTCGAGGGGCAGAAGGTCAAGTTTCAGCTCAATGTGAAGAACCTTTTTGATCGCACTTACTACACTTCGGCGGCGAGCCGGTTCTTTGTGTCGATGGGGGACTCGCGGCAGGTGTCGCTGTCCAGCACTTTGGAGTTTTAGGGCAAGATCAAAAGCCCCTCACCCTAACCCTCTCCCCGAGGGAGAGGGGACTGATAGGGGGATATTGGAGAACTGCGCCGACGTGATCGATCTTTACCGAATCCATAATCGACTCGGTCATTCAGGTCGATGTACAACGCCAGACACCTCGGTCGGACCCCTCTCCCTCCGGGAGAGGGCTGGGGTGAGGGGAGAAGGGCTCAACGCAAAAACGCCTGCCGATACTCCCCCGGCGTCCCCCCCAAAACCTGCTTGAACCGATTGGTGAAATGACTCGCGCTGGCAAACCCGCACGCCAGCGCAATCTCACCCAATGGCAGCGCCGTCCCGCGTAACAATTCCCGTGCCCGACTCAAGCGCCGCGCCAATACATATTGATGCGGCGGCAGGCCGAAACTTGTGCGGAACATCCGCGCAAAGTGGTATTCCGACAGCGCACACAACCCGGCCAGTTGCCCCAGGCTGATCGGCTCGCCCAACTGACTGTCGATGAACTCCACCAATTGCCGACGCTGGTGTGGCGCCAATCCGCCCTTCAAACGCAAACCCTGACGCGCGCCGACCTGGCTGAGCAAGGTGTGGCTGATCAGTTCATGGGCGAGGCTACTGGTCAGCAAGCGTTCAGCAGGCTCGTCCCAATTCAGCGTCAGCAACTGCCGGAAGCGTTGCGCCTGTTGCGGGTCTTCGAGAAAGGTCTGCTCGCGCAACTGCATCTCGCGGGGTTCGCGATCAAGCAGCGTGACGCAACCGAGGGCGAATTGTTCGGCGCTGAAGTACAGGTGCGCGAGGCGGATATCGCCGTTGATTACCCAGCCTGATTCATGATCGGCCGGCAGAATGCAGAGCTTGTCCGGCCCACCTTTCTGGCCGGGTTGATCACGACGAAACGTGCCGGTGCCGCCGGCGATGTAGCAGGACAACGTGTGGTGGGTGGGCGCTTCATAATCCTGCGCATCGTGGTGGTTGGTCCACAAAGCGGCAGACAAGCCGTCACCAAGCTCGGCACTGTGCACAAGGCGTGCATTGGGCGAGCTGTTCAACGCTTGAAAGACTTGCAGGGTATCGATGGCGGCCATGGTCGGTTCTCTTCAACGCCTTGCATCCTACTCCGTAGACACCGCGCTGCCAGCCTGCCGCCAGACAAATGCGCAAGATTATGCAAGCGCGCAAGCCTGGCCCGGGCAGACACTCAAGGCCTATCGAGGAGTGTATGCCATGAACCTGTCGTTGTATTTGTTGACCGTGCTGATCTGGGGCACCACCTGGATTGCGCTGAAATGGCAACTCGGCGTGGTAGCGATTCCGGTGTCGATCGTCTAT
Organism: Pseudomonas sp. VD-NE ins; assembly: GCF_031882575.1. Classification (NCBI taxonomy): domain Bacteria; kingdom Pseudomonadati; phylum Pseudomonadota; class Gammaproteobacteria; order Pseudomonadales; family Pseudomonadaceae; genus Pseudomonas; species Pseudomonas sp. VD-NE ins. The sequence goes on from NZ_CP134772.1 coordinate 1,122,015, forward strand.
CGCTTCGGCCTCGCCGCGCTGGTGCTGTTTGTGTTGTTGCTGCTCAGCCGCCGGCTGCAACCGATGAACCGCCGTGGACATCTGATCTGCGTGGCGCAGGGGTTATGTCTGTTTTGCGTCAACTTCATGTGTTTCCTCACCGCCAGTCAGTGGATTCCCAGTGGTCTGGTCGCGGTGGTGTTTTCCACCGCGACGCTGTGGAACGCGCTGAATGCGCGGGTGTTCTTTGGCCAGCGCATCGCGCGCAATGTGCTGATGGGCGGTGCGCTGGGGCTGTTCGGCCTGGGCATGTTGTTCTGGCCGGAACTGGCCGGGCATCACGCCAGCCCGCAAACCTTGCTGGGGCTTGGTCTGGCGCTGTGCGGCACGTTGTGTTTCTCGGCGGGCAACATGCTGTCGAGCCTGCAACAGAAGGCCGGACTCAGACCACTGACCACCAACGCCTGGGGCATGGCCTATGGGGCGGCGATATTGTCGGTGTGGTGCCTGGTCAAAGGCATTCCATTCGACATGGATTGGTCGCCGCGTTATGTCGGTGCGCTGCTGTATCTGGTGATCCCGGGTTCGGTCATTGGCTTTACCGCGTATCTGACGCTGGTCGGGCGCATGGGGCCGGAGCGCGCGGCGTATTGCACGGTGCTGTTTCCGGTGGTGGCGCTGAACGTTTCGGCGTTCGCGGAAGGTTACCAATGGACAGCGCCGGCGCTGGTCGGGCTGGTATTGGTGATGCTGGGCAATGTGCTGGTGTTTCGTAAACAGAAAGCAGTGGTGGCCCCAGTACAGGGAAAGTTGGCTTGAAATAAACGAGCGCTGAACTTCAGCGCTCGACTTTCAATGTGATGTAAATCATCACCGGGAAGATGAAGTCAACAATGTGCCGTGCCCAGTCCTTCGCATTCCATGATTGCGAAGTGTCCATGTCAAACCATTCCACACCCACAGTTTGCAGGCATACGTAATAAATGAAGATGGCCGCGAGTATACCCATGATCGAAAACTTTTTCGCCTCATGGAATACTTCTGCGGAGGCGTTGATGTTGCGATACAGCTGATAGGTGCCGATCAGGCACAACACGGTATACGTGACTTCCAGTGTGATGACGAACCAGTAGATCCGGTGATGAATCATCGGTGATTCAATGGCTCGGTACTTGATGGTTTCACTGGCGGTGGTGGTGTCCATACTCAGGATATGAGCCACGTAGGTGTAGTTTGAATTGTAGTCGGTGAAGTTGTGGAACATCACCAGCACGCCAAAGAAGCTGATGTAAGCCATCAATATGACTTTGCTGTAACGAATAAGTTTGTCGGTTGTCAGGGTGTTCAAGATATTGGCTCTCCATAGCGTTTGTCGATTATTCGACAGGCAGGCAGAGCTTATAATGCTGTTGTTTAATTGGCTTTGTTGTTCAATTTCAAGTTGTGTAAGGCATAACTAACGGGCAAGTGCAGTGTTGCACTTGCCCGTGGCTTTTTATCCGCGCCAGACTTGCGGGTTGACCAAGTCCTGCGGGCGCTCGCCGAGCAGGGCGCTGCGCAGATTGGCCAGCGCACGATTGGCCATGGCTTCGCGGGTTTCATTTGTCGCCGAGCCGATGTGCGGCAGGGTCACGGCATTGCTGAGGTGGAACAGCGGCGACTCGGCCAGCGGTTCTTTTTCGTACACATCAAGGCCGGCGCCACGAATGCGCTTGTTTTGCAGTGCTTCGATCAGGGCCGGTTCATCGACGACCGGGCCGCGAGAGATGTTGACGAGGATGGCGCTCGGTTTCATCAGCGCCAGTTCGCGATGGCTGATGTGGTGGCGGGTCTTGTCGCTGAGCGGCACTACCAGGCAGACGAAGTCGGCTTCGGCGAGCAGTTGGTCGAGGCTGCGAAAGTGTGCGCCGAGTTCCTGTTCCAGTTCGGTCTTGCGGCTGTTGCCGCTGTAGATGATCGGCATGTTGAAACCGAAGCGGCCACGGCGGGCGACGGCGGCGCCGATGTTACCCATGCCGACAATGCCGAGGGTTTTGCCGTGGACGTCACAACCGAACAGCGGGGCGCCGACGCTGGCTTGCCATTGGCCGGCCTTGGTCCAGGCGTCGAGTTCGGCGACGCGGCGGGCGCTGCTCATGATCAGGGCAAAGGCGAGGTCGGCGGTGCTTTCGGTGAGCACGTCGGGGGTGTTGGTGAGCATGATCCCGCGTTGGTTGAAGTAGTCGAGGTCGTAGTTGTCGTAGCCGACGGAGACGCTTGAGACGACTTCGAGTTTTGTTGCGGTTTCGAGTTGGGCCTGGCCGAGTTTGCGGCCGACGCCGATGAGGCCGTGGGCGTGGGGCAGGGCTTCGTTGAACTGGGCGTTGATGTCGCCGGCTTTTGGATTGGGGACGATGACGTCGAATTCTTGTTGCAGGCGTTCGATCATGGGCGGGGTGATGCGGCTGAAGGCCAGGACAGTTTTTTTCATCGTTTTTGGCTCTTGTTCGGGCTTGATACCAAGCACGCTAACATTTCTGGCTTGGGGTTGTCTTGGCGGCCTCTGGGCCGACCATGTTGTGGTTGTTCGGTGTGTATATCCGTTTCTTCGGTAACGGCGGCTTAGGGTTTCGCCCTGACGGCGACTCACTTTTTTACAAGCGCCTAAAAAAGTAAGCAAAAAACGCTTGCTCCTGCGTGCGGCCCGCTCGCTGGGGCTCGGGGTTCCTTCGCTGCGGGATCGATCCGGGCGCAGCGTCTCCGGTTTGCTTCGCTGCACCTCCTCTTGCTGTGTTTGGCTGCGCCAAACGGTCGCTGCGCTCCCACGCCCGGATCAATCCCTCCACTCAGCCTTCCGACGTCGCTCGTGGATCAAGATCAAGAGCAGGCGAGCTGACACTCGGCCTATTGAGTGGTGAAGAGCGGGTGTTCGGCTTTGGATTTGTGGTGGATTTGCCCCTCACCCCAGTCCTCTCCCGAGGGAGAGGGAGCCGATTTTTGAGCTTTTCGAAGTGTGTATGTTCGACTCGGTATTTCACGTCGGCGTAGCTCTCCCAACCAACTCGGTCAGTCCCCTCTCCCTACGGGCGGTCCGACGTTTCGGGAGGGTTAGGGTGAGGGGCTTTTGATCTGATTCAGAATCTGAGTTCGACTCGGTATTTCACGTCGGTGTAACTCTCACAAACGCCACCGTCAGTCCCCTCTCCCTACGGGCGGTCCGACGTTTCGGGAGGGTTAGGGTGAGGGGCTTTTGATCTGATTCAGAATCTGAGTTCAACTCGGTATTTCACGTCGGCGTAACTCTCCCAAACACCGCGATCAGTCCCCTCTCCCTCTGGGAGAGGGCTAGGGTGAGGGCTTTTAGCTGTTTGCCGGAGATTGGGAGATTTCGTGGTTATCCAGCACCCGATTCACCGCCAGTTCAGCGAGCATGATGATCTGCTGAATCGCCAGAATCGTGCGCCGTTGCGGCAAGTCGATGTAGGCGGCGATGTCGCTGGTCATACGGCTGCCTGCGCGAGTAATTCGCAGGCGTGGACCAGCAGGCTTTTGTGGCCCTTTTCGGGGGAGATCTGGAACACGGTGGCTTTGGGGAAGCGGTATCAACATTGGCTGATACCTGCTTGTGCCTGCACTTGGGTCAGACTTTGCGACCTACCTTTACCCCTCGATAGTTTCAAGGCCTTTGACATCAATCTGACCATCATGAACTTGATGCAGCTCATTTGTGTCGAAATCTACAAAACTGAAGTTGAAGGCTGCCTTGAAAATTCCTTTGGCGATGTTGAACTCTTCTACAACTATAAACCCTGCATTTTTAGCGCTTGTATAGCCTTTTGTATGTGAGCCTGATGTATATGAAAATCTGAATGGAGAGGGAAAGTGCTTTGTGCTGAATTCATGCCTTCCAGGCTTAATGTTTGCGTCAAAAGTGAGGTTGATAGTGAATGAGTCGGTAGAGGATTTCTGATAAGTGGCTTTTAGCGCGACTACATTATTATCGGTAACAAAATGGTCAGGTTTTCCTTCGAACTTGTCGGTGATGTAGTCTTTGTTTAGTTTGGCAATTACAGTGCCTTCACCTGATTTCTTAAGTTTGTCGAGTTTCAGATCTTTAATGGACATGTCTTGCTCCTTCAAGGTTAGGTCGGTGTGACGACATCCATTGTTCGGCTGAAGCGATAAAAGCGCTACTGTCAGATCTGACAGGTTTCCTATATCGATTGGCTATTAAATTTAATCGGAAAATGATTTTTGGAACTTGATTGCCCACTCCAGGTTTGCGTCCATTGGACGATGCTTAAATTGTGTCAGGCCGTCATCCGGCATCATTCAAGGGAGAGGGAGCCGATTTCTGAGCCTTTCAAAACCTGAGTTCGACTCGATATCGCACGTCGGCGTAACTCGTCCAAACACCTCGATCAGTCCCCTCTCCCTTTGGGCGGTCCGACGTTTCGGGAGGGTTAGGGTGAGGGGCTTTTAGCTGTGTGAAGGGGATTGCGGTATTTCGTGGTTATCCAGCACCCGATTCACCGCCAGTTCGGCGAGCATGATGATCTGCTGAATCGCCAGAATCGTGCGCCGTTGCGGCAGGTCGATGTAGGCGGCGATGTCGCTGGTCATGAGGCTGGCCTGTGCCAGTGATTCGCAGGCGTGAACCAGCAGGCTTTCGCTGTCCTGTTCCGGTGCGACCTGGAACATGGTGCTGGGTTTGTGGAAGCGCAGGGTGAGGGCGTTGGGTTTGAGGTAGTGGTCGAGGGCGCGTTCGGCGGCTTCGTGGAATTTCTTTGAGCCGGGGAATTCGTAGGGGGTGGTGTCGTCGATTTCAGGTGGATTTTGAGGGGGATTGAGCACGGTGGAACTCCTTGAAGTGCTCCATTCATAAGCCGAGCGACCAAGCCCGGTTGCTGATTCGTCAGCGACACCCAAATCCTAGCCACCGCACTTCCGACGGACAACCGTCAAACCTGTCGGAAACATCCGCAAATTCCTGGTTTTCGTAGGAGTTGTCGTCAGTGTGGATTGCTTGATTTTTAAACGGGAAGTCCGGCGACCGCAGGCTGTGGCTGATCTGCGAGAAGATGATTTTCTGTTTAAGGTTTGCCCATGGCAACAGCCGAAGTGGAGGGGAAGACACGCGCTTGGCTTTTGTTTCGCGGTGAATTTTCCCCTCACCCCAGCCCTCTCCCGAGGGAGAGGGAGCCGACTTGTGAGCCTTTCAAAATCTGAGTTCGACTCGGTATCGCCCGTCGGTGTACTTCTACCAAACAACTCGGTCAGTCCCCCCTCCCTTTGGGCGGTCCGACGTTTCGGGAGGGTTAGGGTGAGGGGCTTTTAGCTGTGTGAAGGGGATTGCGGTATTTCGTGGTTATCCAGCACCCGATTCACCGCCAGTTCGGCAAGCATGATGATCTGCTGAATCGCCAGAATCGTCCGTCGTTGCGGCAGGTCGATGTAGGCGGCGATGTCGCTGGTCATGAGGCTGGCCTGTGCCAGTGATTCGCAGGCGTGAACCAGCAGGCTTTCGCTGTCCTGTTCCGGTGCGACCTGGAACATGGTGCTGGGTTTGTGGAAGCGCAGGGTGAGTGCGTTGGGTTTGAGGTAGTGATCGAGGGCGCGTTCGGCGGCTTCGTGGAATTTCTTTGAGCCGGGGAATTCGTAGGGGGTGGTGTCGTCGGTTTCGGGTGGATTAGGCGTTGGTTTGAACATAGGAAACATACTCGTGGCAAGTTGAGTTGAAGCTGCCACTTTTCGTTTTCCAGGCGAAAGGGTGGCAGCTGTGCGCGGACTGGAAAAACCGGTCAACCTCACCAAAAACCGGCAGGCCCTAGGGCCTCCCGCGCACAGCCGCCATAACATTGCGAGCTAAAAAGCGCCGCAGTATGCCATGAGCTTTGGTAGTTGAAATCGGGTTTTCCAGACCCGGTCGCTGATGCGTCAGCGACACCCAAATCCTAGCCACCGCACTTCCGACGGACAACCGTCAAAACCTGTCGGAAACATCCGTGAAATACCCGTTTCTGTAGGCTCCGCCGTAGGCTGCGATTAAACATCAAGATCAAAAGATCGCAGCCTGCGGCAGCTCCTACACGTTTCGTGGTGTGTTGAAAATCAGTTGGCGACGCGCGCGCCGGCGAGGCTTCCACTTAACTCGTAGGCGGCCAATTCGGCTTGATGCGCCGCAAGAATCTCCGGCAACGACCCACGCAAATACTCAACCCACGTCTTGATCTTCGCATCCAGATATTGCCGCGACGGGTAGATCGCATAGAGGTTCAGCTCTTGCGAGCGGTAGTTCGGCATCACTCGCACCAGCGTGCCGTTACGCAAACCTTCGATCGCCGCATACACCGGCAACACGCCCACGCCCATGCCGCTGGTGATCGCGGTTTTCATCGCGTCGGCGGAGTTCACCAGAAACGGCGAGCTGTTGATGGTGACCATTTCCTGGCCTTCCGGGCCGTCGAAGGCCCATTTTTCCAGGGGGATTACCGGGCTGACCAGGCGCAGGCAGGCGTGGTTGAGCAGGTCGCTGGGCTTTTGCGCGGCGCCGTTGGCTTTCACGTAGGCCGGCGAGGCGCAGACGATGCTGTAGGTGATGCCAAGGCGTTGCGAGACGAAGCCGGAATCCGGCAGTTCGCTGGCGAGCACGATGGACACGTCGTAGCCCTCGTCGAGCAGGTCCGGTACGCGGTTGGCCAGGGTCAGGTCGAAGGTGACGTCGGGGTGAGTCTTGCGGTAGCGGGCGATGGCGTCGATGACGAAGTGCTGGCCGATGCCGGTCATGGTGTGCACTTTCAATTGTCCGGCCGGGCGCGCGTGGGCGTCGCTGGCTTCGGCTTCGGCCTCTTCGACGTAGGCGAGGATCTGTTCGCAGCGCAGCAGGTAGCGTTTGCCCGCTTCGGTGAGGGCAATGCGCCGCGTGGTGCGGTTGAGCAAGCGGGTTTGCAGGTGGGCTTCCAGGTTGGAGACCGCGCGCGAAACGTTGGCGGTGGTGGTGTCGAGTTGCACGGCGGCGGCGGTGAAGCTGCCGGCTTCGGCGACACAACTGAAGGCGCGCATGTTTTGCAAAGTGTCCATGGGGTGCTCTCAAGGGAGATGGCAAATTGTGACACGAAGTGTCAGGGGCGAGACCCCCGACTTAGGGATTATCTCGTTAACCGTAACAAAGATTCACAGAAATCCCAGCTTATCGCCGTACAGGGCGTTCCCTAGAATTGCGCCGATCCCTGTAGGCGCTGCCGCAGGCTGCGATTTTTTGATTTTGGTTTAAGGGAATCAAGGTCAACAGATCGCAGCCTGCGGCAGCATCTACCGAGAACAAGCCCCGCCTTATCCTCTTCTCAGGAATTCGCAGCTGTGCCGCGTCGCATCAACAGAGCGCTTTTGCCGCTCAGTGTTCTGGCTTTTACTCTGGGTCTCAGCGGCTGCATCTCAACCGAAGGAATTGCCCCGCAAGGCAAGGCGTTGGAGGCCAATTCACTGGCCACCGACGACGCCATCGCCCACGCCGCCCGTGACGCCAACTGGCCCACCGCGCAATGGTGGCAAGCCTACGGCGACCCGCAACTCAATCGCTGGATCGACCTCGCTGTGCACGGCAGCCCGACTATGGCCATGGCCGCTGCGCGGGTGCGTCAGGCCAAAGCCATGGCCGGTGTCGCCGAGTCCGCCGAGTCGTTGCAGATCAATGGCGAGTCGACCCTCAAACGCCACAACTGGCCGACCGATCAGTTCTACGGCCCGGGCGATCTGGCCAACACCACCACTTGGGACAACAACGCCGCGTTGGGTTTCAGCTACGCCCTCGACCTCTGGGGTCGCGAAAGCAATAGCAGCGAGCGAGCGGTGGATCTGGCGCACATGAGCGCCGCCGAGGCGCGATTGGCGCAGCTGGAATTGCAGAACAACATCGTCCGCGCCTACATCGAACTGTCGCTGCATTACGCCCAGCGCGACATCGTTGCCGCAACGCTCAAACAGCAACAGCAGATTCTCGATCTGGCGCAGAAGCGTCTGAACGGCGGGATCGGCACGCATTTCGAAGTCAGTCAGGCCGAAACACCGCTGCCGGAAACCCATCGACAAATCGATGCACTGGACGAAGAAATTGCCCTGAGCCGCAATCAACTTGCAGCGCTGGCGGGTAAAGGGCCGGGGGAGGGGGCGCAGTTGCAGCGTCCGACCCTGTCGCTCGGTGCTGCGCTGAAACTGCCGTCTGCCTTGCCCGCCGAGTTGCTCGGTCAGCGGCCGGACGTGGTCGCCAGTCGCTGGCAAGTCGCCGCACAGGCGCGCGGCATCGATGTCGCGCACGCCGGGTTTTACCCCAACGTCGATCTGGTCGGCAGCCTCGGCTACATGGCGACCGGTGGTGGCGCGCTGGAGTTTTTGACCGGCAAGAAACTCAACTACAACGTCGGCCCGGCGATCTCTTTGCCGATCTTCGACGGTGGCCGACTGCGTGCCGAACTCGGTGAAGCCTCCGCCGGTTACGACATCGCCGTCGCGCATTACAACCAGACGCTGGTCAATGCGCTGAAGAATATTTCCGACCAGTTGATCCGCCGTGAGTCGATGGACAAGCAGCAAGGTTTTGCCGCCGAGTCGGTGGCCACGGCGCAGAAGACCTACGACATCGCGATGATCGCTTATCAACGCGGCCTCACCGATTACCTCAACGTGCTCAATGCGCAGACGTTGCTGTTCAAGCAGCAGCAGGTGCAGCAGCAGGTGCAGGCGGCGCGGTTGAGTGCGCATGCCGAGTTGGTGACTGCGCTGGGTGGTGGCCTCGGCGCCGGCAATGACGTACCGACGGCCGAGAAAACCCAAGCGCCGAAAATCCCGACGCTCCTGCATTGAACACACGATCCAATGTGGGAGCGAGCCTGCTCGCGAAAGCGGTTTATCAGTCGACATCAACGTTGAATATGAAAACGCATTCGCGAGCAGGCTCGCTCCCACAGGTTCTGCGACCAGACCGAATCTCATTGAGCACATTTGAATGACTCCCTTGCCCGCACCCCTGCGCTGGCTCTACTCCCTGGAATGGCGCCGTGGTTTCTTTGACTGGGCGCGCAGCGATGGCGTGACTTGGGTCTATATCTTCAAGGTGTTGATCGCCGCATTCCTCACGCTGTGGCTGGCCATGCGCCTGGAATTACCGCAACCGCGCACGGCGATGATCACCGTGTTCATCGTCATGCAGCCGCAGAGCGGCCAGGTGTTCGCCAAGAGTTTCTATCGCTTCCTCGGCACGCTGGCCGGGTCGGCGATGATGGTCACGCTGATTGCGTTATTCGCGCAGAACACCGAACTCTTTCTCGGCTCGCTGGCGATCTGGGTCGGCATCTGCTCGGCCGGTGCCGCACGTTGTCGCAACTTCCGCGCCTACGGTTTTGTCCTCGCCGGCTACACCGCGGCGATGGTCGGCTTGCCCGCGCTGGCGCATCCGGACGGCGCGTTCATGGCGGCAGTGTGGCGAGTACTGGAGATCTCGCTGGGGATTCTTTGCTCGACCCTGATCAGCGCCGCGATCCTGCCGCAAACTGCCAGCGCGGCCATGCGCAACGCCTTGTATCAGCGCTTCGGTGTGTTCGCATTGTTCGTGACCGATGGTCTGCGCGGGCGCAGCAAAGCCGAGTCTTTCGAGGCGAGCAACGTGCGTTTCATTGCCGAAGCGGTGGGCCTTGAAGGCTTGCGCAGCGTGACCGTGTTTGAAGACCCGCACATGCGTCGGCGCAACGGTCGCTTGAGCCGCTTGAACAGCGAGTTCATGGGCATCACTACGCGGTTCAACGCTTTGCATCAGTTGCTTGAACGCTTGCGCGGCAACGGCGAAGAACACGTTGTCGCAGCGATCAGGCCGGGCCTGCAGGATCTCGCCGAAGTGCTCGACGGCTTCAGTGGTCGCGCCCTGACCAGCCCCGATGCCGGCCGTTTGGCGACTGCGCTGGCGAGCTACAAGGAAGGCCTGCCGGCACGCGTGCGCAGCCTGCGCGCTATCTTCCAGGAGAGCGAGCCGAGCGACGCTGAGCAACTGGATTTCCACACCGCCTACGAATTGCTCTATCGCTTTGTGGATGATCTGCACAGTTATGCACAGACCCACGCATCCTTGGCTGATCACCGCCACGAACGCGAGCGCTGGGACGAGCCGTTCACCCCGCAAACCAACTGGTGGGCAGCGGCTGCGTCGGGCATTCGCGCCTCGTTCATTCTGGTTGTGCTGGGCAGTTACTGGGTCGCGACAGCGTGGCCAAGCGGCGCGACGATGACGCTGATTGCCGCCGCTACCGTGGGCCTCTCCGCCGCCACGCCAAACCCGAAACGCATGGCATTCCAGATGGCCTGCGGCACTTTTCTCGGGGCTCTGATCGGCTTCGTCGAAATGTTTTTCATATTCCCGTGGATCGATGGTTTTCCGTTGCTGTGCGTGATGCTCGCACCAGTGATCGTGTTTGGTTCGTTTCTCACTTCGCGGCCGCAATACGCCGGTGTCGGCCTCGGGTTGCTGATCTTCTTCAGCACCGGTTCGGTGCCGGACAACCTGACCATCTACAACCCTTACACCTTTATCAACGACTACATCGCCATGGTCATGGGCATGCTGGTCTGCGCTGCTGCGGGGGCAATTATTCTGCCGCCGAACAGCCGCTGGTTGTGGAAACGTCTGGAGCAGGACCTGCGCGGCCAGGTGGTCTACGCGATCAGCGGCAAACTGAAAGGCTTGGCGTCGAGTTTCGAGAGCCGTACCCGCGATCTGCTGCATCAGGCCTACGGGCTCGCGGCCGGGCAGCCGAAGGTGCAGAAGAACCTGCTGCGCTGGATGTTCGTGGTCCTCGAAGTCGGCCACGCGATCATCGAGTTGCGCAAGGAACAGGCGATCTTGCCGGTGCACCCGGCCTATGCCGAATCGCAGCCGTGGCGTCAGGCAATTCGCGTGATGGGCCGTGCACTGGTGCGCCTGTTTTTGCAGCCGAACTCCAGCAATCTCGAACGCGCATTGGTCGCCGTCGACCACGCAATCAGCCGTGTCGCGGCGACCGATGAGCCATTCGCGCCGCACTTCGATACCTCGGCGTTGCGTCGGGTGAAGAGCTATCTGCACTTCATCCGCACCTCGCTGCTCGACCCGCAATCACCGCTTGCTGCCTACGCCATCGCCAAGCCCGAAGGACTTGCCCATGCCTCGTGAAATCGCCTTCCACGGCGTGTACATGCCGACCATGACCCTGATGTTTTTCATCGCTGCGGCACTGGCCTGGGCGGTGGACCGGTTCTTGTCCGGGTTCGATCTGTACCGCTTTTTCTGGCACCCGGCGCTGCTGCGTCTGAGTCTGTTTACCTGTCTGTTCGGCGCCATGGCGCTGACTGTCTACCGTTGAGAACGTCACGATGAAAAAGTTTTTCAGCCTGCTCGCGACCCTGCTGGTGCTGGCCCTGGCGCTGTGGATCGGCCGCACGTTGTGGGAGCATTACATGAACACACCATGGACCCGCGACGGCCGCGTTCGCGCCGACATCATCAACGTCGCCGCCGACGTCACCGGCGAAGTGATCGACGTGCCGGTGCGCGACAACCAATTGGTGAAGAAGGGCGATTTGCTCATGCAGATCGACCCCGAGCACTACCGCATCGCGGTCAAGCAGGCGCAGTCGCTGGTCGCCTCGCGCAAGTCGACGTGGGAGATGCGCAAGGTCAACGCCCATCGCCGCGCGGACCTCGACAACCTGGTGATCTCCAAGGAGAACCGCGACGACGCCAGCAACATCGCCGACGCCGCGCTGGCCGATTACCAACACGCCCAAGCGCAACTGGAAGCGGCCGAACTCAACCTCAAACGCACCGAAGTGCGCGCGGCGGTCGACGGTTATGTGACCAACCTCAATGTGCATCGCGGTGACTACGCGCGCATCGGCGAGGCGAAAATGGCCGTGGTCGACATGAACTCGTTCTGGGTTTACGGCTTCTTCGAAGAGACCAAACTGCCCCACGTGAAAGTCGGCGACAAGGCCGACATGCAGTTGATGAGCGGCGAAGTGCTCAAGGGGCATGTGGAAAGCATTTCTCGCGGCATCTACGACCGCGACAACCCAGAGAGTCGCGAGTTGATCGCCGATGTGAACCCGACGTTCAACTGGGTGCGGTTGGCGCAGCGAGTGCCGGTGCGGATTCACATTGATGAAGTGCCGGAGGGTGTTTTGTTGGCGGCGGGGATTACTTGTACGGTCGTCGTAAAGCAGGACGACATCGAATAACGAGTATCAATAAGGCTATTGTGGCGAGGGCGCTTGCTCCCGCTTGAGTGCGCAGCGCTCACTTTTTGCGGGCCGCCACGCCGCCCGGCGGGAACAAGCTCCCTCGCCACAGCAGGGTATGTATCAGTAGAACTTGCTGACCACCCGTAATCCGGACTCGATGGTTTCGTCGACCGACAGCTCTTGATCTTCCATTAGCGAGACGATTCGCTTGTCATTCGCGATGTTCGCGTCAGGTAATTTCAGTTGAGCGGCGCGATTGATCACGATGTAGCTCATTACGTCGCCACGGCTTTTGGTGAACGGCTGTTTGATAGCCGTCAACATGGTTTGCTTCACATAGTCGTAACGCTCGACTGACGACATTCCTTTGAAGGTATCCGGATAGTTCTGATAGATATCGGCGGAGTATCGGCCGACGTCTTCTTCGCGCGCTTCTTCGGTCAATGCTTTCTTGCTGGTGACCTGGGTGAGGAGCTTGCTGTAGAGCTTGTCGCCTTCTGCGATCTGAGCGGCGTTCATCTTGGCCTTCAGGTCATCGCCGGCCGTGGTGTCTTCGGCATTGGCCATGATTCTGGTCCAAGCGTAGGCGGCGCTCAGATTACCCTGCTCCTCATATTGCTCGATCAATATCTGCTGGGATTCGGCATAGCCGTGCAGCGAGGAGCGCTCGAGCCAACGAGTGGCGAGCGCAACATCTTTCTTGGCCCCGACTTTGCCGAATTTGTAGCTCTCGTACATACCGTACTCAGCACACCAGTCGTTCTGCATCGCCGCATAAGCCATGTAGTTGAAGGCTTCAGTGTTACGTTGTTCGGCGCTCAGGGTGCTGTCGTAACGGGTAGTCATCGACAGGTAGCAGAACGCGCGAGTGTGCTTTGGGGCGGCCATGACCATGCAGGTTTTGGCATCCTTGTACTCGCCGTTTTCGTATAACTGGTAGCCCACGCCATACAGAATATCGCTGTCCATCTGCGCATTGCAGTGCTCGTTGGCGGTAACGACCGGTAGCACGTTTTGCAGGGTCAGTTTGGGCAGTGTGTCATTGAGGGACGGTTCTTTGGTTGCGCAGCCAGCCAGCAAGGTGAGCAGTGCCAGTGGCAATACGTGGAGGAGTTTCAAAAGCTGTTTCCTGATCTGAGTTGAAGCGTGTATGCAGGGCTCGCGTCAGGCAGGTCAACAAAGCAGCGACTGTTCCGGGCGGGAACAGTCGCGAGAGGAGAGATAAAGGATCAGCAATTCCCTTGCTTCGATGCTTGCCCGAGCGACTCCTTGCGCTATCGGGGTTACTTCAAGCATTGGAGGCTTCAAGTGACGCGCATTCTACGTGTAATGAACCGCTTGGCAATTTGATCGGTTGTAATCAAAGATTTCTACGCAAACCGAAGCGCTTCATCAACGTCGACTCCAGCAAACCCTTGGGCAGTAACGCCGCCAACAACGGCAACGCGCGGCTGCCATTGCCGATTCGGATCAAGCGTGGCGGTTTGCTCTGCTGCACAGCCTTGAGTAACTCAGCGGCAAACTCCCTGGCCGGCGTCGGCTTGTCCTGCGACGCCTTGGCCCGCGCGCGAATGCCCTCACGCAGCGCAAACCACGGCGATTGTTCATTGATCAGTTGCTCGGCTTCATGCCCGGCGTTTTTGGCAAAACTCGATTGAATCGCCCCCGGCTGCACTTCCATCACACGTATGCCGAACGGCGCCAGTTCCATGCGCAGTGCATCGCTCAAGGCATGCACCGCTGCTTTCGAGGCGCAGTAAGCTCCGGCAAACGGTGTGACCAATACCCCGGAAACACTGCCGATATTCACCACCAATCCTTTGGCCCGGCGCAGGACCGGAAACAGTGCGCGCGTAACGCCGACGATCGAAAACACATTGGTTTCGAACTGGCGCTGCATGGCCGCCACACCGCCGTCGAGCAGCGGCCCCATGGCGCCGTAACCCGCATTGTTGATCAGCACATCGAGGCCGCCGTGTTGCTGGTTGATCCGCTCGCCAAGTTGCTCCAGCGCCGCGTTGTCGTTGACGTCGAGTTGCACGGCGATGAACCCGGCTGATGCCAGCAACGCCACATCTTCAGCCTTGCGCGCACTGGCCCAGACTTCGAAACCGGCGGCTTTGAACGCGTCGGCGAGGGCGCGGCCGATGCCGCTGGAACAACCGGTAATCAACGCAACGGGCATGGCGCTTTCCTTGTGCAAAAAATCGGGGGAGGGGATCAGTCGGAAAAACTACCTTGCAATCGCTCGGCGCGAAACTCCAGGGTTTGCGGGCGATAAGCGGGGCGTAGCGGCGGCATCGGCAGGCAGTCTTCCCAGTCGCCGCCGGCCTGCAGTTCGCCGGGACCGCGATAGCGCGGGGCGGTGTATTGGTTGTCGGCCAGATTGACCGTGTCACCCGGCGCATAGGCTGCGATGCGCCAGCGCAGTTCGGTCAGGGGCACGTCATTGCCGTTTTTCATTTTCAATTGCAGCGGACGATCGGCCGGGCATTGCTGCGGGGCATAGCTGATACGCATCTCAAGGCGCGCCAGTTGCTTGATCTCGCGGTTGTCCAGCCATACCACCCACATGGCCACGAAGCCCAGGCCAATCGCCGCCGCCACCGAAACCGGCAAGGCTTTGGCCGGGTAGCGCAACAGCAGGATCAACCAGGTGATGACCAGCAGAATGCCGATGAACATGTTGGAACGCTCCGTGAGTTCGTGGCCATCATCCTACCGAAGGGCGGCGGGAATGGACATTCGCTGAGCTAACCTTCATACCGTTGGTCGGTACTGTAATTTCTGTCAGTAGGCGTTGACTCGCGTACCTGTTTAGCTGTCCTGAAGACAGCCCTTAGGTGGGGAGGCCACTCATGGGAATGCATAGCAAAACACCAACGCTTGCGGTGTTCGATCCTCGAGGGTTGTCGGCGCGAACCGTCGACTATTGGCGTAACGATGAACTTTGCCCTGTTCAACCCCGCAACCAACGGACTGCGTATGACGCCGCGGGGCGTGCGGTTGAGCAGTGGGACCCGCGTTTGTGGGCGCTGCAAATGACGGATCCACTCTCTTGCGCCAATGTGCTGTCTGTCTATTCACTGAGCGGACAGGAGTTGCGCTCGGACAGCGTCGATTCCGGGTGGCGTGTCAGTTTGTTGGGCGCAGGCGAACAGAGGCTGGAACAGTGGGATGGGCGAGGCAACCGGCGGCAGATTCGGTACGACGATCAGTTGCGGCCAGTGGAGATCATCGAGAACGGGGCGTCTATCGAGCAGCTTGCCTATGGCGACGAGACAACCCGCGACTGCAATCAACACGGGCGACTGGTTCGTCATGATGATGCGGCGGGCGTACTGCTGTTCAATGACTATGGATTGACCGGCGCAGTGCTGGTGCATGAACGATGTATCAGCGGTGAGTCGGTTCCGGGTTACATCACCCGAACACAAGTGACGCCGCTTGGTGACATGCAATCGCGGACGGACGCTTTGGCGAATGTGCAGCGCTGCAGTCAAACCCTCGATGGACGTTTGCGCGCCGTGGATCTCTGTCTGAGTGGTACTGCACAATGGCTGCCGATGGTCAGCGCCATTACCTACAACGCGGCAGGGCAGGTCGAAGAAGAGGTGGCGGGTAATGGCGTAGTGACTTCGCTGAAGCACGATGCTGAAGACGGACTTCTCAGACGTTTATGTTCTCGAGTCGGGCAACAGACGCCGTTGCAGGACCTGCGATACGCCTACGACCCGCTCGGCAATGTGCTGAGCATCGAAGATGCGGCGCTGCCGATTCGCTATTTCGCCAACCAGCGTATCGAGCCGATCTGCCGCTTTGCCTATGACAGTCTGTCGCAACTCATCGAAGCGACGGGATGGGAAGCGGGCCCTGTCAGACATGGCCCACTGTCTGAATCAGACGGCTTGACCAATTACTGCCAGGCCTACCGATATGATGAAGGCAACAACCTTCTTGAGTTGACCCATGTCGGTTCGCAACACCCCGGTCATCGGCTGGTGGCTGAAGCCCATAGCAATCGCTGTCTGCCCGTGCGCGATGGCGTGGAACCGGGCAAAGAAGCATTTCGCAACGGCTTCGATGCCAACGGCAATTTATTGATGCGGCAACCGGGCCAGTCCTTCTCTTGGAATCGGCAAAATCAATTATGCGAAGTTCGCCCCGTCGAACGCGACGCAGAGCCCGACGATACCGAGCGTTACTTCTACGGCGCCGACGGCATGCGTGTGCGCAAAATTCGCTCATTGCAAACCAATGCCAAAACCAATGTCATCGAAACCCTTTACTTGCCGGGCCTGGAAATCCGCACACACAGTGGTACCGGGGAAGAACTGCACGTTATCGATGTAGAGGACGGACGAGGCAGTGTGCGGTTGTTGCATTGGGCTACGCGAAAACCACGAGAGATCGCGAACAATCAACGGCGCCACGGCCTGACCGACCATCTGGGCTCAAGTACGCTGGAGCTGGATCAGGATGCCAACATTATTTCCCAGGAAAGCTATTACCCGTTCGGCGGTACAGCGTGGTCGAACGGCGAAGCCTTACAGCTCAGTTACAAAACGGTCAGGTATTCCGGCAAGGAACGGGACGCGAGTGGGCTCTATTACTACGGATTACGTTATTACCTGCCCGAATGGCAACGTTGGTTGAATCCGGATCCGGCAGGTGACGCTGACGGTTTGAATGTCTATCGGATGGTAAGAAACCAGCCGATGCGATTTCGCGATCAACAAGGACTGGCGCCGGTTCCGGTTGAAGCTATTGAGTCAGGCAAGGCCAAAGCTACCGAGGACGAAGTCCCTGCGGTGAAGGTCCCTATTATGTACAAGGTCGATTATCTGCAAGAGCGATTGTCTTTGGCGGATGCCGCATCGAATGGGGCAGCCAAGCGGGTTGAGGAGAGCTTTACGCACAAGGTGAATCCCTATATCAGGTCCGTTTACACCACACCAAAAGCGTCGCAGCTTGAAAGACCCAGCAAGTTCTTCAATATCTATTCAAGGTCGGAGTGGGAGTTCAAGGACAACTATAAATACTCCGATTCTGGAAAAGTATTCTTGAATGATATCAGTCGGCATCAAATTCGCCTGGCTGCTGATCTGAGTGTTCTTCCCGCTACAATCAGAAGATCAAAAGTCAGGAACGAAGTAACGCTTAATATGACCGAGGGGCTGGAAAGTGGCAGCGCCGAACTGCTTGAGGTTTTTTCGCGGACACCGAATGGCAAGCCTACTCAGCGACTCGCGGAAGAAGTGGGTTTGAAAATGACCTCGGTTACCAAAGAGGTGACAGGTAGCAACGTAGATTTCGTTGTGACCGTCGTACCTACCGGGTCGTACGAAGCTGTTTTTTCTGAGGAGGTAGCTACGCCTGTACGCAGGTTTTCCAGGATGCGTCCCACAAAAGTCATGGAAAAAACGACGTAGTGCCTGGACGACGATAAAGAAGCCCCCGCCCAACCCACTGCGGATAGGGGACGCAGCGGGCTGGACGGGGGCTTCTTGTTTTATCGATCAGTTATTGCGCGATGGTCTTCACCGACACGCCGCGTTCGATCGGGGTGGAGCGACCGTAGATATCTTCGAAACGTTCGATATCGTCTTCACCCAGGTACGAACCCGATTGCACTTCGATGATTTCCAGCGGGATCTTGCCAGGGTTGCGCAAGCGGTGCACCGAGGCGATCGGGATGTAGGTCGACTGGTTCTCGCAGAGCAGGAACACGTTTTCATCGCAGGTCACTTCGGCAGTGCCGCTGACCACGATCCAGTGTTCGGCGCGGTGGTGGTGCATCTGCAGCGACAGGCACGCGCCCGGTTTTACCGAGATGTGCTTGACCTGGAAACGCCCGCCCATGTCCACCGAGTCGTAGGAACCCCACGGACGATAAACCTCGCAGTGGTTCTGGGTTTCGCTGCGGCCCTGCTCGTTGAGCGTGTTGACCATCTGCTTGACGCCCTGAACCTTGTCTTTGTGGGCGATCATCATGGCGTCTTTGGTTTCGACCACAACGATGTTTTCCAGACCGATCACCGACACCAGTTTGCCGTTGCCGTGGATCATGCAGTTCTTGCTGTCCTGAATCACTACATCGCCTTTGGTGACGTTGCCGTTGGCGTCTTTCTCGTTGACTTCCCACAGCGACGACCAGCAACCGACATCGCTCCAGCCAGCGGTCAACGGCACGACGCAGGCACGCTGGGTTTTTTCCATGACGGAGTAGTCGATGGAATTGTCCGGGCAGCAGGCGAAGGTGGCTTCGTCGAAGGTGATGGTGTCGGCGTCCTGCTGGCTGCGTTCGAGGGTCAGCAGGCAGGTGTCGTAGATGTCCGGATCGTGCTTTTTCAGTTCTTCGAGGAAGCGGCTGGCACGGAACAGGAACATGCCGCTGTTCCAGTAGTAACCGCCGGACTCAACGTACTCGGTGGCACGTTTGACGTCAGGTTTTTCGACGAAGTGCGAAACGCGGCTGACGCCTTCGGGCAGCAGCGAATCGCCAGTGGATTTGATGTAGCCGTAACCGGTTTCCGGTTTGGTCGCCGGCACGCCGAACAGGACCATTTCGCCGTTTTCGGCGGCAACGGTGGCCAGGGCCAGGGCACGTTGCAGGGCTTTCTGGTCTTCCAGTACGTGGTCGGCCGGCAGTACCAGCATCAGTTCGTCACGGCCTTCATTGACCAGCATCATCGCGGTCAGCGCTACGGCTGGCGCAGTGTTGCGGCCGAACGGCTCCATGAGAATGCGTTGGCATTCCAGTTTGCGATTGGCCAACTGCTCGTTGACGATGAAGCGGTGATCCTTGTTGCAGACCACGATCGGGGTGTCCATGCCTTCGAACACCAGGCGCTCGAGGGTCTGCTGGAACAGGGTGTGTTCGCCGGTCAGGGCGAGGAATTGCTTAGGGAACTGCTTGCGCGAAAGCGGCCAGAGACGCGAACCGCTACCACCTGACAAGATCACCGGAATCATATTGTTTACTCCATAAAATGCAGTTGAGAGCTGCAAGCTGCAAGTGGCGAGTTAGAAGCACTTCACTTGCAGCTTGAGGCTTGTAGCTGATAGTTCGAGCGATTAGCGAGTCGATACCGGGCGTTTTACCCAGACTGGCGACAGGCTGCTGCCGCTGCCGGTGACGTACAGCACTGCGGCTTCACCACGTTCCAGGGCGACCGGTTTCACGTCGCCGACTTTCTTGTCACCTTCGTACAGCGCCAGGCTGACTTTCACCGGGTTGATTTCACGTTCGCCACGGCCCTTGGCGGCGACGTTCGGCACCACGTCGGTTTTGCCGTCAGCAGTTTTCAGGGTCAGCGGCTTGTCACTGAGGTTCTGCACGCGCACGAGGGATTTCTGCTTGTTCTTGAACGGCGGCTCTTCGATCAGTTGCGGCGCGCCGGAAGCGTTGTTGACCAGGGTGTAGTAGTGGTCACCGGCGAGTTTCACCGGCAGGGTCTGGCTGCCGACCTTGGCGCTGTAATCGCCGCCCGGCATGAAGCTGAAATCGCTGCTGGCCAGTGGCGCAACGTCACTCAGGTTGGTGCTGCCGACGGTGGCGCTGACTTCAGCGTTGCTGGCGTTGTAGACACGCACAAAGGTCGAGCCTTTCGGTGCGGTCGGGCCGTAGAGCGCAGCGTCGCCACCGGCGAAAGCTTGGACTGACAGCACGCTCAGACCAGCAACCAGTGCAATGCGTTTTGCGAGACGACGAGGAGTAGTAGTGAAAGTCATGGTGTACCTCTCTTTCAGTTTTGCGCCCGATCGGGCGTCTCGGATTTAGTGTTGATTGCTACGTTTTGTTGGCGCGCGCCGGCTTGTTTAAGCTCTGCGACCCACTGCGGGTCGGCGTCGCCGATTTCGTTGTTCACAGGCAGATAACGTTCAGGAAACTCCCAGATCAGCACCTGTGGCGGGCTGTTCTTGAAGTCATCGCTTTTCAGGTAGCTGAGCATCGGCAGAATCGGGCCGTGGCCGTCTTCGGCGTAGCTCACCACGTCGCTGTGCAGCGCTTGTTTCAGTGCACCGACGAAGTTCCAGTTAGGGTTAGCGCTGTAGCTGGTGCCGACCAGTGCCACCGGCACTTCATTGCTGGCGAACAGCGCGTCGTCACCGGCAGGCTGATCGCCGGCCGCGACGGTGTTGCGCTTTTGCAGCGGCTCTTGCGCCGGCATCAGGTTTTCGAACAGCGGATCGAGCGGGAGGAACAAGCGCAGGTCGCCCTTGTGCGTGACCTTCTCCGCCGGGGTGGTGACGAAACGCTGCGGCTCGCCGCTGAGCGGGAACTTGTCGGCGATGGTTTTTGCCAGGGTGTTCGCGGCGATTTCGGCGCCTTCCGGCGTCCAGTGCGTGTCGGTGCGCAGGAACACTTGCTGACCGTTCTGCTTGGCCTGTTGGAAAGGCTTGAGCAGGTCCGGGGCGAGGATCTTGTCGGCGGCTACACGAGCATGGAAATCCTGATAGAGATTTTCGTGGATGCTCGCCGGTTTCACTTCACCCAGATGCTCCGGGTACAGACGAACCTTGGCCGGCACGATCGCCATCACCAGTTTCACGCCTTTCGCTTTCAGGGTCTGGCGTACGCCTTCGACCAGCGCGTAGTTGCCTTGCAGGTTCAGCTCTTCGTTGACGATCGGGTTGAATTCCTCATCGCTGTACAACCACTGATCGCGGCCGAGCACTACGCCCGGACGACCTTCGTTGAACAGTTTGAAATCCAGCGCGGCCCAGAGGTTGGTGCCCAGACGCTTGATCGGGAATTCATCGTCGTAGTGAGTTTCCACCGCCTTGGTCCAGCGGCCATTGAGCACCGTGGCATCGGCATTGGTGCTGAAGCCGAAGAAGCTGCGAACCGACCACAAACCAAGGACCAACAGGGTCACCAGGAACAGGGCGATGTAGAAGATGCGTAATGAGCGGGTCATGTCAGATCCCTCAGAACTGGAAGTAAAGGAACGGCGAGAAGCTTTGCGCCGAAAGTTTGAGAATCGAGGCGATGAACAGCAGCAGGATCAAGCCGCGCATCACATAGCGCGACCAGTCCGCGCTCCAGTAGGCCGGTTGCACCTGGGCTTCGACGCCGACGGTGTAGCCAGGCTCGTGGATGCTCGCCGGGTTTTCGCCGGGTGCTGCCTTGATCATCCCCGGAGTCGCGGTGGCAGGGCCGTTGGCCTCGACGTTGACTTCAGGTTTGGTTTTGGCCGGCGGCTGGTTGGTGTACAGATCACGCAAACCGAAGAACGCCAATGTCACGTATGCCACCACGAGAGTCGCCACTTGCAGACCGGTGAGACTGGCCTGATTGAGTTCCGACAGCGACCAGTCGCCGAAGCTGAACATTGCGCCGTACATGCGCCCGGCAACGTGCAGGTTCTCGGCACGGAAGATCACCCAGCCCATGACCACGAGCAGGAAGGTCAGCGCCCAGCGGATCGGATTGAGGCTGCGTGGCGAGGTGTTTAGGCCCAGCGCTTTTTCAATCGCCAGCCACATGCCGTGCCAGGCGCCCCAGACGATGTAGGTGATGTTCGCGCCGTGCCACAGACCACCCAAAAGCATGGTCAGGAACAGGTTGCGATAGGTCATCAGCGTGCCTTTACGGTTACCGCCGAGGGTGATGTACAGATAGTCACGCAACCAGGTCGACAGGCTGATGTGCCAGCGACGCCAGAACTCGGTGATCGACTGGCTGATGTACGGCTGTTTGAAGTTTTCCATGAAACGGAAACCCATCATCAGGCCCAGACCAATCGCCATGTCGCTGTAGCCGGAGAAGTCGAAATACAGCTGCGCGGTGTAGGCCAGCGCGCCAAGCCAGGCATCGCCGGTGGTCGGGTTTTGCAGGGCGAAGCAATGGTCAGCGACCACCGCGAGGGTGTCGGCGATAAAGACCTTTTTGATGAAACCCTGCATGAACCGGGTGCAGCCCTCGGAGAACTTGTCGAGGGTGTGCGTGCGGTTGTTGAACTGGTCGGCGAGGTCGCGGAAACGCAGAACCGGGCCGGCAATCAGGTGCGGGAAGATCGCCACGAATGCCGCAAAGTCGATCAGGTTGCGGGTGGCCGGGGTGTCGCCGCGATATACGTCGATGATGTAGCTGATCGACTCGAAGATGTAGAACGAGATACCGATCGGCAGCAGCACGTGGGTGAGGATGAACGGCGACAGACCGACCGACGTCATCATCGCGTTGATGCTGTCGACGCCGAAGTTGGCGTACTTGAAGTAGCCGAGAATGCACAGGTCCACCGCGACGCCGAGCAATAGCCAGCGCTGCGCCGGTTTGGTCCGCACACCGGCGGCACCGACTTTGAGGCCGATCCAGTAGTTCCACAGCGTGACGGCGGCGAACAGCGCGAGGAAGTCCACACGCCACCAGGCATAGAACACGTAGCTGGCGATCAGCAGCAGCAGGTTGCGATAGCGTTGCCCGCTCAAGTAGTACAAGCCGAGAAAGATCGGCAAGAACAGAAACAGGAACACGTTGGATGAAAATACCATCCCGATCTCTCCATGTTTGAACCAACAGTCAAGGGCAAAGCCCCCCCAAACCCCCCGTGGTAGTGGAGGGGTGAAACGGTGTTTCTGTCAGGGTTGTGCCGGGCCTTGAAATCTTGCCCTCACCCCCCGCCCTCTCCCGGAGGGAGAGGGAGCCTGATCTCCATGGTTTTCAAAAATGGAGATCAACTCGGTATTTCTGTGCCGCCTGATCTCGGTTGTTTTTCAACGCCTGAGATCAACTCGGTATTTCATTTCGGCGTAACTCGTACAACCACCTCGGTCAGTCCCCTCTCCCTTTGGGAGAGGGTTAGGGTGAGGGGCTTTTGCTTTATGAGCCTTTGTTGCCCTTCTCATGCGACGGGTCGTAGACCTTGGTCAGGTCGCCGCCGAGGCGGAAGGTCTTGAACGGCTGCATGCCGTGCTTCTTCTCGATCACATCAGGCGCACAGGTGTAGAGCGTGCAGAACGGTTCGAGCCAGGCGAATTTCATGTCCTCTTTCAAGTCGGTCATGTCCTGCTCTTTGCCGTTCTTCTTCTCGAATTCATCCGGGTCTTTCACCCCGGACAACACCCGATCACCGAGACGCTTCAGCGCACCGTTGTTCTCCTGGCGCAAATCAACCCCGTTGACCTGGGCGAAACTGGCGATCATCGCCAGCGGCGGCAGGGCGTAGTTGTGATAGGCGAGGGCGCGTTGCTGGCGCTTGAGTTCGTTCGGCAAGAAGCCGTCGGCATCGACTTGATTGACGCCAACCTTGTATTCCTTCACCGCCCAGTCAAACAAGTCGCGGCGGTTGGTCGCGACCGAGGTCGCCATCACCGACCACGCTGCCCAGTACGAGTGGTTGTTGGTTTTTTCCAGCGGCAGGTTGTCCCAGTCGCTGACCACCTGATCGGCCATTTTGCTGAACCACGCCTCGATCAACTGCGCTTCCTGCTGGTGCTGCGCCAGCGGATGCGAGTCGGAGAATTTCAGACGAATGTACGAAGATGCCATGCTGCCCAACGCCCATTTGCGCATCGACTTGCCGGTGTGGTTGAAGTCTTTCGACATCAACGCGTCGGCCTTGGCCCACGCGGTCAGCCAGTTCAGCGTGCAATCGAGCTGTTCCGGACGACCGTCGCGCATGAACTGCATCACCCGTTTGGCGGTGCCGCGTTCCAGCGTGGTGATGTCTTTGGTGGTGTCGCGGAAGGCCTTTTCCGACTGCACGTTCAGCGTCGCGCGGGCCTTGTCCGAACCTTCGTATTTGCTGCGAAATTGCAGCGGCCCGGTGTACGGCGTCGGCATTGCATCGCAGCCTTCGCTTTTGTCACCGGTCTTGAATTTATCCACAGGCGCGAAATAGCCCTGAGGTGGACGCAGTGGTGCGGCGGCCTGCGCGGTGCCGGCGAAGATCGCCAGCCCGAGCAGCGTCGGCGCTAAAAGAGTTTTCAGTTTCGAGTTTCGCATAGCAGACCTCATTGCCCGACCTGAGCGGTTTGTTGCCCAGCGCCCGGGAATACGTTGCGTTTGCAGATTTTCGCTTCGACTTTCTGCGGCGCGGTGCCCGCTTCCGGGCCCTGGACTTCGACTGCCAGCAGGTTTTGCGAGGCCCAGTCTTCGTCCGTGCGCAACTCAAAGGCGAAACGACCGTCGGTGTCGGAGGTTTCCGGTTTCTCGATCTTGATGTCCTCGTGGCGACCGTTCATGTACCAGAGGGTGGCTTGCAGGGTTTTCACCGAAGGGTCGGCGAAGCGGATGTCGACCTGATGGCTGCTGTTCTGCAGGTTCAGGTTCTTGCTGTTGACCAGCAGTTCTTGTTTGCCGCCCGGCTTGAGCGTGGTGCTCGCGGACATTTGCGCGTCTTTGCCTTCGCAGCCGTTGTCGAGAAGAGACATCATCTGGCGATAGATGGTTTCCTGGTCGAGGCGGTACAGCGGCGAGAATTCCCAGATGAGAATTTTCGGCGGAGTCTTCTGGAATTCGTCGCTGCCGAGGTACTGCAGCATCGAGCCTTCCAGACCACCGCCAGGGAAGGCGACGTTGAGAATGTCGGCGCCGATGGCTTCTTCGAGGAAGCCGGCGAAGTTGTAGTTCTTGCCGCTGTGCGAAGTACCGACCAGAGTGATTTGCGGATTGCCGGAATCGCCGAACAGGTCGCCGTCACCGGCCTCGCCTTTTGGCTCGGTGGTGAACTGGTCCATGTACTGGATCGCGTAACTGGTGCCGCACAGTTGCCCGGCCATGTTGTGCAGGGTGCCGGTCTTGCCCATGCGCCCGGAGCGCTTGGTCTCGAATTCACGCTTGGGCACGTCGGCGAAGGCCGGGATCTGCTTGACCTTCTCGGCGACGATTTTCGCTGTGCGCTGCGCGCCGTATGGCGTCCAGTGCTGGTCGCCGCGGAAGTAGAAATCGTGGGCGGGCAGGGTGTCCGGCAGCGACTCGTTGGTCAGCGGCGACAGGTCCGGCACCACGTAACCCATCTTGGCGAAGCGGCCGAGCATGGTCTTGTAGTTGCCCAGCGCTTTCTCGTAATCGAACGCGGCTTTTTCCTGCGGGTTGAGCTTGTTGCGGTTCACCAGACCACGGGTCGGCTGATAAACGATCACCAGCTCGACACCTTTGGCCTTGAACGCATCGTGCAACTGTTGCAGGCGCTTGTAGCCGGCCGGAGTGGTGTTGAATTCGGTGCGCAGATCTTCCTGAGTCCGGAACAGCCAGTCGCCTTGCGCTTGCACCAGGGTGGTGAAGTTCTGTTGATAACGCGTGGTGTAGTTCTTCGCGTCATGGGCCGCCGGGCACAGGTTGCAGCACGGTTCGGCGCTGAACTTCGGCGGTGTGGCAGCGGCGCCTTCATCGGCACGGGCGCCGTTGCTGGCCGCGAGAATGCCCACGGTCAGGGCCGACAGGCTGAGTAATCTGATCAAGTGTGGGTGCATAAAATTATCCTCAGTCCCGCATTTCGGTCTGGCGTTCGACAGGGTCGATCAGCACGGCTTTCTGCTGGCGCACCAGCAGGTCGAGAATTTCATCCTGGCGCTCGCCGAGGATGCCGTTGAAGCTGATGCCGCTGGATTTGGTCGGCGCCAGCATCGACACGCGATACAGCTCGACACTCAATGGCGAATCGATCGACAGCGGGCCGCTGCCATTGGCCGCCAGTTCACCGCCAACGACGATCAGCGACACCTGCGCATCGAACGGGTCGAGCTTGATGTCACGGTCGGTGTCGGTGAGGTCTTTGATGTGGCCGTAGACGCCGGTCAAACCGTTGGCCATGGCGACGTTTTCGTAGAGGCGGATATTCACGCTGTTACGAATGCGGATGCCGTGGCGCTTGTTGCTGATGACCTTGTTGCCCCACAGCAGGTTGTCGGCGGACTCGTAGAGGGTGATGCCGTCGGTGTGGTTCTTGTAGATCTCGTTGTAGGCAATGATGTTGTTGACGCTGTTCCGGTCGATCACCAGGCCCGAGAGGTGGTTGTCGAAGCTCTTGTTGTTGAAGATGAAGCTGTCGTTGACCTCACGGGAAATAATGATCCCGTGCTTCTTCTTCGTGCCGTGCACGGTGTTCTCGGCAATGATCAGGCCGTGGGAACGGTCGTGCGGGTCGATGCCGTAGACGATGTTGTCTTTGTAGGTGTTGCCCTTGACCACGAAGTCGCGCGTCTCGTAGCAGTAGAAGCCGTACCACATGTCGGAGAACTCGGAGCCGACGATCCAGCCAGTCGGTTCTGGCCGCTTGAGGACCTTGGCCATGTTTGGCGTGTACTGGGAAATACTCACCCCGTACGACTTACTGTTGGCGTAGCCGAAGCTGGCCATTTTGCTATTGACGATGTAAGTCTCGGTGCCACCCCAGGCGAGCAGGAACGGACGGAATTCCTTCGGCGAACGGAAGGTCGCCGGGCCGTTGTCCTTCTCGCGCCAGCCAGTGATTTTGGTGTCACGCACGAACAACTGGCCGTCGTTGACCAGGAACGCACCGGCCTCTTGCGACAGGCGCAGTTCCTGGGTCTGGCCGTCGATTTCGAGGATGCCTTTACGGCCCACCACGATCGGCAGCTTCGACAGGTACACGCCCGGCGAGGTCTCGCTGAAGTACTGCTTGGGCAGTTTCTGCGCCAGATCCTTGAGGTTCATGTAACCGTCGTCGACGAAGATCGCCTGCGGGATGCCGTGCTGACGCACCACCCATTCGGCCATCTTGTTGTCGCCGCCGATGAAGTCCTTCAGCGCGTCTTCCTGCATCATCCGGCGCACGCTGATCTTGCCCGCTTTGCTGCGGTTGATCTTCGCCGCAGCGGCTTCGGCGGTGTAGCCGGACAGGTCAGGCAGTTTCGGCGCGGCCAGGTTCAGCGCCTCTGTCGGCGCGCTGCTGACGGTGTAGGTTTTTGCTTGCTGCAATTCCTTGGCAGTCGTCACCGGCTTGGCCGGTTCGACAGTGGCGAAGGCGCCAGCCGAGGCCAGCAACATCGCGCCGGCCAACAGGCTGAGCGAGCCTTTCCTTGCATGGTGCATGTCGGGCACTCCCTTGGCGGTTTGCATCAGAAGCGCCAGATCACGTCGATGAACGCGCGGTGCATGTACGAATCAACCTGCTTGCCGTAGGCATCGCCCGGTTTGAACACACCGCCACGGAAGCGCACGAGGGCCGAAGGCTCGTCGATCGACTGGCTCAGCGCCGCCGGCAACAGGCCTTGCTTGAAGTACTTGGTGACGACCAGGTCCATCTCCTGACCGAGGTCCTTGTTGCCGTCTTCAAGCGGCAGCGAAGTGCTGGAGAGGATCGCGCCGGTGGCGTCGTCGGTATTGTTTTCCACGGCGTTGATGCCGTTGCTGCCCACCGGTTTGTTGCCGTCGACACGCCAGAACTTGTGATAGATCAGGCTGGCGTCGTACTCGTCGTTGACCATCCACGAACCGAACAACGTCGCGGTCTGCATGTTGTTCATTTCGCCACGGAACGCTTCGCCGAAACGGTGAACCCGCGAGCGCGTACCGGTGTAGTTGGAGCGGTTGCTTTCAAGACCGGTCTGCTCGTAATCGGCGCTGGCGCGGGCATAGGCACCGCCGACTTGCCATTGCGGATCGAGGCGCAGACGCACACCGATGTCGGTGGCCCAGCCGTTGACGTCATCGCTGCGCTTGGCTTGCGCCGGACGCGAACCATCGGCATTCAGCGCGTTGACCGTGTCGCGGTCGCCGCTCATGCCGGTGATGCTGCCCCAGTAGTTGACGGTGTTGGTGTTGCGCCAGTTGTAGGCGTCGCTGTCAGCGGTCAGGCCGAGCCAGCTGATGTCACCGTTCTCGGTTTTATCCAGCGAATCACGCGGGACGCCCGGTTCGGCGTAATCGAGTTTGCCGTCATCATGGGTGTGGTGACCGCGAATGCCGACCCAGTTGCCCGGCGTCCACTGGTAAGCGGCATCTGCGTAGGCGTGCAGGCGATCCTTGTCTTTCGGCGCCAGCTCTTTGAGGTCGGTGCGGTATTCGCTGAAGCGTTCGGCGACACCGGCGTTGGCGCGCAACAGGGTGGTGTCGAAGGTCCAGTTCAGCGCTTCGATGTTGGTGTCGCGCCACTGGCCATCGTCATTGCGCAGACGCTGACGACCGAACTTGAGCATCTCGCCCGGGTACGGGGTGAGGCCGCTGTAGCCGACCCAGAACTCGCGCATCGCCAAGTAGTTTTTCTTGGTTTTGCGATCACCGTTGTCGGTGGCTTGTTCACCGTCGGATTGTTGCAGAGTGTCGGTTTCGATGATGTCGGTCGAGGTCACCGCCTGGCCCATGGCGTAGGCGCTCCACGCGCCGCTTTCGCCATAGATCCACGGACGCAGGTCGAGGCCGACACCGTTGACGTCGCCGCCCTTGGCGGTGCCGAGGTCACGGTCGTCTTCGGACTGGCCGGTGACTTTCACTTCGAGGCCGAAGTTCTTGGTTTCAGTCATCGCGGCCAGTGTCGGGCAAGACCAGATCAGCGCGAACGAGAGGCCAATGCCGGCCTTCACGAATGGATTCAACTTCATAATTTTTCCTCGCCGTCTTCTTCTTCTTGCAGGGCGTGCAGTTGCAGCGTGTTCGGGTTCAGAGCGCCACGGCTGGCTTGCTCTTGTTGCAGCAGACGTTGCGCTTCGGCGAGACGCTCGGGTGGCAGTTGCGCGGCGAGGGTGGTCGCCAGCTCATCGGCTTGCGGGGTGTTTTGCGCCTTGGCCAATTGGCTGAACACGTAGGCGTTGAGCGGGTCGGGCTTGGTACCCTTGCCTTGGGAGAACAGTTGGGCGATGGCGAAGTCGGCGCTGTTCTGGCCGTTGCGCGCGGCGGTCAGCAGGTGGTCGAGAGCCTTCTGCGGATAGACCTTGCCCAGGTAGCCACGGCGATAGATCTGGCCGAGGTAGTAATCGGCGGCGACTTCACGGCCGACGGCTTTCTGGAAATGTTCTTCGGCGACTTTCGCGTCAGCCGGAACCATTTTCCCTTCGTAGTAGAGCTTGCCCAGCAACAGCTCGGCGCGTGGCTGGTCGGCGGCGCGGCCGTTGTCGAGGTACTTCATCATCTGATCGACGTCGCCCAGTTCGGGATAGTCGTAAAGCAATTGCGCGAGGGTGACCCACGACGCCGGGTAACCCGGAGCGATCGGCTCAAGCAGCGACTGCGCGGTTTTTTCGTCGGTCTTGCCGAGGGTCGAATCGGCCAGCACACGGGCCACGGAGTCGACGCGTTGTGCGGTGACGGTGCCACGGCTGTAACCGGCCTGCAGCTGCTTGATCAACTCGGCCTGTTGCTCAGGCTGGGCACGTTTCTGATAGACCGTGGCCAGTTCGACGTAGCAGATATCGGTGGTGTTGAGCGCGGCTTTGCAGATCTTTTCCACGTCATCCAGGTGCTGGTCGTAGGTGCCTTGAGTGCGATACAGCAGCACCTGCGCCAGACCCGCTTCCGGGTAGCCGGATTTGCGCCATTGATCGATCTGCTGCTGCGCGTTGATGTTCGGGAAGCTGTGCGGGTATTGCAGGTACAGCATCGCCAGCGGGATCAACGTATTGCCTTCGCCATTGGCGGCAGCTTTTTTCAGCAGGCTTTCGGCTTCGTGGTGCTCGGCTTCGGTGGAACCCGGTTTGGCCACCAGCAAACGACCGAGACGCGCCTGTGCACGCGGCGAAACACTGGCGGCGGCGCGGTAAGTCGCCTCGGCCTGTTTCATTTGTGCAGGGTCGCGGCTGTCGACCTGGATATCGGCGAGGCCGACTTGCGCTTCGCTGTAGCCCAGATCGGCCAATTGCTGATAGTTCTGCGCAGCGGTGGCGGTGTCGCCACGCTTGAGCGCTTCGTTGGCCAGACGCTGATCGGGCAGACCGGCGCAACCGGCGAGACTGACCGCCAATGCCAAGGCACACACCGATCCCATGTGGGAGCTGGCTTGCCAGCGATTCAGGCGACTCGGTATTTCAGCAAGACCGCATTGATCCGATCGCTGGCAAGCCAGCTCCCACAGGGATCGTGGCGTTCTGAAAAGACTGGTGATAGTCACAGGCATGTCCTCGACTTAAAGACCGGCAGCCATGGCTTTGTCGATCAGCCAGTTCAGGTTCGGGCCACGGTCGCTGTTCACTTCCACCGGGCGGCCGGCGAGGCTGCTGTCGAGCGGCTCGTCAGGCTGGATCTGTACGCGGATGTCGGAGGACAGGTCGGCGCTTTTCAGGCTGGTGCTGCTGACGATCTTGCCGGTGCGGGTCTTGTCTTCGCCGGCGATCTGGAAGCTCACCGGGGTGCCCGGACGCACGTCGCCGAACTGGCGATAGGAGAAGCGCGCATCGACGCTGGCCTGGGTGTTGCGCGGCACCAACTGGAAGATCACATCGCCCTTGCTCGCGTATTGACCATCAGCCACCAGTTGCTGAGCCACGGTGCAATCGCACGGCGAAGTCAGGGTGCCGGTCATTTGCTTGCCGAACAGTTCTTCAACCTTGGCCGGCGACAGTTGATCTTCTTCCAGATGACCCTTGAGCACGTCGAGCATGCTGGTGCTGAAGGTCGCCAGTGGCGCGCCTTTGGCGGCAACGCCGTCGGACTTGACCAGACTCTGCACGGTGCCGTCACGCGGCATGGTGATGTTCATCCCCGGCACGCTGACCAGACCGGCCTGTGCATGGCTGACGAAGTACATGCCGTAAACCGATTTGAAAATGAAACCCGCCGCGACCAGGCCAACGGCGAAGATGCCGGCGCTGAACGTCACTGCTTTCAGGCGCCCGAACGGGGTCATGCCGGAGCCGCCGTCCTTGACCTTGCGTGCTTTGGTGAAGTTATCGCGCTGCAGGGTCGCCAGCACTTCGCCGATGCTGACGATGTCGCCAGCAAGGTGCGAAGTGATCAGGTGGCGCAGGGTGGAAATGTCCTGCGGCTCAAGGTTCTGGAACTGGCAGCCGGCACGGCCGGTCTGGCGGTCGAAGGAACGCACCTGCAGTTCAACGTCCATGGCGATGCCGAGGTTGTCGATGACGAACTGCAGACGCGCCTTGTACACCTGGCCAATGGTCAGTGGCATTTGCCCGGCGTTGAACGCCAGACCACCGGCCGACAGGTCCAGGACCCGCGCTTCGACCGGCGTCCGGTCAGGACCGAAGAAGCGCAGTTTGGCCGGGATTTTCACGCGGGCGTGTTGGCGCTGGGCTTCGGATTCATGCACTACGTTGGCGTTGACGGCGGTATTCATAGGGGCGATTTCCTTGTTAATTCAATAGGGGCGGGTCAGACCATCATCAGCAGCACGGCGACAAAAATGCTGCCGGCGGAGAAGGTCATGGTCCGAGACGACCAGGTGTTGAACCAACGTTGAAAGCTGGCGAGATCACGGGTCAGGGATGTGGGTTGGCGCGTCCAGGATTGTTGGTCGAGGCGGAAGAACACGTAGATCTTCACCAGCGCACCGACGATCTGGTTGTAATAAAGAATCGCTGGGTAAGCCGGGCCGATGCGGTGACCGGAGCACGACAGCAGCAACGTCAGGATCAGGCGGGTGATGCCGATCCACAGCAGGTAAACGAGGATGAACGCGGTGCCGTATTTGAAGCTGGCGATCATCGCCACGGTCAGGCCGAGCAGCGAGGTCCACATCGATACGCGCTGGTCAAACAGCACCACCGAAGTGAACGCACCGAGGCGTTTCACACCCAGGCCCAGTGCTCGCGAATTCTGGCGCAGGTTGTTGCCGTACCAGCGGAACATCAGTTTGCGGCTAGCCTTGATGAAGCTCTTTTCCGGCGGGTGTTCAACGGTGTTGATCGCTGCGTCAGGCACGTAGAAGGTGTCGTAGCCAAGGCGCATCAGGCTGAACCAGCTCGACTTGTCGTCGCCGGTCAAAAACTTGAAGCGGCCCAGACGCCAGTGTTGCAGCGAGTCGCTTTCCACATCGGCGATGAATTCCGGGTTGGTTACCACGGTGGCGCGGAACACCGACATACGACCGGTCATGGTCAGCACGCGTTTGGACAGGGCCATCGAGCACATGTTGATGTGGCGCTGGGCGAAACGCAGCTTGTGCCATTCGCTCATGATGTAGCCGCCGCGCACTTCGCAGAACTCGTTGGTGGTCAGGCCGCCGACATTGCCGAACAGCTGGAACCACGGCACGGTCTTGCGCACGGTGCCTTCGCCGAGCACGGTGTCGCCATCGATCACGGCAACCACGGCGCGGTCGTCCGGCAGGTGACGGGAGATCGCGCGGAAACCGTAGGCCAGGCCATCACGTTTGCCGGTGCCGGGAATGCGCACGAAGTCGAGCTTCACGCGGTCGGGCGGATTCATCCGCGCCCACAGCGCCTTGACCAGCAGCTCATCGGACATTTCGACGATCGAGCAGACCACGGTGGTCGGCAGTTCGCAGTCGATGGCTTCGCGGATCACCGAGCTGTAGACCTGCGCGGTGGTGAGCGCGTCGATACGGAAACTGGTGACCATCAGGAACACATGCGACGGGTCCGCCGCTTTACCCAGCTTGCGCACTTTGCGGCGCAGGTGCGGGTAAACGATGTAGAGGAAAATCATGCCGCGCACAAAGTGCGTTGCACCCATCGAGTAGCGCCAGATACCCACGGCGCCAATCAGGAAAATGAAGTCCTTCGACTCGGAGTCGAATGTGGACGTGGGCAGCATCAAGGCCAGGCCCATCAGCAGACTGAGATAAAAAAGCCAGCCGGCTGATTGCAGAAAAAAATGTTTGAGCTTGGTCATCAACGTCATCCGAAGGTGAGAAGGCTTCAAGCCGCAAGCTTCGAGCTGCCAGCGGAACGCTTTGGCTTGCAGCTCGAGGCTTGTCGCTTAGGGCTGCTTTACCAGCAGATACCTTCGGTACGAGTACCGGCGTCGGTGGCTTTGGCCATGAAGCCGACCAGGTCGATGACCTGTTTGCCGTGCGGCGCTTGTTGGGCCAGCGCGCGGAATTTCTCGTCGCGGTTGCCGAGGATGATTACGTCGGAGTTGTCGATCACCGAATCGAAGTCCGCGTTGAGCAGGGACGACACGTGGGGGATCTTCGACTCGATGTAGTCTTTGTTCGCGCCGTGAACACGGGCGTACTCGACGTTGCTGTCGTAGATGCTCAGGTCGTAACCCTTGCCGATCAGCATCTCGGCCAGCTCTACCAGCGGGCTTTCGCGCAGGTCGTCGGTACCGGCCTTGAAGCTCAGGCCGAGCAGGGCGACTTTGCGTTTGTCGTGGCTTTCAACGATGTCGAAGGCGTTCTGCACTTGCGATTCGTTGCTGCGCATCAGCGAGTTGAGCAGCGGTGCTTCGACGTCCAGCGAACCGGCGCGGTAGGTCAGGGCGCGCACGTCTTTCGGCAGGCACGAACCACCGAAGGCGAAGCCTGGGCGCATGTAGTACTGGGACAGGTTGAGAGTCTTGTCCTGGCAAACCACTTCCATCACTTCACGGCCATCGACGCCGACCGCTTTGGCGATGTTGCCGATCTCGTTGGCGAAGGTCACTTTGGTCGCGTGCCAGACGTTGCAGGTGTACTTGATCATCTCGGCGACGGCGATGTCCTTGCGGATGATCGGTGCGTCGAGTTCTTCGTACAGCGATTGCAGAACGTCGCCCGAGGCCTTGTCGAACTCGCCGATGACGGTCATCGGTGGCAGGTCGTAGTCAGCAATGGCGGTGGATTCACGCAGGAACTCAGGGTTGACCGCAACGCCGAAGTCGACGCCGGCCTTCTTGCCCGAGCAGTCTTCGAGAATCGGGATCACCACGTTGGCAACAGTGCCCGGCAGTACGGTGCTGCGTACGACGATGGTATGGCGGGTAGTCTTTTCACGCAGAACAAAACCGATCTCGCGGCATACCGCTTCGATGTAGTTCAGTTCGAGGTCGCCGTTCTTCTTGCTCGGCGTGCCAACGCAGATCATCGACAGGTCAGTGTCACGAATCGCCTCGGCGAAGTTGGTCGTGCCACGCAGACGACCGGTCTGGATACCTTGTTGCAGAAGTTCGCCCAGGCCCGGTTCAACAATCGGCGACTTGCCGGCGTTGATCATGTCGATCTTGTCTTTGGCAACATCGACGCCAACCACGTCATGGCCCCGTGCAGACAGGCAACCGGCACATACTGCGCCAACGTAACCCAAACCAAATATGCTGATGCGCATCGCAATTACCTCTGTATATATCAGGCCTTAGAGGGCCGGAGTTAATGGTGTTCAGCGTTCATTAGTGCACTCGAAAGTGCGGCATACAGGCGCCACAATGCCGTGTGCAGGCATACTAAGTTTCGAGTGTCTAAATAAGTGCACTCAAGATGTGCGCAACCAGGCCTTGTTGTTATGACTTGCCCTGTTATGCAGCCGATCTTCTTTGGAGAAGACTCTTGTGCAATCGTCTTGCGCGCTCGATGTCAGGATGAAAGTCCCGTAAATCAAGCGGTTGGGTGCTCAGGCGAGCACGTTTATAAGGGCGCGGCCATGGCCTTTGTAGGGGATATAAATGCTGCGTATCTCCTGTCCATCGTCTGTTTTGAGACTGGTTAGTCATCTAGGCAAGTTGCTGTGACAACTTGGTTACATGGCCATCTGCTCTGCGTAAGTTATCTCGTACAAACTCGGCGAGAATCGTTACCGGTGGTATGAGCTATGCATTCGGACGAAGTTCCTGTCCGCTCATCGCGAAATCTGAAATTTCTTGAAATATTGTCGGAGATGGCACTAATCTCAATTTGATAGCACTTTCGTTTTCGACCTTTAATAACAGGCGAATAATCACGTTAGATAGTTTTGTGCCACTACCGTGAAAAAAATCAGGTGCCACTACTGAAAAAAATGATCAGTGTCGAGTGAAACTAATCTTAGAAAAGACAGGGGAGTTTTTTTGGCGCCAGTAAAATGGCGAAATGGGGCGGGGGATTTTTGACAGCGTGCAGGCTGCACGACTCTTTATAGAAAGAGTCGTGCAATAGGCATGCTTTATTCGGGGGCGTGGTCGCGCAGAAATACCAGATTGTCGGGTTTCGATTGCTCGGCGCTGTAGTGATAACCCTGTACATCGAATTGTTTGAGCTGGGCCGGATCGTTGATTTTTTCCTGAATCACGAAACGGCTCATCAGGCCACGAGCCTTCTTCGCGTAGAAACTGATGATCTTGTACTGACCGTTCTTCTGATCCTTGAACTCGGTGTTGATGATCCGTGCGTTCAATGCCGTGCGTTTGACCGCCGAGAAGTACTCGTTGGACGCCAGGTTGAGCAGAACGTCGTCGCCTTGATCGGCCAGTGCTTCGTTGAGCCATTCGCTGATGCGCGTGCCCCAGAAAGCGTACAAGTCCTTGCCCCGGGCGTTGGCCAGTTTGGTGCCCATTTCCAGGCGATACGGTTGCATCAGGTCGAGCGGGCGCAGCAAGCCATACAGGCCGGAGAGCATGCGCAGGTGTTTTTGCGCGTAATCGAAATCGGCTTCGCTGAAGGACTGCGCGTCGAGACCGGTATAAACGTCACCCTTGAACGCGAGCAGCGCTTGCTTGGCGTTTTCCGGGGTGAATGCGGGTGTCCAGCTGCCGAAGCGCGCGGCGTTGAGCCCGCCGATCTTGTCGGACACGTGCATCAGCTCGCTGATCTGCGCCGGCGTCAGGTCGCGCAATTGCTGGATCAGTTCCTGAGAGTGGTCGAGATATTGCGGCTGGGTGAAGCGCTGGGTCGCCGGCGGTGTTTCGTAATCGAGGGTCTTGGCGGGGGAAATCACCATCAGCATGAAGTCGTCTCCTTTAATCGTGGGGGCGATTCTAGGGGGTTGGGGCGGTTGACTCCAGCTATGGGGGTTATAGGTCGGGGTTAGCAGGGGCATTTGCGACGGTTGGTGGATTTTTCCCTCACCCTAACCCTCTCCCAGAGGAAGAGGGGACCGACCGTGTTGTTCTCGAGTAATACATCGACCTGAGATATCCAGTCGAACTCAGGTTTGAAAACATGAAGAGCGGCTCCCTCTCCCTCCGGGAGAGGGCTGGGGTGAGGGCAGCGTCCGTGAATCTTGCACATCAGCTATAGTGCCGCGCGGGTTTTGTTATGGAGACATCCCTTTTGCGCATTGTTCTTTTATTCACCGCGTGGCTGTTGAGCGTCGGTGCCGTGGCGGCGCCGGGCGATGTGGCGACGCTGGATCGTGGCACCTGGCCAGAGCAGCTCAGCAATCCGACGCTGTTTGATGTGGCTTCACGGGCGGAAATCCTGATGTTCGCCCGTGGCCTGCTCGGCACTGAATCGATGGACGAGGCCGCGTTGGCTCAGCGCCTGGGCCTGCGCACAGTCAATATCGATGCGGTCAACAGCCTGCGCCAGCGCCTCTGGCAGCGCTTGTTGGCCAACTACAACTATGCCCAGCAAAGCTGCGATCAGGACGCTTCGTTCTGCTTCCTTGTAGAAGACTTGCCGACGTTGCGCGAGCAGGCGGCCAAGTTTGTGGTCAGCGACGACAGTTATTACACCAAGTGGGCCGAGCCGAGCCGGATCTTCCATTTGCAGTATCTCGACGAACTGATGCGCAAGGCTGCCTTATCGCCGCAGACCAGCAACGAATTCGATCGTTTCGGCGACTACGAGCGTAATGGCGACGAGATGCACGACCGTTTGTTTCTGCTGACCTTCGACAGCGCCGCCAACGTGCAACCGGACAACACCGGTTGGCTCACCGAATACCTGCGCAAGGCAAACCTGAGCGGCACATTCTTTGTGTTGGGCAAGGATATTCAGGCGCGACTGGCTGATCGTTCCGTGAGCAGCCTGCAAGCCGCGTTCTCGAAACAGTGCGTCGGCGTGCAGGGCTGGGAGTTCCGCTCCCACAGCCACTGGCAGGACTGGCAGGATTCGGTGCGGCACAGTGCTGATCTGGTGAAGAACAAATTGCCGGAAAACTATGTGCCGCTGTTCCGTCCGCCAGAAGGGCAACGCCGCAGTGATGCACAAGGTTTCTTCAACACTCAGGGCCTGCAAGTGGCGCTGTGGGACATCGATGCCCAGGACGGCGCCGGCAAACTCAAGGGCGCAGCGAGTGCGCAGCGCGTGCTGACCCTGATGCTGCTGTGGCGACACGGGGTGATCAATTTCAACATGAAACAGGACGCGGTGAAGACCTCGTTACCGTGGCTGATCACGCAAACCGCGCAGAGTGGTATCGGTTGGGAGGACTGTCAGGACGCTTTTCGCTGAGAAACGAAAAAAGCCCGGAAACATTGGGCTTGGGGCGATTTTTTTGCAGGATTCGATGCAGGCGGACTTCCGACTTTAGCGGGGTCTGGGCAGTCCGCCAAGGGCTTTTCGTCACTCTGCAAAATAAACTTAAAAAAACCGTCAAAGTACTTTTTTATGTCATCGGTTTTGGAGTATTACGAAGACAGACCGCCGAAACCTGCAACACAGGTGGCGTCTTCCAAGACCCGTTTGTTTGCAGTCACTTGAATCTCCGCAGGTGAGATTTCGGCAGTCACTTCGAGGCGCAGCACCGCTCAGGTATTGCGTCTACTGGCTCTGACAAAGGTGACCGAGTATGGATGATCACGGACGTAGCCCTTCCTCCAACCAGCCAATCCTTTATGTACTCGATACCAACGTATTGATTCACGATCCAAACGCCCTGCTGAATTTCGAAGAACACCACGTCGCGATCCCGATGACCGTGCTTGAAGAGCTGGACAAGCTCAAGAGCGGGCATCACAGCGTGGCCGCTGAATGCCGTCAGGCCATCCGGCTGATCGACAAGACCCTGGGCGATGCGTCCCCGGAAGATGTCGAGCTGGGTGTGCCGATCCAGCGCGGCAAAGGCGGGCCGAAGGGCTTGCTGTCAATTCTGATGAGCAAGCAGGCGGAATCGAACCTGATTCTGCCCGAGCATCTGAACGACAACAAAATCATCAACCAACTGATCGACCTGCACACCCGCGATCCGAAGAAACCGGTGGTGCTGGTCACCAAAGACATCAACATGCGCCTCAAGGCGCGCGCCTGCGGCATCGATGCCGAGGATTACAGCACCGACCAACTGGTCGATGACGTGTCCCTGTTGCCCAACGGCTACCACAACATGACCGGCTCTTTCTGGGACCGCGTGAGCAAGGTCGACACCCGTCAGGATCACGGCCGCACCTGGCACCAAGTGCAACTGATCGACAATCTGCCGGCAGTGCACATCAACGAGTTCATCATTGATGAACAGGGCTTTGTCGGCTGGATCAAGGAGATCGACGAAGACAAGCTGCTGATCCTCGACCTGCATCAGGAACCGCTGCTGCATCAAGAGGCCTGGGGGCTCAAGCCACGCGACATCTATCAGAGTCTGGCGCTGTACGCGCTACTCGATCCGGACATTCATCTGGTCAATCTGTCGGGTGCCGCCGGTTCCGGTAAAACCATTCTGGCACTGGCTGCGGCGATCGAGCAGACCATGGTCAGCAAGCGTTATCGCCGCATCATCGCGACCCGCAGCGTGCAGGGCCTGGATCAGGAAATCGGCTTCCTGCCCGGCACCGAAGCGGAAAAGATGGAGCCTTGGCTGGGCGCCATCACCGACAACCTCGAAGCCTTGCACATGGATGACGAAAACACCCATGGCAGCGTCGATTACATCCTCAGCAAAGTGCCGTTGCAGTTCAAATCGCTCAACTACATTCGCGGGCGCAGCTTCCAGCAGAGCCTGATCCTGATCGACGAATGCCAGAACCTCACGCCGCACCAGATGAAAACCATCATCACCCGGGCCGGTGCGGGTTCGAAAGTGGTGTGCCTGGGCAACCTCGCACAGATCGACACCCCTTACCTGTCCGCGACCAGCTCCGGGCTGACCTACCTGACCGAACGCTTCAAGGATTTCCCCAACGGTGTGCACATCACCCTGCAAGGGGTGCCTCGCTCGATTCTGGCTGAATACGCAGAAACCCACCTGTAAAACAGCTGCAAGATTCAAGCTGCAAGCGGCAAGATACAAGCGTAGAGAGTGTTTCTCTCATGCCCTTGTAGCTTGCCGCTTAATGCTTGCAACTGCTTAAATGCTGCCATTCCATACCTGCAGACTACTGCGCTTTTCACTTGCCGCTTGTAGCTTGCCGCTCGCAGCTGCCTCAAGGAGGCCCCCGTGCTGACTCATCTCGATTCCCAAGGTCGCGCCAACATGGTCGACGTCACCGAAAAAGCCGTGACGTTCCGTGAAGCGACGGCCCAAGCGCTGGTGCGCATGCTCCCCGAAACGCTGCAGATGATCGTCAGCGGCGGCCATCCCAAGGGTGACGTGTTCGCCGTGGCGCGCATTGCCGGCATTCAAGCGGCGAAGAAAACCAGTGATCTGATTCCCCTGTGCCATCCGCTGATGCTTACCGGCGTCAAAGTCGAACTCAGTGCTGATGGCGAAGACACCGTGCGCATCGTCGCTCGCTGCAAACTCTCCGGGCAGACCGGTGTGGAAATGGAAGCACTGACCGCTGCCAGCGTCGCCGCCCTGACAATCTACGATATGTGCAAAGCCGTCGATCGCGGCATGACCATCGAAAGCGTGCGCCTGCTGGAGAAAGTCGGCGGCAAGAGCGGGCACTTTCAAGCGGAGCAGCCATGAACCTGACCGTGAAGTTTTTTGCCCGTTACCGTGAAGCGCTGGGCGTGGGTTCGGTAAAGGTTGAGGGCGATTTCGCCACCGTCGACGACGTGCGGGCATTGTTGGCACAACGCGATGGCGCTGAGGTGCTGAGCGAGCAGAACCTGATGTGTGCACGCAACGAAGACCTCTGCCAGCTCGACGAGCCAGTGGTTGATGGCGACGAAGTGGCGTTTTTCCCCACCGTGACCGGGGGCTGAGCCATGGCGATTCGCGTGCAGGTCACGCCGTTTGATCCGGGTGCGGAAGTCAACGCGATGCACGCGGCCAATGTCGGCGTCGGCGCGGTGGTGAGTTTTGTCGGCTATGTGCGCGACTTTAACGACGGCCTCGATGTGGCGGGGATGTTCCTCGAACACTATCCGGGCATGACCGAAAAAGCCCTCGGCAAGATCGCCATCGAAGCCGAACAGCGCTGGCCGCTGTTGAAACTGGAAGTGCTGCATCGCATCGGTGCACTGGAACCGGGCCAACCGATCGTCTTCGTCGGCGCCGCCAGCGCCCATCGCCAGGCCGCATTCGATGCCTGTGCCTTCGTCATGGACTACCTGAAAACCCGCGCGCCGTTCTGGAAGAAAGAAAACACCAGCGATGGCCCGCGTTGGGTTGAAGGGCGGGACAGTGATCATGCAGCTGCGGATCGCTGGAAGAAATAAGTTCTCTAGCGCCTTCCCATCCGCCATCGCTGGCAAGCCAGCTCCCACAGGGTTTTGCGTCGTGCACATATTTTTGTGCACCACTGAAACTGTGGGAGCTGGCTTGCCAGCGATGAGGCCATCTGCAACACCCAAAACCTCGCAGACACTCTCTTCTCCCTGATTGACGACTTGTACCTATAAGTCCAATATGGATTTACAAGTACAAAAAAAGCTTCAGTCTTGCCGCTCGTAGCTCCCCGCTCGTAGCTGCTCTTCTTCATCTTGCCAAACCAACAACAACCCGCGAGAGAACGAACATGAAGAAACTCCCCCTCATCACCGGTCTTGCCCTCAGCCTGTTGGCCTCCGCCAGCGTGTTCGCCGCTGAGCAAACCCTGCGCATCGGTATCGAAGCCGCTTACCCGCCATTCGCCTCGAAAACCGACAAAGGCGAAATCGTCGGTTTCGACTACGACATCGGCAATGCCCTGTGTGCGCAGATGAAGGTCAAGTGCGTGTGGGTCGAAGGTGAGTTCGATGGCCTGATTCCTTCGCTGAAAGTGAAGAAGATCGACATGGCCCTGTCGTCGATGACCATCAACGAAGACCGCAAGAAGTCGGTGGATTTCAGCCACAAGTACTACTTCACCTCATCGCGGCTGGTGATGAAAGAAGGCGCCAGCGTTGACGATCAATACGCCAGCCTGAAGGGCAAGAACGTCGGCGTGCAGCGCGCAACGACTACTGATCGTTACGCCACTGAGGTGTTCGAGCCGAAGGGCATCAACGTCAAGCGCTACAGCAACAACGAAGAGATCTACATGGATTTGGCGGCGGGGCGGCTTGATGCGATTTTTGCCGACACCATTCCGCTGAATGACTTTCTGTCGATGCCGCGGGGCAAGGGTTATGCGCTTGTCGGGCCTGAGTTGAAGGATCCGAAGTACGTGGGCGAGGGCGCGGGGATTGCAGTGCGCAAAGGCAATGCCGAATTGGTCAGCCAGTTGAATGGCGCCATCGATGGCATTCGCGCGAGTGGCGAGTACCAGAAGATTTCCGAGAAGTATTTCAAGTCCGACATCTACGGTGACTGATAGTCCGTCATCGCTGGCTTGCCAGCGATTGGGCTGGATCAATCATCGCAAATCTCTAGCCCTTCAATTCCTTCAAATGCTTGTACACCGTCGCCCGCCCCATGTTCAGCACATTGGCCACGTAGTTCGAGGCGCTCTTGCCCTTGAAAGCGCCTTCGGCGTGCAGCGCCAGCACCAGTTCACGTTTGTGATCGCGGGTCAGCACATTCAGGCTCAGTTGCCGCTCGCGCAGCCAGGCGTGGAGGAAGGTGTTGATGCGCTCCTGCCAGTCATCGCGAAACAGTGAGTCCGGCTGCGGGATCAATTTGCTCGGCGACAGGAACAGGTCCAGCGCCGCTTTGGCATTCTCGAACAGCGAAATATTCAGATTGATGCACAGCACCGCCAGCGGCAGGCCTTCGCTGTCGCGCAGGACGCTGCTCAGGCTGCGAATTTTCTGGCCGTCCCAATTGAGCTTTTCGTACGGACCGATATTCCTGTCGCTGACATCCTCGCTGAGCATGTCTTCCAGCGACGAGTCATCGCCGATCTCACGCTTGGACAGGTTGTTGGCGATGTAATCGACCTTCTGTGTGCGCAGGTCGTGTAGCACCACTTCGGCGTGCGGAAAGAACAGTGTGGCGATGGCATCGGCGATGGCGCGGAAGTTATCCAGCGCCGGGTCGAACTCAGGGGCGGTCATGACAGTGGAGCTCCAGGCAGCGTCAGCGCCCCCGTGATCAGGAGGCGCTGCGAGTGTGCCGCAATCGGTTGGGCGCGTCATCCGGATGGACGATCAAGCGAGGCGGGCAGGGGAGAGCATGGCGCTGCTCAGGCCGAAGTTGCGCAAGTGCTCGGGCAGTGGCTCGCCGCGCACCAATGCCGCACTGGCCTGGCCCATCGCTGGCGAAGTCTGGATGCCGTAACCACCCTGCGCCGCGACCCAGAACAGTCCCGGCACCTGCGGATCGAAACCACTGAGCAGATCACCGTCGGCAACGAAACTGCGCAGGCCGGCCCAGGTACGGGTCGGGCGGCGGATGGTCAGCGTGGTCGCTTCTTCGATCTGGTAAATGCCCATGGCGATGTCCAGTTCTTCCGGCTGCACGTCGTGGGGTTCGACCGGGTCG
Source organism: Pseudomonas sp. VD-NE ins (assembly GCF_031882575.1). Taxonomy (NCBI): domain Bacteria; kingdom Pseudomonadati; phylum Pseudomonadota; class Gammaproteobacteria; order Pseudomonadales; family Pseudomonadaceae; genus Pseudomonas; species Pseudomonas sp. VD-NE ins. Next base: position 1,164,678 of record NZ_CP134772.1, read on the forward strand.
GCGTTGGCCGGCGAGCCGAGAAACATGCCAGCGTCAGGCTTCATATAGAAGGATTCGTCGAGGCTGACCAGCATCGGCCAGTGATGAATATCGACGCCTTCGGGGCCGGCGAAGATGAACGCGGCGCGGCGTTTCGGTTGCAGGCCCAGCGGCCTGGCGCCCGCCAGTGCGCCGATCTTGTCGGCCCAGGCGCCTGCAGCGTTGATTACCACCGGGGCGCTGAAGGTCTGGCCATTGGTTTGTACGTGCCAGAGGCCGTCGGCGTCGCGGTTCAGGCCGAGTACTTCGCAGTCGGTGTGCACTTCGCCGTGGTTGCGACGGATGCCGCGCAGGTAGCCCTGATGCAAGGCGTCGGTGTCGATGTCGCTGGCGCTCGGGTCGTAGATCGCGCCGTGGACCTTTTCCCGACGCAGGATCGGCAGGCGTGCGCAGGCTTCGTCGGCGCTGAGCAATTGCATCTGCGGCACGGTGGCTTTGGCGCTGAGGTATTGGTTGTTCAGTTCGGCGGCGTCACCGGTGAAATCGACGGTCATTTCGCCGCGCGGGGTCAGCAGCGGGTGTTCGCAGAAACCGGCCGGCGGATGATCGAAAAACTCGCGGCTGGCCTGGGTCAGTGCACGTACCTGCGGTGTGCCATAGGCTGCGGTGAATAGCGCGGCGGAGCGCCCGGTGGAGTGATAGGCCGGATGGGATTCACGTTCGAGCACGACCACTTTGCCGTGCGGCGACAGCCAGAACCCGGTGGAAGCGCCGGCAATCCCGCCGCCGATGATGATGAAATCTGCCTGGCTCATGAAAAACTCCAAAGCTGTCGAGGTTCTCTGGGGATCTGCCATTGGCAACTCCCCAATCGGAATGCGATCCCTGTAGGAGCTGCCGAAGGCTGCGATCTTTTGATCTGGTTTTTTAAGATCAAGATCAAAAGATCGCAGCCTTCGGCAGCTCCTACAGTGGTCAGGTGTTCAGGTGGTAGAGGGCATTGGCGAGGGCGATGTCTTCCAGCCCCAAGCCAATCGAGCGGAAAAACACGTGACGATCGCAATCCGGGCGCTGCACTTTCTCGCTGAGCAGATCCGCCAGATCGCCAACAATCGAATCCTTGCTCCAGCCATGCTGTTCACTGGCAATCAACATCTCACCCGCCGACCCCGGCGTGGTCAGACGATAGTCGCAGAACACCTGCATGTCGTTGAGGCTCTGCGGCGGCACTTCGTGGGCGCGCGGGGCGTTGGTGCTGATCGAGGTGATCAGCGCCGGCTTGCTCAGCGCGGCGGGATCGATGACCGGCCCGGCGGACGAGGTACACAGCATGATCACGTCGGCCTCGGCGATGGCCGCATCACGGCTGTCAGCGATCTTCAGATTGGGCGTGATGGCTTTCACCAGAGCCTGGGTTTGCGCGTCGGCGGACAGACTTGGCGAATACAGGCTGATGCTCTGCCAGTCACGCAGCGATCTCACGTAGTGCAAATGCGCCTGGGCAACCTTGCCGCTGCCGATGATCGCCAGTCGCGTAGCATTCAACGGCGCGAGGGCGTCGACTGCCACGGCGGTGGTCGCGGCGGTGCGTGCGGTGGTCAGTTCACCGGCATCACAGAGCAGCAGCGGCTGACCGGTTTTCATCGACATCAACAAGGTCCATGCCGTGACCAGCGCGCCCTGTTCGCGAACGATGTACGGCGAAGTCTTCACGCCGTACACACCGTCTTCAGCCAGTACGCCCAGATAATTGATGAAGTCGCCGGCGCCCTGCGGGAACTCCACCAGTTGCTGCGCTGGTTGCACGGCGTGTCCGGCAGCGAGATCGCGGAACAGCTTGCGCAGGATCTGCGGCACATCGATGCGCGCCAACAACTCGCGGGCCTGATGCTGGTTGATCACGTAGGGCGTACTGGACATGTCAGGCTCCGGATACTTGGTCTAAACTAATTTGTCCATTATGGACTTTTAGTATTCTCTCGCAAGCACCTGATGAAACGCCGGACGAAAAAAAGCGCAGTCCGTTGCCGGCTGCGCTTTTCTTTTAAACGTCGCTTACTGCGGACGCTTGCGCTCAACCGCACGCAACAGATGCGTCGGCGGCGTTTCGCAGCTGATCTTGCGACCGAGCTTCTCTTCGATGGACGGCAACTGATAGGAGTCGTCCTCACCGGCGAAGCTGATCGACACGCCATCGGCGCCAGCACGACCGGTACGGCCGATGCGGTGCACGTAGTCGTCCGGGACTTCCGGCAGGGTGAAGTTGATCACGTGGCTGATGCCGTCGATGTGGATGCCGCGACCGGCCACATCAGTGGCGACCAGCACGCGAATCTTGCCTTCGCGGAAACCTTCCAGCGTCTTGATGCGTTTGTGCTGCGGCACATCGCCGGACAACTGCGCAGCATTCACACCGTCGCGCACCAGGCGCTCTTCGATACGGCGGACTTCGTCCTTGCGGTTGGCGAAGACCATCACCCGCTCCCAGCCATTATCGTTGACCAGGTTGTAGAGCAATTTGTACTTGTCGGCACCGGCCACGGCGTAGATGTGTTGCTCAACGTTTTCGCTGGCGACGTTGGTGACTTCGATTTCGACGATGGACGGATCGGTGGTCCATTGCTTGGCGAGGTTCATCACGTCTTCGGTGAAGGTCGCGGAGAACAGCAAGGTCTGGCGCTCGGACTTCGGCGGAGTCTGGCGAATGATCTGGCGTACTTGCGGGATGAAACCCATGTCGAGCATGCGGTCGGCTTCGTCCAGCACCATCACTTCGACCATGTCCAGGTGCACGTCGCCGCGCTGGTTGAAGTCGAGCAGTCGGCCCGGGGTTGCCACAAGAATGTCGCAATGACGCGCTTCGAGGTGCTTGAGCTGCTTGTCGAAGTCCATGCCGCCAACAAACGTCATGACGTTGAGGCCGGTGTACTTGGTCAGGTCGGCAGCGTCTTTGGCGATCTGCACCACCAGCTCACGGGTCGGCGCGATGATCAGCGCACGGGGTTCGCCCATGTAGCGTTCTTTCGGCGGCGGCGTTTGCAACAGCTGGGTGATGATCGAGATCAGGAACGCGGCGGTTTTGCCTGTGCCGGTCTGCGCGCGGCCAATGGCGTCTTTGCCGGCGAGGGTGAAGCCCAGCACCTGCGCCTGGATCGGCGTGCAATACGGGAAACCCAGATCCTGGATGGCGTGCATCAGTTCTGGAGACAGCTTGAAATCGTGGAAGCGGGTTTTGCCTTCCTGTGGCTCGACGACGAAATCTTCGAGTTTCCACGGAATCACCGGTGCCTTGGGCTTCGGTTCGCGGCGCGGTCTGGCCGGTTTCGGCGCTTCGCTGCGGGCAGTTTCGGCGGCGATGGGCACGGCCGGTGCAGGTTGCGGTTCTGCCTTCGGTGCCGCTACGTGAGCGGGGCGGTCGGCCTGTGGGGCATCGGTGCGATGACCGGGGGCGTGCGACGGCGCACTGGGAACTGGCGCGAGCTGCTCAGCCTCGCTTTTACCGAACATCTTCTTGAGTGCTTTGAGCACGGTCATCTCATCAATTGGTTAAGGAATGTACGCCGGCCAGTGTAATGCAAGAAACGGGCGCGGCGTAGTGGGAGGGATCAAAGGGTGGTTTTAATCTCGACGCTTAGCGCAAACGTTCGCCCAACCAGACACCGATGTCGCGAATTTCCTCGGGTAACACTTCGTGCTCCATTGGGTATTCCTGCCATGTCACGGTGACACCATGCTTCACCAAATGCTCATAAGCACTGCGCCCCATCGAGTTCTGCACCACGCCATCGAACTGGCCGTGCAGGCATATCGCGGGAATCCGCTGCTGACTGGCTGAAAGCTGCATCTCATCATTGAAGGTCGGTGCATACGTCGACAACGCCAGCACACCGCCCAACGGCCCCTGCCATTTCACAAAAGCGGTGTGCAATACCACGGCGCCCCCCTGGGAAAAACCAGCGAGGAAAATCCGCGAGGCGTCTATTCCGCTGGCGCGCTCGTTTTCGATCAATTGAATGATGCGATCCGCTGACGCTTCCAACTGCTCACGGTCAATCGCCCGCGCCGGGCTCATGGCTTTGATGTCGTACCAGCTGGGCATGGCATAACCGCCATTTATCGTCACTGGAAGAGTCGGCGCCTGCGGCAGGACGAAGCGCGTGCTCAGCAGGCTTTCCTGCAGCGCCTCGGCGACTGGCAGGAAATCGTAGCGATCGGCGCCGAGGCCGTGCAGCCAGATCACGCAAGCGTCTGCGGGCTTAACAGGCTGAAGAATCAAGGGCTCGGTCATGTCTGCTCCAAATATGTGCGGGCGCTCTCATTAAGTGCGTGATTCGAGTGCGCGTCCGGTTGATCCGTTAAGAAGATGTCGCAAGGTTACAAGTTTTGCTATTGACCTGTCGTTGAATCGATTCCGCGACAGGTGTGGTACGGGCTTTGCTATGGAAGGTTCTGTACGAATAATCCTACGTGTGGCGGTAACACTATCAGTGTACGACCCGCGACGGGATTGCAAAGAATCCGGTGATGGATGTTCGCCAATGGCCGCTACGGGCTTAGCGAACGTGAAAGGGCTACAGCCCGTTCGGCCGATTGGTGAGAAGTGAGTTGTCCATGATGTGGATTTTCTCCTACTAGACTCATAGCGAAGGTCTTACGTCGGTTGACCCCAAAAAAAGCCAACACGGGTCAACAACGCCTCAAAAGGGTGCGACTGGACTCAAGCTCCGACACAACAAGAGCAAAACTGGAGGTTTGAATGAAGATGTTGAAATCCACCCTGGCCATCGTGACTGCAGCAACAGTACTCGGTGTCAGCGGGTTCGCTCAGGCGGGTGCAACCCTGGATGCAGTGCAGAAGAAAGGTTTTGTGCAGTGTGGCGTGAGCGACGGTCTGCCGGGCTTCTCGGTACCAGACGCAACCGGCAAGATCCTCGGGATCGATGCTGACGTCTGCCGCGCTGTGGCCGCTGCCGTATTCGGCGACGCGACCAAGGTCAAGTTCAGTCAGTTGAACGCCAAGGAGCGCTTCACCGCGCTGCAATCGGGCGAGATCGACATCCTGTCGCGCAACACCACCATGACCAGTTCGCGTGACGCGGGCATGGGCCTGAAATTCCCGGGCTTCATTACCTACTACGACGGCATCGGCTTCCTGGTGAACAACAAGCTGGGCGTGAAAAGTGCCAAAGAGCTGGACGGTGCAACCATCTGCATCCAGGCCGGTACCACCACCGAGCTGAACGTTTCCGACTACTTCCGTGGCAACGGTCTGAAATACACCCCGATCACTTTCGACACCTCCGATGAAAGCGCCAAGTCGCTGGAGTCCGGTCGTTGCGACGTGCTGACCTCCGACAAGTCCCAACTGTTCGCCCAGCGTTCCAAGCTGGCCTCGCCGAAGGACTACGTGGTTCTGCCGGAAACCATTTCCAAAGAACCTCTGGGCCCGGTCGTACGTAACGGCGACGACGAGTGGCTGGCCATCGTCCGTTGGGTTGGCTACGCGCTGCTCAACACCGAAGAAGCCGGCATCACTTCGAAGAACGTCGAAGCTGAAGCCAAGTCGACCAAGAACCCGGACGTCGCCCGTATGCTCGGCGCTGACGGCGAGTACGGTAAAGACCTGAAACTGCCGAAAGACTGGGTTGTGCAGATCGTCAAACAAGTCGGCAACTACGGCGAAATCTTCGAGAAAAACCTCGGCAAGAGCACTCCGCTGGAAATCGACCGCGGCTTGAACGCCCTGTGGAACAACGGCGGCATTCAGTACGCACCACCAGTGCGCTAATGGTTCTATCGCCCGGCGGGCCAACCGCCGGGTGATGTTCTTGTTCCATTTCTTCCGGGGCACTTCATGCAAAATTCAATCGGCGCACCAAAGCAGAGGTTCAGCCTCAGCGATCCACGAGTGCGTGCGTGGCTATTCCAGATCATCACCGTTGTGGCGGTGGTCTCGCTGGGCTGGTACTTGTTCGACAACACGCAAACCAACCTTCAGCACCGGGGTATTACCTCGGGTTTCGGTTTTCTGGAGCGCAGTGCCGGATTCGGCATCGCTCAACACCTGATCGACTATACGGAAGCGGACAGCTATGCCCGCGTCTTCGTCATCGGACTTCTCAACACCCTGTTGGTGACTGTGATCGGCGTGGTTCTGGCGACGATCCTCGGTTTCATCATCGGTGTAGCACGGCTGTCGCAGAACTGGATCATCAGCAAACTGGCGACGGTGTATGTGGAAGTGTTCCGCAACATTCCGCCGCTGCTGCAGATTCTGTTCTGGTACTTCGCGGTGTTCCTGACCATGCCGGGGCCGCGCAACAGCCATAACTTCGGCGACACCTTCTTCGTCAGCAGCCGTGGCCTGAACATGCCGGCCGCACTGGCTGCCGACGGTTTCTGGGCGTTCGTGATCAGCATCGTGGTGGCCATTGTCGGCATCGTGCTGATGTGCCGTTGGGCGAACAAGCGCTTCGAAGCAACCGGCGTGCCGTTCCACAAGTTCTGGGTGGGGCTGGCGATTCTGCTGGTGATCCCGACGTTGTGCGCACTTGTCTTCGGCGCTCCGCTGCATTGGGAAATGCCGAAGCTTTCAGGCTTCAACTTTGTCGGCGGCTGGGTGCTGATCCCGGAACTGCTCGCCTTGACCCTGGCCCTGACCGTGTACACCGCGGCGTTCATCGCCGAGATCGTGCGTTCCGGGATCAAGTCGGTCAGCCATGGTCAGACTGAGGCGGCACGTTCCCTCGGCCTGCGCAACGGTCCGACCCTGCGCAAGGTGATCATTCCGCAAGCCCTGCGCGTGATCATTCCGCCGCTGACCAGCCAATACCTCAACCTGGCGAAAAACTCTTCGCTGGCCGCCGGTATCGGTTACCCGGAAATGGTTTCTTTGTTCGCCGGCACCGTGCTCAACCAGACCGGTCAGGCAATCGAAGTGATTGCCATCACCATGAGCGTGTACCTGGCGATCAGTATCAGCATTTCCCTGCTGATGAACTGGTACAACAAGCGCATTGCGCTGATCGAGCGGTAAGGAAAAGCGCATGAGTACTCATACTTTCAAACCCGACATGCCCCCACCGAACAGCAGCATCGGCGTGGTGGCGTGGATGCGCGCGAACATGTTCTCCAGCTGGCTCAACACCCTGCTGACGCTGTTTGCGTTCTACCTGATCTACCTGGTGGTGCCACCGATTCTCAGTTGGGCAATCATTGATGCCAACTGGGTCGGCACCACCCGCGCCGACTGCACCAAGGACGGCGCCTGCTGGGTGTTCATTCAGCAGCGTTTCGGCCAGTTCATGTACGGCTACTACCCGACGGAACTGCGCTGGCGTGTGGACCTGACCGTGTGGCTGGCGGTGATCGGCGTGGCGCCCCTGTTCATCTCGCGCTTTCCGCGTAAAGCGGTGTACGGACTGAGCTTCCTGGTGCTGTACCCGATCATTGCCTACATCCTGTTGCACGGCGGTTTCGGTCTGAGCAATGTGGCGACCAGCCAGTGGGGCGGCTTGATGCTGACCTTGGTGATCGCCACTGTCGGTATCGCCGGTGCCTTGCCGCTGGGGATTGTGCTGGCGCTGGGCCGTCGTTCGAACATGCCGGCGATTCGTGTGGTCTGCGTGACCTTTATCGAATTCTGGCGCGGCGTGCCGTTGATCACCGTGCTGTTCATGTCTTCGGTGATGCTGCCGCTGTTCCTGCCTGAAGGCATGAACTTCGACAAGCTGCTGCGGGCACTGATCGGCGTGATCCTGTTCCAGTCGGCCTATGTGGCCGAGGTGGTGCGCGGCGGTCTGCAAGCAATTCCCAAAGGTCAGTACGAAGCGGCCGCGGCGATGGGCCTCGGTTACTGGCGTTCGATGGGCCTGGTGATTCTGCCGCAAGCCCTGAAGCTGGTGATCCCCGGCATCGTCAACACCTTCATTGCGCTGTTCAAGGACACCAGTCTGGTGATCATCATCGGCCTGTTTGACCTGCTCAACAGCGTCAAACAAGCCGCTGCCGATCCGAAATGGCTGGGCATGGCCACCGAAGGCTACGTGTTCGCCGCCCTGGTGTTCTGGATTTTCTGTTTTGGTATGTCGCGCTATTCCATGCATCTGGAACGCAAGCTCGACACTGGCCACAAGCGTTAGGAGTTGTGTAAATGAGTGAAGCAATCAAAAAGCCTGTAGGTCCTGAAGGCATTATTCAGATGCAGGGCGTCAACAAGTGGTACGGCCAGTTCCACGTGCTCAAAGACATCAACCTCAACGTCAAACAGGGCGAGCGTATTGTTCTGTGCGGGCCGTCGGGTTCCGGCAAGTCGACGACGATTCGTTGCCTCAATCGTCTGGAAGAACATCAGCAGGGCCGCATCGTCGTCGACGGCGTGGAACTGACCAACGACCTCAAGCAGATCGAAGCGATCCGCCGCGAAGTCGGCATGGTGTTCCAGCACTTCAACCTGTTCCCGCACCTGACCATTTTGCAGAACTGCACCCTGGCACCGATGTGGGTACGCAAGATGCCCAAGCGCAAGGCCGAGGAAATCGCCATGCATTACCTGGAGCGCGTACGCATTCCGGAGCAGGCGCACAAATTCCCGGGGCAACTGTCCGGTGGTCAGCAGCAGCGTGTGGCGATTGCTCGCGCCCTGTGCATGAAACCGAAAATCATGCTGTTCGATGAACCGACTTCAGCGCTCGATCCGGAGATGGTGAAGGAAGTACTCGACACCATGATCGGTCTGGCTGAAGACGGCATGACCATGCTCTGCGTGACCCACGAAATGGGCTTTGCCCGCACCGTGGCCAACCGCGTGATCTTCATGGACAAGGGTGAAATCGTTGAGCAGGCTGCGCCGAATGACTTCTTCGATAATCCGCAGAATGAGCGGACGAAGTTGTTCTTGAGTCAGATTTTGCATTGATGGTTTGTGTGTAAATCAAACCCGGCCTTGTGCCGGGTTTGTTTTTTGTGGTTCAGGAAACGGTGAGGGTTTCGTGTTCCTTGTGTACGGTGTGCGTGAAACCTCGCAGGTCTGCGCCTTCAGCCAAGGTCCGGATATCGACGAGCATGTAGGGATGACGATCCAATAGACGCATCAGCAGCACCAATGCCTTGGGTGGAAGTAACTCGCCGCGTTCGTAGCGAGAGAATGCGTTATGCCCGCCACCAGAGAGCAGTTGCACCGTCTCTTTCTGCGTCAGGTGCAATTTGCGTCGAATACGTTTCATCTCGGCGCCGATCATTTGTCTGCCAGCGAGAACCAGCTCGTCACCGGCATCACAATAACGCTCAGCACTATCGGTGTCGAAATCCCATTCCACTTCACCGCACTTCTGGCACTCCCAACCAGACAGATCGTCTACACGGCGCTCCATGCCTTTGACACTAAGGGTTTCTCCGCGACCCTGGAAATGCCTCATTCCCTCACGTGCACCGCAGCTGACACATTGCTGGGTTTTCATGGGTTTTTCTCCTTGAAGGAGATTACCGGTGGGCTGCCGCCGGGGCGGTAGGTCACCTTGATGCAAATCTCCTGATCTCGTGAAGTGATGTGATTCAAGTCTTGCCAGATTCGATGATCGTCATAAGTAGTCATCGATTTGTACAACATCCTGGTTTGTAGCTCGAAAACGATCTCTAGCATTTCGCTGAGGTTGAAACCGAGCTTCTCCGCTGATTTGACCGAAGCTTTGGTGAAAGCTTTTTGACCTAACCGCCGCACCTCAGCCTTGATCACCGCCAGCTCATAATGGGGTGTGTTCTTTTCCATAAGAAACCAAAACCCTGTCCCTGAAATTACCCTTAAAGGGTAATTTTCACCAATCGAAAATACCGCTTCATGTGTCTCCGATTGACCCTAGGTGGTTGCCGTCCTACACGGGTCTGACTAACATGTCAGAAAATTCATCCTATGATTGGATGAAAGGGCGAATCCTATGTCAGACATTTCTCCACTCATTAAGCGATCTTTGGTCGATCAGGCCTTGGATCAGCTGCGTCAGCGCATCAACAGCGGTGCCTGGCAGGTTGGCGAGCGTTTGCCGACCGAACCCGAGCTGTGCGCCGAGCTGGGCATCAGCCGCAACACCGTGCGTGAAGCCATGCGCGTGCTGGCTTTTTCCGGGCTGATTGAGATTCGTCAGGGCGACGGCAGTTACCTGCGCGCAGTGGTCGATCCGATGGATACCCTGAAAGCGCTGTCGCAATGCTCGCTGGATCAGGCGCGGGAAACCCGCCACATCCTCGAAGTCGAGGCCATCGGCCTGGCGGCGTTACGTCGTACCGAAGAAGACCTCGTCGCATTGCGTGAAGCGCTCGGCACCAGCGGCAGCCACTACCACGGCGATCTCGACACCTACATCGCCTGCGATCTGGTGTTCCACCGTCGTCTGGTCGACGCCGCGCACAACCCGACCCTCAGCGAGCTTTATCGCTATTTCTCCAGCATCGTCGGCGCGCAATTGCGCCAGACCCTGAATATCGTCCCGCGCCGTCAGGAAGTCTTCGACTTGCATATCGAGTTACTCGATGCGGTCGAACAACGCGACCCGGAACGGGCCAAAGCCTTGTCGAGGCAGTTGATCAATGAACCTTGAAACCGAGAAAACCATGTCCCGCAGTGAGATATCCACAACCCCCAAACGCACGGCGGAGCTTGAAGAGCTGCTGATTGACGCCGAGGCCGATGACGAGCAGGTGCAACAAAGCCATCCGCTGGTGAAGCGCCCGTGGCTGTTGTTGCTGGGGCTGATTCTGGTGGCGCTGAATTTGCGTCCAGCGCTGTCGAGCATGGCGCCGCTGCTCAGCGACGTGTCGAAAAGTCTCGGTTTGTCGGCGGCTCAGGCCGGTCTGCTGACCACACTGCCAGTGCTGTGCCTGGGATTGTTCGCCCCACTGGCGCCGATTCTGGCGCGGCGCTTTGGCGCTGAACGGGTGGTGCTGGGGATTCTGTTGGCGTTGGCCGGCGGTATCATTTTGCGCAGCAACTTCGGTGAGATCGGCCTGTTCGCTGGCAGCGTTTTGGGCGGCGCGAGTATCGGCATCATCGGTGTTTTGCTGCCGGGTATCGTCAAGCGCGACTTTGCCAAACACGCCGGCACCATGACCGGCGTCTACACCATGGCGTTGTGTCTGGGCGCAGCGATGGCCGCCGGTTCAAGCGTGCCGTTGAGTGAACACTTCGGTCACAGTTGGACGATGGGCCTGGGTTTCTGGGTCATTCCAGCGCTGGTTGCGGCGGTGTTCTGGTTGCCGCAAGTCGGGCAGAAACATGGCGCGCACAACGTCGCCTATCGCGTGCGCGGTCTGCTGCGTGATCCGCTGGCCTGGCAGGTGACCTTGTACATGGGCCTGCAATCGTCGCTGGCCTACATCGTTTTCGGCTGGTTGCCGTCGATCCTGATTGGTCGCGGCCTGACGCCGACCCAGGCCGGTCTGGTGTTGTCCGGTTCGGTAATCATCCAGCTCGCCAGCTCGTTGGCTGCGCCGTGGCTGGCCACTCGTGGCAAGGATCAGCGCCTGGCAATCGTCGTGGTCATGGCGCTGACCCTTGGCGGTCTGTTCGGTTGCCTGTATGCGCCGATCGAAGGCCTTTGGGGCTGGGCGATTCTGCTGGGGCTGGGGCAGGGCGGTACGTTCAGTCTGGCGTTGACGCTGATCGTGCTGCGCTCGCGTGATTCGCATGTTGCGGCGAACCTGTCGAGCATGTCTCAGGGTTTCGGTTATACGTTGGCGTCGATGGGGCCGTTCGCGGTCGGCGTGGTGCATGACTGGACCGGCGGCTGGAATGCCGTGGGCTGGATCTTTGGCATCATCGGTACTGGTGCGATCATCGCCGGGCTTGGCGCCGGGCGTGCGCTGTACGTGCAAGTGCAAAGCGAAAAAATCTGAATGCACTGATTTTAAATGTGGGAGCGAGCCTGCTCGCGAAGGCGATTTTACATTCAATATCTTTGTCGACTGACACGGCGCTTTCGCGAGCAGGCTCGCTCCCACATGGGTTTTGCGTGCTGCAGGTATTCGGTTTACGAATGCCGATAGTGTTTCTGCGCATTGCAGATTATCGTGCTGGCAATCTGTACCTATTTTGGAGATTGCCCATGAGCGAAGCCCACGCCGCGTTGATCACCCGTTTCTACCAGGCCTTCCAGCGCCTGGACGCCGAAGCCATGGCCGCCTGCTACACCGACGACGTGGTGTTCAGCGATCCGGCCTTCGGTGAACTGCGCGGGCGCGATGCCGGCGACATGTGGCGCATGCTCACCACCCGCGCCAAAGACTTTTCGCTGACCTTCGACAACGTCCGCGCCGATGAGCGCAGCGGCGGCGCGCATTGGGTCGCGACCTACCTGTTCAGCCAGACCGGCAACATCGTCATCAACGATATCCAGGCCCGTTTCGTCTTTCGTGACGGCAAGATCTGCGAGCACCACGACCACTTCGATCTGTGGCGCTGGTCGCGTCAGGCCCTCGGTTTCAAAGGCCTGCTACTGGGCTGGACGCCGCTGGTGCGCAACGCCGTACGCGCTCAGGCATTGAAGGGACTGAAGGCATTTCAGGCCGGTCGCTGATAAGATCGCCGCCTGTTTTCCTACACGTTCAGATCCCGAAGTGACCAGCCTTAGCGAAAAATCTGTCGATGTCGCCGAACCGGTGAGCAAATCCTGGTTCGTCTACCTCGTTCGCGCGGCCAATGGCTCGTTGTACTGCGGAATCAGCGACGACCCCGTGCGTCGCTTCGCCAAGCATCAAAGCGGCAAAGGCGCGCGGTTCTTCCTCTCCAGCCCGGCCATGGCGCTGGTCTATACCGAGTTGTGTCGCGATAAAAGCGATGCGCTGCGCCAGGAACGCTTGATCAAAAAACTCAGGAAGAGCGCGAAGGAGTGTCTGGTCGCGTCTTATCAATCTGACTGATTGGTTCCCATCAGGCAGATCTGTAGGCTGCTAAGCAAATGCACGCTAAGCTGCCAGCTCACTATCTGAGCGGCGGAGCCGAGCATGTCCGAGTTGATTCTGCATCATTACCCGACCTCTCCATTTGCCGAGAAGGCCCGCCTGCTGCTGGGCTTCAAAGGCTTGTCGTGGCGCTCGGTGCATATTTCGCCAGTGATGCCGAAACCGGATCTGACCGCCATGACCGGTGGCTATCGCAAGACCCCGGTGTTGCAGATTGGCGCTGATATCTACTGCGACACTTCGCTGATCGCCCGTCGTCTGGAGCAGGAAAAAGCCTTGCCGGCGTTCTTCCCCGAGGGTCAGGAATTCACCGCCGCCAGTTTTGCCACATGGGCTGACTCGGTGGTGTTTCAACATGCGGTGAGCCTGGTGTTTCAGCCGGAATCGGTGGCAGTGCGCTTCGCCAAGCTGCCGCCGGAAGCGATCAAAGCTTTTATCGCTGACCGCGCCGGTCTGTTCAGTGGAGGCAGCGCCACGCGTTTGTCTGCCGAACAAGCCAAGCATCAGTGGCCGACGATCATGGCTCGCCTAGAGCAGCAGTTACAGCGCGAGCAGGGCGACTTCCTGTTCGGCGAACCGTCGATTGCCGACTTCGCATTGGCGCATCCCATGTGGTTCCTCAAGGCTACGCATGTCACGGCTCCATTGGTTGATGAGTATCCGGCTGTTGCGGCCTGGTTGGGCCGAGTGCTGGGCTTTGGCCATGGCGCAGCCAGTGCGATGACGTCGGAAGAGGCGCTGGAGGTTGCACGCAATGCGACACCAGCGGCGTTGCCGGATGAGCAGTTCGTTGATCCGAACGGTTTCAAGGCTGGTCAGCAGGTGGCGATTGCCGCGACGGATTACGGGGTTGATCCGGTGGTGGGCGAGTTGCTGTTTGCCGGTAGCGAACAGCTGATCATTCGTCGCGAAGACGAGCGTGGCGGCGTGGTGCATGTGCACTTCCCGCGTTTCGGTTTCCGCATCGAAGCCAGATAAAAGCAAAAGATCGCAGCCTGCGGCAGCTCCTACACAAATCTCATGTAGGAGCTGCCGCAGGCTGCGATCTTTTGATCTTGCTGTTACTTCAGCGCGGCGAGGATTTCGTCCGGGTCAAACCCGCGAATCAACGTGCCGTTCACATCAATCAACGGAATCCCGCGCCCACCCAATGCCTCGTACGCCTTGCGCGCCTCGGCATCCTTCTCGATATCGAACTCCTTGAACGCAATCCCCTTACTATCGAGAAAGCGCTTGGTTTGTTTGCAGTAGCCGCACCAGTCGGTGGCGTAGAGCACGACGCTGGCCTGCGCGCGCGTCTGCTCTGCAACCATTTGCGACGGATTGAACACCCGCTCGATCTTGCCCCAGTTTTGATAGACCACGACCACCAGCAGAACCAGCGCGACCTTCTTCAGCACATTGCCAAGCATCAGTTGCGCCGCTTCAGCTGATCGGTGAGCGACGTCGGCAGGCCTTTGATCACCAGGGTGCCAGCCTCTTCGTCGTACTCGATCTTCGAGCCCAGCAAGTGCGCTTCAAAGCTGATCGACAGGCCTTCGGCGCGGCCGGTGAAGCGGCGGAACTGGTTCAAGGTGCGTTTGTCTGCCGGAATCTCCGGCGACAGGCCGTAGTCCTTGTTGCGGATGTGATCGTAGAAGGCTTTCGGGCGTTCTTCGTCGATCAGCTCGGAGAGTTCTTCCAGGCCCATCGGTTCGCCGAGTTTGGCCTGGCTGCTGGCGTAGTCCACCAACGTCTTGGTCTTCTCGCGGGCGGATTCTTCCGGCAGGTCTTCGCTCTCGACGAAGTCACTGAACGCCTTGAGCAACGTACGGGTCTCGCCCGGGCCGTCAACGCCTTCCTGGCAGCCGATGAAGTCGCGGAAGTATTCCGAAACCTTCTTGCCGTTCTTGCCCTTGATGAACGAGATGTACTGCTTGGACTGCTTGTTGTTCTGCCACTCGGAGACGTTGATCCGCGCTGCGAGGTGCAGTTGGCCGAGGTCGAGGTGGCGCGACGGGGTCACGTCCAGCTCGTCGGTCACTGCCACGCCTTCGCTGTGGTGCAGCAGGGCGATGGCCAGGTAGTCGGTCATGCCTTGCTGATAGTGAGCGAACAGCACGTGGCCACCGACGGACAGGTTCGACTCTTCCATCAGTTTTTGCAGATGTTCGACTGCGACTTTGCTGAGCGCGGTGAAGTCCTTGCCGCCTTCCATGTATTCCTTCAGCCAGCCGCTGAACGGGAACGCACCGGATTCCGGGTGGAACAGGCCCCAGGCTTTGCCCTGTTTGGCGTTATAGCTCTCGTTGAGGTCGGCGAGCATGTTCTCGATGGCTGCGGACTCGGCGAGTTCCGTGTCACGGGCGTGCAGAACTGCGGGTGTGCCGTCGGGTTTTTTGTCGATCAGGTGGACGATGCAATGACGGATCGGCATGGGCTTCTCGGCTGTTGGAAGGGAGGAGGGCAGGCTCCCCCGAAAAAGCGCCCAGTGTACCGCAACCACTGGTTTTGGCGCGGGTTGTAGGGCAAAACCGGGGCGCACACTGACGCATATGCAGTTTTTTACCGATTTAGCGCAATAAAGCTGACCAAATGGGTAGCTAGAGGCGGATATTTCCCCGTCTCTGTGCTAGTTTTGCCCGGTCTTACGCGAAGTCACTGCGTTAAGCGTGCAATCAGCATTTGTCAGGTCGAACCAAACCCTGATTTCGGTATCTATAACCCGACTCGTCGTGGTTATCGCCGAGGGTGCCAGATCCAGAAGATCGGGCTCGATGGCTGACACTGCACTCTGCAATCCATATGAATTTGATAGGGAAGGAACACTACATGGCTCTTACTAAAGACCAACTGATCGCCGACATCGCTGAAGCTATCGACGCGCCGAAAACCACCGCGCGTAACGCTCTGGACCAACTGGGCCAAATCGTTGCCGATCAGCTGGAAAACGGCGGCGAAATCACCTTGCCAGGTATCGGCAAGCTGAAAGTGACCGAGCGTCCTGCCCGCACTGGCCGTAACCCTTCGACTGGCGCTGCCATCGAAATCCCTGCTAAGAAAGTGATCAAGCTGGTTGTGGCCAAAGGCCTGACCGACGCTGTGAACAAGTAAGACGCAGTAATAAAAAACCGTGCACCGGAGTGATCCGGGCACGGTTTTTTTGTGTCTGCGATTTGATGGCTGAATCGCAGGGCCAGTGTGGGAGCGAGCCTGCTCCGGGCGGCGTTCCGACGAATGCGGTGGATCAGTCGATATTGAAGCTAACTGACACGCCGCCTTCGTCGGAACGCCGCCCGGAGCAGGCTCGCTCCCACAGGGGATCTTCGGTTTCTTAGCGAACCCAGCGCTCGCGGCGCCAGATCTGCTGCTCGGACTTGGTCTGGAAAGTCCAGGCCACAAAGCGGCTCTGCTTCTGGCCCTGAGACATCTCGACGACCTGGCTTTCCAGCACGCCGGCCTTTTTCAGTGCGGTTTCGATGGCTGGCAGGTTCGACGCTTTCGACACCAGGGTGCTGAACCACAGCACCTTGTGCTGGAAGTTCGCGCTCTCGGCGATCAGTTGCGTCACGAAACGTGCTTCGCCACCTTCACACCACAGTTCCGCCGACTGACCGCCGAAGTTCAGCACCGGCAGTTTGCGTTTCGGGTCGGCCTTGCCCAGCGCACGCCATTTGCGCTCGCTGCCCTTGGTCGCTTCGTCCATCGAAGCGTGGAACGGCGGGTTGCACATGGTCAGGTCAAAGCGTTCACCCGGCTCCAGCAAGCCAATCAGGATGTGCTTGCGGTTTTCCTGCTGGCGCAGCTGGATGACCTTGCTCAGATCGTTGGACTGGACGATGGCTTTGGCAGCGGCCACGGCGGTCGGATCGATCTCCGAGCCGAGGAAGTGCCAGCGGTATTCGCTGTTACCGATCAGCGGATACACGCAGTTGGCGCCCATGCCGATGTCCAGCACGTTGACGATCGCGCCGCGCGGGACCTTGCCGTCGTTCATGCTGGCCAGCAGGTCAGCGAGGAAGTGCACATAATCGGCACGGCCCGGAACCGGTGGGCAGAGATAATCCGCCGGGATGTCCCAATGCTGGATCCCATAAAACGATTTGAGCAGCGCCCGGTTGAACACGCGCACCGCATCGGGGCTGGCGAAGTCGATGCTTTCCTTGCCGTACGGGTTGGTGATCACAAACTTCGCCAGTTCCGGCGTGGTCTTGATCAGCGCCGGGAAGTCGTAACGACCCTGATGGCGATTGCGCGGGTGCAGGCTGGCCTTTTCACGCGGCTCGACAGTCTTGGCCGGGGTCGCGGAGTCAGGCTTCTTGCGCGCAGGTTTGGGTGTGCGGGGGGCGTTCATGGGCGTGGTCGATTCGGGTATGGCTGAAAGTGGCGGGTATTGTCCCACATCTAAAGGCAACACCGTTCAAACTGTGGGAGCGAGCCTGCTCGCGAAGACGGTTTCACACCCAACAGATTTGTCGACTGACACACTGCTTTCGCGAGCAGGCTCGCTCCCACAGGGGATTTGTGGTGTTCTGGAATGAAAAAGGGAGGCCCACCAGGGCCTCCCTTTTTCAACGCGATTTACCGTTACAGGCTGGCAATCCGCGCGTGTTGCTCGGCCAGTTTGGCCAGGGCTTGTTCAGCCTCGGCCAGTTTGGCGCGTTCCTTCTCGATGACTTCGGCCGGGGCCTTGTCAACGAATCCGGCGTTGGACAATTTGCCGCCAACACGCTGGACTTCACCCTGCAAACGCAAGATTTCCTTGTCCAGACGCGCCAGCTCGGCGCCCTTGTCGATCAGGCCAGCCATCGGCACCAGCACTTCCATCTCGCCAACCAGCGCGGTGGCAGACAGCGGTGCTTCTTCGCCAGCCGCCAGAACGGTGATCGATTCCAGACGCGCCAGTTTCTTCAGCAGCGCTTCGTTCTCGGTCAGACGGCGCTGGTCTTCGGCGCTGACGTTCTTCAGGTAGATCGGCAGTGGCTTGCCCGGGCCGATGTTCATTTCGCCACGGATGTTGCGCGTGCCGAGCATCAGTTCCTTGAGCCATTCGATATCGTCTTCGGCGGCCGGATCAATGCGCTCTTCGTTGGCCACTGGCCACGCTTGCAGCATGATCGTCTTGCCCTGAATGCCGGCCAGCGGCGCAATGCGCTGCCAGATTTCTTCAGTGATGAACGGCATGAACGGATGCGCCAGACGCAACGCCACTTCCAGTACGCGAACCAGCGTACGGCGAGTGCCGCGCTGACGTTCAACCGGCGCGTTCTCGTCCCACAGCACAGGCTTGGACAGTTCCAGGTACCAGTCGCAGTACTGGTTCCAGATGAACTCGTACAGCGCTTGTGCGGCGAGGTCGAAACGGAACTGATCGAGTTGACGGGTCACTTCGGCTTCAGTGCGTTGCAACTGCGAGATGATCCAGCGATCCGCCAGCGACAGCTCGTAGGCTTCGCTGTTCTGGCCGCAGTCTTCGCCCTTGTCCAGAACGTAACGCGCGGCGTTCCAGATCTTGTTGCAGAAGTTGCGATAGCCTTCAACGCGGCCCATGTCGAACTTGATGTCGCGACCGGTGGAGGCCAGCGAGCAGAAGGTGAAGCGCAGGGCGTCAGTGCCATAGCTGGCGATGCCGTCGGCGAACTCGTCGCGGGTCTGCTTCTCGATCTTCTTCGCCAGTTTCGGCTGCATCATGCCGGAGGTGCGCTTCTGCACCAGGTCTTCCAGCTCGATACCGTCGATGATGTCCAGCGGGTCCAGGACGTTGCCCTTGGACTTGGACATCTTCTGGCCCTGGCCATCACGCACCAGACCGTGCACATACACGGTCTTGAACGGAACTTGCGGCGTGCCGTCTTCGTTCTTGATCAGGTGCATGGTCAGCATGATCATCCGGGCAACCCAGAAGAAAATGATGTCGAAGCCCGTCACCAGCACGTCGGTGGAGTGGAATTTCTTCAGGAATTCGGTCTGCTCAGGCCAGCCCAGGGTGGAGAAGGTCCACAGGCCGGAACTGAACCAGGTGTCGAGTACGTCGTTGTCCTGTTGCAGCGCCACGTCCGGGCCGAGGTTGTGCTTGGCGCGCACTTCGGCTTCGTCGCGACCGACGTAGACCTTGCCCGACTCGTCGTACCAGGCCGGAATCCGGTGGCCCCACCACAACTGACGGCTGATGCACCAGTCCTGGATGTCGCGCATCCACGAGAAGTACATGTTTTCGTATTGCTTCGGCACGAACTGGATGCGGCCGTCTTCAACGGCGGCAATCGCAGGCTCGGCCAAAGGTTTGGTCGACACGTACCACTGGTCGGTCAGCCACGGCTCGATGATGGTGCCGGAGCGATCGCCTTTCGGCACTTTCAAGCCGTGGTCGTTGACGCTGACCAGCAGGCCGGCGGCGTCGAAGGCGGCAACGATCTGCTTGCGCGCTTCAAAACGCTCGAGACCGGCGTATTCAGCTGGAATCGCGCCGTCGATGCTGTCGTTCAGCGTGCCGTCGAGGTTGAACACCTGGGCTGCAGGCAGCACGTTGGCGTTCTTGTCGAAGATGTTCAGCAGCGGCAGGTTGTGGCGCTTGCCGACTTCGTAGTCGTTGAAGTCGTGGGCCGGGGTGATTTTCACGCAGCCGGTGCCGAATTCAGGGTCGCAGTAATCGTCGGCGATGATCGGGATGCGGCGGCCAACCAGTGGCAGCTCGACAAACTTGCCGATCAGGGCTTGGTAGCGCTCGTCGTTCGGGTTCACCGCAACGGCGGAGTCGCCGAGCATGGTTTCCGGACGGGTGGTCGCGACGATCAGGAAATCGTTGCCATCAGCGGTTTTCGCGCCGTCGGCCAGCGGGTACTTCAGGTTCCACAGGAAGCCTTTCTCGTCGTGGTTTTCCACTTCGAGGTCGGAAATCGCCGTGTGCAGTTTGGTGTCCCAGTTGACCAGGCGCTTGCCGCGATAGATCAGGCCGTCTTCGTGCAGGCGTACGAAGGCTTCTTTAACCGCTTCCGAGAGGCCGTCGTCCATTGTGAAGCGCTCACGGCTCCAGTCGACGGACGAACCGAGGCGACGGATCTGACGGCTGATGTTGCCGCCGGACTGATCCTTCCATTCCCAGACTTTCTCGAGGAATTTTTCGCGGCCCAGATCGTGGCGATTCTGGCCCTGGGCTTCCAGTTGACGCTCCACCAGCATCTGCGTGGCGATACCGGCGTGGTCGGTGCCCGGTTGCCACAGGGTGTTGCGACCCTGCATGCGGCGGAAACGGATCAGGGCGTCCATGATCGCGTTGTTGAAACCGTGACCCATGTGCAAGCTGCCGGTGACGTTCGGCGGCGGGATCATGATGGTGTAGGAGTCGCCCGCGCCTTGCGGGGCGAAGTAGTTCTCGGACTCCCAGGTGTTGTACCAGGAAGTTTCAATGGCGTGCGGCTGGTAGGTCTTATCCATGCGCGGCGGGACCCTATTGGCATTAATTCAGGAAAAGCCGACGAGTATAGCGGGGCATGGGGCCGAGGGCGAGCGGGGCAGGCCGGATGGAGAGCTAAATGTAGGAGCTGCCGAAGGCTGCGATCTTTTGATCTTGTCTTTAAAAAACAAAGGTCAAAAGATCGCAGCCTTCGGCAGCTCCTACAGGAGCGTTTACTCGTATTGGCTTAGGAGGCGTTCCATGCGTGCATCGAGGCGGCGTTTGATTTCGGTTTCGATGTGCGGTGCGAAGTCATCGATCACGTCCTGCATGATCAGTTGCGCGGCGGCGCGCAGTTCGCTGTCGAGGTGGAGCAGGGCGTCCGGGCCTTTATTCGCAGGGGGCGCAGGTTGCGCGGCCGGCGCCGGAGTTGGAGCGGGTTGCGGTTCGACTGCGATTGCGGCCGGCTCGGCGCCGACAGAGTCAAACAGCATCGGAATCTGTTCCTGTTCGCCATCATCGACCGTATCGGTCAACAGCGGCGGTTGCAGGTTGTCGTCGCCGAGCAACTGGCGGATCGATTCGAGATCGTCCAACAGGTGTGCGGACTTTTGCTGCGGTTTCGGAGTGTCCATTGGAATGCTCAGAGTCGCTGTAAACGGTGATCTTGCAGAGGATAGCCCTGTTCGCGGTAGAAACGGAAACTCTCCCGCGCAGCCGCTCGAATCGTCGGATCTTCCACCACCACTTCCGCCACGCGGGCGAATTTGCTGGCAAAGGCCGGGACTTTCAGGTCGAGATTGACCAGTAAATCCTGATGTTGACCGCAGTCATCGCCCAATCCCAACACAATCAAACCGTCCGGCTCACTGTCGGCAGGGCCATGCGGCACGAACGTTTCGCCCTTGAACGCCCACAGGCGCGCATCGAGATCGTCACGCTGGGCGGCATCGCTGCAATGCAGGTAGATGCGGTGGCCCATGCGCCAGGCTTTCTCGGTGAGCTTGCAGGCGAAGTCCAGGCGAGCCGAAGGGTCGGCGCTGGGCAGAATATAAAAGTCGACTTTGGTCATTGCGGTTCCAGAGCAGCAAGCGGCGCCACTCGAAAGTGACGCCGCCCATCAGCGGGTTCAGGCTTTGGCGCGATCCAGCAGGTACTGGGTCAGCAGAGGCACTGGACGGCCAGTGGCGCCTTTGTCCTTGCCGCCGCTGGTCCACGCGGTGCCCGCGATGTCCAGGTGCGCCCAATTGAGGTTCTTGGTGAAGCGTGAGAGGAAGCACGCGGCGGTGATGGTGCCGGCTTTCGGCCCGCCAATGTTGGCAATGTCGGCGAACGGGCTGTCCAGTTGCTCTTGGTACTCGTCAAACAGCGGCAGTTGCCAGGCACGGTCGTCTGCAGCTTTGCCGGCGCTGAGCAGTTGATCGATCAGCTCGTCGTTGTTGCCCAGCAGGCCCGAAGTGTGGGCGCCCAAGGCAACGACGCAAGCGCCGGTCAGGGTGGCGATGTCGATCACCGCTTGCGGCTTGAAGCGCTCGGAGTAGGTCAGCGCGTCGCACAGCACCAGACGGCCTTCGGCGTCGGTGTTGAGGATTTCCACGGTCTGGCCGCTCATGGTGGTGACGATATCGCCCGGACGAGTCGCGTTGCCGCTCGGCATGTTTTCCGCGCAAGCGAGGATGCACACCAGGTTGATTGGCAGTTTCAGCTCAAGCACGGCGCGCAGGGTACCGAACACGGAGGCAGCGCCGCCCATGTCGTATTTCATTTCGTCCATGCCGGCGCCCGGTTTCAGGCTGATGCCGCCGGTGTCGAAGGTGATGCCTTTACCGACCAGTGCATACGGCTTCTCGGATTTCTTGCCGCCGTTGTATTGCATGACGATCAGGCGCGGCGGTTGCTCGCTGCCTTGGCCGACGGCGTAGAACGAGCCCATGCCCAGGGCTTTGATCTTCTTCTCGTCGAGGACTTCGACTTTCAGATCCTTGAACTCTTTGCCCAGATTCTTGGCTTGTTCGCCGAGGAAGGTCGGGTGGCAGATGTTCGGCGGCAGGTTGCCCAGATCGCGGGTGAAGGCCATGCCGTTGGCGATCGCAGTAGCGTGGTTCACGGCGCGCTGCACTTCAGCTTGGGCAGCCTTGATGGTCAGCAGGGTGATTTTTTTCAGGGCGCGCGGTTCGGCTTTCTGGCTCTTGAACTGGTCGAAGGTGTATTCGCCATCCACCAGGGTTTCCGCCAACAGACGGGTTTTGCCGTAGCTGTCGCGGTTTTTAACAATAACTTCATCCAGCGCCAGCACGGCGTCGCTGCCGCCCAGACCCTTCAGGGTGTTAAGGATGCCGGCAATGATTTTACGGAACGGACGGTCGCCCAGTTCTTCATCCTTGCCCACGCCGACCAGCAGCACGCGCTCGGCTTTCAGGTTCGGCAGGCTGTGCAGCAGCAGGCTTTGACCGACTTTACCAGCCAGATCACCACGCTTGAGTACGGCGCTGATCGCGCCACCGCTCAGTTCGTCGACCTGTTTGGCGGCGACACCGAGTTTGCGGCCTTCGCCGACAGCAACCACCAGGGTGGCGGTTTTCAACGTTTCTGGGCTAACGCTTTTTACAACCAGTTCCATGTCCGGATCCCTGAATGAATGGTCAACACGCAGGCGTTCGACGGAGGCCGCAGTCGCCTGCTTATAGAGAGAAGAGGCACAGGCCAAAGCCTGCGACAAGGGCCGCAGTTTGAACCTCGCTCCCCGCGCCTGACAACCCTAGGGGGCGTTCTCAATTAGTTTTCACACCGCGTTGTCGCCTTAAAGCCAGCCAGGCAAGGCGCAGGCCGCTGGGAATGGTTGTTCCCTTTCCAAGGCCTGCAACGCAGACTGGCCGGCTTTAAGGCACAACCCGAAGGGCCGGGCCTGCTGTTGTGCAGGGCTGCGTTGCTCGAAGCTTATTTGGAATGACCAAACCACGCTTCTCGCGCCTTGCCCTGCACAACAGCAGACCCGGCGCGGTGTGAAAACTAATTGAGAACGCCCCCTAGGTTGTACGATCTGCAAAGGATTACAGACATGGATGAGTGTGCGCAGTGACAGGCGCCCTCAATCACAGGATAATGCCGCATCTTTTTTCGACGGCTCTGCGTTGCGGGCCGGTCGATGTGTTTGCTTGTTTGGCCGCCTTAGCCTGACAACCCTGGAGTGTCTGGTTTGATCGTCTTCCGTTATCTGTCCCGCGAAGTCCTGTTGACCCTCAGTGCCGTGAGTGCCGTGCTGCTGGTCATCATCATGAGCGGTCGCTTCATCAAATATCTGGCTCAGGCCGCTGCCGGCCAGCTCGATCCGGGCTCGCTGTTCCTGATCATGGGGTATCGTCTGCCGGGTTTCCTGCAACTGATTCTGCCGCTGGGCTTGTTCCTCGGGATCCTGCTGGCGTACGGTCGCCTGTACCTGGAAAGCGAGATGACTGTGCTGTCGGCCACCGGCATGAGCCAGCAGAAGCTGTTTCGCATGACCTTGTTTCCGGCGACCCTGGTTGCGCTGGTCGTAGCGTGGCTGAGCCTGGGTCTGGCCCCGCAAGGCGCCAACCAGTTCCAGTTGCTGCTGAACAAGCAGGACGCGCTGACCGAGTTCGATACCCTCGAACCAGGGCGCTTCCAGGCTCTGCGTGACGGTACTCGGGTGACCTACACCGAAACCCTGAGCGACGATCGCGTCAATCTGGGCAGCGTATTCATTTCGCAGAAAAACCTCGGTGCCGATCAAAAGGATCGCGGGATTTCCGTGCTGGTGGCCGAAAGCGGGCGCCAGGAAGTGCGCCCCGATGGTAACCGCTACCTGATCCTCGACAACGGCTATCGCTACGACGGCAGTCCGGGGCAGGCCGATTACCGCGCCATTCATTACGACACTTATGGCGTGTTGCTGCCCAAGCCGGACGTCAGCGAAGAAGTCACCGACCGTGACGCCATGCCGACTTCATCTCTTGTGGGCAGCGATGACATCCGCTCCAAAACCGAGCTGCAATGGCGTTTGTCCCTGCCGCTGCTGGTGTTTATCGTGACCCTGATGGCGGTGCCGCTGTCGCGAGTCAATCCGCGCCAAGGGCGTTTCCTCAAGCTGCTGCCGGCGATTCTTCTATATATGGCTTACCTGACGATCCTGATTGCCGCCCGCGGCGCCCTTGAAAAAGGCAAGATCCCGCCGGCCCTCGGCCTGTGGTGGGTGCATGCGATCTTCCTGTTCATCGGTCTCGGCCTGCTGTATTGGGAGCCGCTGCGTCTGAAGATGGCCAGCCGTCGCGCTGCAGCGCTGGAGGTGGCCCGTGGTTAAACTCGACCGCTACATCGGCAGCAGCGTGTTCATGGCGATCATCGCCGTGCTGGCAATCATTCTCGGCCTGGCAACGCTGTTCGCGTTCATCGATGAGATGGGTGACGTTAGCGACACCTACACCCTCGTTGATGTGCTGAGCTTCGTGTTGCTGACCGCGCCACGCCGTCTCTACGAAATGTTGCCGATGGCCGCATTGATCGGCTGCCTGATCGGTCTCGGCAGTCTGGCCAGCAGCAGTGAGCTAACCGTCATGCGCGCCGCTGGTGTATCCATCGGCCGTATCGTCTGGGCGGTCATGAAGCCAATGCTGGTGCTGATGCTGGCGGGCGTGCTGATCGGCGAATACGTCGCTCCGGCAACCGAAAGCATGGCGCAGGCCAATCGCTCGCTGGCGCAAGGCAGCGGCGACGCGCAAAGCGCCAAGCACGGTATGTGGCACCGTCAGGGTGAAGAATTCATCCACATCAACGCCGTGCAACCCAACGGCCTGCTGTATGGCGTGACCCGCTATCACTTCGACAAGGAGCGCCATCTGCTGAGTTCGAGCTTCGCCAAGAAGGCCGAGTTCGACGGCAATAAGTGGCAACTCACCGACGTTGCCACCACGCTGTTCCATGAACGCAGCACGGAAGTCGTCAATACCCCGAGCGAGCAATGGGACGTGGCGTTGAGCCCGCAATTGCTCAGCACCGTGGTCATGGCGCCGGAATCGCTGTCGATCAGTGGTCTGTGGGGTTACATCCACTACCTGTCCGAGCAAGGCCTGAGCAACGGCCGTTACTGGCTGGCATTTTGGGTCAAGGTGTTGCAGCCGCTGGTCACTGCCGCTCTGGTGTTGATGGCGATCTCCTTTATCTTCGGTCCGTTGCGTTCGGTGACTCTCGGTCAGCGCGTGTTCACCGGTGTGCTGGTGGGTTTCACTTTCCGTATCGTCCAGGATTTGCTCGGCCCCTCCAGCCTGGTGTTCGGTTTCTCGCCGCTGTTCGCGGTGCTGGTACCGGCCGGCGTCTGTGCACTGGCGGGTGTCTGGCTGCTGCGAAGAGCCGGTTGATGACAGGCGATTGACCTGTGCTTTAAACCTCGAAAACGCCTCGGTCGACAGATCGGGGCGTTTTTGCATGCAATCCGGGTGACAGGCGAACGTGACGCTTGCGCCGTGTATCAGGTACAATTCCCGGCTATTTTTCGGCGGGCTATGCCTGCAGCCTTTTTGAGTGTTGATCCGTGAGTGATTTGAGTCATATCCGCAATTTCTCCATCATCGCCCACATTGACCATGGCAAGTCGACGCTGGCCGATCGCTTCATCCAGATGTGCGGCGGCCTGGCCGAGCGTGAAATGGAAGCCCAGGTACTGGATTCCATGGACCTGGAGCGTGAACGCGGGATCACCATCAAGGCCCACAGCGTCACCCTTTATTACACGGCCAAAGATGGCATCAAGTACCAACTGAACTTCATTGACACCCCGGGACACGTCGACTTCACCTATGAAGTCAGCCGTTCCCTGGCTGCCTGTGAAGGCGCTTTGCTGGTGGTCGACGCCGGTCAAGGCGTAGAAGCCCAGTCCGTGGCCAACTGCTACACCGCCATCGAGCAGGGCCTTGAGGTCATGCCGGTGCTGAACAAGATCGACCTGCCACAGGCCGATCCTGATCGCGTCAAAGACGAAATCGAGAAGATCATTGGCATCGACGCCACCGACGCCGTCACTTGCAGCGCCAAGACCGGCCTGGGTGTCGACGAAGTGCTCGAACGTCTGGTGCACACCATTCCTGCGCCGACCGGCAACATCGAAGATCCGCTGCAAGCGCTGATCATCGACTCCTGGTTCGACAACTACCTGGGCGTTGTCTCCCTGGTGCGCGTGCGTCATGGCCGCGTGAAGAAGGGCGACAAGATCCTCGTCAAGTCCACCGGCAAGATCCATCTGGTCGACAGCGTGGGTGTGTTCAACCCGAAACACACCGCCACCACCGATCTGAAAGCCGGCGAAGTGGGCTTCATCATTGCCAGCATCAAGGACATTCACGGTGCACCGGTCGGTGACACCCTGACCCTGAGCTCGACCCCGGACGTTGAAGTGCTGCCAGGCTTCAAACGCATCCAGCCGCAGGTTTACGCCGGTCTGTTCCCGGTCAGCTCCGACGACTTCGAGGATTTCCGCGAAGCGCTGCAGAAGCTGACCCTCAACGACTCGTCGCTGCAGTACACCCCGGAAAGCTCCGACGCATTGGGCTTCGGCTTCCGTTGCGGTTTCCTCGGCATGCTGCACATGGAGATCATCCAGGAGCGCCTCGAGCGCGAGTACGACCTGGACCTGATCACCACCGCGCCAACGGTAATTTTCGAGCTGGTGCTGAAAACCGGTGAAACGATTTACGTCGACAACCCATCCAAGCTGCCGGATGTGTCGTCGATCGAAGACATGCGCGAGCCGATCGTGCGGGCCAATATTCTGGTGCCGCAGGAACACTTGGGCAACGTCATCACCCTGTGCATCGAGAAGCGCGGCGTTCAAGTCGACATGCTGTTCCTCGGCAATCAGGTGCAGGTCACTTACGACCTGCCGATGAACGAAGTGGTCCTGGACTTCTTCGACCGTCTCAAATCCACCAGCCGCGGCTATGCTTCGCTGGATTACCATTTCGATCGTTACCAATCGGCTAATCTGGTGAAACTGGACGTGCTGATCAACGGCGACAAGGTCGATGCCCTGGCATTGATCGTGCACCGTGACAACTCGCACTACAAAGGTCGCCAGTTGACCGAGAAGATGAAAGAACTGATTCCTCGTCAGATGTTCGACGTAGCGATTCAGGCCGCCATCGGTGGTCAGATCGTTGCCCGGACAACCGTCAAGGCGCTCAGAAAGAACGTATTGGCCAAATGCTACGGCGGTGACGTCAGCCGTAAGAAGAAACTGCTCGAGAAGCAAAAGGCCGGTAAGAAACGCATGAAGCAGGTCGGCAACGTGGAAATTCCACAAGAAGCCTTCCTTGCAGTGCTCAGGTTGGATAGTTAGGTCCTATGTCACTAAATTTCCCGCTGTTGCTGGTCATCGCCGTGTTCGTCTGCGGCCTGTTGGCGTTGCTTGATCTGTTGATCCTGGCGCCGCGTCGCCGGGCGGCCATTGCCTCTTATCAAGGCAGTGTCAGCCAGCCCGACGTCGTGGTGGTCGAAAAACTGAACAAGGAACCGCTGCTGGTTGAATACGGCAAGTCGTTCTTCCCGGTGTTGTTCATTGTGCTGGTGCTGCGTTCGTTCCTCGTGGAACCGTTCCAGATCCCGTCGGGCTCGATGAAGCCAACCCTGGATGTTGGCGACTTCATTCTGGTGAGCAAGTTTTCTTACGGGATCCGCCTGCCGGTGATCGACAAGAAAATCATCGAAGTCGGTGACCCGCAGCGTGGCGATGTGATGGTGTTCCGCTATCCGAGCGATCCGAACGTCAACTACATCAAGCGTGTAGTCGGTCTGCCAGGCGACACGGTGCGTTACACCGCCGACAAACGTCTGTTTGTGAATGGCGAGTCGGTTGCCGAGCAGATGATCGGTGCCGAGCCGGGCACTCTGGGCAGCGCCGAGCTGTACAAAGAGAAACTGGGCGCCGCCGAGCATCTGATCCGCAAGGAAATGAGCCGCTACCGCGCCACGCCGGACCGCTCGTGGACAGTACCCGCCGGGCACTACTTCATGATGGGCGACAACCGCGACAACTCGAACGACAGTCGCTACTGGGATGATCCGAACATTCCCAAGGATCTGCTGGGCATGGTTCCCGACCAGAATATCGTCGGCAAGGCCTTCGCGGTCTGGATGAGCTGGCCGGAGCCGAAACTCAGTCACCTGCCGAATTTTTCGCGGGTTGGCCTGATCAAGTAATCACACACGGCGCTGTTGACCACAGCGCCGAATGCATTTCTGGAGCCGGCACAATCGGCTTCGCAATCGCCAGGATTTAATTTTTGAACACAGCGTTAATTGTCCCAGGCCTGCGCCGCATCCCGGCGATGGCAGTGGAATCCAGCCACGAACTCAGCGTGGGTAAACCGTGAGCGTTTCTCTAAGCCGTCTCGAGCGCCAGCTCGGTTACACCTTCAAGGATCAGGAGCTGATGCTGCTGGCCCTGACACACCGCAGTTTTGCCGGGCGCAACAACGAACGCCTGGAATTCCTCGGTGATGCCATCCTCAACTTCGTCGCTGGCGAGGCGCTGTTCGATCGCTTCCCGCTGGCCCGCGAAGGCCAGTTGTCGCGTTTGCGCGCACGCCTGGTAAAAGGTGAGACGCTGGCCGTACTGGCCCGCGGTTTCGACCTTGGCGATTACCTGCGACTGGGCTCCGGTGAGTTGAAAAGCGGCGGTTTTCGTCGCGAATCGATTCTGGCCGATGCCCTCGAAGCCTTGATCGGTGCGATCTATCTTGATGCCGGCATGGACATGGCGCGTGAGCGCGTGCTGGCCTGGCTGGCTGGCGAGTTCGAAGGCCTGACACTGGTCGACACCAACAAGGATCCGAAAACCCGCTTGCAGGAACACCTGCAATCGCGCGGTTGCGATCTGCCACGCTATGAAGTGGTGGATATCCAGGGCGAGCCGCACTGCCGAACCTTCTTCGTCGAGTGCGAAGTTGTCTTACTGAATGAAAAAAGCCGAGGTCAGGGTGTGAGCCGTCGTATTGCCGAACAGGTAGCGGCCGCCGCAGCACTGATTGCCCTGGGCGTGGAGAATGGCAATGACTGATACAAACGCAACTCGCTGTGGCTATGTTGCCATCGTCGGCCGTCCCAATGTCGGTAAGTCGACGTTGCTGAACCACATCCTTGGCCAGAAGCTCGCGATCACCTCGCGCAAGCCGCAGACCACTCGCCACAACATGCTCGGGATCAAGACCGAGGGTGACGTGCAAGCGATCTACGTCGACACCCCCGGCATGCACAAGGGTGGCGAAAAGGCCCTGAACCGCTACATGAACAAAACCGCTTCGGCGGCGTTGAAAGACGTCGACGTGGTGATTTTCGTCGTTGACCGCACCAAGTGGACCGACGAAGACCAGATGGTTCTGGAGCGCGTGCAGTACGTGACCGGCCCGCTGATCGTCGCGCTGAACAAGACCGACCGCATCGAAGACAAAGCCGAGCTGATGCCGCACCTGAGCTGGTTGCAGGAACAGCTGCCGAACGCGCAGATCATTCCGATTTCCGCGCAGCACGGGCACAACCTCGAAGCACTGGAAAAAGTGATTGCCGATCATCTGCCGGAGAACGATCACTTCTTCCCGGAAGACCAGATCACCGACCGCAGCAGCCGTTTCCTCGCTGCCGAACTGGTGCGCGAGAAGATCATGCGCCAGATGGGCGCCGAGCTGCCGTACCAGATCACCGTCGAAATCGAAGAGTTCAAGCAGCAGGGCAAGACCCTGCACATCCATGCGTTGATCCTCGTTGAACGCGACGGCCAGAAGAAGATCATCATTGGCGACAAGGGCGAGCGCATCAAACGCATCGGCACCGAAGCGCGCAAGGACATGGAGTTGCTGTTCGACTCCAAGATCATGCTCAACCTGTGGGTCAAGGTGAAGGGCGGCTGGTCCGACGACGAGCGCGCGCTGCGTTCGCTGGGTTACGGCGACCTGTAATCACCGGTCCAGAGAACACCGATACCCACTGTGGGAGCGAGCCTGCTCGCGAAGGGATGTAACATTCAGCATTGATGTTGACTGTCACTCCGCTTTCGCGAGCAGGCTCGCTCCCACAGTGGTTTTGGGTTGTGTGTAAAACTGCGTTTCTTCATCGAGAACTCAATGTCGCAAAACCCGCCTCCCGCCCAACCCGCCTACGTCCTGCACAGTCGCGCCTACCGCGAAACCAGTGCGTTGGTGGATTTCCTCACGCCGCAAGGTCGGCTGCGGGCGGTGTTGCGCAGTGCGCGGGGCAAGGCTGGGACATTGGCGCGGCCGTTCGTGTCGCTGGAAGTCGAATTCCGTGGCAAGGGGGAGTTGAAGAATGTCGGGCGCATGGAAAGCTCTGGCACCTCGGCGTGGCTCAATGGTGAAGCGCTGTTCAGCGGTCTCTATCTCAATGAGTTGCTGATCCGTTTACTGCCTGCCGAAGACCCGCATCCAGGTGTATTCGATCATTACGCCGCAACCTTGTTGGCATTAGCTGAAGGTAGACCGCTGGAGCCATTGCTGCGCTCTTTCGAATGGCGACTGCTGGACGACCTCGGCTACGGTTTTTCGTTGAACATGGATGTCCACGGCGAACCCGTCGCGCCGGACGGTCTCTATCGTTTGCAGGTGGATGCCGGGCTCGAACGAGTTTTCCTGCTGCAGCCCGGCCTATTCAACGGCGTTGAACTACTGGCCATGGCCGAGGCCGACTGGACCGCCCCCGGCGCTCTCTCTGCCGCCAAGCGCCTGATGCGGCAGGCACTGGCCGTTCACCTGGGCGGTCGTCCCCTCGTCAGTCGCGAACTGTTTCGCAAGCCCTAGCCCCGTGTATGCTGTGCGCCGAATCTTTCCCTTCAGGAGCGCATCCGTGACCACCAGCAATCGCATTCTTCTTGGCGTGAACATCGACCACGTCGCCACCCTGCGTCAGGCCCGTGGCACGCGCTATCCGGATCCGGTCAAGGCTGCACTGGACGCGGAAGAGGCGGGTGCCGATGGCATCACCGTGCATCTGCGTGAAGACCGCCGACACATTCAGGAGCGCGATGTCCTGTTGCTCAAGGATGTGCTGCAAACCCGCATGAACTTCGAAATGGGCGTCACCGAAGAAATGATGGCGTTCGCCGAACGCATCCGTCCTGCGCACATCTGTCTGGTCCCGGAAACCCGTCAGGAGCTGACCACTGAAGGCGGTCTGGATGTAGCGGGGCAGGAGGAGCGCATCAAGGCAGCGGTCGAGCGTCTGTCGAAGATCGGCAGCGAAGTGTCGCTGTTCATTGATGCCGACGAGCGTCAGATTGCTGCGTCGAAGCGTGTTGGCGCCCCAGCCATCGAGCTGCACACCGGTCGTTACGCCGATGCCGAAACCCCGACTGAAGTGGCTGAAGAATTGAAGCGTGTGGCGGACGGTGTGGCGTTTGGTCTGGCCCAAGGCCTGATCGTCAACGCGGGGCACGGCTTGCATTACCACAACGTTGAAGCCGTCGCGGCGATCAAAGGTATCAACGAACTGAACATCGGCCACGCGCTGGTGGCGCATGCGTTGTTCGTCGGCTTCAAGTCTGCCGTATCGGAAATGAAGGCGCTGATCCTGGCTGCCGCGTTGAAAGGCTGAAGATCAACGCATAACAACGGTGGGAGCGAGCCTGCTCGCGAAAGCGTTGTATCAGTCAAAGATGATGTCGACTGACACGACGCCTTCGCGAGCAGGCTCGCTCCCACATTTGTTTTTGGGGTGTTGGTTAGAGCGGGGCAGGTTCTTGAGTGGGCTTTGACTTGTCGATGCCGGGCACATGCAGATTGCCCTCAGCGACCTGATCGCCTTCAAGCTGCGGCTGCGTCACCCAGGTAAGAATGTCGTAGTAACGACGAATGTTCGCCACAAAATGCACCGGTTCGCCGCCTCGGGCGTAGCCATAGCGAGTTTTGCTGTACCACTGCTTCTGCGACAGGCGCGGCAGGATCTTCTTCACATCCAGCCATTTATCCGGGTTCAAGCCTTCCTTGGCCGTCAGTTTGCGCGCGTCATCCAGATGACCGCTGCCGACGTTGTACGCCGCCAGGGCAAACCAGGTGCGATCCGGCTCCTTGATCGAGTCGTCGAGCTGATCCTTCATGTAAGCCAGGTACTTGGCACCGCCCATGATGCTCTGCTTCGGATCGAGGCGATTGGATACGCCCATCGCCTGCGCGGTGTTCTGGGTCAACATCATCAGGCCGCGCACGCCGGTTTTCGAGGTGACAGTCGGTTGCCACAGCGATTCCTGATAACCGATCGCGGCCAGCAGGCGCCAGTCGACTTTCTCTTTCTTCGCGTAATTCTTGAAGTGCTGTTCGTACTTCGGCAGGCGTTGCTGCAAGTGCTGGGCGAAGGTGGTGGCGCCCATGTAGCCGAGGACATCGACGTGGCCGTAATAGCGATCTTTCAAGCGCTGCAGCGTGCCGTTCTTCTGCACCTTGTCCAGATACGCGTTGATCTCGTTGAGCAGACTGTTGTCTTCGCCCGGGCCAACCGCCCAGCTCTGGCTGCGCGCATCGCCGAGGTCGAAGGCCACACGAATATTGGTGAAGTACACCTGATTCATCGCCACTTCGTTGGAGTCGACCAGGGTCAGGTCAATCTGGCCTTCATCGACCATGCGCAACAGGTCGACCACTTCAACCGCGTCGGACTCTTCGTATTCGATGCCGGGAAATTTCTTTTTCAGTTCCGCCAGTTGTTCGGCGTGGGTGCTGCCTTTGAGCACCATGATTTTCTTGCCGACCAGATCGCCCGGGTCGGTCGGCCGTGACTGGCCGTTGCGGTAAATGATCTGCGGGGTGACTTCGAGATAAGAGTGCGAGAACCGCACCTGCTGCTTGCGCTGTTCGCTGCTGACCAGACCGGCGGCGGCCAGCACCGGGCCGTTCGGTTTACCGATCTGATCGAACAGGTCATCGAGGTTGTCGGCGGTCTCGATCTTCAGTTCTACGCCCAAATCGTCGGCGAAACGCTTCACCAGCTCGTATTCGAAGCCGGTTTCACCGCTGCGATCCTGAAAGTAGGTGGCGGGGCTGTTACGGGTAATCACCCGCAGCACACCATCCTCCTTTACGCGCTCGAGTGTGTTGGGTTTATCAACACAGCCACCGAGCATCAGGAAGAGTCCGGTTGCGATCAGCCATTTGGCGTACCGCGGACGCAAAGCCGTTGGAAAAAACATCTGCGCAGTATACGCAAACGGCCACGAGCGCCATATCTCGACAGTGCAGGGCGAGTCTGCTAGCGATCACAAAACCGCACGAAACCCAGCAGAAACGGGCCTTTACGGCTTTTTGTTACAGTAAAAATAAGCGGCCTCTGAATAACTGATTTACCTGACTCTGAAGTCGGAAACACAGATTGATATCCGAGTGCAACCGTGCGTAGCGTTTCGGGTGATGTTGAGGGCGGTTTAGGCTAGAATGCACGGCCTCAAAGCACACCCCTTCCCGAGGCTGTCCCGAAGATGTTGATCCTGCGCGGCGCTCCTGCCCTTTCTGCCTTTCGCCACAGCAAACTCCTTGAGCAACTGAGCCAGAAGGTTTCAGCTGTCAGTGGCCTGTATGCTGAATTCGCTCACTTCGCCGAAGTCACCGGCGTCCTGACCGGCGACGAACAGCAGGTGCTAGCGCGCCTTCTGAAGTACGGCCCAAGCGTTCCGGTACAAGAGCCGACCGGTCGTCTGTTTCTGGTGTTGCCGCGTTTCGGCACCATCTCGCCATGGTCGAGCAAGGCCAGCGACATCGCCCGCAACTGCGGCCTGAGCAAGATCCAGCGTCTGGAGCGCGGTATCGCCTTCTACGTGGCCGGTCAGTTCAGCGAAGCCGAAGCCCAGCAGATTGCCGACGTGCTGCATGACCGCATGACCCAGATCGTCCTGAGCAATCTGGAACAGGCTGCCGGTCTGTTCAGCCACGCCGAGCCGAAGCCGCTGACTGCGATCGACATCCTCGGTGGCGGTCGCGCCGCGCTGGAAAAAGCCAACACCGAACTGGGTCTGGCCCTCGCCGAAGACGAAATCGACTATCTGGTCGACGCCTTCAACGGCTTGAAGCGCAACCCGCACGACATCGAACTGATGATGTTCGCCCAGGCCAACTCCGAGCACTGCCGTCACAAGATCTTCAACGCCAGTTGGGATATTGATGGCGAGAACCAGGAAAAAAGCCTGTTCGGCATGATCAAGAACACCTACGTGATGCACAGCGAAGGCGTTCTGTCGGCTTATAAGGACAACGCCTCGGTGATCGTCGGCAACGTTGCCGGCCGTTTCTTCCCGAACCCTGAAACCCGCCAGTACGGCGCGGTGCAGGAGCCGGTGCACATCCTGATGAAGGTTGAAACCCACAACCACCCGACCGCGATCGCTCCTTTCCCGGGCGCGTCGACCGGTTCCGGTGGCGAGATCCGTGACGAAGGTGCAACCGGCCGTGGCGCCAAGCCAAAGGCTGGCCTGACCGGTTTCACCGTGTCCAACCTGCAGATCCCCGGCTTCGAACAGCCGTGGGAAGTGCCGTACGGCAAGCCTGAGCGCATCGTTACCGCGCTGGATATCATGATCGAAGGCCCGCTCGGCGGCGCCGCGTTCAACAACGAATTCGGCCGTCCGGCCCTGACCGGCTACTTCCGTACCTTCGAACAATCGATCAGCACCCCGCACGGTGACGAAGTTCGCGGTTACCACAAGCCGATCATGCTCGCTGGCGGCATGGGCAACATCCGCGAAGAACACGTCAAGAAAGGCGAGATCGTCGTTGGCTCCAAGCTGATCGTCCTCGGCGGCCCGGCGATGTTGATCGGTCTGGGTGGCGGCGCCGCTTCCTCGATGGCGACCGGCACCAGCTCGGCGGATCTCGACTTCGCTTCCGTGCAGCGTGAAAACCCTGAAATGGAGCGTCGCTGCCAGGAAGTCATCGACCGTTGCTGGCAACTGGGTGACAAAAACCCGATCAGCTTCATCCACGACGTCGGCGCGGGCGGTCTGTCCAACGCCTTCCCGGAACTGGTCAACGACGGCGACCGCGGTGGCCGTTTCGAACTGCGCAACATTCCCAACGACGAGCCGGGCATGGCCCCGCACGAAATCTGGTCCAACGAATCCCAGGAACGTTATGTTCTGGCCGTCGGCCCGGAAGACTTCGAGCGCTTCCAGGCGATCTGCGAACGCGAGCGCTGCCCGTTTGCCGTTGTTGGTGAAGCCACTGCCGAGCCACAACTGACCGTGACCGACAGCCACTTCGGCAACAACCCGGTGGACATGCCGCTGGAAGTGTTGCTGGGCAAAGCCCCGCGCATGCACCGTTCGGTGGTACGCGAAGCCGAGCTGGGCGATGACTTCGATCCGTCGAACCTCGACATCAGCGAATCCATCGAACGCGTTCTGCATCACCCGGCCGTGGCGAGCAAAAGCTTCCTGATCACCATCGGCGACCGCACCATCACCGGCCTCGTGGCCCGTGATCAGATGGTTGGCCCATGGCAGGTTCCAGTAGCTGACGTTGCCGTTACCGCGACCAGTTTCGACGTCTACACCGGTGAAGCGATGGCGATGGGCGAGCGTACTCCGCTGGCTCTGCTGGACGCTCCGGCGTCGGGCCGCATGGCTATCGGCGAAACCCTGACCAACATCGCCGCTTCGCGCATCAACAAGCTCTCCGACATCAAATTGTCGGCGAACTGGATGTCGGCTGCCGGCCACCCGGGCGAAGACGCGCGTCTGTACGACACCGTGAAAGCGGTCGGTATGGAATTGTGCCCTGAGCTGGGCATCACCATTCCGGTGGGCAAGGACTCGATGTCCATGGCTACTCGCTGGAACGACAACGGCGAAGAAAAAACCGTAACTTCGCCGATGTCACTGATCGTGACCGGTTTCGCGCCAGTGGCTGACATCCGTCAGACCCTGACCCCGGAACTGCGCATGGACAAGGGTACCACCGACCTGATCCTGATCGACCTCGGTCGTGGTCAGAACCGTATGGGTGCTTCGATCCTTGCTCAGACACACGGCAAACTCGGCAAACACGCGCCGGACGTCGATGACGCCGAAGACCTGAAAGCCTTCTTCGCAGTGATCCAGGGCTTGAACGCCGACGGTCACTTGCTGGCTTACCACGACCGTTCCGACGGTGGTCTGCTGACCTCCGTGGTGGAAATGGCCTTCGCCGGCCACTGCGGTCTGAGCCTGAACCTCGATAGCGTTGCCGAGTCCTCGGCGGAAATCGCTGCGATCCTGTTCAACGAAGAACTGGGTGCAGTGATCCAGGTTCGTCAGGACGCCACGCCGGACATCCTCGCGCAATTCAGCGCGGCCGGTCTGGGCGACTGCGTGTCGGTGATCGGTCAGCCGATCAACAATGGCCAGATCAACATCACCTTCAACGGTGACACCGTGTTCGAAGGCCAGCGTCGTCTGCTGCAACGTCAGTGGGCCGAGACCAGCTACCAGATCCAGCGTCTGCGTGACAACGCCGACTGCGCCGAGCAAGAGTTCGACGTGCTGCTGGAAGAAGACAATCCGGGCCTGAGCGTCAAGCTGAGCTATGACGTCAACCAGGACATCGCCGCGCCTTACATCAAGAAAGGCATCCGCCCACAGGTTGCCGTGCTGCGTGAGCAGGGCGTCAACGGTCAGGTGGAAATGGCCGCTGCGTTCGACCGCGCCGGTTTCAACGCAATCGACGTGCACATGAGCGACATTCTCGCTGGCCGTGTCGACCTGAACGAGTTCAAAGGTCTGGTGGCCTGCGGTGGTTTCTCCTACGGCGACGTCCTCGGCGCCGGTGAAGGCTGGGCCAAGTCGGCGCTGTTCAACAGCCGCGCCCGCGACGCGTTCCAGGGTTTCTTCGAGCGTAACGACAGCTTCACCCTCGGCGTGTGCAACGGTTGCCAGATGATGTCCAACCTGCACGAGCTGATTCCGGGCAGCGAGTTCTGGCCGCACTTCGTGCGCAACCGCTCCGAGCAGTTCGAAGCGCGCGTGGCGATGGTGCAGATCCAGGAATCGAACTCGATCTTCCTGCAAGGCATGGCCGGTTCGCGTATGCCGATCGCCATTGCTCACGGTGAAGGTCACGCCGAGTTCTCCAGCGAAGAAGCACTGCTGGAAGCCGATCTGTCGGGTTGCGTGGCGATGCGTTTCGTCGACAACCACGGCAAGGTCACCGAGCGTTACCCGGCCAACCCGAACGGTTCGCCGCGCGGGATTACCGGACTCACCAGCCGTGATGGCCGTGTGACGATCATGATGCCGCACCCGGAGCGTGTGTTCCGTGCCGTGCAGAACTCGTGGCGTTCGGAAGACTGGAACGAAGATGCACCGTGGATGCGCATGTTCCGTAATGCGCGCGTCTGGGTGAACTAAGGCCTGTGTACAAGCTCGCCTTTTTTGTTCCCGACAGTCATGTCGAGGTGGTCAAAGGCGCTGTGTTCGCTGCCGGTGGTGGGCGGATCGGTGACTATGACCACTGTGCCTGGCAGGTGCTCGGTCTGGGCCAGTTTCGTCCGTTGGACGGCAGTCAGCCGTTTCTGGGTGAGACGGGGCAGGTTGAGCGGGTCGAGGAATGGAAGGTTGAGCTTGTGGTGGCGGATGAGCTGATCGTTGCTGTTGTGGCGGCGTTGAAGCTTGGTCATCCCTATGAGACGCCCGCTTATGAAGTGTGGCGACTGGAAGATTTCTGATCTTCTGTGCTGTTGAAACAGGAAACCCGCTGAAAGTGATTTCAGCGGGTTTTTTGTTGCCGATGACTTTTACAAGACGGGCCTCATCTTCTTGTCGTCAATGAGCATTTCAATCAGCTTGTGCAGATAGTTGAAACGCTGGTTTTGTTTCCCCCATCGATCAACGTAAAGCAAGCCTTTGTCATCCACCTGGATCGGTGTGGTGACGATGTCGCCGGTGCCTGATTTGTGCACCAGAATGGCTTCGGTCGAACTGGGGCGTTCGATCAGGAAGTCTCCGGCTTTGATCAGCTTGCTGCGGTCGACAGAGACAACCGCTGCCGGCTTGTTCTTCCCGGCAACGGCGACGTCCATTGTGAAGTCGGCGCGTAACGCCCGGTTAGCACCGCTGGTGCCAGAATCAGTAACTTCCCACACTCCGCGATGGATACCTCTGGCCAGTTCAGGGGCCGCATCGCGTATGTGAAGGCCGACGGCGCCGAGTGTATCGGCCAAGCCTGGTACGCCAAGGTTGTAATTGGTGTGCTTGCTGCTGACAAAGGCGACCCATGGGTGCGGGCCGTTTGCCAGTTGGTCGGCTTCGATCACCTGGGTCGCGAAATAGCTGAACATCTGCTTTCGTGACAGGTCCGGGTCAGAAAAATCGCTGACATGGTAGCTGGAGGTGCAGTCAAGCGCCCTGATACGCAGATTGTTTTTGGCAGCGGCCTGAACCACCTCTGTATACGTATGGTTACCGGGGTCGAACGGTAGTAGGTCGTTGTCCAGATCTTTCAGAAAGGTTTTGAGTCGCTCGGGCATGTGTTGGGTGCGATAAAACTGATCCAGATCGGCCTGGTGCAGATCGGTCATCAGATGCTCCATATACAGGGTGTCGTACCCGGCGTCCTTGAGCGCCTTCAAGTGCGCATTGAGCTGAGCCTTGCCCGATTGCTGAGCAGGCACCTCACCGACCACCAGATTCAGGCGACTGTCGGCCAATGGTCGGAGAAGTCCGTTGAAATCGGTGTTATCGACAATTTTTGGCAGCGTGACGGCCGGGGGCGGCGTGAAGTCCGTGAAGGCGTCACTCGCTGCCTTCTTCAGGCGTTTGCGGCTGACGACGAAGGCATCGAATGCTTCCTTCTGCGTTTTTATTTGCGGAGGGAAGCTGGTGTGCAATGCCATGGGCCTCACGCGCTGTCGAGCTATTTCGTCACGCATCGACAACGGGATATCGAACTCGCTGAAATGCTGAGCGCCGGGATCAGCCGCCTCTGCGGGCTGCAGGCGTGGAAGACGGGTCTTGTAAGCCGTGGGTAATCTCACCTGATAATCGCCTTTGGCCGTGACATTGTCGACGACGGCATCGGGTGAATCCACACTGATGCGTGCCGGCTGGCCCAATGGAATATCCTCGATGCGCACCGCGACGGCGTCGTGTAGATCGGCCAGGCCGGGCGTGTTGCCAAACGTGGTCATGCGCGATTGGTCGGTCAGGACTATCCAGCGTTCTCCAGGTGCATCGGCCATATCGTCGGCAATGGTTTTGTACGAGTAGAAATTCCTGACACTGTTGCTCCGCGGGGTGAATGGCGGAAACTCGACCATCAGCAAGGCACCGTCCAGGTTATAACCGGTCGAGGCGTCCAGTGCTTTGACCTTCAAACCCTTTTCCCGGGCCGTGCGCACCAGCGACAGGTAGGAGAAGGGGGAGTCGGGTGCATGCTCCAGTTTTTTATCGACTGCCTTCAGATGCCTTTTGATGTGCTTCCAGGATTTGCCTTTATTGAACTTATCCAGTTTGACGTTGAAGACGTCGCCCGGAAGATATTCCACATAGATGCGTTTGAACCCGCTGTCGATCAGCGCGTCCATACCGTTGATTATCGCCTGCTTGCTGGCGATAGAGCCAGGTTCGGCGCCGATGACCAGATTTTTGCCGGTGAACGCGTCGCTGGCGATCAATTGAGCAAATGACGTGTCGGCCGCGACTGCGGGGGCTTCGGCCCGAGCAGGCAGAGGCGTGAGGTCTTCAAAGTGACGCGCGGCGTCGTTGGTCAGCTTCTCGACTTGTTTCCGGTAGGCCAAGCGCGTTTTGTCGAGATTCTGGGCTGCGCCGAAGAGTGAGAGTTCGGGAGAGGAACCCAGGTAGTACTCGCTCGCTTTGATGATGTCTTCGCGGGATTGCGGGTTCATCACCATTTCAATGTGTTCCCGGTATTTGGGCGGTATGCCATAGTCTAACTGCGGGCTAGAGGTCTGCGGCACAGGTTCGTACTTCGGCGCACCGCCGGGCACGCGACTGCGCACCATCACGCCGTTGGAGTCGGTCATGGCCAGGATCGTGGTGGACAAGAATCTGCCGGTGTCAGGGTCGAGGCTATGCAACAAGTAACGACCGGCGATATCGGTCGTATTCGATGCCCACAGGACCCGGCCTTCGTAAACCACCGGTCGCATGTCCGAGGACGGCACAGTTGGCTCAACCTGGTCGACCAGCGCCGATACACGTGCCTGTTCAGTGGCGGCGCTGCCCGCAGTCAGGCGCAGCGGGCGGTTGAGAGGTTTGAGTGAGCGCAGGGCTGGACGCAGGTCGGTCAACACCGCGCCTGCACTGTTGAACAGATAACCGAGAAAGTGCTGAAACGCTTCGCTGTTTTTGCCCTGACGATAGGCGTGCAGGGCGAGCATGGCGTCCTTGAATGCCAGTAGCAGGCCGGTGCTCAGACTCAGTAGCGGAAAGGGCGCAGTGGCAATCGCGGTGGCCCATTCGACACATGTCCAGACCAGGCCGGCAATCATTTCGGCGCGACTGGTAGTGGTCGCGTGAATGTCGTCGATCTTGCGCTGCAGTTTCATGTCGTACAAACCTTGACGCAGGTCGCTGACGGGGACCAGCGCGCGGGTCGAGTCGTAACGTGCAGGGCTCGGCGTGGTCTTGTCGAGGTCCTTGGGCAGGCTTTTTCTGACGGCTTCGAGGAAGGTACGAAACCTGGTCTGGGACTCAACGCTCACCCGCCGGGTGAAATACTCGATCATGCCGTCCTGCTGTTTGAGCAGGTAATTGAACAGTCTGGCTTCGCGGAAGCTGACGCCATCGGGGGCGCCGGGGGTGTAGAGCAGGACCGGATTTTTGTCATGGCTGAACAGCCAGTTGTCGAGCACCCATTCCCCGTCGATCATCAGTCGGTGGATCGGATAGTTTTTCTGCCTCTGCTTCGATGTGTCACCCATGCTGTCGATGCTCTGCTCGAGCCATACCAGGTCGCTGCTGACGATATGGCCCTGCAGACGGCATTCCAGTGCCGCGTATTTCATCTGGCGCTGGGTGATGGCCAGCGTCGTGTTGCGCCTGAGATGGTAAGCCTCGCTTGCAGGGTTTTGCAGGTCCTTTTTGACCTTGGCGGTGTACCGTTCACCGATCCAGACACCGGTGACC
The DNA here is from genome assembly GCF_031882575.1 of Pseudomonas sp. VD-NE ins. Taxonomy (NCBI): domain Bacteria; kingdom Pseudomonadati; phylum Pseudomonadota; class Gammaproteobacteria; order Pseudomonadales; family Pseudomonadaceae; genus Pseudomonas; species Pseudomonas sp. VD-NE ins. The sequence goes on from NZ_CP134772.1 coordinate 1,206,095, forward strand.
GAGCGTGCAACATTCTGCGGCGTCAGGTTGCTGATATCGATCCCGGGCGGCCCTTTGAAGCGCGCCGAGCGGGAAAACTTTTCATTGAGAAAACCTAAGCCGTCTTCGTAGCCATCGCGGTACAAACGGGTGTAGTTCACCGGCTCAGGTGTCGACGAACGCACGATAGAGAGAGGTGAGTAGGCCCACACAGTATCCGGGTCAACATCGTTGGCCGGGCGCTTGAGCAATTGGTTCAGGCTTTTTTTCGCTTGTTCATGCACGAACGCCTCAAACGTCGGGAAGCGGCTATCCGATGACTTGTGTTTGTCGTATGCCTGCGACGCGCCCTCGGCCTCTTCAGACAGTGTCGCCAGCTTTCTGCGATTGGCCGGTGTGGTCGTGCGATACCAGGCTGGAGTGCTGAAGTCATAGTCGTCGGTTCGAGTGGCCAACACGTGGTCGGCCATCGCCCGCAGGCAGACGAGATGATTGCCGGTGTTTTCGAAGGTGATCTTTTTGTGCTCCAGATCCCCAGGCTTGAGATTCAGACCGGAGAGCACTTTGTAAACGCTTTGGCGAAAACGCATCGGTGCGCGGCTGATCAGGTAGCTGGCCATGCTGTTGGTGTCATGGCTGTGTCCGGCCCAACGGAGGATGTGAGTCTTGCATTCGAGTTCGCTGGCGAACGCCTGGAAATGCCGGTCTCGCGGTGCTTCCGGGGTGCAGAGCAATACACGTGTGGTGGCTCCGGCACTGTCGCTTTGTCGAAGTATCCAAAGATCCTGTAATTGGGCGCCATGCAGGGACAGCGTTGAAGCACGCAGGTGTGGGGCGCTGCCACTGCGCAGATCGCGGATCAGTTGCAGATCGCTGTCGAGCAGATGGCCCTTCAGCACCGCCGCGCAGGCCAGCGCGAGGATCCGTTGATCAAGCATGTGTTCAAGCGCTGGCTTGATGGTGGATCGCGCCTGCATCTCTTTTTGCAAGTGATTGAAGTCGACGCGCGGCTGCAACTTCAAGGCTTGCTCGACAAGCCATGCCGGCGTCACGTCCGAGTACGATTCCGGCAACGGCGCATCGTTGTAGGTGAGGGTGGTATAGGTGAGAAACTCCGAGCCCGCCAACTCATCGCCGGTATGCGGCCCGCGCAAGGACAGCTCGAGCAGATTGCGCCGATGCTCAAAGAAACTGTAGCTCACAACCCGACGATAGGTGCAGATCTGCAGGTTTTCGGGTTCCAGATCATCAATTTCCAGGTCATCGCTCAGGCACTCAAGCCATTGATGGCGAGCCAGAGCCATCAGGTTGGCCGCCGGCCCCATCAGGTCGAGCAGTGTCTGCCGTGCCTTATGGTAATTGCCTGCCTGCTGCGCCAGCTCGGTCTGCTTCGTCGCGCTGGCGCTGCGATACCAATCCGGAGCGCTGTTGCGCAGGTGGCGCTCGAACAGGATTTGCGCTCGCAATTCCAGGCGCTGCGTGGGGTCCGGCAGTGCGCTGATGATGGCCCGGTCGAGGGCCGCGACCAGTTGCGCAGCGTCTTTTTGCGGATTGTCGTCAAGGCTCAGTGCGCGCTCGATGTCCTGCGTGCGTTTTTCGATCAACGCATCGTAGGTATGTTCAAACACTGGTTTGCTGTCGATCGGCGCCAGTTGCAGCGGCCAGATCCCTGCTGCGCCGATGTGGTGATATCGCGTCGGCAACAACTGCATGAAACCTTCGGATCCGGTGGCTTTCTTGAAGCCATCAAGCAGATGGGCATCGAGGTCGGCCAGAGCGTCGAAATACTCAAGGCCTCTTGCCGGTGTAAACAGCACGACATAGCCGACGCGCTGATCGGTCAGCAGGTCGCTGACCCGGTGGCTGTCCTTTTCAGTGATGACAAAGGCACCGGCCAGCTCGACGGTGACGCCTTGGTAACTGAACTGTAGCGCGTAAGTGGCTGGACGCAGCATCGGCCCCAGATCCGTTTTTTCCACAAGCAAACCGGCTTCCGGCGCTAGCAGGCGATCCTTGACGGCCTGGCGCGCCTCGTGACCGAGGGCGGTGAAGCCGGCGTCGTATTTCAAGAAGGTTTTAGCCGGTTTGCCATCGATCAGATCGCGAAGATCCATGTTGAGCAACTGCGAGTCGAGTTTGATCTTGAGCGCTGCGATCAGCTTCTTGCCCGCGTCGCTGTGCAGGTCGCTGGTTTGCAGTGCCTGATAAAGCGCGCGGCTACGCTGCAGGAAGTGTTCGCGGTATTTTTTCAGCTGCTCGACCAGGCGTTTGAGGTACAGCTGCTCGGTCGTCGAGGCTTGTTCGGCAACCAGAGGGGTTTCGAACTTGAAGAGGTGATGGCCGATCTGATTGAGATCGTTCCTGATCTCTTCGGACGTGGGTGCGGCGGAAGTGCTCATCGGCACAGCCTCCATGCTGGTGGGAAGAGTCTTCAGCATGGCGAGGGTGGCAGTGGTGATGGTGGTACATATGTATTGAAGAACGCCTGCGCACCTGGTGTTGTGTGTCGCTCAGGATTCATGGGTACATATCCGTTGCTGTGGTAACGGCTGCTTAGGGTTCCGCCCTTACGGCGGGTCACCTTTTCCAAACGCCGAAAAGGTAACCCAAAAGGCTTGCCCCAACGTTCGGCCCTCTCGCTAAAGCTCGGGGTTCCTTCGCTCCGGAATTCATCCGGGCGCATCGCCTACGGTTTGCTTCGCTGCACCTCCTCTCGATGCATTTGGCTGCGCCAAACGGTCGCTGCGCTCCCACCCCCGGATAAATCCCTCCACTCAGCCTGCCGACGGGGCCTGTGGATCAAGATCAAAAGCCGCAGCCGAGCTAACGCTCATCCTGTTGAGTGGTGAAGAGCACGGGTGTTCGGCGTTGATTTTTTGGTGGATTCGCCCCTCATCGGAACGCCGCCCGCCCAGCCCTCTCCCGAGGGAGAGGAAGCCGATTTGTGGGCTTTTCGAGATCTGAGTTCGACTCGGTATTTCACTTAGGCGTACATCCACCAAACACCTCGGTCAGTCCCCTCTCCCTCTGGGAGAGGGCTAGGGTGAGGGTTTGCTTTTGGCTGTTTAATGATGTGTCGAATAGCCAGAACCTTCCCACAAGGTTTTCAGGTTGTCCGTCGGACGTCGGGTCTCTAGTCTTTGGCTGTCACCGCAAATCGGTGATCGGGTGTGAGAACCCGGTAAGAGGTTTTAATCAAACGTCAGTAGCACCATAATCGCCGCCAGCTCATTTGCTGCCGGTGATGTTCTATGGCGGCTGTGTGCGGGCGGACTTCGGTTCGGCCGGGTTGATCTCTTACCGGTTTCTCACTCCGCACATAGCTGCCACCTCTTCGTCGCGTGAGAAACGACCAGTGATGGCTCAATCATTGATTAGAGATCATTGCAATGACTAAGCCCGTACCCGATCCACCCGAAACCAAAACCCCACTCGAAGAAACCCTCCGCGCCGAAGACCAGGCCCGAAACCGCGAAGCCATCAAACGCGCCCTCGACTTCTACCTGTGCCCCGAACCCGCAAAGCCCCGCCGACCGAGCACCATGTTCATGGTCTGCCCAGAGGTCGACACCGAAAGTCTGCTCGCTCATGCCTGCGAATCGTTAGCCTCGGCAAGCGCTGCTACCAGCAACTTTGCCAATGAGCTAACCGGCCTGCAGCGCAGCACCGCGCTAGGTATCCAGCAAATCATCATGCTCGCCGAACTCGCGGTAAACCGGGCGCTGGATCGAGTCGATCCACAAACCTGACGATCGCGTCATCGTTCATCGCCAGCAGGCTGGTTCCCGCAAGGTTGTGCACAGTTTTGAGAACAGTGAAGAACCTGTGGGAGCCTGGCTTGCCAGCGATGACGGCCTGAAAGCCGACCTGATTCTTCGGATAGATAGCTTCCCTGTAGGAGCTGTCGAGTGAAACGAGGCTGCGATCTTTTGCTCTTGCTTATGATTGTAAAAAAGCAAAATCAAAAGATCGCAGCCTGCGGCAGCTCCTACAGGGGTGATGTGTGGGGTCAGACTTTGGCGCTGACCTCGCTGCGGTTGACCAGCGCTTCCAACGCCCCACTCAAACTCGCCGCCTTGTCGCCTATCAGCAAATGCCAGACCCCGCCATCCAACTGGCTGACGCCCTGACACCCGAGCTCTTTCAACTGCGCCTCGGACAACGCCTTGCCATCCGCCAATTGCAGACGAATCCGCGTCATCGCGATGCAATCCAGTTGCAGCACATTGTCGCCACCGCCCAACGCGTTCAGCCATTGCTGCGCCTCGGAACCGGCAACGGCCATAACTTTCGGCTCATCAACAACAGTGGTTTCAACCAAAACAGCACGCCCCAATGCAGGCATCGCCAGACGAATCTCATCGGCAATGCTGTCTGCCATCGGCCCGACCACAACCTGCAAACTCCCACCTTTACCCGGTCGCACAACCGCCATCGCACCCAACGCTTTCAGATCCGCATCCGAAGCCTTGTTGCGATCAACCATCTCCAGTCGCAACCGCGTGGTGCAGGCACCGACGGTGAGCAAGTTCTCTGCTCCGCCCAACGCCTTGATGTAGGCACTGGCGCGCTCGTTCTCAGTCAACACGGCTTTTTCACTGACAGCGACGTCCTCACGCCCCGGCGTCTTCAAATTGAAACGACGAATACAGAAATCAAACACCGCGTAATAAACCACGGCGTAAGCCAGCCCGACCGGAATCACCAGCCAGCCATTGGTCGAGCGCCCCCAACCCAGCACCATGTCGATGAAGCCGCCGGAGAAGGTGAAACCGAGGTGAATGTTCAGCGCATTGGTAATCGCCATCGACAATCCAGTCAGTAGCGCATGCAGCAGATACAACAACGGTGCCAAAAACATGAAGGCGAATTCAATCGGCTCGGTCACCCCGGTCAGAAACGAAGTCAGCGCCATCGACAGAAAGATCCCGCCCATCACCTTGCGGCGTTCCGGCAGGGCATTGCGATACATCGCCAGACACGCCGCCGGCAGGCCGAAGATCATCATCGGGAACATGCCGGTCATGAACTGGCCACCCTTCGGATCGCCAGCGAAGTAGCGCGACAGATCGCCGGTCACCAGTGCGCCCGTGGTTGGGTCGGTGAAGTTGCCGAAGACGAACCACGCCATGTTGTTGAGGATGTGGTGCAGGCCGGTGACGATCAGCAGTCGGTTGAACACGCCGAACACGAACGCACCGAGGCTGCCGCTCTCCATCATCAGCGCACCGAACGCGTTGATGCCGTGCTGGATCGGCGGCCAGATGTAGCCGAACACCACGCCCAGACCGACTGCCGCAAACCCGGTGACAATCGGCACAAAGCGTCGCCCACCAAAGAACGCCAGATACTCCGGCAGCTTGATGTCCTTGAAGCGGTTGTACAGCGCGCCGGCCATCAGGCCGCTGACGATCCCGGCGAGCATGCCCATGTTGATGCTCGCATCGAGCACCTTCAGCGTGGAGATCATTACCAGATAACCGATCACCCCGGCGAGGCCGGCGGTGCCGTTGTTGTCCTTGGCGAAACCGACGGCGATGCCGATGGCGAAGATCATTGCCAGGTTGGCGAAGATAACCTGGCCGGCGTCGTGAATGATCGCGATGTTCAGCAGGTCGGTGTCGCCCAGGCGCAGCAGCAGGCCGGCAATCGGCAGGATCGCGATCGGCAGCATCAGCGCGCGGCCGAGGCGTTGCAGGCCTTCGATGAAGAGTTGGTACATGGCGTTTGTCCTTGTTGTTTTTGTTAGCGCAGAGGCCAATGTTGATGACAGGCGTGGCGCACGGCGGCGGCGCTGCTTAGCTTGAGCAGGTCGCGGCTGAGGCGCTGGCATTCGGCTTCGTGCACCTGGCGCACGCGATCCTTGATTTCACCGATCTGCACCGGGCTGACCGACAGTTCGGTAACGCCCAGGCCAATCAACACTGGCGTCGCCAGCGGATCGGAGGCGAGGGCACCGCAGACGCCGACCCAGCGCTTGTGCACCGCCGCGCCTTCGCAGGTCATGGCGATCAGGCGCAGCAGCGCCGGGTGCAAGGCGTCGACGCGGGCGGCCAGACCGGCGTGGTCGCGGTCCATGGCCAAGGTGTATTGCGACAGATCGTTGGTGCCGATCGAAAGGAAGTCGGCGTGTTCAGCGAGTTGTTCGGCTTGCAGCGCTGCGGCAGGGACTTCGATCATCACACCAATTTCCGGGCGTTGGCTGATACCGAGTTCCAGACACAGCGCATCGACGCGTTGGCGGATGTGCAGCAGCTCATCCACTTCGGTGACCATCGGCAACAGGATCCGGCAACGACGCAACGGGCTGACTTGCAGCAGCGCGCGCAATTGTTGATCGAGAATTTCCGGGCGGGCCTGAGCCAGACGAATGCCGCGCAGACCGAGCACCGGATTGGCTTCGACCGGCAGGGGCAGGTAATCGAGTTGCTTGTCGCCGCCGACATCGATGGTGCGGATGATTACCGACTTGTCACCCATCGCATCGATCACTGCCTGGTAAGCGCTGCGCTGTTCTTCGACGTCCGGAGCGGTCTGGCGATCGACGAACAAAAACTCGGTTCGCAGCAGGCCGACGCCATCGGCACCATTGGCAAAGGCATCTGCCGCTTCACCGCTGGAGGCGACATTGGCGACCACGTCGATGTGCACGCCATTTCGCGTCTCGGCCGGCAAGTGAGCGTTGGCCTGCTGCGCGTCGCGACGTTGCTGGCGCTCGATTTGCGCTTGTTGCACTTCGGCCATACGTTCAGCGTTGGGCGCTAGTTCGAGACGGCCGCCATCGGCGTCGAGTACCACCGATTGCCCTTGCGGTTGATCAAGCAGCGCCGAGCCCAGCGCCACCATGCACGGCAGACCTTTACCGCGAGCGAGGATCGCCACGTGCGACGTCGCGCCACCCTCGGCCATGCACAACCCGGCGACACCTTGGGCGCTGAGTTGCAGCAAATCCGAAGGCGTCAGTTCATGCGCCGCGACGATGGCGCCAGCGGGCACATCGTAATGCCAGGCCTCGCCGAGCAATGCGCGCAGCACCCGTTGCTTGAGGTCGCGCAGATCATTGGCGCGTTCGGCCAAGAGTGCGCTGCCGGTGTGTTGCAGCACTTCACACTGCACATCGATCGATTGGCTCCAGGCGTGAGTCGCCGCAGTGCCTTGTTCGATGGATTGCTGTGCCGCGTCGAGCAGCGCCGGGTCTTCAAGCAACGCCAGATGCGCGGCGAAGATTGCTTCTTCATCGGCATTTTTGTGCTTTTTCGCTTGGGCGAGGGTGCCGTCGATTTCACTACGCACCTGAATCAGCGCAGCTTCAAGCACCTGCTGTTGTTGCAGCGGATCGTGATTGCCCGTATCCACCGGCAAATTGATCGCGTTCAAGCGGAACAGCGGACCACCGACGAATCCTGGCGCGGCACACACCCCGTGCAGCACACCCGCTTCGGCCGGGCGTTTGAGAGGCGCAACACTTGCCGGTGCCGCCGCGTGATGATCTTCCGGCAACGCCGTAGCCAGCGCCGTGAGCAACGCTTGCAGCGCCGCCTCGGCATCCGGCCCCTGACAGCTGACCTGCACTTCATCCTGCTCGCCAACCGCCAGGCCCATCAAACCGATCAGGCTGTTGCACGGCGCCGATTTACCGGCGAAGTGCAGTTGCGACTGGCTCTTGAAACCTTGCGCGGTCTGCCGAATCAGTGCCGCCGGGCGCGCATGCAAACCACCGCGATGAGCCACCAACACCTGACCATGAACCTCTGGCCCGCCGACCTGCGCAACATTCGCCGCCACGCTGTTGCGCGCAACAATGTGCAACAACGGCTCGCCAACCTTCACCGCTTTCAGCGTGATCGGGCGTACCTGAAAATCCTGGCTATTGGTCAGGATCAACAGGCTGACGAGGCTCTTGCACTGTTGGCCGACCTTGTCCAGGTCGTAGCGCAACAACGGCTGACCCTTGGTCACGCGGCCACCTTCCTTGACCAGCATCGAGAAGCCTTCGCCGTTCAACTCAACGGTGTCGAGCCCAAGGTGCAGGAGGATTTCCGCGCCATTATCTGCGCGCACGGTCAGTGCGTGGGCGGTGCGCGCGACGTGAATGATCACCCCGGCGCACGGCGAGTACAGGGTGTCGTTGATCGGGTCGATGGCAATGCCGTCACCCATGGCGCCGCTGGCGAACACCGCGTCCGGGACTTTGGCGAGCGTGAGCACCGGGCCGCTGAGCGGGGCGCTGAGGGTCAGCTCTTTATTGTTGTTGTGCATGGCTCGGTCTCATCGGTTAAATCTCGGTTCGATGTCCCCTGTAGGAGCTGCCGAAGGCTGCGATCTTTTGATCTTGTTTTTTTGGATCAAAATCAAAAGATCGCAGCCTTCGGCAGCTCCTACAGGTTTGCTTCAATTAGTGCGTTCGGGTCACTTTGCTCAGGTGGCGCGGCTGATCCGGGTCCATGCCACGGGCCACGGCCAAACCGGCGGACATCACGTAGAAACTCTGGATCGCCAGAATCGGATCGAGCGCCGGATGTTCGGCGCGGGTCAGGGTCAGGTCGCGTTCGGCAATGTCATCCGGCGCGGCCAGCAAGACGCGGGCGCCGCGTTGACGCATTTCCGCCGCCAGGCTCAACAAACCTGCCTGCTCGGCACCGCGCGGGGCGAAGACCAGCAACGGATAGTGTTCGTCGATCAGCGCCATCGGGCCGTGACGGACTTCGGCGCTGCTGAATGCTTCGGCCTGAATGGCCGAGGTTTCCTTGAATTTCAGCGCCGCTTCTTGAGCGATGGCGAAACCGGCACCGCGACCGATGACCATCAAACGCTCGCAATCGCGCAGGGCTTCGATGGCCACGCTCCAGTCCTGTTTGGCTGCTTCGCGCAGGCCTTCAGGCAGCGCGTTGCCGGCTTCGAGCAATTCGCTGTCTTCTTTCCAGTGCGCGATCAAACGGGCGCTGGCGCTGAGGGTGGCGATAAAACTTTTGGTCGCGGCGACGCTGCTTTCCGTTCCGGCGAGTAGCGGCAGGCTGAATTCACACGCGGCTTCCAATGGCGAGTCGGCAGCGTTGACCATCGATACGCTCAACGCGCCACGCTTGCGCAACAGACGCAGGCTGTTCACTAGATCCGGACTCTGCCCCGACTGGGAAAAGGCGAAAGCGACCTGACCGCTGACCTTCAACGGCGCCTGCTGCATGGTCACCACCGACATCGGCAACGACGCCACGGGCACACCGAGTTGCTGCATGGTCAGGTAGGCGAAATAGCTCGCCGCGTGGTCGGAGCTGCCGCGCGCGACGGTCATCGCCACTTGCGGTGGCTGCCGGCGCAGGCGCCCGGCGATCTCGATCATTTGCGGGTCGAGCTGTTGCAGTTGGGCTTGCACGGCCTCGAACGAGGACAGCGCCTCTTCAAGCATTTTTGAAGTCAATGTCTTCTCCTTCGACCATGACGGCGGTCAGTGTGAGTGAGCGATCCAGCCGCACGCAGTCGGCCCAGGCACCTGGTTGCAGGCGCCCGCGTTCGGTGATGCCGAGGTAATCGGCGGGAAATTGCGACAGCCGCTGCGAGGCCTCGGCGATCGGCAAACCGATCTTCACCAGATTGCGCAGGGCCTGATCCATGGTCAGCGTGCTGCCGGCCAACGTGCCGTCAGGCAGGCGCACGCCGCCCAGGCACTTGGTCACGGTGTGGCTGCCAAGCTTGTATTCACCGTCGGGCATGCCGGCGGCAGCGGTCGAATCGGTCACGCAATACAGGCACGGGATCGAGCGCAGGGCCACGCGAATGGCGCCGGGATGCACATGCAGCAAGTCGGGAATCAGCTCGGCGAATTTGGCGTGGGCCAATGCGGCGCCAACGATGCCCGGCTCGCGGTGATGCAGCGGGCTCATGGCGTTGTAAAGGTGGGTGAAACTGGTCGCGCCGGCCTCCATTGCAGCAACGCCTTCCTCGTAGCTGCCGAGGGTGTGGCCGATCTGCATGCGGATGCCACGGCTGCTCAGCTCACGAATCAAACCGTCATGACCGGCGATTTCCGGGGCGATGGTGATCACCCGAATCGGTGCCAGTGCCAGATATTCTTCGACCTCGGCCATCAGCGCGGTGTGGGCGAAGTTCGGTTGCGCGCCGAGTTTTCCCGGGTTGATGTACGGACCTTCGAGGTGTACGCCGAGGACTCGCGCGGCACCTCTCGGACGCTGTTCGCAGAATTCTCCGACCTCTTTCAGGACGCTGGAAATCTCGGCGCTCGGCGCGGTCATGGTGGTGGCTAGCAGCGAGGTGGTGCCGAAACGCACGTGGGTTCTGGTGATGGTTTCGAAGGCGCTGGCGCCTTCCATGATGTCTTTGCCACCGCCGCCGTGAACGTGCAGATCGATGAAGCCCGGCAGCAGGTACGGCAGGTCATTGTCTGCCGGATCGCAAGGCACGCCTTCGATCGACACGACTTTGCCGTGTTCGTGGACCAGCCGGCCGCGAATCCAGCCGCTGGCGGTGAGGATGTTGTCTTTGGACATTTTGGTTCTCGCTTTGGGCCGTTTTAGCGGCGCAGCTCTGCAACAAAGTCGTAGTAGTCGTTGCGGCAATAGGTGTCGGTGACTTCGATTGGCGTGTTGTCTTCCAGATAGCCGACCCGGGTCATCAGCAGCATGGCGGTGCCGGGGGCGATGCCGACCAGTGCGGCAAACTCGTCCGAGGCGTTGATCGCCTGGATGTGCTGCAAGGCGCGGACGATCGGTTTGCCGATGCCGTCGAGGTATTCGTAGAGCGAATCGCCGACCAATTGCGGTTTGGGCATGATCGAGGCGGGCAAAGTGCTCATCTCGATGGCCATCACCGTGTCATCGGCTTTGCGCAGACGCTTCATGCGCGCGACCTTGTCGTTCGGCGACAGGCTCAGACGGATCAGTTCTTCATGAGTCGGCAAGGTGATTTCGCGTTCCAGCCATTGCGAGCTGGGTACAAAACCCTTGAGGCGGAGCATTTCGCTGAAGCCCGAGAGGCGCGACAGCGGCTGTTCAAGGCGTGGGGTGATGAAGGTGCCGGAGCCTTGCAGGCGGCGGATCAAGCCTTGGTCGAGGAGGACTTCCAGCGCCTTGCGCGCAGTCACCCGGGAAATGCCCAGTTGCTCGCAGAGGTTGCGTTCCGAGGGCATCGCCTGCTCGGACTTCCACTGCCCGGCATGAATCGCTGCTTCCAGATTGCGCGCCAGTTGCAGGTACAGCGGCGTCGGCTGGGAGTCGTCTGGGCGTAGGGCCTGAAAGTCGTTCATGTAGGTCATTTCCGACGCGAGTATAGGATTGTTGTGGCTCGCTTGTGGGGCGGAAATTAATACCACTTGAATACCATGTCAACGCAGGCAATGGGCGGTTAATCCAATGAAATGGCGGGTTTTAGAGGGGTTGGTTTGAAGTGGTATTAAAGGTGGGCTGTAAAAAGCAAAAGATCGCAGCCTGCGGCAGCTCCTACAGTTGAGAGTGGTATCACCCTTGTAGGCGCTGCCGCAGGCTGCGATCTTTTGATTTATTTTTTTGCGGGTGACCAGCGGTCGCTGGTTAAGGGCGGATTTCGACCATCGTGCCGTCCGGCACCAGGCTCCATACTTCGCGCATATCGACGTTGCGCATGGCGACGCAGCCGTCAGTCCAGTCGAGGGTGTGGAACAGGTCTTCCGGGGTTTCTTCCGAATCCGGCGTGCCGTGGATCATGATCATCCCGCCGGGTTCGACGCCTTCACGCCGGGCGCGGGCCGAATCGCTGATGTTCGGGTAGGAAATGTGCATCGACAGGTTGAATTTGTCGCTGGTCTTGCGCCAGTCGATCCAATAGAAACCTTCCGGCGTACGTTTGTCGCCTTCAATCAGTTTCGGACCTTTCTTCGCACCTTTGCCCAAGGAAATGCGATAGGTCTTCAGCGGCTTGCCGTCGGCGATCAACTGCAGTTGATGAGCCGATTTGAGTACCAGGACTTTCTCGATAAGCGGGGTATTCGCAGGCGTCACGGTGGTCACGAATGACGCTTGGGAGACGGTAACGAACGACAGGCAGAACAGGGCAAGCAACCAGCGCATTGAAACGATTCCCCAAGGAGTGAAGCAAACAGGTTTTGTGTAGGAGCTGCCGCAGGCTGCGATCTTTTGATCTTCTAACCGACAATCACCGGCTGCATCAACGGCGGAATCGATTCCGAACGAACCGGATACACCTCAACACGCCGATCAGCGAAGAAGCATTCTAAGGTACGCCCCACTGTGCGGAAAGCCAGCTCGTCCCAGGGAATGTCGGCTTCGTCGAATAGTTGCACTTCGAGGCTCTCGGGGCCGGCGGAAAAGTCCAGATCAACCAGTTCGGCGCGAAAGAACACATGCACCTGACTGATGTGCGGCACGTCGATCAATGTGTAGATGCTCAGGTTGCGCACCCGGGCGCAGGCTTCCTCGGCGGTTTCGCGCACGGCGGCCTGTTCGATGGTCTCGCCGTTCTCCATGAAGCCCGCAGGCAACGTCCAGTAACCGAGGCGCGGCTCGATGGCGCGACGGCAGAGCAACACTTTGGTGCCCCAGGTCGGCACGCAGCCGGCGACAATATTGGGGTTCTGATAGTGAATGGTCTGACAGCTGTCACAGACAAATCGCAGCCGCGAATCGCCTTCGGGAATGCGCTGGGTGACCGGGTTACCGCAGTGGCTGCAAAATTTCATGCTGGGCTTCCTGAATGCTGCGCCTATCTTGGCGTGCAGCGGTGCCGGTCGGCAAGTTGTCGTTTCGCGACACGACGGGTTTCGGGGGCTTGGGCGCTCGCAATGATTGGTGCATGATGCAGGGTAAGGCACTGATCGAGAACACTCATGCTGGATGAGCTACTGCATAGGGTTAGCAACCACACACCGCGCACGCTGGAGACCGACACACGTTTCCCCGAGGCCGCCGTTCTGGTGCCGATCACTCGCAGTGACGAGCCGGAACTGGTGCTGACCTTGCGCGCCAGCGGGCTCTCGACCCACGGCGGCGAAGTCGCCTTCCCCGGTGGTCGCCGCGATCCGGAAGACCCGGATCTGATCTTTACCGCGCTGCGAGAGGCCGAGGAAGAAATCGGTCTGCCGCCCGGACTGGTCGAAGTCATCGGCCCGCTCAGCCCGCTGATTTCCCTGCACGGCATCAAGGTCACGCCTTATGTCGGCGTCATCCCCGATTTTGTCGAATACCGCGCCAACGATGCCGAGATTGCGGCAGTCTTCAGCGTACCCCTGGAATTCTTCCGCAAAGACCCCCGCGAACACACCCATCGTATCGACTATCAAGGCCGCAGCTGGTATGTGCCGAGTTATCGATTTGGTGAATACAAGATCTGGGGACTGACGGCGATCATGATCGTAGAGTTGATCAACCTGCTCTATGACGCGAAAATCAGCCTGCATGAACCACCGAAAAGCTTTATTAACACCTGAGCCATCGTTCGAATGGCCATCACACCGTTAGCCCTGAGGAAAACAAGATGAAATACCGCTTGGGCGACGCCCGTGTCGAGACCCATCCACAGAGCTGGGTGGCCCCCAATGCCGTGCTGGTGGGCAAGGTCAAACTGGAAGAGGGCGCCAACGTCTGGTTCAACGCCGTGCTGCGCGGCGACAACGAACTGATCCTGATCGGCAAAAACAGCAACGTCCAGGATGGCACGGTGATGCACACCGACATGGGCTTTCCGCTGACCATCGGTACCGGCGTGACCATCGGCCATAACGCCATGCTGCATGGTTGCACCGTTGGCGATTACAGCCTGATCGGTATCAACGCGGTGATTCTCAACGGCGCAAAGATTGGCAAGAACTGCATCATCGGCGCCAACTCGCTGATCGGCGAAGGCAAGGAAATTCCCGATGGTTCACTGGTGATGGGCTCTCCGGGCAAGGTCGTGCGTGAGCTGACCGAGCCGCAGAAGAAGATGCTTGAGGCCAGCGCCGCCCACTATGTGCATAACTCGCAGCGTTATGCGCGCGATCTGGTTGAGCAAGAAGAATGACGACCGTCGAAAGACCTGTCGCCTCGCCGTGCGTGAATATTTGTGCACTGGATGAGGAGGATATTTGTACTGGCTGCCAGCGTACGGTCGAGGAGATTACCCGCTGGGGCCGCATGACCAATGACGAGCGGCGGGTGGTGCTGGGGTTGTGTCATGAGCGGGCGAAGGCGAGTGGGTTGGTGTGGATGATCCCTTCGAAATCGTGAGCGGCTTGGGATAGCCCTCACCCTAACCCTCCCGAAACGTCGGACCGCCCAGAGGGAGAGGGGACTGACCGAGGTGTCTTACGCTATACGCCGACCTGACATACCGAGTCGAACTCAGGTTTCGAAAAGCCCCCCGATCTGCTCCCTTTCCCCTCGCCTGAAGGACAGGGATTGTTCGAGCTTCACCTATCTGCGTTATCGAGTCGAGCTCGGATTGGAATCCAGCGAAGATGGGCTCCCTTTCCCCCTCGCCCCTCGGGGAGAGGGCTGGGGTGAGGGGGTGGCTCTTGATCTGCGGGTCCAGTAATCTGTGCGCCAATCTGCCAGGTCGCCTCCATGATTTTCCTCATCGCCTACATCAGCAGCGTCGTGCTGATCAACTTCGCCTTTTCCACCGCGCCACACCTGGACATCATCTGGTCGGCCTGGGGCGGCCTGGTTTTCGTGTTGCGCGATATGGTGCAAACCCGCTTCGGCCACGGTGCGATCGTCGCGATGCTGGCGGCGCTGGTGCTGTCTTACGTCACGTCCGATCCGTCTATCGCACTGGCCAGCGCCACGGCGTTCGCGGTCTCCGAGTGCATCGACTGGCTGGTGTTCAGCATCACCAAACGGCCATTGCGCGACCGCTTGTGGATCAGTTCGGCGCTGAGCATTCCCCTCGATACGTTCATCTTCTTCGGCATGATCGACCTGCTGACGCCGCCCGTGCTCATCACCGCCCTGGCCTCGAAGTTTGCCGGTGTCACCGCCGTCTGGCTGATCATGGCTTGGCGCGAGCGCAAACAGGCCGTCGCCGGCTGAAGCCAAAACCTCAGGTTCATGTAAAATGCCGCGCTTTCTCCCCATGGAAAGCGCGTCTGGCGTTGCTTTCCTCGATGATCCGCTTCTTTGAGGACCTGAGATGACCCGTATCGGAACTCCATCGTCGCCAACCGCGACCCGCGTATTACTGTGTGGCTGTGGTGAGTTGGGCAAGGAAGTGGTGATCGAGCTGCAACGCCTGGGCGTTGAAGTGATTGCCGTCGATCGCTACGCCAATGCGCCAGCCATGCAGGTTGCCCATCGCAGTCACGTGATCAATATGCTCGACGGCGCCGCCCTGCGTGCCGTGATCGAAGCCGAGAAGCCGCATTTCATCGTGCCGGAAATCGAAGCCATCGCCACCGCTACCCTGGTCGAACTGGAAGCCGAAGGCTTCACCGTGATCCCTACAGCGCGCGCGGCGCAACTGACCATGAACCGCGAAGGCATCCGTCGTCTGGCCGCTGAAGAGCTGGACCTGCCGACCTCGCCGTACCACTTTGCCGACACCTTCGAGGACTACAGCAAAGCCGTTGAAGACCTGGGTTTCCCATGCGTGGTCAAACCGGTGATGAGTTCCTCGGGCAAAGGCCAGAGCCTGCTGCGCAGCGTCGATGACGTGCAGAAAGCCTGGGACTACGCGCAAGAGGGCGGTCGTGCCGGCAAGGGTCGGGTGATCATCGAAGGCTTCATCGATTTCGATTACGAAATCACCTTGCTGACTGTGCGCCACATTGGCGGCACCACGTTCTGCGCGCCGGTCGGTCACCGTCAGGAGAAGGGCGACTATCAGGAATCCTGGCAGCCTCAGGCCATGAGCCCGATTGCCCTGGCTGAATCCGAGCGCGTTGCCAAAGCGGTGACTGAAGCGTTGGGTGGCCGTGGTCTGTTCGGCGTTGAGCTGTTCATCAAAGGTGATCAGGTGTGGTTCAGCGAAGTCTCGCCACGTCCGCATGACACCGGTCTGGTGACCTTGATTTCACAGGATCTGTCGCAGTTCGCCCTGCACGCTCGCGCGATTCTGGGCCTGCCGGTGCCGCTAATTCGTCAGTTCGGGCCTTCGGCTTCGGCGGTGATTCTGGTGGAAGGGCAGTCGACTCAGACCGCGTTCGCCAATCTGGGGGCTGCGTTGAGCGAGCCGGACACGGCGTTGCGTCTGTTTGGTAAGCCAGAGGTAAATGGTCAGCGCCGCATGGGTGTGGCGCTGGCGCGGGATGAGTCGATCGAGGCCGCTCGTGCCAAGGCGACCCGTGCTGCTCAGGCTGTTGTCGTAGAGCTGTAAACCGAGTCGCGGCTTTCGCGAGCAGGCTCGCTCCCACATGGGATTGGGTGAACACAGAATCTGTGACCAACCCCAAAACCCTGTGGGAGCGAGCTTGCTCGCGAAGCTTTTGATTTTCTGTCAGGCAACCTGATTCAGATCGTTTCCACGCGTTTCCTTCAGACACAGCACCGCAATCAAACTCAGCACCGCCGCCGCCGACACATACCCGCCGACATAACTCAAACCACCCATCGCTACCAGTTTTTGCGCAAAGAACGGCGCCGCCGAGGCTCCGACAATGCCGCCCAGGTTATACGCCGCCGAAGCGCCGGTATAACGCACATGGGTCGGAAACAGCTCAGGCAACAGCGCGCCCATCGGCGCAAACGTCACGCCCATCAAGAACAATTCGATGCACAAGAACAGCGCCACGCCCCAGGTCGAACCTTGAGTCAGCAGCGGTTCCATCAGAAAACCCGACAGAATCGCCAACACACCGCCGATGATCAGCACCGGTTTGCGCCCGTAACGGTCGCTGGCCCAAGCGGACAACGGTGTAGCGGCCGCCATGAACAGCACTGCAAAACACAGCAGCCCGAGGAACGTCTCACGGCTATAGCCGAGTGTGGAAACCCCGTAACTCAGGGAGAACACCGTCGAGATATAGAACAGCGCATAGCACACCACCATCGCCGCCGCGCCCAGCAACGTCGGTGCCCAATACTGGCTGAACAGCTCGACCAGCGGCACTTTTACTCGCTCCTGACGAGCGATGGCGTTGGCGAACACCGGGGTTTCATGCAGTTTCAGGCGCACATACAGGCCAACCATCACCAGCGCCGCGCTGAGCAGAAACGGAATGCGCCAGCCCCAGCTGCGGAACTGCTCGTCATCGAGGGTCATGGCCAGCGTCAGGAACAAACCGTTGGCCGCGAGAAAACCAATCGAAGGCCCGAGCTGCGGGAACATGCCAAACCACGCACGTTTGCCTTTCGGCGCATTTTCCGTGGCCAGCAGGGCGGCACCGCCCCATTCGCCACCCAATCCCAAGCCCTGACCGAAGCGCAGCACACATAACAGAATCGGCGCCCAGGCCCCGATGGTGGCGTAACCCGGCAGCACGCCAATCAGCGTCGTACACACGCCCATCAACAGCAGCGAGGCCACCAGCGTCGATTTGCGCCCGATGCGGTCACCGAAGTGGCCGAACAGCGCCGAGCCCAAGGGTCGTGCGAGGAAGGCAATGCCGAAGGTAAGAAACGCCGACAACATTTGCGCGGTGCCGGAGGTTTGCGGAAAGAACACCGGCCCGATCACCAGAGCGGCAGCGGTGGCGTAAACGTAGAAATCGTAGAACTCGATCGCGGTGCCGATAAAACTCGCCGTGGCCACGCGCGTGGCGGAGTTGGTCGGTTGGGCAGGCGCGGTTTCGCTGTAAGCGGTACTGGTCGTCATGCGGTGATCCCTGACAGTCATGAGCTCCGTTGGAGCGAATTATTATGGTCGAACACCCAGGGATGTGGGATGAGGCGCGGTCGCTGTTTCAGGTAGGAACAGTCGCCGGATTGCAGATGAAATGGCCGAAACCTGTCGGGTGCGGGGTAAGCACGAGGTTCGGCGGCGCTTGGGTAAGCGGATTCGATTATAGGAAGGGGGCTAACGATTGAACAAGAGCAAAAAGATCGCAGCCTGCGGCAGCTCCTACATGGGAACGCATTTCAAATGTAGGAGCTGCCGCAGGCTGCGATCTTTTGATCTTTCTATCGGGCAGGCACCAAAGCAGGCACAGAAGAGGTATGCCAAATCAGCACTTTGCTAACCCGGTTCTCTTCAGTTTCAAGAATCTCCAGGCGATAACGCCCGATCTTCAAGCAAACCGCGCTCTCGGGAATCGTCTCCAGCGCCTCAGTCACCAGACCATTCAGCGTTTTCGGACCATCGCTCGGCAAGTGCCAGCCCAAACACTTGTTCAGTTCACGGATCGACGCTGCTCCATCGATCACCATTCGCCCATCCGCCTGCGGATGAATATGCGGATTATCCAGGCTGTGCTCGCTCTCGAACTCGCCGACGATTTCTTCGAGAATGTCTTCCAGCGTCACGATGCCGAGCACTTCGCCGTACTCATCCACGACCATGCCCAAGCGCCGTTGCTGCTTGTGGAAGTTCAGCAACTG
This sequence comes from Pseudomonas sp. VD-NE ins, assembly GCF_031882575.1. Lineage (NCBI taxonomy): Bacteria > Pseudomonadati > Pseudomonadota > Gammaproteobacteria > Pseudomonadales > Pseudomonadaceae > Pseudomonas > Pseudomonas sp. VD-NE ins. The sequence goes on from NZ_CP134772.1 coordinate 1,224,532, forward strand.
CAGTTGCAGTGGCGTGCTTTCCGGCACGAAGTACGGTTCGTAACTGGCGGCCAGCAGCGCTTCGCGAGTCAGATCACCGTTGTTCAGCAGATGCCGGATCTGCCGGGTGTTGAGCACCGCTTCAACCTGATTGATGTCGCTATGGAACACCGGCAGGCGTGTGCGCTTGTTATGCCGCAGTTGTTCGATGATTTCTTCGATCGAGTCGTCGAGGTTGATGCCATCGACGTCACTGCGCGGCACCAGAATGTCGTTGACCGTGATGTTGTCCAGCGCATGAATGCCTGAGACCGGGTGCGCGCGCACTGGATGCTCTGGATCGTCGTAGCGATCGGCGGGCGAGTCATCTTCGCTTTGCTGCACGACCTGAACTTTGCGAGCAAACGGGCTCATCAGCAAACCGCTGATACGGCTGAACAGCCAGGCAAACGGATAAACAATCTTCAGCGGCGCGGCCAGCAAGGTATTGCCGAACGCCAGCACCGCATCGGGGTAACGCTGGGCGACGGTACGCGGGAAGTAATCGGCAAACACCAGCAGGATCGCACCCGCACCGAGGCATGCCGCCCACGGGCCGTTTTCTTCGCAGAGAAAAATCGCCAGCAGCGTCGCAATCACCACGGCGAGCGCACGGCACAAGGTGTTGCAGAGGATCAGACTGTCGAGCGGGAAGCTCAGCTTCGCCAGCGGCTTATCGCTGGCGCGCGAGGCGGTGCGTTGCGCGAGCAGGTGCTGTTGCGCGATTTCGACGGCGGTAAACAGCCCTGACCATAAAATCAGCAGGACAAATACCGCGAGCATCGGCCCTAAGGGCAAACCGTCCATTTATGCCGCCCGTCAGATGTGCAGGATGTATTCACGAACCAGTTTGCTGCCGAAATACGCCAACATCAGCAGACAGAAACCGGCGAGGGTCCAGCGAATCGCCTTGTGACCGCGCCAGCCGAGACGGTTGCGGCCCCACAGCAATACGCTGAAGACGATCCAGGCCAGGCACGCCAGCAAGGTCTTGTGCACCAGATGCTGGGCGAACAGGTTCTCGACGAACAGCCAGCCGGAAATCAGCGACAGCGACAGCAGCGTCCAGCCGGCCCAGAGAAAACCGAACAGCAGGCTTTCCATGGTTTGCAGCGGCGGGAAATTCTTGATCAGCCCGGACGGGTGCTTGTGTTTGAGTTGGTGGTCTTGCACCAGCAGCAACAAGGCCTGGAACACCGCGATGGTGAACATGCCGTAGGCGAGGATCGACAATAGAATGTGGGCGAGGATGCCCGGCTCTTCATCGATGATCTGCACGGTGCCGGTCGGCGCGAACTGCGCCAGCAGCACGGTGATCGCGCCCAGCGGGAACAGCAGCACCAGCAGGTTTTCCACCGGAATGCGCGAGCAGGCGATCAAGGTCAGGGCGATCACCGCCGCCGCGATCAGGCTCGAGGCGCTGAAGAAGTCCAGGCCCAGACCGATCGGGGTCAGTAGATGCGTGAGCAGGCTGGCGGCGTGGGCCACCACCGCGAGCGCGCCGAGGCTGACCAGCAGGCGCTTGTTCGCCTTGGCGCCGGTGGCCAGGCGGGTGCTCTGATAAAGGGTCGCAGCGGCATACAGAAGGGCGGCGGCGAGGGTGGTCAATAAACTGGGTGACAAGGGGAGCATAAATCCTGTTAGGCAGGCCCGAAAGGGGCTGAGTTTGGCATAGAACCGCCATGGCACGAAAGACTCAGGAAGCTTACAGCGAGGTGTCCGCCAGCCGCAGTCTTCGCTATAATCCGCGACCTGCCCACGCCGCAGGCTCGCCGAGCACATGTTGATTCCGGTCTGGGCCGCCATTATCCCGGTCTACACAGGGCCTGAAAGGATCGCGCAATGTTTGAAAACTTAACCGACCGTCTCTCGCAGACGCTGCGCCATGTCACTGGCAAGGCGAAGCTGACCGAGGACAACATCAAAGACACCCTGCGTGAAGTGCGCATGGCGTTGCTCGAAGCCGACGTCGCCCTGCCGGTGGTCAAGGACTTCGTCAATTCGGTCAAGGAGCGCGCTGTCGGCACCGAGGTGTCGCGCAGTCTGACGCCGGGCCAGGCGTTCGTGAAGATCGTCCAGGCCGAACTCGAAAGCCTGATGGGCGCGGCCAACGAAGATTTGAACCTGAGCGCTGTGCCGCCCGCCGTGATTCTGATGGCCGGTCTGCAGGGCGCCGGTAAAACCACCACCGCTGGCAAACTGGCGCGCTTCCTTAAAGAGCGCAAGAAGAAGTCGGTCATGGTCGTGTCGGCGGACGTTTACCGCCCGGCCGCTATTAAACAGCTGGAAACCCTGGCCAACGACATCGGCGTGACGTTCTTCCCGTCCGACCTGAGCCAGAAGCCGGTCGACATCGCCACCGCAGCTATTAAAGAAGCCAAGCTGAAATTCATCGACGTGGTCATCGTCGATACCGCCGGTCGTCTGCACATCGACGAAGAGATGATGGGCGAGATCAAGGCGCTGCACGCCGCGATCAACCCGGTCGAAACCCTGTTCGTGGTCGACGCCATGACCGGTCAGGACGCGGCCAACACAGCCAAGGCCTTCGGTGATGCGCTGCCGCTGACCGGTGTGATCCTGACCAAGGTCGACGGCGACGCCCGTGGCGGTGCCGCCCTGTCGGTACGCGCCATCACCGGCAAGCCGATCAAGTTCATCGGTATGGGCGAGAAGAGCGAAGCGCTCGATCCGTTCCACCCTGAGCGTATCGCTTCGCGGATTCTCGGCATGGGCGACGTGCTCAGCCTGATCGAACAGGCTGAAGCGACCCTCGACAAGGACAAGGCCGACAAACTGGCCAAGAAGCTGAAGAAGGGCAAGGGCTTCGACCTCGAAGACTTCCGCGATCAGCTGCAACAAATGAAGAACATGGGCGGTCTCGGCGGCCTCATGGACAAACTGCCGAGCATCGGCGGCGTCAACCTGTCGCAAATGGGCAATGCCCAGAATGCCGCAGAGAAACAATTCAAACAGATGGAAGCCATCATCAATTCCATGACCCCGGCCGAGCGTCGCGACCCTGAGCTGATCAGCGGTTCGCGCAAACGTCGGATCGCCATGGGTTCCGGCACTCAGGTGCAGGACATCGGTCGCTTGATCAAGCAGCACAAGCAGATGCAGAAGATGATGAAGAAATTCACCGCCAAAGGCGGAATGGCGAAAATGATGCGCGGCATGGGCGGTATGTTGCCCGGCGGCGGCATGCCGAAAATGTAAGGTGTCCCGTCTCACCCATTCTGCTCACTTATGGCGGCGTCTGATGCCCTCATGCTGCGTTGCCGCTCCTCGCCATAGCGGGCTATGACTCGTCGCGGCGCCTTGCTTGAGGGCATCAGTCACTCGCCAAAAGTGAGCGAAATGGGTGAGACGGGACACTAGAATCTCGCCGGTCGTCGCACCGGCGCAGACCCTGCAAGGACGCAGGATCAACAGCAAACCCGCACTCGGCGGGAGCTGACTGGCCGTTTTCATCGACGGCTCTATATGCAAATCTGCACGGCATGCCATAGGCGCCGGAAAAAGTCATTTGCAAAAGTCCGGATATTCCTTAGAATATGCGGCCTTTCGGGCACCCATGCCCGCTGTGCATTTAGATTTGCAGCACCGACTACAGGAACGATGTTCACATGCTAACAATCCGTCTTGCCCTTGGCGGCTCCAAAAAGCGCCCGTTTTACCACCTGACCGTAACCGACTCGCGTAACCCGCGTGACGGCTCCCACAAAGAACAGGTTGGTTTCTTCAACCCTGTTGCCCGTGGTCAGGAAACCCGTCTGTCCGTGAACCAAGAGCGCGTAGCCTACTGGCTGAGCGTTGGTGCACAACCTTCTGAGCGCGTTGCTCAGTTGTTGAAGGAATCTGCCAAGGCTGCGGCCTGAGCAATATGAACGCGACGCCTGCTGTTGCCGATGATTTGATCGTTATTGGCAAAATTTATTCTGTTCATGGCGTTCGCGGCGAAGTGAAGGTTTATTCCTTTACGGATCCGACTGAAAACCTGTTGCAGTACAAAACCTGGACGCTCAAGCGCGAAGGCAATGTGAAACAGGTCGAGCTGGTCAGTGGACGCGGGAGCGACAAGTTCCTGGTCGCGAAGCTCAAGGGTCTTGATGATCGTGAAGAAGCTCGTCTTCTGGCCGGTTATGAGATCTGCGTGCCGCGCAATCTGTTCGCTGAATTGACCGACGGTGAGTACTACTGGTACCAGCTGGAAGGTCTGAAGGTCATCGACACACTCGGGCAACTGCTCGGGAAAATCGATCATCTTCTGGAAACCGGCGCGAATGATGTAATGGTCGTCAAGCCTTGCGCTGGCAGCCTGGATGATCGCGAACGCCTGTTGCCCTATACGGAGCAATGCGTGTTGGCCGTCGACCTGGCCGCGGGCGAGATGAAGGTGGATTGGGACGCGGACTTCTAAACGTGGCTAACTTGCGCGTAGAAGTGATCAGTTTGTTTCCCGAGATGTTTTCCGCCATCGGCGACTACGGCATCACCAGTCGTGCGGTCAAACAGGGGCTCTTGCAGCTGACCTGTTGGAATCCGCGAGATTACACGACGGATCGGCATCACACTGTGGACGATCGCCCGTTTGGCGGTGGTCCGGGCATGGTGATGAAGATCAAGCCCCTGGAAGATGCTCTGGTTCAGGCCAAGGCAGCAGCCGGGGAGGCGGCGAAGGTGATTTACCTGTCCCCCCAAGGCCGTCAACTGACTCAGTCGGCGGTACGCGAGCTGGCACAATCGGATGCATTGATCCTGATTGCCGGCCGCTATGAAGGCATTGACGAGCGCTTTATTGAGGCTCATGTCGATGAAGAGTGGTCGATTGGCGACTATGTACTGTCTGGCGGTGAGCTGCCGGCCATGGTCCTGATCGATGCGGTTACACGACTGCTGCCTGGAGCTTTAGGGCATGCGGATTCCGCTGAGGAAGATTCCTTTACGGATGGTCTGCTGGATTGCCCGCACTACACCCGACCTGAGGTGTATGCGGATCAGCGTGTTCCCGACGTGTTGCTGAGTGGCAATCACGCGCATATCCGGCGTTGGCGTTTACAGCAGTCCCTTGGTAGGACCTTTGAACGACGCGCCGATCTTCTGGAAAGCCGCTCGCTTTCTGGAGAAGAGAAGAAGCTGCTCGAGGAATACATCCGCGAGCGGGACGATAGTTAACAACGTATCGATGGTAGATCGAACGATTTACCTTAGGAGCACAGCATGACCAACAAAATCATCCTTGCACTCGAAGCAGAGCAGATGACCAAAGAAATCCCTACCTTCGCCCCAGGCGACACTATTGTCGTTCAGGTGAAAGTGAAGGAAGGCGATCGTTCCCGTCTGCAAGCGTTCGAAGGCGTTGTAATCGCCAAGCGTAACCGCGGCGTGAACAGTGCGTTCACCGTTCGTAAAATCTCCAACGGTGTTGGCGTAGAGCGTACTTTCCAGACCTACTCCCCGCAGATCGACAGCATGGCTGTTAAACGTCGCGGTGACGTACGTAAAGCCAAGCTGTACTACCTGCGCGACCTGTCGGGTAAAGCAGCTCGCATCAAGGAAAAACTGGCTTAAGTCCAGCTTCCGATGCAGAAAAAAGCAGCCTACGGGCTGCTTTTTTGTTGCCTGCAATTTATTCACCGTACTTTCGTTTCAGGCCAGAACCATGACCACCCGCGACCAGGAAATCGAACGCCGCACCGAACTCTCGGTGACCCGCGTAACCAAAGCCGTCTTTCCGCCGACCACCAACCACCACAACACCCTGTTCGGCGGCACCGCGCTGGCGTGGATGGACGAAGTGTCCTTCATCACCGCCACGCGTTTCTGCCGCCTGCCGCTGGTAACCGTGTCCACCGACCGCATCGACTTCAATCATGCGATCCCGGCCGGTTCCATCGTCGAGTTGGTCGGGAAGGTGATCAAGGTCGGCAACACCAGCCTCAAGGTCGAGGTGGAAGTGTTTGTTGAAAGCATGAGCTGTGATAACCGCGAGAAGGCGATTCACGGGCAGTTCAGCTTTGTCGCCATTGATGATGACAAGCGACCGGTGCCGGTGCTGCCAGGGTTTGCGGCCTGATCTGATATCGAGTTGCGCCATTCGCGAGCAGGCTCGCTCCCACAGTGATCGGGGTGAACACAATATTTGTGTCCGGCACAGAACCTGTGGGAGCGAGCCTGCTCGCGAAGGCGTCAGCTCAGGCGCCGCTGGCCTCAGGCTGAACCAGCGCCAACAACGTCCACCCGGATCCCGGTTTCAACGCAGTCTCCGGCGTCACCACATGCACCCAGCCACTGTCATCGCGCATAAACAACAACGTAGCGCGATTACCATGCAGCGCGCGGTAATCCTCCCAGCCAAAACCATCCGTCAGCGTCGTACTGTACAACTCGGCACCCTGGCCCATCTGGCTGGCCAGTTTCGCGTAGGTGAACGCCTCGCTACCGAGTTGATTGCCACGATGCTCAAGGCTGGCGCGGTGCTTGTCGCTACGACGGCTTTCATGGCCGCTGGCCAAACCGAACAAACGCTGATGCCCAAAGTCATGCCGAAAGCGCATCGCCGCCAAGGTATTGAGTTCACCCGACGGCGACAGCGCCAGCAAATGCCCCAGCCCGACCAGATCCAGATGCGCATCCGCATGCTGCGAGGCCGGATTGCCGAAGTACGTCGGCAAACCTTCCATCCGCGCCGCACGAATATTCTCCCAGCTCGAATCGGTCAGCAGCACACGGCTGCCCAGTTGCTGTAGCGACTTGCCCAACTCCCGCGCGGGGCCGTTGGCGCCGACAATCAGGAAACCGCTCGGCGCAGGCTCCGCGACCTTCAGCAATCGCGCTAACGGTCGCGCCGTCGCGCTTTGCAAGACAACGGTGCCGATAATCACCGCAAACGTCAGCGGCACCAGCAACAGCGCCCCCTCATGTCCGGCTTCATGCAGGCGAATCGCGAAAATCGCCGACACCGCCGCTGCAACGATCCCGCGTGGCGCGATCCAGCACAGCAACGCGCGCTCACGCCAGCTCAGGCTGGAGCCGGCCGTGCTGAGCAATACATTCAGCGGACGGGCAATCAACTGAATCACCAACAGCAGAATCAACACCAGCGGCCCCAGCCCGATCAGTGCATACAAATCCAGCCGCGCCGCCAACAAAATGAACAACCCGGAAATCAGCAGCACGCTGAGGTTTTCCTTGAAATGCAGGATGTGCCGCACATCCACGCCTTTCATGTTCGCCAGCCACATGCCCATCAGCGTCACCGCCAGCAGGCCGGACTCATGCATCACTTCGTTGGAGGCAATGAAAATCCCCAGCACCGCCGCCAGCGAAGCGAGGTTATGCAGATACTCCGGCAGCCATTGCCGACGGATCACCGTGCCGAGCAGCCAGCCACCGACAATGCCGAACACCGCGCCGCAGAGAATCACGCCACCAAAGGTGAACAGACTCTGCTTGAGGCCATGACCTTCAGCGCTGGCAATGATGAAGCTGTAGACCACCACGGCGAGGAGGGCGCCGATCGGATCGATGACGATGCCTTCCCAGCGCAGAATGTTGGCGATCGAGGCTTTCGGTCGTACCACGCGCAGCATCGGCACGATCACTGTCGGGCCGGTGACCAGCGTCAGGCTGCCGAACAGGATGGCCAGCATCCAGTCGAAACCGAGCAGGAAATGCGTGGCGACGGCGATGACGATCCAGGTCGAGATCGCACCAATGGTCACCAGGCGATGGACGACGCTGCCGATCTCCTTCCACTCCGACAGGTGCAGGGTCAGGCTGCCCTCGAACAGAATCAGCGCGACGGCCAGCGACACCAGCGGCATCAACAGCGGCCCGAACATTTCCTGCGGATCGAGCCAGCCCAGCACCGGACCTACAAGAATACCGGTCAACAACAGGAACAGAATCGCCGGCAGCTTCAGGCGCCAGGCCAGCCATTGGCACCCCAGCGCCGCCGCGCCAATCCCGCCAAATGCCAAGAGAATTTGCTGCTCGTTCATTGATGCTCCCTGTTCCTTGAAATAGCGGGCTATGAAAGACTAGCGCCCATTCCTACAGTTCACTCTACATTTGCGCACAGTCCTTGAGGCTGTGTGACTTGAGCGCCCATGCCTGCCATCGACCATCCATTGATTGACCAATTCCTCGACGCTTTATGGTTGGAGAAAGGCCTGTCCGACAACACGCGCGGCGCCTATCGCAGCGATCTGGCGCTGTTCAACGGCTGGCTGCAGGAAAAAAACCTGGAGCTGATCAACGCCGGTCGCGAGCTGATCCTTGATCATCTGGCCTGGCGTCTGGAGCAGAACTACAAACCGCGTTCCACAGCGAGATTTCTCTCCGGTGTGCGTGGGTTTTATCGCTATTTGCTGCGGGAAAAGATGATCAGCGTCGACCCGACATTGCGCGTCGACATGCCGCAACTCGGTAGGCCACTGCCCAAATCGCTCTCAGAAGCCGATGTGGAAGCATTGTTGAAGGCCCCGGATTTGAGTGAAGCGATCGGCCAGCGTGACCGCGCCATGCTGGAAGTGTTGTACGCCTGTGGGCTGCGTGTGACCGAACTGGTCAGTCTGACGCTGGAGCAAGTCAATTTGCGTCAGGGCGTGCTGCGGGTGATGGGCAAGGGCAGCAAGGAACGGCTGGTGCCGATGGGCGAGGAGGCGATTGTCTGGATCGAGCGCTACATGCGCGATGGCCGTGGCGAACTGCTCGGCGGTCGGCCCAGCGATGTGCTCTTCCCCAGTCAGCGCGGCGAGCAGATGACCCGCCAGACGTTCTGGCACCGGATCAAGCATCAGGCCAAGGTCGCGGGGATCGGCAAGTCGCTGTCACCGCACACCTTGCGTCATGCGTTTGCCACACACTTGCTCAACCACGGCGCGGACTTGCGCGTGGTGCAGATGTTGCTCGGCCACAGCGACCTCTCCACCACGCAAATCTACACCCACGTCGCCCGCGCCCGATTGCAGGATCTGCACGCCAAACACCACCCGCGCGGCTGACTCCATACCTCCCCCTGTAGGAGCTGCCGAAGGCTGCGATCTTTTGATCTTAAAAACAGAATCAAAAGATCGCAGCCTTCGGCAGCTCCTACATAAGGCGGGGGTGATGAGTGGCGACAGGCGCATTCGGCCACCGTGACCTTATGTGTTAGGCTTTGCCGGTTTGCACGATGGACGGTTATGACCCGGTGTTCCGGCACGGGCGTTCTGATCGTTCCATTTGTCCGCCTTCAGGAGTTCTCATGCGTCTGACCCAGATTTTCGCCGCCGCAGCCATTGCGTTGGTCAGCACCTTTGCCGTCGCCGATGACGCGGCCGACAAAGCCATTCGTCAAAGCCTGGAAAAACTCGAACTCGAGGTTCCGGTCGAAAGCATCAGCGCCAGCCCGTTGCCGGGCATGTACGAAGTCAAACTCAAAGGCAGCCGCGTGCTCTACGCCAGCGCCGATGGCCAGTACATCGTTCAGGGTTACCTGTTCCAGCTCAAGGACGGCAAACCGGTCAACCTGACCGAGAAGACCGAACGCCTGGGCATCTCCAAACTGATCAATGCCATTCCGGTGGCCGAAACCGTTGTCTACCCGGCCGTGGGCGAAACCAAATCGCACATCACCGTGTTCACCGACACCACCTGCCCTTACTGCCACAAGCTGCATGCCGAAGTGCCTGAGCTGAACAAGCGCGGCATCGAAGTGCGCTACGTCGCGTTCCCGCGCCAGGGTCTGAACTCGCCGGGTGACGAGCAGTTGCAAGCCGTGTGGTGCTCGAAAGACAAGAAAGCCGCCATGGACAAAATGGTCGATGGCAAGGAAATCAAGGCCGCCAAGTGCGATAACCCGGTTTCCAAGCAGTTCGCCCTAGGTCAGTCGATCGGCGTGAACGGTACACCGGCCATCGTTTTGGCTGACGGACAAGTGATTCCGGGCTACCAGCCTGCGCCACAAGTCGCCAAACTGGCACTGGGCGCGAAGTAAATTCGCATCGTCACGGTCAGCCGCTGACGATCATGGCCTGGCGGCCACATCGCCGGGCCATCAATAGAGAGCCGCGAGCACGCGGTTGTTTTCCGGCCGACCCCGCGTCGGCCGTTTTATGGGGAGTTCACAGTGAATCCGGTCAAAGTAGGCATCTGTGGGTTAGGGACCGTCGGTGGCGGTACCTTCAACGTACTTCAGCGCAACGCCGAGGAAATTGCTCGTCGTGCCGGGCGTGGAATCGAAGTGGCACAAATTGCCATGCGCACGCCAAAGCCTCAGTTCCAGACGACCGGTATTGCGATTACCAGCGATGTCTTCGAAGTGGCCACGAACCCTGAGATCGACATCGTCATAGAGCTGATGGGCGGCTACACCGTTGCCCGCGAGCTGGTACTCAAGGCCATCGAGAATGGCAAGCATGTGGTCACCGCGAACAAGGCACTGATTGCCGTTCACGGTAATGAAATTTTCGCCAAGGCTCGCGAGAAGGGCGTGATCGTGGCGTTCGAAGCGGCCGTGGCCGGTGGCATTCCGGTGATCAAGGCGATCCGTGAAGGCCTGTCCGCCAACCGCATCAACTGGGTCGCCGGCATCATCAACGGCACCGGCAACTTCATCCTCACCGAAATGCGCGAGAAGGGCCGTACCTTCGAAGACGTGCTGGCCGAAGCCCAGGCTCTGGGCTACGCCGAAACCGATCCGACCTTCGACGTCGAAGGCATCGACGCCGCGCACAAGCTGACGATTCTGGCCTCCATCGCGTTCGGCATTCCGCTGCAATTCGACAAGGCTTACACCGAAGGCATCACCAAGCTGACCACCGCTGACGTCAACTACGCCGAAGCGCTGGGCTACCGCATCAAGCACCTCGGTGTGGCGCGCAGCACCGCCGCCGGTATCGAGTTGCGCGTGCACCCGACGCTGATCCCGGCCGATCGCCTGATCGCCAACGTCAACGGCGTGATGAACGCGGTGATGGTCAACGGTGACGCCGCTGGTTCGACGCTGTTCTACGGCGCCGGCGCCGGCATGGAGCCAACCGCTTCGTCGGTGATCGCCGACCTGGTCGACGTGGTTCGCGCCATGACTTCCGATCCGGAAAACCGCGTACCGCACCTGGCTTTCCAGCCGGACTCGCTGTCGGCCCATCCGATCCTGCCGATCGAAGCCTGCGAAAGCGCTTACTACCTGCGCATTCAGGCCAAGGACCATCCGGGCGTTCTCGCTCAGGTGGCGAGCATCCTCTCGGAGCGCGGCATCAACATCGAGTCGATCATGCAGAAGGAAGTCGAGGAACACGACGGTCTGGTGCCGATGATCCTGCTGACCCACCGCGTGGTCGAGCAGCGCATCAACGATGCCATCGCCGCCCTCGAAGCGCTGGCCGGCGTCAACGGTCCGGTTGTACGGATCCGCGTCGAGCACCTGAACTAAACAGAAGCAGCTGCAAGCTTCGAGTTGCAAGCGGCAAGAGAAAAGCGGTCTGGCTTTTACTTGCGGCTTGTAGCTCGTAACTTGAAGCTCAAACCGAAGGTTTGAAATCATGCGTTATATCAGTACCCGCGGCCAGGCACCGGCCCTGAATTTCGAAGACGTCCTGCTGGCCGGTCTCGCGACCGACGGCGGTCTGTACGTTCCGGAAAACCTGCCACGTTTCACCCAGGAAGAAATCGCTTCCTGGGCCGGCCTGCCGTATCACGAGCTGGCCTTCCGGGTGATGCGTCCGTTCGTTACCGGCAGCATTCCGGACGCCGATTTCAAAAAGATTCTCGAAGAAACCTACGGCGTGTTCTCGCACAGCGCCGTTGCGCCGCTGCGTCAGCTGAACGGCAACGAATGGGTGCTGGAGCTGTTCCACGGCCCGACCCTGGCGTTCAAGGACTTCGCCCTGCAATTGCTCGGTCGTCTGCTCGATTACGTGCTGGAAAAGCGCGGCGAGCGCGTAGTGATCGTCGGTGCCACCTCCGGTGATACCGGTTCGGCCGCCATCGAAGGCTGCAAGCACTGCGAAAACGTCGACATCTTCATCCTGCACCCGCACAACCGTGTGTCCGAAGTGCAGCGTCGCCAGATGACCACGATTTTCGGTGAGAACATCCACAACATCGCCATTGAAGGCAACTTCGATGACTGCCAGGAAATGGTCAAGGCGAGCTTCGCCGATCAGAGCTTCCTCAAAGGCACGCGTCTGGTGGCGGTGAACTCGATCAACTGGGCGCGGATCATGGCCCAGATCGTCTACTACTTCCACGCAGCCCTGCAGTTGGGCGGCCCGGCGCGTTCGGTATCGTTCTCGGTGCCAACCGGCAACTTCGGCGACATCTTCGCTGGTTACCTGGCGCGCAACATGGGCCTGCCGATCAACCAGTTGATCGTCGCCACCAACCGCAACGACATCCTGCACCGCTTCATGAGCGGCAATCAGTACGTCAAGGACACCCTGCACGCCACGCTGTCGCCGTCGATGGACATCATGGTGTCGTCGAACTTCGAACGCCTGCTGTTCGACCTGCACGGTCGCAACGGTGCAGCGATCGCCGGTTTGATGGATTCGTTCAAGCAGGGCGGTGGTTTCAGCGTCGAACAAGAGCGCTGGACCGAAGCCCGCAAGCTGTTCGACTCGCTGGCCGTGGATGATGCGCAGACTTGTGAAACCATCGCCGAAGTCTACGAGCAGACCGGTGAAGTGCTGGACCCGCACACCGCCATCGGCGTCAAGGCTGCGCGCGAGTGCCGCCGCAGTCTGGATATCCCGATGGTGATCCTTGGCACTGCACATCCGGTTAAATTCCCCGATGCGGTGGAGAAAGCCGGTGTAGGAAAAGCGCTCGAGCTACCTACACATCTTTCTGATTTGTTTGAGCGAAACGAGCGTTGCACCGTTCTGCCAAACGAACTGAACGCCGTGCAGGCCTTTGTCAGCCAGCATGGCAATCGCGGCAAGCCGCTTTAAGCCTGTAAAAGCTGTCACATTTTGAAGCCCGTCTCCTGACGGGCTTTTTTGTTTCTGCTGCCACACTGCTCGGGTTTTCACCCACGAAGGACGGGTGAGTCGATCACGAAGGAAGTGGCAATGCTGTTTTATAGAGGTTTGAAACCGGCACTGGGTGTGTTGTTTTTGTTCGGATTATTGGGGTTGATGCGCTGCAGCGTGGCGGCGCAATTGGCGCTGAATGACGATGCCGTGGCGTCCAGAGTTCAGCCTATCGAACTGGCTGCACACGAGCTCCAATGGATTCGTGACAACCCGAAAGTGACGGTGGCGTCGGTGCAGTACCCGTTGTATCTGTTTCAGGATGAGCATGGGCAGTGGAGCGGCCTGAATAACGATGTGCTCAAGCGAGTGGCGGCGATGACCGGGCTGCAATTCGTGCATCAGGAGTCGTTTTCCACCGATCACATACTCGAGCGCCTCGAAAGCGGAGCGGCAGATATCAGCACGACTCTGGCCATGAGCGAGGAGCGCAAGTCGTTTCTGGATTACAGCCACGCATTCGGTGGTGCTGGTTGGGTGTTCGTCGGGCGTGCTGATGCGCCCCGGCTGGAGTCTTTCGAACAGTTGGGCAAACGGGTGCTGGTGCTGCCGGCCCGGCATGCGCTGGAGGACATGATCAGACGTGACTTTCCCTTGATCGAGATTCGCTCGGTCAAGACCTACGCCGAGGCGCGTGCGCTGGTCGAAAGCGGTGAAGCCTACGCCACCATTGAAAACGAAATCGGCGCGCAGCTTTACCCCTTGGGTTTGCTCAAGGTCGGCGGTCTGGTCGAAGGCAAATGGGAAGCCGATAATCTGGCCGTGCGCAAAGGTATGCCGGTGCTTCTGAGTATTCTCAACAAGGCCCTTGAGGCCTTTCCTGCGGCGGAATTGCGGGCGATCCGGCTGAAGTGGCTGGAAGGTATTGCACCGGCGTCCGTGCCGTCTGTCTGGCAACAGATGCTCGAATGGGCTTGTTGGGGCATGGGCGGGCTTGGCATGTTCGGCCTGCTGTCGCTGGTATGGAATCGGCGACTGACGGCAGTTATCAAACTGCGGCGCGCGGCAGAAAAGGATCTGGGCGATCAACTGGCGTTTCAGCATGCGCTGATCGACTCCATGCCGGATCCGGTGTTCGTCCGTGACTTGCAAGGGCGCCTGATCATGTGCAATCGCAGTTATGAGGAGGCCCTGTCGATTCGACTGGATCAGGTGCAGGGGCGATTGCTGATCGAGGTCGATGCATTGCCCGAAGCCACGGCGCTGATGCTGCATGATGAGTTCATGGTGCAGTTGCACACGCGCAAGTCGCGTTTTTGCTATCGACGATTGCAGTTCAAGAGCGGCCCGCGTGAGGTTTATCAGTGGACAGTGCCGTTCTACGGTGCCGACGGCAAACTGCGTGGACTTTTGGGCGGGTGGACAGACATCACCCAACGTCGGGCAGCGAGTGGGTGCCGATGTCCGCACTGAAGATGGGAAATGTCCTATACGACGCGGCTACTTTTCTGATGGGAGGCTTAGGACGGCTGCCCTAGAGTGACAACAACTGCGGTGAGAGTCCGCGATTGTCGCTTCAGAGGTCGCTTATGCGCTCGCTTAAAGTCCTGATACTTGAACCCAACCCGTTCCAGCTGATGGCATTGCATCAAATGCTCAATGCCATTGGTATCTATGACGTACTGACGGCGCCGTCGCTGGCATCAGCCTTGTCGTCATTGAGCCATCGCGGCGTGGTCGACATCGCCATTTGCGATCCGCAACTCAAGGGCGGCGATGGTCTGGCGCTGATCCATCATCTGGCGATTCAACATGAGGCGCGTGCGCTGATCCTGCTGGGTGCGGTCGCACCGAGTCTGCTGCACGATATCGAGCCTTTGCTGTGCGAACACCAACTGCGGCTGCTGGGGCGTCTGCAGACCCCGGTGTCGGCGGTGTTGATGCGCGGCTTGCTCGACAGCTATCTGATGGCCGCTTCGCCACCGGTCCAGGTCTGACGGGGCTGGTTGTTTTTCTGTCATCTTCGCCGTGCATGCTCTGACAGACCGGTGACACTCCAGAATCGGGGCGATCGGTATGCAGAACTTTCTTCTCGGGCCGGTGGTCATTTATTGTGAACACGCCCCAGGCACACAGTTTTCGGACTAATGAGTGGAGATCGAGATGGAAAGTATCAGTCTATTGCTCGGTGAGGCTCTGAGCCCGTATCAGGTTTCGTTGTCTCCAAGCGGTTCCCATGGCGAATGCCTGGTGACCTTGAAGAACAGTCTCGGCGCCATTGTGGTGGAGCGCGAATTCAATCAGGCGCAATTGACCGACAAACGCCAGTTGACCGATGTCGTTGACGGTTTGCACCGCGATGTTCTGATTGCTGAAGGAAGGCTCGAACCTTGTGTGATCGCGGCATTGCGCAACGCAGCACTGGACAAACGTGCAGTGCTGTAAAGATGAAATATTTTTTGTGGGAACCTTCCTGCATCCCTGTCAGTCAGACCCCATAACAGCAGGATCAAGCATTGTGCTCCGGTGCTTGTCGCTTGCTGCTACGGGTCCTTTGTAGACCACGTTTAACCCCGAGTCGTCTCCCCACTTCTCGGGGTTTCTTTTGTCCGGCGTTTGCCTATTGCGCGGCCTGGTGCTCGAAAAACGTGCGGGCCTCTTCGAGATAATCCGCACGTCGGTCGGGGTCCAGCCATGCGGCGTAGAGCTGATTCAGGTGTTCATGGGGCAGGGTGCGCAGCAGATGGTTGATCTCGGTGATCGCCTGACGTCCCTGCGTGGTGTCGGAACATGCCACATAGCCTGACAGATATTTCCCGTTGCCCTGAATCGGATAGAACTCCAATTCATCTTCATTGATCTGCGCCTGTTTCGCCTGATAGCGAATCTCCGGCCAATAGCCCAGCACCACCTGCAACCGACCGAGGCGCTGCATCGACAGCAGGTTGGTCAGCGCGTCGTTGCCGTAGTGCGGTGTCAGCGCTCCGCTGGGCGCCTGATGCAGAATAGTGTCGATAAACTCGCCATAACTGCGCTCGGCAACCACGCCGACTTTCCTCTCGGCTGCGGCCAGCAGCGCCGACAGATCGATTTCACCGTCGACCAGATACGGTTCGAGCACCGAGCGATCTTGCTGGCGCACCACCAGGCCATTGCTCACGGCGCGAATCGCCGGGATCGAATACTCCACCCACTGCGCGCGCTCCTTGTTCCACAAAAGGGCGGGGTCACAGGCAAAAGGGTTTTCATGGAGCATCTGCAAGCCACGGGCGCGATTGACCCGCATCAGCGTATGTTCGTATTGCGGCATGCCGGCGATCAGCAACGGCATCAGTTGGTCGATCACGCCCTGGCCCTTTTTCGGGCCTTCGAAAATAGTCAGTGGCGGCAGGTCGCGCAGTAACCAGATCAGCGTCGGTTTCGCCTGCGCGCCGGTCGACAGGATGAGCAAAAACAATAAGCCGAACAGCCGCCACGTCCACCAGTGGTGAGCGCGGTTGGCGTGCGATGTCTGCCGGCGTTTCAGCTCAAATGGCTCCGTCTTCGCGCAACTTGGCGATCTGTCTCTCGTCGTAGCCAAGGTCGTGAAGTACCTGCGCATTGTGTTCACCCAGTTGCGGTCCGACCCATTCTGAACTGCCCGGTGTATCAGAGAGTTTCGGCACAATGCCTGGCATCTTGAAGTCTTTGCCATCGGGCAGCTTGGCATGCAGGAACATTTCTCGCGCCAGGTACTGCGGATCGTTGAACATGTCTTCGGCGCTGAAGATCCGGCTGGCCGGGACATCGGCCTGATTGAGCAGGTCGAGCACCGTTTGCAGCGGCAACGAATTGACCCAGCGATCGATCACCCCGTACAACTCGTCGCGACGATTGTCGCGCCCGTCGTTGCTGGCCAGCGTAGGGTCATTGGCCAGGTCTTCACGGCCGATGATCAGCATGAAGCGTTTGAAGATCGCGTCACCGTTGGCGCCGATCTGCACATGTTTGCCGTCAGCGCTGGTATGAATCGAAGAGGGTGTAATGCCCGGCATGATGTTGCCGGTGCGCTCACGAATAAAACCGAACACGTCGAACTCCGGCACCATGCTTTCCATCATCGCGAAAATCGCTTCGTACAACGCCACATCGACAACTTGGCCGGAACCGCCGTTGACTTCGCGATGACGCAGCGCCATCAGCGCGCCGATCACGCCCCACAGCGCGGCAATCGAATCGCCGATGGAAATCCCGGTGCGTACCGGTGGCCGGTCTTCGAAACCGGTGATGTAACGCAAACCACCCATGGACTCGCCAACTGCGCCGAAGCCCGGTTGATCTTTCATCGGCCCGGTCTGACCGAAACCGGACAGGCGCACCATCACCAGTTTCGGGTTCAAGGCATGCAGGGTTTCCCAGCTCAGGCCAAGCTTTTCCAGTACACCGGGGCGGAAATTCTCGATGAGGATGTCCGCTTCACTGAGGAGTTTTTTCAGGATCGCCAAGCCGTCAGGATGCTTGAGATTCAGCGTCAGTGATTTTTTGTTGCGCGCCTGGACGAACCACCACAGCGACGTGCCTTCGTACAGTTTTCGCCATTTGCGCAAAGGATCACCGCCGTCCGGCGATTCGATCTTGATTACTTCGGCGCCGAACTCGCCGCAAATGCGCGAGGCAAACGGCCCGGCAATCAATGTACCCAATTCAATGACTTTCAGACCCGAGAGCGGTTTGCTGGTGAACGGCATGCGAAATCCTGTAGGACAAGGCTGAGCGGATACAGCGTTTTAACATAGCCGGCTGTCAGACGCCGCAGCTTGATCGCCATCAATTCGATGATTGCCTACCGCATCGGTTAGACTTGCCGACTTTCCTCGTATCAAGAAGCCCGTTCATGGCCCAGCCGTCCACTACCTACAAATTTGAACTGAACCTCACCGACCTCGACCGCAGTGTCTATGAGAGCGTCAAGCAGACCATCGCCCGTCACCCTTCGGAAACCGAAGAGCGCATGACCGTGCGGCTGCTGGCCTACGCGCTCTGGTACAACGAGCAGTTGTCGTTTGGTCGTGGTCTGTCAGACGTGGATGAACCTGCGCTGTGGGAAAAAAGCCTGGATGACCGTGTTCTGCACTGGATTGAAGTCGGCCAGCCTGACGCTGATCGCCTGACCTGGTGCTCGCGTCGCACCGAGCGCACCAGCCTGCTGGCCTACGGCAGCCTGCGCGTCTGGGAAACCAAAGTGATCCCGGCGATCAAGAACCTGAAGAACGTCAACATCGCAGCGGTCCCGCAAGAAGTCCTGGAAACCCTGGCCAAGGACATGCCCCGCGTTATCAAGTGGGACGTGATGATCAGCGAAGGCACGATCTTCGTCACCGACGACCGTGGTCAGCACGAAGTCCAGTTGCAATGGCTGCAAGGTGAGCGCGGTTGATCCCGCGCCTTCAACTGATTAATCCCACGTATTAAAGAGAAGTCTCCGTCAACCCATGCGTATCGAACCTCGTCAACTGCCTGCCACTCTGCCCTTTCTGGGTGATATCCCGCCGCTGCTGACCCGCCTGTACGCGGCGCGGGGCGTGCAGTCCGAGGCGGAACTGGACAAGAGCCTGGCGCGGTTGATCCCGTTCCAGCAACTCAAGGGCATCGACGCAGCGGTGGACTTGCTGGTGACGGCGCTGGAGCAACGCCAGCGCATCCTCATCGTTGGTGACTTCGATGCGGACGGCGCCACGGCCAGTACCGTCGGCATGCTTGGCTTGCGCTTGCTGGGCGCGGCGCACGTCGACTATCTGGTGCCGAACCGTTTCGAATATGGCTATGGCCTGACCCCGGAAATCGTCGAGGTCGCACTGACCCGCGAGCCGCAATTGCTGATCACCGTCGACAACGGCATCTCCAGCGTCGAAGGCGTGGCCGCGGCCAAAAAGGCGGGCCTCAAAGTACTGATCACTGACCACCACTTGCCGGGCGATGAACTGCCATTGGCCGACGCGCTGGTCAATCCGAACCAGCCGGGTTGCGAATTCCCGAGCAAGGCACTGGCCGGCGTCGGGGTGATTTTCTATGTGTTGATGGCGTTGCGCGCGCGCTTGCGCAGCCTCGGCTGGTATGAAAACAAGCCGCAGCCGAACATCGGCGAACTGCTTGATCTGGTGGCGCTGGGCAGCGTTGCCGACGTGGTGCCGCTGGACGCCAATAACCGGATTCTTGTGCATCAGGGCCTGGAACGAATTCGCGCCGGTCGCGCACGGCCGGGGATCAGAGCGATCCTTGAAGTGGCCAAGCGTGACGCTGCACGCATTACCTCCACGGATCTCGGTTTCATCGTCGGCCCGCGCCTCAACGCCGCCGGGCGTCTGGATGACATGAGCCTGGGCATCGAATGCCTGCTGACCGCCGATGCCAATCTGGCCCGGGAAATGGCCGCGCAACTGGACGGCATGAACCAGGATCGTAAATCCATCGAGCAGGGCATGCAGCGTGAAGCGCTGGCGCAGCTCAAGGACTTGCCGGTCGAGTCGATGCCATTTGGTCTGTGCTTGTTCGATCCGGAGTGGCACCAGGGCGTGATCGGTATTCTCGCGTCGCGGATGAAAGAGCGTTATTTCCGCCCGACCATTGCTTTTGCTGATGCGGGCGATGGTTTGCTCAAAGGCTCGGGCCGTTCGGTGCAGGGCTTCCACATTCGTGACGCGTTGAGCGTGGTGGCGGCGCAGCATCCGAACCTGATCGCCAAGTACGGCGGCCACGCAATGGCCGCTGGTCTGACCTTGCCGCAGGAGAATTTTCCGCTTTTCGCCGAGGCCTTTGACGCTGAAGTGCGTAGGCAACTTCGTGAAGACGACCTCACCGGACGCATGCTGACCGATGGCACGCTGGCGGTTGAAGAGTTCCACCTCGAACTGGCCCGCGCCCTGCGCCACGCCGGGCCTTGGGGGCAGCACTTCCCGGAGCCGCTGTTCCACGGTGTGTTTCAGTTGGTTGAGCAGCGTGTGGTTGGCGAGCGGCATCTGAAAGTGGTGCTGAAGAGTGAATGCGGCTCGGTGAAGCTGGATGGCATTGCGTTTGGTATTGACCGGGATATCTGGCCGAACCCGACGATTCAGTGGGTTGAGCTGGCTTACAAGCTCGACGTTAACGAGTTTCGGGGTAACGAGACCGTTCAGTTGATGATTGCCCACATCGAACCGCGCTGAAGATCAAAAGATCGCAGCCTGCGGCAGCTCCTACATGGGAATGCGTTCCAAATGTGGGAGCGACGGTGCGACGATTCGACCTGCTCGCGAAAGCGTCCTTTCACACACTGAATCACTCTGAACCCTCCCTCATCCCCGGTTGTCGACTAGGCTCTAAGCACTGCTTGATTGGCCTTGTGACGTCTTGTCGAATTTTTTGCCCGCGGGGGCGGGTGTTGCGCCTTTTTCCTGTCACTCGTCGACTATTCAAACAGAACCCTGGAGCCTGCCCACTGATTTGAGAGGTGCCCCATGAGTCTGCTGCTTGAACCCTTCACTCTTCGCCAACTGACCCTGCCCAACCGCATCGCCGTCTCGCCGATGT
Source organism: Pseudomonas sp. VD-NE ins (assembly GCF_031882575.1). Taxonomy (NCBI): domain Bacteria; kingdom Pseudomonadati; phylum Pseudomonadota; class Gammaproteobacteria; order Pseudomonadales; family Pseudomonadaceae; genus Pseudomonas; species Pseudomonas sp. VD-NE ins. The sequence continues at coordinate 1,245,057 of NZ_CP134772.1, forward strand.
GCCAATACTCAAGCGTCGACGGCCTTGCCAACGACTGGCACTTGGTGCACCTCGGCAGCCGCGCGGTGGGCGGCGCCGGACTGGTATTTACCGAAGCCACCGCGGTCACCGCCGACGGGCGGATCACCGCCGAAGACCTCGGCCTGTGGAACGACGAACAGATCGAACCGCTGCAGCGCATCACCCGCTTCATTACGTCTCAAGGCGCGGTTGCCGGCATTCAATTGGCCCACGCCGGGCGCAAGGCCAGCACCCATCGGCCGTGGATCGGCAAGCATGGTAGCGTCAAACCCGATGATGGCGGCTGGACCCCGGTCGGGCCCTCGCCGATTGCTTTCGACCCTCAGCACACCCAACCGAAACAGCTGGATGAAGGGCAAATCGCTGACGTCATTCAGGCCTTTGTCGACGCCGCTAAACGCGCGCTGAAGGCGGGTTTCAGTGTGGTTGAGGTGCATGCGGCGCATGGTTATCTGCTGCATCAGTTTCTTTCACCGTTGAGTAATCAGCGTCGCGATCAGTACGGGGGATCGTTCGAGAACCGTATTCGTTTGGTACTGCAAGTCACCGAAGCGGTGAGGGCGGTCTGGCCAGAGGAGTTGCCGGTGTTTGTTCGCGTGTCGGCCACAGACTGGGTAGAGGATGGCTGGAACCCGGATGAAACCGTGGAGCTGGCGCGACGCCTGCACACCCTTGGCGCGGATCTTATCGATGTGTCGTCGGGCGGGACGGCGGCCAACGCGGAAATTCCGGTTGGGCCGGGTTATCAGACGCGTTTCGCCGAGCGTGTGCGCAAGGAGTCAGGCATCGCCACCGGCACCGTGGGAATGATTACCGAGCCGGCGCAAGCCGAGCATATTCTGCGCACCTGTCAGGCCGACATCATCTTCCTCGCCCGCGAGTTGCTGCGTGATCCGTACTGGCCGCTGCATGCCGACGATGATCTGGGCGGGCGCAAAGCGGTGTGGCCGGCGCAGTATCAGCGTGCAACCCATCGGGATCAGCCGATTCACGAGTCTGATTTGCGCGATTGAGTCAGTCGCAACAAAGCAAAAAGCCCCGGTCAGTGATGGCCGGGGCTTTGTTTTGTCTGATGGTCTTTTGTTGAAATACTGCCGTCATCGCTGGCAAGCCAGCTCCCACAGGTTTGGCGTCGTACACAAAAATTGTGATCAACACCAAACGCTGTGGGAGCTGGCTTGCCAGCGATGAGGCCCGAACAGGTACCTCAAATCATCAAGGGTATTTGCGCTTGTCCGGCGCCGGCGGGAAGTACTGGTACAACCAGGTCTCGCTCAACGTGCGGTCATTGGTGCGGATAAACAAGCGCAGCTCCACCGGCTCAACACTGTCATTGGTCGGGTACCAGTCAAACAGGATCCGGTAACCCTTGATGTCATCCAGCACCAGCACGCTGAAATCCTGTACCTTGCCATTCGAGCAGGTCACCACCGGCTCGATCCCGGTGCCCTGCGGCAGTCGATCCAGACCGCCACCAGTGAAGTCAACAGCGAAACGACGCGCCCACACTGGCGGGTAATGCTCGCCCGGTGCCCAACCTTCAACGAAACCGCCCATGCCGGAACGGGTCGCGTGCACCCGTGCCAACGGCGTACCCACTGGCGGCAATGCGCTCCAGTAAAGCTTGTAGCCGTAGTTCAGCGAATCCCCGGCGGCGACCGGTTTTTTCGGGGTCCAGAATGCCACGATGTTGTCGAGAGTCTCGCCGGTGGTAGGGATTTCCAACAGATCGATAGAGCCTTCGCCCCACGCGGTGGTCGGTTCTACCCACAGGCTCGGGCGTTTGCTGTACCAGTCGACGGTGTCCTGGTAGTTGGCGAATTCATGGTCGGTCTGCACCAGACCGAATCCTTTCGGATCGGTGTCGGCAAAGGCGTTGAACTGCAGGGTCGCCGGGTTGTTCAGCGGACGGCAGATCCACTCGCCGTTGCCGCGCCACATCGCCAGACGATCCGAGTCGTGGATTTGCGGGTGAATGGTGTCGCACATACGGCGTTCGTGAGTGCCGCAACTGAACATGCTGGTCATCGGCGAGATGCCCAATTGCTCGATCGCCGTGCGCGCATTGATGTGCGCATCGACTTCCATCACCACGCGCTCGGCCTGGCAATCGATGTCGAAGCGATAGGCGCCAGTGGCACTCGGCGAGTCGAGCAGGGCATACACCACAAATCGGGTGGCGTTCTTGTCCGGTGTCTCGAACCAGAACTTGGTGAAGTCGGGGAATTCTTCGCGTTTTTTCGCGTAAGTGTCGATCGCCAGACCGCGCGCCGAGAGGCCATATTGGCCAGTGGCGTCTACCGCACGGAAATAGCTGGCACCGAGGAACGACAACACATCGTGACGATCCAGTTCCGGCGCTTTGAACAGCTTGAAGCCGGCAAAACCGAGGTCACCCTTGAGCTGCTGGGTGTCGACTGAAGTGTTTTCATAGTTGAACAGTGCCGGGCGGAAATGCACTTCGCGGGCAGTGCGGGTCTTGGCGTCGACGCTGTACATGCGCACCGGCTGACGGAACCCCATGCCGACGTGGAAGAACTGCACGTCCAGTTGGCCCTTGTTTTCCTTCCACAGCGAATGCTCGCCGTCGTAGCGGATCGCGTTGAAGTTCTGCGGGGTCATGGTCGCCAGGGTTGGCGGCAGCACCTGTTTGGTGTCCTGATAGGCGCTGCCAGCCAGTTGCTTGGCCTGGCGCTTCAGTGCTTCGAAGTCAAAGGCCTGAGCCTCGCCATCGGCGGCGCCGCCATTGGCCGCCCACGCACGGCTGGCCAGCAGGCCAGTGGCCGAAAGACCGGTGTAAGCCGCAATGGCCATGGACGCTTTGAGCAAATTCCTGCGGTGCATAAATACAACCTGTCGTGTGCAATCCCGCGCCGTTCCTGGCACGTGCTGGATCAGAAATAACGGTTCGGACAAGCCTTCGGCCAAACGCAACGGACTATTAACAGATGCCGGCTAGCTTAAACGGTTCGCTCGCAATGCAAAATTTGTTGATTCACCGCGCCAGTGTGTCAATGAAACAAGACATGTCGGTTAAAAATCTGACAGGGCGTTCTGATTTACACGGCATATCTGCTTTTTTCGACTAATTACTCTAAAAACCGCTTTTCAGCGCCGATTTAATTTCTATTCTATGGGCATGACCGGTGCGACCCATCTGACCGGTAGGGCACACGGCGCTGCTGTAAGGGGCAGGGCGATGTGGTGTTTTAGCAATTCTTTGAAGTATTGAAGGACATCGTCCATGGCAAAAATACAAGGGATCACCGACATGTTGGGCATCTTTCCCTGCCTCGGCAGCGCCCGCAAAAGGCGTCGGCTCAGCTCTGACGAAGTGAAGCTGGTGGAGCGTTATCGGGAGCTTTCGGAGAATGACCGGATTGCGATGCGGTATCTGGTGGATGCGATGCGGAGTGTTTCGCGGTTTTGAGTGGAAATAAAAGGGGCGGACTGAAAGGTCCGCCCCTTTTTTATTTGGATCAGCTACACGTTCCCAGGACTGGATACGGCCGCTGGCCGTGCATCAACTCCGGCACATCCCGCCATTTGACCCACGCCTGCTGTTGCCAGTGCAGCAGCGGCACGGTAACGCCTGCCCAATGCATTGAGCTCAGACTTGGGTGGTTTTCCACTGGATTTGAATGGGGGGCGCGCAGCATCGGGATGACTTCATGGCTCAGCCATTGGCGAAGGTGTCGGTTTTCCGGGACGAAGTGATGGACGAGCAGGGCGAACAGGCCGGACTCGCTGACCATCGCGCAATCGATGATTTCGCCGTCCCGACGCAGAAGGACATGGCGACGCTGGTCGGGATCGAGTTTCAGGGTGAGGCGTTCGTTTAGCGGATAGCCCATCAAGCGACCGAGATCCTGAACACGGAACCAGGCTTCGTGATCTTGCATGAAGGCGTGGAGGAAACGGTTGTGGCGGGTGAAGACGATGGGGGTGAAGAACGCGGAGCTTTCAGAAGGAATTTGTACATGGTTAGGCATTTGTCGACTCCAATATCGAGAATAGAGCCGCCACTCAAATGAGTGCGGTTGCGCCATGTTGATTTTGTTCCGGCTTCGACACCGGGCTGCTGTTGTCACAGCCGGAAAGAAGACTATCTGCCGTGTGCTCCACGCACCAAGTCTGTTCTATCGACAATAACTGTAGGAAATGGGGCTTTTTCAGGAAGGCTGCATCTGTAGGAAATGCCTGTTTTTGCACTCACTGCAGTCCGTCTGCATCTGAAGCCTGTTTTTTCGTTTATTCATGAAAACCCAAGCAATGAACTGCAGGTTTTCTCCATGTTGATCGAATTCTCGGTATCCAATTACCGCTCATTTCGGGACAGGCAAACCCTGTCCATGGCGGCGAGCCCTCGTTTGAGCAAAACACGCAATACGTTCAAAGCCTCCACGAGCGCAGAAAAGCTTCCGGAGCTGTTGAAGGTTGCAGCTATTTACGGTCCGAACGCCTCCGGAAAGTCTTCACTAATCCGCGCAATGGGTATCGTCGGGCGCTTGCTAGCGACACCACATGGTTCAAATGACGAAGCGCTACCCGTTTCACCCTTCCGATTTGATTGCACTCTGAGCGATGCGCCCAGTGTCTTTGAGTACGACTTTATTCAGGGCGGACTGCGCTATCGGTTTGTCCTCGGGCTGACCGCGCAGAGGATTGTTCAGGAACAACTGACTGCTTACCCGAAAGGTAAGGAAACACTGCTTTATGACCGCCGGTTTGATGCAGAAGGTGAGCATTACCTGTTTGGTAAAACCCTTGAGGGCGGCAAGGAAGTGCATTGCGCCTGGCGCCGATTGACCAGTCCGACGATGCTGTTTATTGCACAAGCCGTCACTCATAGCAGCGAAGAGTTGAGTCAACTGCGCACTCCATTCAGTTGGTTTCAAACCGGTCTGCTAGTCATTGAACAAAACAACATGCTTGGCTTATCCACAGCCTCGATTCGCTTTCTGCAAATGGTCAAAAATCATACGAGCAACCTGCGCGATTTTCTCAGTGCGCTGGATATTCCTGTGTCTGCGATACAGCTCGACCCGGATGACGCCTCTGCAGACTTGAGCAACAGAAAACTGACCTTGAAGGAGTTCTTCGCGGCGGCTCAAAGGGACAAACTGACCCTCACGCATTCCAGCATTTCAGGCGATGCGCAGTTCGACTTCTCGGAGGAGTCTTGCGGAACCAAAAACCTGATTGGCTTCTGGTTGCCCTGGTTCATGATGAATCAGGCCGGTGGCAGTGGGATCCTCTGCGTCGACGAACTGAATAGCAGTCTTCATCCCGAAATCGTCGCTGACTTGATCGCAAAGCATCTGGACAGTGGGTTGGATACCCAACTGATTTTCACGACACACGATACCCATCTGATGAATGAAAAGATTCTGCGGCGTGACCAGTTCTGGATTACAGAACGTGATGCTCATGGCGCCACGAGCTTGTTTTCCGTACACGATTTTGAAGGCCGGGAAAGCGAGGATGTCGAGAAGCGTTACTTCGAAGGGCGTTATCGCGGGCTGCCGCTGATAAGGCAGGGGTGAGGGTAGTGAGTTCGTTCAAATCGTTTGATCGCAAGGCTTCCCGCTTCAAACCGCAGCCTAAGGTGCTGGTGTTGTGTGAAGACAGTAAGTCAGGGAAACGTTATCTGGAGGAAGCCGCGTTTTATTTTCGGGCCAGGGCCCAGGTTGAGATCGTCCACTGCGGTGTTACACATCCAAGCGGCATTGTTGAGCGAGCAGTCGTAAGGCAAAAAAGCTTCGATAAGGTGTTCTGTGTTTTGGATCGAGACACCCACATGTGCTTCGAGCGAGCGTTGAATGTGGCGAAGTCTTATCCAAAAATCCAAGTCATCGCATCTTATCCGTGCTTCGAGTTTTGGCTACTACTGCACTTTGGCTACAGTCGAAAACCGTTCAGCACAGCCGGGAAGAACTCTCCGGCTGATTTGGTGACCAAGAGCCTCAGAGCAAAACCCAGCATGGCTGACTATCAGAAAGGCAAAGACGTCAGCTACTTCGCTCAGCTACTCGGAAAGCCATTTCAGCAGGCAAGAGCGCTGGCCCCCAAAGTTCTTGAGGATGTCGCCCTCAGTGGCGAACACAACCCAAGCACTGAAATTCACCTATTGATGGATGAGTTCGAAGCCCTCTCAAAGCTCCAGCCGATTGACACATAAGCCCTCTCCGAGCCTCCCCCCATTGGCCTGGCTCAGTAGCTGAGAGGAGACGTTGCTGGCAGGCGCTGGCTGAACCAAGGCCATTCAGTCGCCATCGACTGTAGGAAACAAGATTTTTCCTTGAAGGTCACGCCTGTAGGAAATGCCTGTTTTTGCACTGGCATCAGTGAAACCACCTCTAACCAGTATTTTTTCCGTTATTTGTTTGAATCTCGCGCATCGCTACAAATGCTCGGCCCTTGGTTTCCGGGCTCAAAGGATTGTTACGAATAACGGAGAAATCACCACCGATGGATGCTGGAATGTTTTGGTTGTAGATGATTTGTTTGATCGATGGACGCGGCCTGCGCTGTTCTGCGTAAATACCCGAAGGTAGGGAAAATTTACGTCGCAGCGCTAACTTGGAAGTGAACTCAATGACGACTGTATTTATTGCCGGCTCTATCAACATCAAGAACCTTGATCCGAAGGTTAAAGAGCGCATCAATAATATCGTGGCATCTGAGTTTGAGGTGGTGGTTGGGGATGCAGGTGGCGCCGATACCTCCATTCAGGAGTACCTGCTGAGTCTTGAACGATCCAGAACCACGGTGTTCTGCAGCGGTTCGGCACCGAGGAACAACCTCGGGCATTGGCCCGCGAGGACAGTCTATTCCAAACATTCGAAAGGGTCGAGAGCTTTCTTCACCGAAAAAGACGTCGTTATGGCCGAAGCAGCTGACTACGGTTTGATGATCTGGGACGCAAAGAGTACCGGTACGCTCAGTAACGTCATTGAACTGTTGTCGAGAAAGAAGAAGTCGCTTGTTTTCGTCAACAAGGAAAAGGAATTCAAGGTGGTCGGAGACGTCAGTCAGCTCGAAGAATTGATTGCATTCATGTCCGATCACGCCAAGCAAAAAGCCAATGAAAAAATCAAACTGTTCGACCGTATTTCCCTGTTGAAGCACGATCAGGCGGAGCTTTCTTTTTGATGAGGTTTCACGGCTTACCTGAACTCCGGCACCTTGTCGGTGCCGGGATCAAACGCTCTTAGCGACTCACCTTCCACGCATCCCCAGCCGGCGCCTTGCCATGGTCATACGGCTTGCCAATCCACATATAAACCAGGCCCAAGCCAATAACGATCGCCGTGCTCAACACCATCGCATAGTTCACATACCACGCCGCGTCCGGTGTGCGTGGCCAGGCCATGTTGATGATTGCGCCGACGCCGTACACCAGCGCGCCGATGTTCACCGGCCAGCCCCATGCGCCGAGGGTGAATTTGCCGCTCGGTTTCCAGCCTTTGCTGCGGGCGTACAGCGCGGCCAGCACGATCATCTGGAATGCGAGGTAGATGCCGATGGCGGCGAAGCTGACGATGGTGGCGACGGCGTCTTGCAGGAAGAAGCCGAGGGCGATGATCAGCGCGGGCAGGACGCCGGACACGAACAGTGCGGCAACCGGTACTTGGGTGGTAGGAGAAATCTTTTTCAGCAGTCGGCTGCCGATGACCATTTCATCGCGAGCGTAGGAGTACAGCAGACGGCTCGCCGCGGCTTGTAGGCTGATGACGCAGGAGATGAAGGAAATCATTACTACGCCCATCACCACTTTCGAACCGACCGGGCCGAAGGCGTTGTTGAGGATGGTGGTGACCGGGTCTTTGTCGGTGCCGTTGATCACCGCTTGCATGTCTGGCACAGCGAGGATCAGCGCGAGGCAGGCGAACATCGCCGCGATGCCGCCGATGTAGATGGTCATGCGCATGGCCACCGGGATTTTCGCGCTCGGGTTCGGGGTTTCTTCGGCGACGTCGCCGCAGGCCTCGAAGCCGTAGTAGAGGAACATCCCCGCCAAAGACGCCGTCAGGAATGCCGGCAGGTACGAGCCGTCGACGCTGATGTCGAAGGTGTTGAACAGCACGCTGAGCGGTTGATGGCGTTCGAATACCAGCAGGTACACGCCGACGATCACCGCGCCGACCAGTTCGCAGAGAAAACCGAACATGGCGATGCGCGCCAGCACTTTGGTGCCGCTGAGGTTGACCAGTGTGGCGAACAGGGTCAGCACCAGGGCGATGACGATGTTGGTGTTGTTGCTCGGCTCAAAACCGAGCATCGCGGCCAGGTACGGGCCAGCGCCGACGGCAACTGCAGCAATGGTGACGCAGAGGGCGATGGAGTAGATCCAGCCGACCATCCATGCCCATTTTTTACCGACCAATCGGCGTGCCCAAGGGTAAACACCGCCGGAAATCGGGAACTGCGAGACCACTTCGCCGAAGATCAGGCACACCAGCAACTGGCCGCAACCGACCAGTAAGTAGGCCCAGAACATCGGTGGGCCGCCGGCGGCGAGGCACAGGCCGAAGAGGGTATAAACCCCTACGACCGGTGACAGATAAGTGAAGCCCAAGGCGAAGTTTTCCCACAGGCTCATGCTGCGGTTGAAGTTCGAGGTGTAGCCCAGTTTGCGCAGTTGTTCGGCATCGCTGTCGGCAACGGCTGCGGCGAGATCGGGTGAGGAACTCATGTGTGTTTGCTCCGTGAAGTCGGCAGATTTCGGATGGCCGAGGCCGTGGCGGGGCCATGCAGGCGCCGCCCGGTTCGGTGGTTATTGTTTTGGGATCCTGGTGGTGCGTAATGCCGGTTTCCTTCCTGAAACCGGGATGACGCCTTCGCGAGCAGGCTCGCGAAGCTTGTAAAGGCTTAGTGCTTGAACATCACATGCCGAACCGTGGTGTAGTCCTCCAGCCCATACATGGACATGTCCTTGCCGTAACCGGACAATTTCTGACCGCCATGGGGCATTTCGCTGACAAGCATGAAGTGCGTATTCACCCATGTGCAGCCGTACTGCAAACGCGCCGACATGCGATGCGCGCGTCCTACATCCGCTGTCCACACGGAGGACGCCAGGCCGTAGTCCGAATCGTTGGCCCATTCCAGTGCCTGTGCTTCATCAGTGAACTTTGTCACTGAAACCACCGGCCCAAACACTTCGCGACGCACGATCTCGTCGTCCTGCTGGGCATCGGCCAGTACGGTCGGTTCAAAGAAGAAGCCGTTACCGTCAACAGCCTTGCCACCAGTGATCAAACGAATGTGCGACTGCGCCACGGCGCGCTCGACAAACCCGGCAACACGGTCGCGATGTTGCGCAGTAATCAGCGGTCCCAGTTCAGTCGACGGATCATCCTGCAAACCGTATTTGATGCTGCTGACCGCCGCGCCGAGCTTCTCGACGAACTTGTCGTAGATGCCCTGCTGCGCGTAGATCCGGCACGCGGCGGTACAGTCCTGCCCGGCGTTGTAAAAACCAAAGGTACGAATGCCTTCCACCGCCGCATCGATATCGGCGTCATCGAAGATGATTACCGGCGCTTTACCGCCCAGCTCCATGTGCATGCGTTTAACGCTGTCGGCGGTGCTGGAAATGATGTTGGCACCCGTGGCGATGGAGCCGGTCAGCGAAACCATGCGCACTTTCGGGTGAGTAACCAATGGGCTGCCAACGGTAGGACCGCGGCCAAACACCAGATTGAGTACACCGGCCGGGAAGATTTCCGACGCCAGTTCGGCCAGACGCAACGCGGTCAGCGGAGTTTGCTCCGACGGCTTGAGTACCACGGTATTACCGGCGGCCAGCGCCGGGGCGATTTTCCAGGCGACCATCATCAGCGGGTAGTTCCACGGCGCGATGGAGGCGATCACGCCGACCGGGTCGCGGCGGATCATCGAGGTGTGGCCGGGCAGGTATTCGCCAGCGGCCGAACCGCTCATGCAACGGCTGGCGCCGGCGAAGAAACGGAACACGTCGGCAATCGCCGGAATCTCGTCGTTGAGCGCGGCGCTGTAGGGTTTGCCGCAGTTGTCGGATTCGAGCTTGGCCAGTTCTTCGCCGTGGGCTTCGATGGCGTCGGCGAGCTTGAGCAGCAGCAGCGAACGGTCTTTCGGCGCGGTTTGCGACCAGTCGGCGAAAGCGTTATCGGCAGCGCGCACGGCGGCATCGACCTGGGCCTCAGTGGCTTCGTTGATTTCTACCAGGACTTCGCCAAGCGAGGGATTGAGCACTGGTTGCGCCGGGCCTTCGCCGTTGACCAGTTGGCCGTTGATCAGGAGTTTGGTTTGCATGTCTGTTGTCCTCACTAACGCTTTTATTGTTCTGCCGAAACCGAACCCATGTAGGAGCTGCCGAAGGCTGCGATCTTTTGATGTTGCTTTGAAGATCAAGATCAAAAGATCGCAGCCTTCGGCAGCTCCTACACGGGATTCGGTTTCTTCAGTTATTCGGTTATTTGCCGCCGCTGCCGGCAACGCTTTCGCCACCGCGCGTCAGGTAATACGCGCCGAGAATCGGCAGCATGGTCACCATCATCACCAGCATCGCGACGACGTTGGTCACCGGTACATCCCGTGGCCGGCTCAGTTGATTGAGCAGCCACAACGGCAACGTGCGTTCATGCCCGGCGGTAAACGTGGTGACGATGATCTCGTCGAACGAAAGCGCAAACGCCAACATGCCCCCGGCCAGCAACGCCGAACCAAGGTTCGGCAGGATGATGTAGCGAAAGGTCTGCCAGCCATCGGCGCCGAGGTCCATCGAGGCCTCGATCAAACTGTGCGAAGTCCGGCGCAGGCGGGCGATGACATTGTTGTAAACGATCACCACACAGAAGGTCGCGTGGCCGACGATGATGGTGAACATCCCCGGCTCGATGCCCAGCGTCTTGAACGTCGCCAGCAAGGCGATCCCGGTGATGATCCCCGGCAGCGCAATCGGCAAAATCAGCATCAGCGAAATGCCTTGTTTGCCGAAGAAATCCCGGCGGTACAAAGCGGCCGATGCGAGTGTGCCAAGCACCATCGCAATCAACGTGGCGATAGCTGCGATCTGCAATGAAAGCTTGATTGACTCCAGTACATCCGGCCGCGAAAACGCCACGCTGAACCAGTGCAATGTGAAGCCCTTCGGCGGAAAGCTGAACGCGGCTTCTTCAGTGTTGAAGGCGTAAAGGAAGATGATCAGGATCGGGAAGTGCAGAAACACCAACCCGCCCCAGGCTGCGATTTTCAGGCCCAGTGAGGCTTTCTCCCCCTGCTTTTCTGAATTAGAGCGCATCGAAAGCCCCCAGTCGTTTGACGATGGACAGGTAAACCGCGATCAACACAATCGGCACCAGCGTGAATGCCGCCGCCATCGGCATGTTGCCGATCGCACCTTGCTGCGCATACACCATGCTGCCGACGAAGTAGCCCGGCGGCCCGACCAGTTGCGGCACGATGAAGTCGCCCAGGGTCAGCGAAAACGTGAAGATCGAACCGGCGGCGATGCCCGGAATCGACAGCGGCAAAATCACCTGCATAAAGGTCTGACGCGGCTTCGCACCAAGGTCAGCGGAGGCCTGCAGCAGCGACGGCGGCAGACGTTCCAGCGACGCCTGAATCGGCAGGATCATGAACGGCAGCCAGATATAGACAAACACCATGAACCGCCCCAGATGCGAGGTCGACAAGGTGCTGCCGCCGACGCCGGGAATCCCCAGAATGAACTGCAACACTGGCTCCAGCCCCAAGTGCTGCACGAACCATTGCGCCACGCCGCCCTTGGCCAACAGCAACGTCCACGCGTAAGCCTTGACGATGTAACTGGCCCACATTGGCATCATCACCGCGATGTAGAAAAACGCCTTGGTCTTGCCCGTGGTGTAGCGCGCCATGTAGTAGGCGATCGGGAACGCGACGATGGCGCTGGCAATCGACACAACGATGGCCATGCTCAGCGTGCGCAGGATGATGTCGAAGTTCGACGGCTGAAACAGCGCAGCAAAATTCGCCAGGGTCAGGTCAGGCGTGACCGCCATGGTGAAGTCGTCGAAGGTGTAGAAACCTTGCCACAACAGCACCAGCAGCGAGCCGAGATAAATCGCGCCGAACCACAGCAACGGCGGCACCAGCAGCATCGACAGATACAGGTTAGGCTTGCGGTAGAGCAGGTTGGAAAACCTGCGCAACGGCGGCGATGCAGTCATCGCGAGCGTGCTCATGTCACACCCCGCTCGCCACGGTGTCGTGCAACGCAATCATCGCTTCCCGCGCCCAACGTGCGCTCAGGCGCTGGCCGGTCTGATGCTGCGCGCTGCTGTCGATCCACTGATTGTTGGCGTGGCTGATGCTCAGGGTCTGGCCGTTTTCCAGCTTCAGTTCATAACGCGTGGCGCTGCCCTGATACTGGATGTCGTGGAGCAGACCGCTGACTTCGATTTCGTGACTGGCCAGCGGGCCTTCGGCAAACCGCACGTGTTCCGGGCGGATTGAAAACGGCTGCGGATGGCCGCTTATTTCCCGGGCCAGATCGCCGCGAATGACGTTCGAGGTGCCGACGAATTCAGCGACAAATGTGGTGGTCGGTTTCATGTACAGATTGCGCGGCGTGTCGACCTGTTCGATGCGGCCCTTGTTGAACACGGCGACGCGATCGGACATCGACAGCGCTTCGGTTTGATCGTGAGTGACGAAGATGAAGGTGATGCCGAGTTGGCGTTGCAGCTTCTTCAGTTCGCTTTGCATTTGCTCGCGAAGTTTCAGATCGAGCGCACCCAAAGGCTCATCGAGCAACAGCACGCGCGGACGATTGACCAAGGCGCGGGCGAGGGCGACACGCTGGCGCTGACCGCCGGACAACTGCACCGGTTTGCGCGCGCCGTAACCGCCGAGGGCGACCATGTCCAAGGCTTCTTCGGCGCGCTTGTGTCGTTCGGTTTTGCCGACGCCTTTGACCTTTAAACCGTAGGCGACGTTGTCGAGGACGTTCATGTGCGGGAACAGCGCGTAATCCTGAAACACCGTGTTGACGTCACGCTGATACGGCGGCAACCCGGCCGCTTCGACGCCGTGGATGCGGATCGAGCCGGCGCTCGGTTGTTCGAACCCGGCGATCAGGCGCAGGCAGGTGGTTTTGCCCGAGCCGGATGGGCCGAGCATGGAAAAGAACTCGCCGTCCTCGATATCGATGGAGACCCGGTCAACGGCTTTGACGTCGCCGAACTGCCGGGAAACGTTGGTGAACTGGACTGCAAGCGTCATGGTGCGGTGCTCCGGTAAAGCGGGCTTCAAAAAAGTCGTGTGTGCGTCGAAAAGATCGCAGCCTGCGGCAGCTCCTACAGTAGGTGTGCAGGGCGCTGAGATTGCTTTTAGCTCCCTCTCCCTCCGGGAGAGGGCGGGGGGTGAGGGTGGCGGTTTCGGACTTTGCTCTGAGATCAAGAGTAAAGGCAAAAGCTACCCCCTCACCCCAGCCCTCTCCCCCAGGGGGGCGAGGGGGAAAGGGAGCTCGACCGAGTCGCTCCCGGGCTTAGCGGCCGCCCATGATCGCGATGTAGTCCTGGGTCCAGCGGCTATACGGCACAAATTTGCCACCCTCAGCCTGCGGGGTTTTCCAGAAGGCGATCTTGTCGAACTGGTCGAAGCCGTTGGTCTTGCAACCTTCCGCGCCAAGCAACTCACTCTCCTTGCACGCCGCTGGCACCGCCGGCAACGAACCAAACCACGCCGCCACATCACCCTGGACTTTCGGTTTCAGCGACCAGTCCATCCACTTGTAAGCGCAATTCGGATGCTTGGCCTCGGCGTGCAACATCGTGGTATCAGCCCAACCCGTGGCGCCTTCTTTCGGAATGGTCGAAGCGATCGGCTGCTTCTCGTTCATCAAACCGTTGACCTGATACGGCCAGGCACTCGACGCCACCACGCCTTCGTTTTTGAAGTCGCTCATCTGTACCGTGGTGTCATGCCAGTAGCGGTGGATCAGCGGCTGCTGCGCGCGCAACAGATCGAGCACGGCTTTATATTGATCTTCGGTGAGCTGGTACGGATCCTTGATGCCCAATTCAGGCTTGGTCGATTTCAGATACAACGCCGCATCGGCGATGTAGATCGGCCCGTCATAGGCCTGCACGCGGCCTTTGTTCGACTTGCCATCGGGCAGATCCTGCGCGGAAAACACCACGTTCCAACTGGTCGGTGCGGTCTTGAATACGTTGGTGTTGTACATCAGCACGTTCGGACCCCACTGGTACGGGGTGCCGTAAGTCTGCTGGTTCACCACGTACCACGGCGCGTCTTTGAGGCGTGGGTCGAGGGTGTTCCAGTTCGGGATCAACGCGGTGTTGATCGGTTGCACACGCTTGCCGACGATCAACCGCAACGAGGCATCGCCCGACGCAGTGACCAGGTCATAACCGCCCTTGGCCATCAGGCTGACCATTTCGTCTGAGGTCGCCGCCGTCTTCACATTGACCTTGCAGCCGGTTTCTTTTTCGAAACCGGTCACCCAGTCGTAGGCCTTGTCGCTCTCGCCACGTTCGATGTAACCCGGCCACGCAACGATATCCAGCTGACCTTCGCCAGCACCGACAGCCTTCAACGGCTCGGCCGCTTGCAGGCTGGCACTGGCCAGCAGGGCCGTGGTGATTGCACTGAGCAGTGCGGTCTTGTGCACGAACATGAGACACACCTCTTCGTTTTTTAGATTTCTGTTAAGAGTAGTCGCAAGCTGCAAGCCCCAAGCTGCAAGACACAGCGGATTTGCTTTTAACTTGCGGCTTGTAGCTCGCCGCTTAAAGCTCCCGGCTATGCCGGGCCATGATGTGCCGCACCACGCTGTAGTCCTGCAGCGAATCACTGGATAAGTCTTTGCCGTAACCGGAGCGTTTCAGCCCGCCGTGGGGCATTTCGCTGACCAGCATGAAATGGCTGTTGATCCACGTGCAGCCGTACTGCAGGCGCGCGGCGACCTGCATCGCCTTGTCCAGATTCTGCGTCCATACCGACGAGGCGAGGCCGTATTCGGAGTCATTGGCCCAATCGACCGCTTGTGCGAGTTCGTCGAAACGGGTCACGGTGACCACCGGGCCGAACACTTCGCGCTGGACGATTTCGTCGCTCTGTTTGCAACCGGCGAGCAACGTCGGTTGATAGTAGAAACCGGCGCCGGAGTGCACCGCCGCGCCGGTCACGCGTTCGATGTGTGGCTGACCGAGGGCGCGCTCGACGAAACTGGCGACGCGGTCACGCTGACGGGTGCTGATCAGCGGGCCGATCTCGTTGTCGGCATCACGTTTGCCGGCGAAGCGCAGGCTGCCGACTGCGGCGCCGAGTTCAGCGACCAATTTGTCGTGAATCCCGGCCTGCGCGTAGATCCGGCAGGCAGCGGTGCAGTCCTGCCCGGCATTGTAATAACCGTAGGTGCGCACGCCTTCGACCACGGCCTGGATGTCGGCGTCGTTGCAGACGATCACCGGGGCTTTGCCGCCGAGTTCGAGGTGCGTGCGTTTCAGGGTTTTCGCGGCGGCCTGGAGGATTTTCTGTCCGGTGACGATATCGCCGGTCAACGAGACCATGCGCACTTTCGCATGGCCGACCAAATGGCTGCCAACGCCTTCGCCGCCACCGCAGATGATGTTGATCACCCCGCGCGGCAGGATCTCAGCGAGCGCTGGCGCCAGTGCGAGGATCGACAGCGGCGTGTGTTCGGACGGTTTGAACACCAGCGTGTTGCCGGCGGCGAGGGCCGGAGCGATTTTCCACGCGGCCATCATGATCGGGTAATTCCACGGCGCAATCGAGGCGACCACGCCAATCGGATCGCGCCGGACCATGCTGGTGTAGCCCGGCAGGTATTCGCCGCTGAGTTGACCGGTCTGGCAGCGTACGGCGCCGGCGAAGAAACGGAATACGTCGACGGTCGCGGTCAGATCGTCCTGACGCGCCAGGTGCAAAGGCTTGCCGCAGTTCAGCGATTCGAGGCGGGCGAGGTGGTCGGCGTGTTTTTCGACGGCGTTGGCAATGTCCAGCAGCAGGCTGGAACGTTGTTGCGGCGTAGTACGCGACCATTCGGCGAAGGCGCGGTGGGCGGCGAGGATCGCGGCTTCGACCTGCTCGGTGCTGGCCTCGGCAATGTGCGTGAGGATTTCACCGGTGGCGGGGTTGAGAATCGGCTCGACAAAACCTTCCCCGGCGACCAGTTCGCCATCGATCAACAACGCGGTACACATCGGGGTCTGCACGCCAGCCATTTTCCGCGATCTCTTTTCTTGTGTGGCCATTGTTGCTCCCTGATATCGGGAGCCGACCGTCTTATAGATGCAGCAAGACTAGTGCGCGGCTCCGAGGTCGACAAATTCTAAATACTGAAAGCAGCGTTCGATTAAATAGATGGCTTGCGTCCGCCGTGGGGTTGCTCGCGAGCCACGGTGAGAAATGGATCGACCAGCGCCGGGCGTGCAGTACCACGGCGCCAGGCCAGGCCGACGTCGAGGGTCTGGTTAAGGTCGGCGATTGGCCGCGCTTCGATGATGTCGCCTTCCAGTGACCACGGGCGATAAGTCATGTCCGGCTGGATCGACACGCCCAAACCGGCGGCGACCAGACTTCGAACGGCCTCAGTCGACGCGGTTCTCAACGTGATTTTTGGTTGCAGACCGGCGCCGCGCCACAGACGCTGGGCGTTGCGATCCATTTCATCGACGTTGAGTTGAATCAGTGGTTCGCGGGCGACGTCGGCGAGATTGATGCTGTCGTGCTCCAGCAGTGGATGCTGGGCCGGGAGCCACAAACGGTGCGGTGAATGGGTCAGTACTTCAGTTTGCAACGCGTGGCGGTCTTCGAGGTTGGAGAGGATCAATACGCCGACATCGATCTCGCCACTGACCAGCAAATGCTCGATGTAGGGCCGTTCGTCTTCCATCACTCTGATTTCGACATTGGGATACGCGCGCTGAAAACGGGTGAGCAGATCCGCCAGGTAATAACCGGCGACGAGGCTGGTCACGCCGACGATCAACTGCCCGGCGACCTGATCGGTGCTCTGTTGCAGGCTGCGCTTGGCGTTGTCCACGGTCGCCAGAATCAGGTGCGCCTGGCGTAGGAATTGATGACCTTGGTGTGTCAGCGTCATGCCCTTGGCGTGGCGGCTGAACAGGCTGACGCCGATTTCCTCTTCCAGTTGCTGGATCGCCAGCGTCAGGGTCGATTGGGAAATGAATGCAGTTTGCGCGGCGGCGGAGATCGAGCCGGTTTCGGCCACGGCGATGAAATGACGGATCTGACGCAGGGTCATCATGAGAAGGGCTACCCAGTGGGCGGTTTTTATAGATTGGCCTGAGTGTATATCTATTTTCGCGAACGGCTTGGGTGTACTGAGCAACATCTGGAAGCACACTCGCAAGCAGGGCTGGGGCACTTTCGAACTAGGCTGGAGGCCTTATAGATCCGGATAAACCCTGTTTTGGAGGCGGAACATGAACACCCGTGGATTGCTCGATCAACTGCTCAAATCCGGCCAGGATCTGTTGCAGAACAAGGCTGGTGGAACGCAGAACAAACCGGCTGCCGGTGGCTTGGGCGGTTTGCTCGGCGGCGCTTCAGGCTCCGGTGGCCTCGGCAGTCTGCTGTCCGGGGCCGGCGGGGGGGCGTTAGCGGCTGGCGCGATGGGCTTGCTGCTTGGCAATAAGAAAGTGCGCAAGGTTGGCGGCAAAGTCGCGATCTACGGCGGCCTCGCGGCGCTGGGTGTGCTGGCTTACAAGGCTTATGGCAACTACAACGCCCAGAAAGGCACCGCCCCACAACGCGAACCGCAAACCCTCGACCGCTTGCCACCTGCGCAAGCCGAGCAACACAGTCAGGCCATTCTCAAAGCACTGGTCGCTGCCGCCAAAGCCGACGGTCATATCGATGATCGCGAGCGCCAACTGATCGAAGGTGAATTCACCAAACTCGACAACGATCAGGAGCTACAGAACTGGCTCCACGCCGAACTCAACAAACCCCTCGACCCCACCGACGTCGCCCGCGCCGCGAGTACGCCGGAGATGGCCGCGGAGATGTACATCGCCAGCGTGATGTTGGTGGATGAGGAGAACTTCATGGAGAAGAGCTATCTGGATGAACTGGCGCGACAGTTGAAGCTCGAGCCGGGGTTGAAGTCGGAACTGGAGAAGCAGGTGCGCCAGACGGTGCAATAAGTGTTGGACCGGCAGGAGAAGAGGCCCGGGAAGGGCCTCTGCTTCTGTCATCAATTTATTCTTTGGTCAGTAGTTCTACCAGAGTCGTGAAGTTTGTCTCGGCGAGCTCTTGCTCTTCAGGTGATGTGAGCGAATTCAGAATTTGCTCTTCGATGGCACAGTCGTAAACATCGATGCCGATCCAGCCTTGCGACCAAAAGTCGATCGTTGCCACCTTATCCCGTCCCTCAAGTTCCACTCGTTCAAGGTCGCCAAAATCTCCTTTGGTAAACGCTGAATACTCAAACGAGTACGCAGTCAGCTTCGGTTTTATCACTTCGTTAAAAATCGTTATGTTCATGAGGCTCACTTTTTATCAACGGTGATAATGTTGTCTGCGCTGGGGAGGTGTTCGCCTCCTTGCTTCTTGAGCATGTATTGTTGTGATTTACCGGCGTCCGGGCCTATCAGTTTGAACCAGCCAGTCTTGCCGCCTTGCAATAGACTTGAAGTAGGCACATCAAACTCAGCATAAACCGAGTTGTTAAGCGCTGCGCCTTTGAAATCGGCGGGGCCGTTAGTGGAAATGAACGTTTGCCCGCCAGCGCCTTGCACAACTTTGTTACTACTACGCATTTGAGCGAGTTCGTCAGGCGACATCCAGCGGCCAACTCGCGTCTTGCTGACTCCATCGACAACACGGGTTTCGCCAAGCTTTAACGGAGAACCAGGGATTGGAGGCGTGTTTTCGTCGACTTTGGCTGTAGCAGCAGGATCTTCTGTTCCAGGCTTGCAATCGGGTCCGCCCGGACAGTTACCATTCAACCCCAGTGGATCCACCCATCCTGTGGGGTTGGGTACGTACTGGTAGTTGTTCAACCCCCCAGCAAGCTTGATCGGATCCGGCGTCAAAAACCGTCCAGCCCCCGGATTGTAGTAGCGGTGGCGGTTGTAATGTAACCCTGTCTCCGCATCGAAATACTGACCCTGGAAGCGCAATGGGTTATCGATCTCGCTGACGTCCAGCGCGGCGAGATTACCGTAGGCTCGGTACTTCGCCGACCACATGATTTCACCGCTGTAGTCGGTGAGCTCCTGCGGTGTGCCGAGGTGGTCGAGTTGGTAATAGAACGGTGTTGCTTTTCGTGGGCCTTCGCCATCGAGCATCGCCAATGGGCGGAAGCTGCCCGGTTCGTAGATGTAGCTGCGGTAACGGTTTTCGGCGCTTTCGGCAATCAGGCGTTCGCCTTGCCACAGGAATTCGGTGATGTGGCCGTCAACGGTTTTTTCTATACGTCGACCGAAGGCATCGTACTTGTAGGTTGCTGTACTGCCACCCGGCAGGCTTACGCCGATCAAGCGGTGCTGGCAGTCGTAACGATACTCGGTGACGAGTTTCTGTCCTGTGCCACGGCGTTCGCGACTCAGGTTGCCGTACGCGTCGTACTCGTAGTGACGATCACCCTGCATCAGCAGGCGGTTGCCTTTGACGTTGGCGAGGTTTGCTGTGCCTTCATTGCTTTGGCCTAGCAGGTTGCCCGCCGGGTCATGGGCGAAGCTTTCCGGAGTAGCACCGCGCACGCTGATCAGTCGGTCGAGCGGGTCGTAGTGATAGCTGCGGTTGCCTTTACGGCTGTCATCGATACCCGCGAGATTGCCATTGGCGTCGTAGTTATAACGACGCTGGAACAGGCTCTTGTCTCGCTGGCCAACAGTGTGGGCTTGCAGACGGCCTTGTTCGTCGTACTGGTATTGGCTGAGCAGCAAACCTTGCTGACGTTTTTGTTCGCGCCCAGCACTGAACTGGTGAGAGGTCAGGCGTGAGCCGTTGAGGTCGATGCTGCTGAGTTGCCCGCCGGGTTGGTGACGGTAATCGAGTTTGCTGCCGTCGGGGAGGCGGCAGTGTTTGAGCTGACCAACGCTATCGTACTCGTAGCGCAGGGTGCCCCAACCTTGGTGTTCTTCGATGAGGCGGTCTTGCAGGTCGTATTTATAGGCGAGCGGCCAATGACCGTCGTCGACGTTTACGAGGCGACCGAGGGCGTCGTAGCTGTAGTGGATTTCTTCGCCATCGGCCAGGGTTTTCACCAGCAGCCGGCCAGCCGCATCGCGCTGGTACTCGGTGACCAGTTCGCTGCCATCGTCGCCGAACTCGGTTTTCTTCAGCAGTTGGCCGTTGAGGTCATACTCGTAAGCCGTACGACGACCGTCGAAACCGGTTTCCTGCTGGATCAGGCCGTTGGTGTAGTAATCGAGGTGGTATTGCTCGCCGCGCTCGTTTTCGATTTCAGTCAGCAGCAGACGTGAGTTGTCATAGCGATAGCGAAGTTGGCTGCCGTCGGGGTTGATGCGGCGACTGACCAGATGCAGATTTTCGGCATATTCGTACCGGGTGATGCGGCCGAGTTCATCGCGTTCAGCGGTGACATTACCGTAGGCGTTATAGGTAAACGCACGGGTTGCGCCGCCCGGCAGCGTGACCTGAGCGAGGCGATTAGCTGCGTCCCACTGGTATTGGGTAATGGCGCCGGACTCTTCTTGGCGGGTGATCTGCCGACCCAGCGCGTCGTAGCGATACTTGCGCTGGCCGCCATCGGGCAGGCGTTCTTCCAGCAACTGGCCGAGGTTGTTCCAGCCGAGTTGATGGCGACTGCCGTCCGGGTGGCGAATCTCCAGCAGGCGCCCCTGAGGATCGTAGCTGTAGAGCGTGGCATTGCCGTCCGGGTCGATTTGCTGGGTGATATCGCCCTGACGGTTGCGTTGGTACTTCCAACTGGCTTTTCCGCGATGGACATCACTGACGAAACCGTTGATGTATTCGTAGGTGGTGGCTTCGTCTTCCGGCGGGATGACGGCAGTCATCAAGCCGTTGTCGTTGTAGCGGTACTCGGTGACGGCGCCCAACGGATCCTTTTCCGCGATCAATTGGCCTTTGTCGTTGTAGGCCTTGAGATGCTCGGCACCGTCCGGGTCGATCTTGCTGATCAGTCGCGCCTGATCATCGTGGGTGTACACCTCTTCGCTGCCGTCGGCGTTGGTGACAGTCACGCTGCCTTTGTCATCCCAGGCGTAGTGCGCTTCCATCTGCGAGAAGTTGGCCCAGTGATGTGTGCAACGAGACAGTTTGCCTTCGTTCTCCCACTCCCAGTAGAACGCAGCGCCGCCCGCCAGTTGCCGCTCGAGAATGACGTGCTGTTCGTTGTAGCGATAATGTTCGGCTTCACCGGCCGCGTTCTTCGCCTCGATCAAACGATGCTGGGTGTCATAGCTGTAGGTGACCAGCGTCTGCACCGTATTCCAGGCGTCTTCCAGATTGTCAGCAGGCAGAAACTGCTGATAGTCGACCGCGACGATGTGTTTTCGGTCGTAGCGCAGAAGCAAGGCGCGACCGGCGCCATTGTCGAGGCGTTTGATACGACCATGGATATCGCGTGTGACGTGCAGTCGATTGCCATAGCTGTCGCTGATGGCGATCAGGGTGGCGCCTTTGCTGTTAAAGCGGAAGTGGTAGAACGATGGACGCTTGCCGGCCTGGGCCAGAATCAGTTCCGATGGATCGTCACCGAGGAAAATTGCCGCGCGCGAGAGGCTGTTGGTGATGGCCGGGCGTTGTTCGGTTGGACGCGGGAAGGGTGTTGAGCGGTTTTCGTGGTCGGTCCAGATGACTTCATCGCCATTGATGTCAATGCGATGAGCCAGTGCATGGCTCCAGCCATAGCCCAGGCCACAATCGATTTCTGCGGCACTTGTCCGATAGAGGCGCGTCCACTCAAACGGCAGCAGTCCGTCGAGTTGGCCATCGGTCAACGTCAACAGTTCCTCACCGGTAACCATGGAAACTGGGCATTTGTCGGTGTGGGTGCGGCTGGCAGGTTCTGCACTTTTTCCAGCGGGCGTCACGGCTTGTCTGGAGGCATCATCGGCAACTTCGTCACTCACCAGTCTTGCATTCGAACGCCCATCGAAGCGAATCTCGGTGGTTCCATTTCTTACCTTCTTTGCTACCCCTCTAAGCCCAACGCGGACGTATTTGGCAACATACGTCATGAATCCTTTTATGACGTCGAAGATTGATTCGATAAAACCCACCAAAAGGTTGTAAAGCACTTTTCCGTACTTTCCCAACTTGCCGGCCAGATATAGCAGGCCTGTTCCCTCTGCGGCGAGGGTCAGGACGATCGACACAACAATATCGATAGCGACACTCAACAAGAAGCTGGTGGTCATTTTCGCTTGCTCACCCGCGGTACTCATCGGTGGCAAACTGGCGAGCCAGATAAACGCGCAATTCATCATCAAAAACAACGCTGCCTCATCGCTGGCCAGCACCATCGCTTGCTTCATGATGTGGGGCGTCTGCTTGGCTACGGCTTCGAGGCGGGCATAGCCTTCGCCAAGCTCCCTGCGAAACTTTCCCGGGTCTTGCAGCATGTCCAGCACCGCTTTGATACCATCCCACACGCCCTTGATGGCATCCCAACCACCTGCGAACATGCCTTTGCCCACCGCGATGACTGTGCCGGACAGTGAAAGGCTCGCCCATTGCTGACGATAACCCGTCGGGCCTTCCCATTTCTGACGAAGCTTTTCTTTCAGATCCGCCGCCAGTGATGCGTAGGCGTCGAACAATTCATTGATTTGCTCTGGGGACACTTGGTGATGCACTCGAACCCAGTATTCCTTGCCAGGAACTCCGCCCGACCAACTGGCTTTTCCTTCTGAGTCGAGTCTGATCTTCGTGATAGCGCCGCCTTCCTGGGCCACTATCTCAACGTCAAAATCGCCAATTGGAATATCGAAAACCGATTCGAATTTACTTTGTATAACCAGTGGACCCTGTAAAGGGCATTTGGCGACACTTGAAGCGAAATGCCCGTCCTCCATGCTCACGGAAGTGGAAGTATTTCCCACCCGTATGACGCGCTCCATGCCAAGCAGCGAAGGTAAATCGGCTATTTTGCTGCCGAATTCGAAAGGCTGATTCCAGGAGTTCTTCAAGAACTCTCTGTACTCGTTCAAGCTGAGCGTGAAGGCAGTCAGTTGGCTGTCTATGAATTCGATGCGTTCCTTGGCTATCGTGATCATCCTTGCTCCGAAAATATCTGTTCGGCAACGTCTCTTGATGACGGACTCGCGAACTCCCTGCGCTGCCGTTGTTGAAGATGGATCCAAAAAAATAGACCAGTTTCCCGATTATTGCGATACGGGGGGCTGAGCTGAGCCATGGGACAGGCCCGAGGGTTACAAAGCGTCTTATAAATGAAACACCGCCCTCGGCTATACTCCCCGCATTTCGATCAGGCACGAGGAATCACTGTGAAGAACTGGACGTTGCGCCAACGCATTTTGGCGAGCTTTGCGGTGATTATCGCCATCATGTTGTTGATGGTCGTCGTTTCGTACTCACGCCTGTTGAAGATCGAGGCCAGTGAAAACAGCGTGCGTGATGACGCGATTCCCGGCGTCTATTACAGCTCGATGATCCGTGGCGCCTGGGTCGACAGTTATCTGCAGACTCAAGAACTGCTCGGGCTCAAGGAAGGTCAGGGGATTTCCAGCGAGGACGCGGCCGACTACAAGGCTTTCGAGGCGCGTTTGCAGGAGCAGATGGAAAACTATCGCAAGACGATGGCGACCGACGAGGATCGTCTCGAGTTTGCCGCGTTCGAGAAGTACCACGACACCTACCTCCAGATTCAGGATGCCGTGCTGGACCTGCACAAGCGCAACCTGGAAGCGGACGCGGTCAGGATGTTCCACGAAAAGCTGACGCCAGCCTGGTACTCCGGGCGCATGAAGCTCAACGACATCATCGGCGAAAACAAGAGAGTCGCCGATCAGGCCATGAACAATATCGACGATGCCGTGGCGGCTGCCAAAGTCAGCATGTTCATTTCCCTGCTGGTCGCCGTGTTCGCCGCTGGCCTGTGCGGTCTGTTGTTGATGCGCGCGATCATGGCGCCGATGAACCGCATTGTGCAGATTCTCGAAACCATGCGTACCGGCGACCTCAGTTCGCGTCTCAACCTCGACCGCAAAGACGAATTCGGCGCCGTCGAAACCGGCTTCAACGACATGATGACCGAGCTGACCGCACTGGTGTCGCAAGCCCAGCGCTCCTCGGTGCAGGTGACCACCTCGGTGACTGAGATTGCTGCGACCTCCAAGCAACAGCAAGCCACCGCCACCGAAACCGCAGCGACCACCACCGAAATCGGAGCGACGTCCCGCGAGATTGCGGCAACTTCGCGCGATCTGGTGCGCACCATGACCGAAGTGTCCACCGCCGCCGATCAGGCTTCGGTGCTCGCCGGCTCCGGCCAGCAAGGCTTGGCGCGCATGGAAGACACCATGCATTCGGTGATGGGCGCGGCCGATCTGGTCAACGCCAAACTGGCGATCCTCAATGAGAAGGCCGGCAACATCAACCAGGTGGTGGTGACCATCGTCAAGGTCGCCGACCAGACCAACCTGTTGTCGCTCAACGCCGCCATTGAAGCTGAAAAGGCTGGTGAATACGGTCGCGGTTTTGCCGTGGTCGCCACCGAAGTGCGGCGTTTGGCGGATCAGACCGCTGTTGCCACTTACGACATCGAACAAATGGTTCGCGAGATCCAGTCGGCGGTGTCTGCCGGGGTTATGGGCATGGACAAGTTCTCCGAAGAAGTACGCCGTGGCATGTCCGAAGTGCAGCAGGTCGGCGAGCAGTTGTCGCAGATCATCCATCAGGTGCAGGCACTGGCGCCGCGGGTGTTGATGGTCAATGAAGGCATGCAGGCCCAGGCCACCGGCGCCGAGCAGATCAACCACGCGCTGGTGCAGTTGGGCGATGCCAGCAGCCAGACCGTCGAGTCGCTGCGTCAGGCCAGTTTCGCCATCGACGAACTGAGCCAGGTGGCCGTCGGGCTGCGCAGCGGCGTTTCGCGATTCAAAGTCTGATGAGCGAAATCATCGCTAAACGCAGCGCCGCGCAGGTGGCGAAGCCGGCGTTGTTCCTGCTGTTTCGCATCGGCAGCGCGCGTTACGCCTTGCGCGCCACCGAAGTGGCGGAGGTGCTGCCGCGTCTGCCGTTGAAGCCGATCGCGAGGGCGCCGCAGTGGGTTGCAGGCGTATTCGCCTATCGCGGTGCGGTGGTGCCGGTGATCGACCTCAGCGCATTGACCTTCGGCCATCCCGCCGAGGCGCGCACCAGCACCCGTCTGGTGCTGGTCAATTATCAGCCGGATGAAGCGCAGCCCGCGCAATGGCTCGGGCTGATTCTCGAACAGGCCACCGACACCCTGCGTTGCCATCCGCACGAGTTTCAGCCATATGGCCTCGACAATCGCGAGGCGCCTTACCTCGGCCCGGTGCGCGAAGATGCCCAGGGGTTGGTGCAATGGGTGCGGGTCAATGACTTGCTTGATGACGCCGTGCGCCATTTGCTGTTCCCCGATCCGCCGTTGAATCCGGCGCAGCTTGAGGCGCAGGCATGAGCAGCGATCAGCGTTTTTTCGACTTCCTCAAGGAACGCATCGGCCTCGATGTCACCTCGGTCGGCCCGGCGATCATCGAGCGTGCCGTGCGCCAGCGGACAACGCTGTCGCAAGCCGCGCATGCCGATGAATATTGGCACCTGCTGCAAGGCTCGCGAGACGAACAACAGGCGCTGATCGAAGCAGTGATCGTCCCGGAAACGTGGTTTTTCCGTTACCCGGAATCTTTCGCCACGCTGGGCAAACTGGCACGCAATCGCCTCGCCGAGCTGAACAACATGCGTGCGCTGCGCATTCTCAGCCTGCCGTGTTCCACCGGCGAAGAACCTTATTCGATCGCCATGGCCCTGCTTGATGCCGGGCTCAAGCCGCATCAGTTCAAAGTCGATGGCATGGACGTCAGCCCGCTCTCGGTGGACAAGGCGCGACGCGCGTTGTACGGCAAGAATTCGTTTCGCGGCCAGGATCTGGACTTTCGCGACCGGCATTTCACGGCTGAGCAGGACGGCCATCGAGTCAATGACGATGTGCGTGAGCAGGTGCGTTTGCAGGTCGGCAATGTGCTCGATCCGACGCTGCTGGCCAGCGAGCCGGCGTTCGATTTCGTGTTCTGCCGCAATCTGTTGATCTATTTTGATCAGCCGACGCAAAAACTGGTGTTCGAGGTGCTCAAGCGCCTGACGCATTTCGATGGCGTGCTGTTTATCGGCCCGGCCGAGGGCAGTCTGCTCGGACGTTTGGGCATGCGTTCGATCGGTATCCCGCAGTCCTTTGCGTTCAGCCGCCACAGCGATCCGCACCCCGAGCCGTTGCCAACGCCCAAGCCCATCGTGTTGCCGATCAGCCAACCGCTTCGCAGCACGCCGCCAGCACCGGTGCGCACTCGACCGTTTGCCGCAGTGACGCCGCTGCCGATTGCCAGCAAAAGCGCGAATCCCGACGCCGCGACCCTGCTGGCCAACATCGCCGCGCTTGCCAATGAAGGCAAAAGTGCCGAAGCCCGCGCCGCCTGCGAACAGTATTTGCGCAGCCACGAACCGGTGGCTCAGGTGTTTTACTGGCTCGGTCTGCTCAGCGACGTCGCTGGCCTGACCCTCGAAGCGCAGGGCTTCTACCGCAAAGCGTTGTACCTCGAACCGCAACACCCCGAAGCGTTGATGCACCTGGCCGCGCTGCTGCAGGCCCAGGGCGACACGGCGGGTGCCAGACGATTGCAGGAGCGCGCCGCCCGCAGCGGGCGCACCGCTGACAGTGAGCGTAAACGATGATCCCGTCCGACACCTTGAACGTCACCCACGAAGACGCCCGGGCCATCGATGATTGCTGGAACCGCATCGGCATTCATGGCGACAAGTCCTGCCCGCTGCTGGAAGACCATATTCATTGCCGTAATTGCTCGGTGTATTCCGCCGCCGCCACCCGCCTGCTTGATCGTTATGCGTTGCAGCAGGACGAACGCGACCCGGTGGCCACGGCCGTTGAAACGGACGTGAAAACCCGTTCGCTGTTGATGTTCCGTCTTGGTGAAGAATGGCTGGGGCTGGCGACACGCAGCCTCGTTGAGGTCGCACCGCTGCAGGCGATTCACTCGTTGCCGCATCAGCGTTCGCGGGCCTTGCTCGGCGTGGCCAATGTGCGTGGCGCGCTGGTGGCGTGTCTGTCGCTGGTCGAACTGCTGGATCTGGATGGCAACGCTGCGCCAGCCAATGGCGCGCGAATCATGCCGCGCATGCTGATCATCGCCGCCCATGGCGGGCCGGTGGTGGTGCCGGTGGATGAAGTTGACGGGATTCATGCCATCGACGAGCGCATTCTCGACGCCGCATCGCAGTCCGGCGCGCAGGCCAGCGCCAAATACACCCGTGGCGTTCTGCAATATCGGGGGCGCAGCCTGCGTTGGCTGGATGAAGAACAGCTGCTGTCCGCCGTGACCCGGAGCCTCGCATGACCCCCGAGCAAATGCGCGACGCCTCCTTGCTGGAGCTGTTCAGCCTCGAAGCCGAAGCGCAGACCCAAGTGCTCAGCGCCGGGCTGCTGGCGCTGGAGCGTAATCCGACCCAGGCCGATCAACTGGAATCGTGCATGCGCGCGGCGCACTCGCTCAAAGGCGCAGCGCGGATTGTCGGTATCGACAGCGGCGTCAGCGTTGCGCATGTCATGGAGGATTGCCTGGTCAGCGCGCAGGAAGGGCGGTTGTTGCTGCGGCCCGAGCACATTGATGCGTTGTTGCAGGGCACCGATTTACTGATGCGCATCGCCACCCCGGCCAATGCCCCACAGCCGAGTGATATCGACGCTTATGTGGCGTTGATGGCGGGTTTGCTCGATCCGTCGACGCCGCCGGCAACGCTGATTGCACCGCTGATGGCCGAGTTGCAACTTGAAGCGCCGCCGGTCTTTGAACCCGCGCCAGCTCCTATCATGGACGCGCCGGTCGAATCCTCCGAATCGGCGCCACGCAAAAACAAACGCACCACCGAAGGTGGCGAGCGGGTGCTGCGGGTCACCGCCGAACGCCTGAACAGTCTGCTCGATCTGTCGAGTAAATCGCTGGTGGAAACCCAGCGCCTCAAGCCGCACCTGGCGACCATGCAGCGTCTCAAACGCATGCAGAACAACGGCCTGCGTGCGCTGGAGAACCTCAACGTCCACCTCAAGGAACACGCGCTTAGTCTGGAAGCGCTGGAAGCCTTGGAGGACGCGCGCCGTTTGCTCGCCGAATCCCAGCAACTGCTGAGCGAGAAAAACGCCGAGCTGGACGAATTCGCCTGGCAGGCCAGCCAGCGCGCGCAAGTGCTCTACGACACCGCGCTGGCCTGCCGCATGCGGCCCTTCGCCGATGTGCTCACCGGTCAGGTGCGCATGGTCCGGGATCTGGGCCGCAGCCTCGGCAAACAGGTACGCCTGGAGATCGAAGGCGAGAAAACCCAGGTCGACCGCGACGTGCTGGAGAAGCTCGAAGCACCGCTGACGCATTTGCTGCGCAACGCTGTCGATCACGGCATCGAAACCCCGGAGCAACGCCTGCTCAAGGGCAAACCGGAAGAAGGCCTGATCCGCCTGCGCGCCTCGCATCAGGCCGGTCTGCTGGTGCTGGAATTGAGCGATGACGGCAATGGCGTCGACCTGGAAAAGGTCCGTCGCAGCATCGTCGAACGGCAGTTATCCCCAGCCGAAACCGCCGCGCAACTGAGTGAAGAAGAACTGTTGACCTTCCTCTTCCTGCCCGGTTTCAGCTTGCGCGACACGGTCACCGAAGTATCCGGGCGCGGCGTCGGCCTTGATGCCGTTCAACACATGGTTCGCCAGTTGCGCGGTGCGGTGGTGCTGGAGCAGACAGCGGGCGAGGGCAGTCGCTTTCATCTGGAGGTGCCGCTGACCTTGTCGGTGGTGCGCAGTCTGGTGGTGGAGGTCGGCGAAGAAGCCTACGCCTTCCCGTTGGCGCACATCGAGCGCATGTGCGATCTGGCCCCCGAAGACATCGTGCAGGTCGAGGGCCGTCAGCATTTCTGGCACGAAGGCCAGCACGTCGGGCTGGTTGCGGCCAGCCAGTTGCTCAACCGCCCGGCCAGCCAGAGCAGTGGCGAAACTCTGAAAGTCGTGGTGATCCGCGAGCGCGATGCGATTTATGGCGTAGCTGTGGAGCGCTTCATTGGCGAGCGCACCCTGGTGGTCTTGCCACTGGACGAGCGGCTGGGCAAAGTGCAGGACATCTCCGCCGGAGCTTTGCTCGACGACGGTTCGGTGGTGCTGATCGTCGACGTTGAAGACATGCTGCGTTCGGTGGACAAACTGCTCAATACCGGACGCTTGGAACGTATCGCCCGCCACGGCAATCAGGCCGCCGAGGCGGTGCGCAAGCGGGTGCTGGTGGTCGACGACTCGCTGACCGTGCGCGAGTTGCAACGCAAGCTGTTGCTCAATCGTGGCTACGACGTTGCGGTGGCGGTGGACGGTATGGACGGTTGGAACGCGCTGCGTTCGGAGGACTTCGATTTGCTGATCACCGACATCGACATGCCGCGCATGGACGGCATCGAGCTGGTCACGCTGTTGCGCCGCGACAACCGTCTGCAATCGCTGCCGGTGATGGTCGTGTCGTACAAGGATCGGGAAGAGGATCGCCGCCGTGGCCTCGACGCCGGTGCCGACTATTATTTAGCCAAAGCCAGTTTTCATGACGACGCCCTGCTCGACGCAGTGGTCGAGCTGATCGGAGGAGCGCGGGCATGAAGATCGCAATCGTCAACGACATGCCCATGGCGGTCGAGGCGCTACGCCGGGCGCTGGCCTTCGAGCCGGCGCATCAGGTGGTCTGGGTCGCCCGCAACGGCGCCGAAGCGGTGCAACTGTGCGCCCAAAACACCCCGGACCTGATCCTGATGGACCTGATCATGCCGGTGATGGACGGCGTCGAAGCCACGCGGCGGATCATGGCCGAAACCCCGTGTGCCATCGTCATTGTGACGGTAGATCGCCAGCAGAATGTGCACCGGGTCTTCGAAGCCATGGGCCACGGTGCATTGGACGTGGTCGATACCCCGGCCCTCGGTGCCGGCGACGCTCGGGAAGCCGCAGCGCCGTTGCTGCGCAAGATCCTCAATATTGGCTGGCTGATCGGCGACAAAGCGCCGCGCTCACGTCCCGCGCCGACGCCTCCGCGCAGTTCGGGTTCGCGCCAGCGGCTGGTAGCGATCGGATCGTCGGCGGGCGGCCCGGCAGCGCTGGAAGTCTTGCTCAAAGGCTTGCCCAAGGATTTCTCGGCAGCCATTGTGCTGGTGCAGCATGTCGATCAGGTTTTTGCTGCCGGCATGGCCGAATGGCTGGCCAGCGCCAGCGGCCTCGATGTGCGTCTGGCCCGCGAAGGCGAGCCGCCGCAAGCCGGCGCCGTGCTGCTGGCCGGCACCAACCACCATATTCGCTTGTTGAAAAACGGTACGCTGGCCTACACCGCCGAGCCGGTCAACGAGATCTACCGTCCTTCGATCGACGTGTTTTTCGAAAGTGTCGCCAGTTATTGGAATGGCGACGCCGTCGGGGTTTTATTGACCGGGATGGGACGCGACGGCGCGCAAGGGCTTAAGCTCATGCGACAGCAGGGTTACCTGACCATCGCGCAGGATCAGCAAAGCAGTGCGGTGTACGGCATGCCCAAGGCCGCTGCGGCCATTGATGCCGCCGTAGAAATACGTCCACTGGAAAGAATAGCGCCACGATTGCAGGAGATTTTCCCCAAATGATCAGGTCAATCCGCAATCCTGGCCCCCGCAGTACTCAGGTGACCGCCCATGAATGACTTACAGATCGACGACATTAAAACCGACGAAAACGCCGCCATGGTGTTGTTGGTGGATGATCAGGCGATGATCGGCGAAGCGGTGCGCCGTGGGCTGTCGAATCAAGAAAACATCGACTTCCACTTCTGCTCCGATCCGCAGCAGGCCATCGCGCAGGCGGTGCGGATCAAGCCGACGGTGATTCTGCAGGACTTGGTGATGCCCGGCCTCGATGGCCTGAGCCTGGTGCGCGAATACCGCAATCACCCGGCGACCAAGGACATCCCGATCATCGTCCTGTCGACCAAGGAGGACCCGCTGATCAAGAGCGCAGCGTTCTCCGCTGGGGCCAACGACTATCTGGTGAAACTGCCGGACACCATCGAACTGGTGGCGCGCATCCGCTATCACTCGCGCTCTTACATGACGTTGTTGCAACGCGATGCCGCGTACCGCGCGCTGCGGGTCAGCCAGCAGCAACTGCTCGACACCAATCTGGTGTTGCAACGCTTGATGAACTCCGATGGTCTGACCGGGCTGTCCAACCGCCGCCACTTCGACGAGTACCTGGAACTGGAGTGGCGCCGCTCGCTGCGTGACCAGAGCCAGTTGTCGCTGCTGATGATCGATGTCGATTACTTCAAGTCCTACAACGACAGCTTTGGCCACGTTGAAGGCGATGAAGCGTTACGCAAGGTCGCCACGGCGATTCGTGATGCCAGCGCGCGACCGTCGGATCTGCCGGCGCGTTATGGCGGTGAGGAGTTTGTGCTGGTGCTGCCGAACACCTCGCCGGGCGGCGCGCGGCTGGTGGCAGAGAAACTGCGTCAGACCGTAGCTTCGCTGAAGATTCCGCACAACACTCCGGCGGAAGGGGCGAGCCTGACTATTAGTATTGGTCTGGCGACAATGGTGCCGCAGTCGGGCAGTGATTGCCGGTTGCTGATTTCGGCGGCGGATCGTGGGTTGTATCTGGCCAAGAACAATGGCCGGAATCAGGTCGGGATCGAGTAAACGCTTACCCTCACCCCAGCCCTCTCCCGGAGGGAGAGGGGGCCGACCGAGGTGTCTTTGGTCCTACATCGACCTGAAAGACCTCGGCGATTATGGATCTGTAAGCGTGGCAATTATGGATTCAGCTAAGCCCTTTCACGTCGGCGTACCTCCCGAACATCCCCCGATCGGTCCCCTCTCCCTCCGGGAGAGGGCTAGGGTGAGGGCCGGCCCGTACGCCAATTTCCGCCTGAAAGCCTTGGCGATCATGGATTCGGCAAAGCCAATTCAAGTCGGCGTACCTCCCGAATATCCCCCAATCGGTCCCCTCTACCTCTGGGAGAGGGTTAGGGTGAGGGCAAAGGCTTTAATGATCCCCACACCCGCCAGACGGGCTGCCGTCACAGCCTGATTACGTTATACTCGCCGGCTTTCAAAAGTTCGCCAACGAGTGCTGCCCGTCATGGAAATCAACCCGATCCTGAACACCATCAAGGACCTGTCCGAGCGCTCCGAAACTATTCGGGGGTATCTTTGACTACGATCAAAAGCATGAGCGTCTGACTGAAGTCAATCGCGAGCTTGAAGATCCGAGCGTCTGGAACAAACCTGAATACGCCCAGGAACTGGGCCGCGAGCGCGCCGCGCTGGCACAGATCGTCGATACCCTCGACGAACTGAACGGCGGTCTGGCCGATTGCCGCGACCTGCTGGACATGGCCGTCGAAGAAAACGACGAAGGCGCAGTGGGCGATGTCGTCGCCGAGCTGGCCCGTCTCGAGGAAAATCTGGCCAAGCTGGAATTCCGTCGCATGTTCAGCCATGAAATGGACCCGAACAACGCCTACCTGGACATCCAGGCCGGTTCCGGCGGCACCGAAGCACAGGACTGGGCCAACATCCTGCTGCGCATGTACCTGCGCTGGGCGGATAAACGCGGTTTCGACGCGACCATCATGGAATTGTCGGCCGGTGAAGTCGCCGGTATCAAAGGCGCGACCGTGCACATCAAGGGCGAATACGCCTTTGGCTGGCTGCGTACCGAGATTGGCGTGCACCGTCTGGTGCGCAAGAGCCCGTTCGACTCCGGCAACCGTCGCCACACTTCGTTCTCCGCGGTTTTCGTCTCGCCAGAGATCGACGACAAGGTCGAAATCGAAATCAACCCGGCAGACCTGCGGATCGACACCTATCGTTCCTCCGGTGCCGGTGGTCAGCACGTAAACACCACCGACTCGGCCGTACGTATCACTCACGTACCGACCAACACCGTGGTCAGCTGCCAGAACGAACGTTCCCAGCACGCCAACAAGGACACCGCCATGAAAATGCTGCGGGCCAAGTTGTACGAGCAGGAAATGCAGAAGCGCAACGCCGCGTCGCAAGCGCTGGAAGACACCAAGTCCGATATCGGCTGGGGTCACCAGATCCGCTCGTACGTGCTCGATGCGTCGCGGATCAAGGATCTGCGCACCAACATCGAGCGCAGCGACTGCGACAAGGTACTCGACGGTGATATCGACGAATACCTGTATGCCAGCCTGAAATCGGGCCTGTAAAAGACGCAATACAGCATCGGCTGATTCAACCCGATCCCTGTAGGAGCCAGCCCTGCTGGCGATCCCCGGGCCGCAAGGTCCGGGGGCAACGAACCTGATGGAATATCTAAAGACATGAGCGACCAACAACTCGACCCGCAAGCCCTGCAACAGGAAGAAAACTCCCTGATCGCCCTGCGCAAGGAAAAGCTGGCTGCCGAGCGCGCCAAGGGCAACGCCTTCCCGAACGACTTCCGCCGCGAAAACTACTGCGATGCACTGCAGAAACAATACGCGGACAAGACCAAGGAAGAGCTGGCAGAGGCTGCAATCCCGGTCAAGGTTGCCGGTCGCATCATGCTCAACCGTGGCTCGTTCATGGTGATTCAGGACATGACCGGTCGCATCCAGGTCTACGTCAACCGCAAGACCCTGCCGGAAGAAACCCTGGCCTCTGTGAAAACCTGGGACATGGGCGACATCATTGCCGCCGAGGGCACCCTGGCGCGTTCCGGCAAAGGCGACCTGTACGTTGAAATGACCAGCGTGCGTCTGCTGACCAAATCGCTGCGTCCGCTGCCGGACAAGCACCACGGCCTGACCGACACCGAACAGCGCTACCGTCAGCGTTACGTTGACCTGATCGTCAACGAAGAAGTGCGTCAGACCTTCCGCGTACGTTCGCAAGTGATCGCGCACATCCGTAGCTTCCTGATGAAGCGCGACTTCCTCGAAGTCGAAACGCCGATGCTGCAGACCATTCCGGGTGGCGCTGCAGCCAAGCCGTTCGAAACCCACCACAACGCGCTGGACATGGAAATGTTCCTGCGTATCGCGCCTGAGCTGTACCTCAAGCGTCTGGTGGTCGGTGGCTTTGAAAAGGTTTTCGAGATCAACCGCAACTTCCGTAACGAAGGCGTTTCGACTCGTCACAACCCGGAATTCACCATGTTGGAGTTCTACCAGGCTTACGCCGACTACGAAGACAACATGGACCTGACCGAAGAACTGTTCCGTGAGCTGGCGCAGCTGGTACTGGGCAGCACCGACGTGCCGTACGGCGACAAGGTGTTCCACTTCGGCGAGCCGTTCGTGCGCCTGTCGGTGTTCGACTCGATCCTCAAGTACAACCCTGAGCTGACCGCCGATGATCTGAACGACATCGACAAGGCCCGCGCCATCGCCAAGAAGGCCGGCGCCAAGGTGCTGGGCTTCGAAGGTCTGGGCAAGCTGCAGGTGATGATTTTCGAAGAGCTGGTCGAGCACAAGCTGGAACAGCCGCACTTCATCACTCAGTACCCGTTCGAAGTGTCGCCGCTGGCACGTCGCAACGACGACAACCCGAACGTCACCGACCGCTTCGAGCTGTTCATCGGTGGCCGTGAAATCGCCAACGCCTACTCCGAGTTGAACGACGCGGAAGACCAGGCCGAACGCTTCATGGCGCAGGTGGCCGACAAGGACGCTGGCGACGATGAAGCCATGCACTACGACGCCGACTTCGTTCGCGCACTGGAGTACGGCATGCCGCCAACGGCCGGTGAAGGCATCGGCATCGATCGTCTGGTGATGTTGCTGACCAACTCGCCGTCGATCCGCGATGTGATCCTGTTCCCGCACATGCGACCGCAAGCGTAAACGTTTCAGTTGAAAAGCCGCCTAAAACAGGCGGCTTTTTATTGCCTGTCTGGTACAAATGTATCAATTGGTTAATTTTGCAATAGCAGAGGAAGTTCTGTCGTGATGGGTGCAATAGCTCAAGAGGGTGCAGCGGGTATCGCCACTGCGGTCGCTGAAAGTGTTCAGTACCAGGGCCGCAAGGCCAGCCGACAGGGCAGTGAGCAGCGTCGACAGGACATTCTCGACGCGGCGATGCGCATTGTCGTGCGCGACGGCGTACGTGCCGTGCGCCACCGCGCGGTGGCCGCCGAGGCCGGTGTGCCGCTGTCGGCGACCACGTATTACTTCAAGGACATCGATGACCTGCTCACCGATACCTTCGCTCAATACGTTGAACGCAGCGCGGCGTACATGGCCAAATTGTGGGTCAACAATGAAGGTTTGCTGCGCGAGATGGTCGTCAGTGGCGACGGCAGCCCGGAGTCGCGCTCGCAACTGGCTGATGACATCGCGCGGTTGATGGCTGACTACGTGCATCGGCAATTGGTTAACCGTCGCGAGCATTTGATGGCCGAGCAGGCGTTTCGTCAGGAAGCGTTGCTCAATCCGCGTCTGGCGATTCTGGTGCGCTCGCACCAGCAGATTCTGTTGCAGGGCACCTGCCAGTTGTTCCAGGTATTGGGCTCGCGCGAACCGCAACAGGATGCCAAGGTGTTGACGGCGATTATCGGACGGATGGAATATCAGGGCCTGCTCAACGACGCCGAGCCTTTGGCCGAAGAGGACATGCTCGGCATTCTGACGCGCTACATGCATCTGGTGCTCGCGTCGGTGTAATCGGTTGTTGCTTCACCCTGTGGGAGCGAGCCTGCTCGCGAATGCGGTCTGACATTCAACATCTCTGTTGCCTGACACACCGCTTTCGCGAGCAGGCTCGCTCCCACAGGGTAATGTGGCGATGTTCAGGGCCGTGTGTTCATAGGGAGTATTGAATGAAAGCCTGGCGTGGCGCGTTGATCGCCTTGTCGTTCCTGCTGCTCAGTGGCTGTCTGGTGACCTTCAAGGAGCCGCTGACCGCCAGTGACCCGGCGCCCAAGGGCTTGCTCGGCAAATGGTCGAGCACCAACGCCTGGGGCGAGCCGATGAACCTTGAGCTGACGCGCCTGGGCAACGACCGCTATCAGGCGGTCACGTACTTCAAGGCCAAACCCCACGAACGCGAAGCCTATCCGTTCACCGTGTCGCGCCACGGCAGCCGCTGGTATTTGTCGGCAAAAGTGCCGGCGCGCTTCGGCGGCCACTTCACCATCGCCGGATTCGAACTCACCGATAAACGCGAACTGGTGGTCTACAACCTCGATCTCGAGCAGATCAATCAAGCGATCAAACAGAAAGCCCTCGACGGTCAGGCCTTCCAGACCGACGATGGTGACGGTGTGCAGGTCGACAGCAACCTCGACAAGGTCTTTGCTTATCTCGACGATCCGGCCAATTCCGATGTCTTCGTTGAAGCCGTGCGCTACCAGCGCCAGGCCCGCGCCAAATAATTCATTACGTCAGGTTTTCTACAGGAGTTTCGGGTGGACGATTACCAGCAGACGATACGCATGTTGTCCGATCGCATTGTGCTGGCGCAGACGCCGATCCGTGTGCTCGACGCGGTCAAGTGGGACGAGAGCATCCGCAAGGGCTTTCTCAAGGCCAAAGGCAAGGAAATGCCGGCGGTGGATCGCGACTATTACCTCAATCGGCCGCTGAGTTTCGATTCGAGCAAGGTCAAACTGGAATTCCAGAACATTGAGCGCGACATCACCCGCCAGCTCGGCCAGTTCAACCCGGTAGGGCAGATCATGCGGCGCATGTGCAAGGAATATCGCATGGTGGTGCGCATGCTCGAGGCGCGCGGCACCGAGGATTTCGGCCTGATCTCGCAAGAACTGTATGGTGCTGCGTCCGATGCGTTCCACGCCGGTGACCCGACCCTGGCCGACCTCGGCCTGATGATGTCCGACTACCTGAACAACATCGATGGCCGTGGCGATTTGAAGGATGAGCCGAAAATCCTCACTGCCAAAGATGCGGTGCACTTGCTGCAGACCCGTTTGAACAAGGTGTTCGGCGAGGCCGAGGAAACCATCCGCGTGTTCGAGTCCGACGGCATCGTTGCCGACGCGGCGGCGGGCGCTGACTACATCAAGATCCGCACCGACGCGATGTTCAACGATCGCGACGTGCGTGCGCTGGAAGTCCACGAAGGCCTGGTACACGTCGGCACCACGCTGAACGGGCTGAACCAGCCGATCTGCACCTTCCTGTCCAAAGGTCCACCGTCGTCGACGGTGACTCAGGAAGGCCTGGCGATTCTGATGGAAATCATCACCTTCGCCTCCTACCCGAGTCGCCTGCGCAAACTGACCAACCGCACCCGCGCCATTCACATGGTCGAGGAGGGCGCGGACTTCCTGCATATCTTCGAATTCTTCCGCGAGCAGGGCTTTGAAATGGCGGAAAGTTACGGCAACGCCAGTCGCGTTTTCCGTGGATCGACGCCGACCGGTTTGCCATTCACCAAAGACTTGTCCTACCTCAAGGGCTTTATCATGGTTTACAACTACATTCAGTTGGCCGTGCGTAAAGGCAAGCTTGAGCAGATTCCGCTGTTGTTTTGCGGCAAGACCACGCTGGAAGACATGCGTACCTTGCGCCAGTTGGTGGATGAAGGATTGGTGGTGCCGCCGAAGTACCTGCCGGACCAGTTCCGCGATTTGAACGCATTGTCGGCGTGGATGTGCTTCTCCAACTTCTTGAATCACTTGAGCCTGGACCGGATCGAAGCGGATTACTCCAATATCCTTTAACCCAGACCGATCGTTCCCACGCTCTGCGTGGGAATGCCGCCATGGACGCTCCGCGTCCACTGTGACGCAGAGCGTCACGGGATGCATTTCCACGCGGAGCGTGGGAACGATCTCAACCCGAATCTTTTGCGAGGTTTCACCGGATGAGAATCCTCGGCATCTTCTGCCTGCTCCTGACCCTCGGCGGTTGCAGTTCGTTGTTGTTCTACCCCGAGCCGGGCCAGATCTTCACTCCAGAGAAAGCCAAACTCGAATACCACACCGTCACGCTGGTCACCGCCGATGGCTTGAAGCTCAATGCCTGGTGGCTACCGGCTAAACCCGGCGTTGAGGTCAAAGGCACGGTCCTGCACTTGCACGGCAATGGCGGCAATCTGCCGATGCATCTCGGTGGCAGTTGGTGGTTGCCGAAAAACGGCTATCAAGTGCTGCTGGTCGACTATCGCGGTTATGGCTTGTCCGAGGGCAAACCGAGTCTGCCGGCGATCTATCAGGACATCGACGCGGCGTTTGCGTGGCTCGACAAGGCACCCGAGGTCAAAGGCAAGCCGCTGATCCTGCTCGGTCAAAGCCTTGGCGGTTCGATGGCCGTGCATTGGTTGGTACAGCATCCCGAGCGGCAGAAGCAGCTCAAGGCCTTGGTGCTCGACGGCGTGCCCGCCAGTTACCGCAGCGTCGGCCAGTATGCGTTGAGCACCTCGTGGCTGACCTGGCCGTTCCAGGTGCCACTGTCGTGGCTGGTGCCGGACAGCGACAGCGCAATCAACTCGATGCCGCAGCTCAACGGCGTGCCGAAACTGATTTTCCACAGCATCGACGATCCGCTGGTCCCGCTGTCCAACGGCATCCGTCTGTATCAAGCCGCGCCGCCACCGCGCGTGCTGCAACTGACCCGAGGCGGCCATGTGCAGACGTTCGGCGATCCGGTCTGGCGCCAGGTCATGCTGCGCTACCTCGACGATCCCGAGCACTTCAACGGCCTGCGCCGCCTCGGTGAAATCCCCAATTACCCGCAACCCCCGAATTCTGAAGACGAGAGTCCGCAATGACTGAAGAACGTAACGCCATCCCGCTGATCATCACCGGTATCTGCAGCATCCTCGGCACCGTCGGGGCGCTGTGGTACTACGGTTACCTGCACTTTGCCAAACCCGAGGATGCGTTGTTGCTCAACGAATTCACCATGCTCAAGACGGTGCCGGGTGAGGACTACAAGGTCTCGCTGGACCCGGCCCCGCAAGTGGCGCAGTGCATCGATGGCGTGCTGGTGTTGTTTGATACCGAGCAGAAAGGCTTGACCGGTGTGCTGATCAACGCGCAGAAAAAAGCGGTGCGTTGCATGGGTGAAGAGACCCCGCAGAAGCTGCAAGAGTGATTCTGCAGGTTCAGCCCTCACCCTAACCCTCCCGAAACGTCGGACCGCCCAGTGGGAGAGGGGACTGACCGAGGTGTTCTTTCGCTATACGCCGACCTGATCCATCGTGTCGAACACAAGTTCTGAAAGCACCACAAATCGGCTCCCTCTCCCTCGGGAGAGGGCTGGGGTGAGGGGCTGCGGTTTCAGCCCGCACGAAAAAGCCCCGCCTGATCCATCGTGTCGAACACAAATTCTGAAAGCACCCCGAATCGGCTCCCTCTCCCTCGGGAGAGGGCTGGGGTGAGGGGCCGCGATGTCAGCCCGCACAAAAAAAACCCAGCCTGATCCATCGTGTCGAACACAAATTCTGAAAGCACCATAAATCGGCTCCCTCTCCCTCGGGAGAGGGCTGGGGTGAGGGGCCACCATTTCAGC
This sequence comes from Pseudomonas sp. VD-NE ins, assembly GCF_031882575.1. NCBI lineage: Bacteria > Pseudomonadati > Pseudomonadota > Gammaproteobacteria > Pseudomonadales > Pseudomonadaceae > Pseudomonas > Pseudomonas sp. VD-NE ins. The sequence continues at coordinate 1,284,794 of NZ_CP134772.1, forward strand.
CCGCACAAAAAAGCCCCGCCTGATCACTCAGGCGGGGCTTTTGCGTTACTGCGTGCTGCTTAGTTCGAGCTGACCGCCGAACGTGGCATCACTGGCTGGTTGTCGTTGGAAATGGTCACTTCCACACGACGGTTCATCGCACGACCCGAGACGCTACCGTTCTCGGCAACCGGGTATTCCTTGCCGTAGCCTTGGGTGACGATACGCGCTGGATCAACGCCCATTTTCACCAGTGCGGTGCGCACGGAGTTGGCGCGACGCTCGGACAGCGACTGGTTGTGGCTGGCAGTACCGGTGCTGTCGGTGTAGCCCTCGACGATCACTTTGCGATCCGGGTTTTCCTGGAGGAATTGCGCCAGTTTGTTGATGTTCACCAGACCGCTGGATTTCAGGTCGGCACGGTCAGTGGCGAACAGCACGTCACCGAAGGTCACCAGCGTACCGCGATCGGTTTGCTTGGCGTTCAGGCTGTCCTGCAACTGCTTGATTTGCTGATCACGCGCATCCAGACGTGCCTGGGCACGTTGGGCAGCAGCGTTCTTGAGATTGTTTTCAGCGGTGCGAAGGGCGATGGTTTGCTTGGCCACTTCCACGCGCTGGTTGGTCAGGTAGGCCAGTTGGTCAACCTTGGCGGCGTCTTGTTTGTCCAGATAAGCCTTGTCGGCCTTGTCCAGGTAATCGCTGGCGTCTTTGGTTTCCAGCGCCGCGACTTTGCTCGCCTGCGGGTTGGCTTGCAGGCCGGCGTAGTTGGTGCGCGCGTTTTCCAGATTCGGATTAGGTGGAGTGGAGCAGGCAGCCAGAGCAACGCTTGCGGCGAGGAGAGCGGGGATCATCAGTTGCTTACGCATAATTTTCGTCCTTTCTATCGATAAGAGATTCAGCTTTGCCGTCGGGATGCGCGCTTACTGCACGGTGCGCTGACTTTCCTGACGCAGTTCCTGAACACCTTTCTGGGAATCCTTCACAGCCTGTTCGGCTTTTGCGGCCTGAGCCTTGCGTTCGGCGACGCGAGCGTCCCACTCGGCTTGCTCAGACAGGGTGCGAGCTTCGTCATACTTCTTGTCGTGCATGGCGATTTCGGCTTGTTTCAGTTTGTCCTGCGCTTGCTTCATCTCAACGGCAGCGAACTCGGTACCGCCAGCGCTGACGGCGCTGTTCACCGCCGATTGGGTCACCGCGTATTGCTCGGTCGGTGGATTACCAGCGCAACCGGCCAGCACGAAACTGGTACCGATCGCCAGAGCAGCCAGTTTCAGACCGCGCAGGTGGGTAAACGAGGTTTGGTTTTTCATGGTCTTCAACTCCATTAGGCATCTCCTGAATACATCTGAATCCATCCTGGTCGAGGAGCCGCAAGCGACGTGTGAAAGCGCGTTTTTGAAACGCTCGTTCCAGGCGTGGTTACAGGTTCCGACCGGAGGCGTTTTTCAAAAGTTCAGAAAAGATGGCCTATCGCCAAAAAAAACTTTGACCGAATGGACAAGGCTCTAAAGCGGGAACTTTGGCGGGATGAAGCGGTACGCGCGGGGAACAAACGACGTAGTTCTGGAGGAAAAATACATTCCCTGTGGGAGCTGGCTTGCCAGCGATGGGGCCGTCAGATTCAACACATCGGTGACTGAACTGACGCCATCGCTGGCAAGCCAGCTCCCACAGGTTTAACGCAATGTCGGATCAGTGTTTTTGCTTGCCGGCAGCCGCCGAGAGGTCCTGCAAATGCCTCCGCGACAGCGCCAGAAACCGCGGCGTAGGCCCGACATCCTCATACAACGGATCACCTTCCTCATCCGTCGCCACTACCGTCGAACCTTTCACATACGGCAGGCTCGCTTCAAACTCTTCAAGCGCTGCGCCAATCAGTTCTCCGAGCAGTTCTTCGGCATGCCGTTTGGGGTACATCTCGGTAATCGCCGCCAACCGTGCAGCGGCTTCAACGTCCAGATGAATCGTGTAGCCGGTGTCGGTCAGGCGACCCTTGGCGTTTTCTTCCCAATGCTGGGCGAGTTCACGAATTTTCATGATGACCTCATTTCGCGCCTGCTCATGGCAGGCCTGGGTGAGTGTCCGGCAGCGCCGGCGGCAAGCCTTTGTGCGGCTTACTGTTGAGACTAGCTTTCGCCCGCAAGGTTTAACGTCCCTTCGTCGGCTGCTTGTAAGAAGCGTCGTAGAGCGGCACTCTCTAGGTCATGCACTCGTTTCTAAGCCGTCCGGATTACTGCTGGGGAATTGCTGATGACCGATATTGATGCACGCTTGCGCGAAGACGTTCACCTGCTCGGAGAGCTGCTGGGCAACACCATTCGAGACCAGTACGGCGAGGCCTTCCTCGACAAGATCGAGCAGATTCGCAAAGGCGCCAAGGCTGACCGGCGAGGCTCGATGGACGCCGAACTGAGCGCCAGCCTCAATCAATTGAGCGAAGACGAATTGCTCCCGGTGGCGCGGGCGTTCAACCAGTTTCTCAACCTGGCGAACATCGCCGAGCAGTATCAGTTGATCCATCGCCGCGAAGAATCGCAGCCGGCGCCGTTCGAATCCCGTGTGCTGCCGGAATTGCTCGCGCGTTTGCGCAATGAAGGCCACAGCGCCGAGTCGCTGGCCCGGCAATTGGCGAGGCTGGAAATCGAACTGGTGTTGACTGCGCACCCGACCGAAGTGGCGCGGCGCACGCTGATCCAGAAGTACGACGCGATCGCCGGGCAACTCGCGGCGCAAGATCATCGCGACCTGACCAGCGCCGAACGCGAACAGATTCAAAACACCCTGCAACGGTTGATCGCCGAAGCCTGGCACACCGAAGAAATCCGCCGCACGCGACCGACGCCGGTCGACGAAGCCAAATGGGGTTTCGCGGTGATCGAGCATTCGCTGTGGCAAGCGATCCCCAACCATATGCGCAAGGCCGACAAGGCCTTGCATGAAGCGACGGGCCTGCGTCTGCCCTTGGAAGCGGCGCCGATTCGCTTCGCTTCGTGGATGGGCGGCGACCGTGACGGCAACCCCAACGTCACTGCTGCCGTGACCCGCGAAGTATTGTTGCTGGCGCGCTGGATGGCGGCCGATTTGTACCTGCGCGATGTCGATCACCTCGCCGCAGAACTGTCGATGCAACAGGCCAGCGAGGCCCTCAAAGCCAAGGCTGGCGACAGTGCCGAACCGTACCGTGCGGTGCTCAAACAATTGCGCGAACGCCTGCGTGCCACTCGTAACTGGGCACACGCGGCGCTGACTGCACCAACGCCTGCGCCTGCCGATGTGTTGCACAACAACCGTGATCTGCTCGATCCGCTGGAGCTGTGTTTCAACTCGCTGCATGAATGCGGTATGGGCGTGATCGCCGATGGCCCACTGCTCGATTGCTTGCGTCGTGCGGTGACGTTCGGCCTGTTCCTCGTGCGTCTGGATGTGCGTCAGGACTCGTCGCGCCACAGCTCGGCGATGACTGAAATCACCGATTACCTTGGCCTCGGCCGCTATGAGGATTGGGACGAAGAGCAGCGCATCGCCTTCCTGACCCGCGAATTGAGCAACCGTCGGCCACTGCTGCCGGCGCATTTCAAGCCTTCGGCCGACACCGCCGAAGTGCTCAACACCTGCAAGGAAATCGCCGCCGCACCGGGCGCTTCGCTCGGCTCCTACGTGATCTCCATGGCTGGCGCCGCTTCCGATGTGCTCGCCGTGCAACTGCTGCTCAAAGAGTCCGGCGTGCTGCGGCCGATGCGCGTGGTGCCGCTGTTCGAAACCCTCGCCGACCTCGACAACGCCGGGCCGGTGATGGAGCGGCTGTTACTGTTGCCGGGCTACCGCGCACGGCTGCAAGGCCCGCAGGAAGTGATGATCGGCTACTCCGACTCGGCCAAGGACGCTGGCACAACGGCGGCGGCCTGGGCGCAATATCGCGCGCAGGAGCGCCTGGTGGAAATCTGCCGCGAGCAGCAAGTTGAATTGCTGTTGTTCCATGGCCGCGGCGGCACCGTGGGCCGTGGCGGTGGCCCGGCGCACGCGGCGATTCTGTCGCAGCCACCGGGTTCGGTGGCCGGGCGTTTCCGCACCACCGAGCAGGGCGAAATGATTCGATTCAAATTCGGCCTGCCAGACATTGCCGAGCAAAACCTCAATCTGTATCTGGCGGCGGTGCTTGAAGCAACGCTGTTGCCACCGCCGCCACCGACACCGGAATGGCGTCATCTGATGGACGAATTGGCGGCTGACGGTGTCAGTGCTTATCGCCAGGTCGTGCGGGAAAATCCGCAATTCGTCGAGTACTTCCGCCAGTCCACGCCGGAGCAGGAGTTGGGGCGTTTGCCACTGGGCAGTCGCCCGGCCAAACGTCGCGCCGGCGGTATCGAAAGTCTGCGGGCGATTCCGTGGATCTTTGGCTGGACGCAAACGCGGCTGATGCTGCCGGCATGGCTCGGCTGGGAATCGGCGCTGAGCAAAGCGCTGGAGCGTGGCGAAGGCGAGTTGCTCGGGCAGATGCGCGAACAGTGGCCGTTCTTCCGCACCCGTATCGACATGCTGGAAATGGTCCTGGCCAAGGCTGACGCGGATATCGCGCTGTCCTACGATCAGCGTCTGGTCGAGCCGGACTTGCTGCCGTTGGGCGCGCAGTTACGCGACCTATTGTCGCAGGCGTGCGCAGTGGTGCTCGGCCTGACTGGCCAGTCGCAGCTGCTGGCACATAGCCCGGACACCCTTGAATTCATCCGTCTGCGCAACACCTACCTCGACCCGCTACATCTATTGCAGGCCGAGTTGCTGGCCCGCTCGCGACAGCAGGATGTCGAGCAGGGCAGCCCGGTGGAACAGGCGTTGCTGGTGTCTGTGGCGGGGATTGCCGCCGGTTTGCGAAATACCGGCTAATGTTTTTGTCTGGGCACGCGGCCCCCGGAACACGCACCGGATGCCGCTTTGCCTGACGGCGGAAAGTGCCGTCAGGCGACAGTTAAGGATGGGGTTGCGACTTGGGTTACCGCGTCGCAAGGTCGCGGGGGGCGTCGGTTTCTCCGACTTTTGGCGTCTTGTGTGGGCGCAGCCTGCTGTGTATCTTGATCAGCCTTTGGCCGTTTGTGCGGCCACGACCCGTATTTTCAGGATTCGTCCCAAGCGGCGAATCCTTTGTTTTGTAAAAGCTTTTTATAAAAAAATTGAGGAGCACATCTAATGCGCGTCATTCTGCTGGGAGCTCCCGGGGCCGGTAAAGGTACTCAGGCTAAGTTCATCACCGAAAAATTCGGCATTCCACAAATTTCCACCGGCGACATGCTGCGCGCAGCGGTCAAGGCCGGTACTCCACTGGGCGTTCAAGCCAAGAGCATCATGGATGCCGGCGGCCTGGTGTCGGATGACCTGATCATCGCACTGGTTCAGGACCGTATCGCTCAGCCAGACTGCGCCAACGGTTTCCTGTTCGACGGCTTCCCGCGCACCATTCCACAGGCTGAAGCCCTGGTCACTGCCGGCGTTGAGCTGGACGCAGTGGTTGAAATCGCTGTTGAAGACGAAGAAATCGTTCAACGCATCGCCGGCCGTCGTGTTCACGAAGCCAGCGGCCGCGTTTACCACATCGTCTACAACCCGCCGAAAATCGCGGGCAAAGACGACATCACCGGCGAAGAGCTGGTACAGCGCAAGGACGACACCGAAGAAACCGTGCGTCATCGCCTGTCGGTCTACCACTCGCAGACCAAGCCTTTGGTGGAGTTCTATCAGAACCTGTCCGCGAAAAACGCTGGCAAGCCGAAGTACAGCCACATCCCGGGCGTTGGTTCGGTCGATGCGATCACCGCCAAGGTGCTGGCCGCGCTGAGCTGAAAAGTCTGAACCGCAGCATCATCCACGGCCCGCTTGCGGGCCGTAGTTGTTTATACTGACGCACTTTTTCCCACCCTTGTTTTGGAAACATCGATGAGCACCTTGCTGGCCCTGGACACCGCGACTGAAGCTTGCTCCGTTGCCTTGCTGCATGACGGCAAGGTCACGAGCCATTACGAGGTGATCCCGCGTCTGCACGCGCAGAAGCTGCTGCCGATGATCCAGCAACTGCTGGCCGACGCCGGCACCACGTTGCAGGCGGTCGATGCGATTGCTTTCGGTCGCGGGCCTGGCGCGTTCACTGGCGTGCGGATCGCCATTGGTGTGGTGCAAGGTTTGGCGTTTGCGCTGGATCGTCCGGTATTGCCAGTGTCCAACCTGGCCGTGCTGGCGCAACGTGCGCTGCGCGAACATGGCGTGAGCCAGGTCGCGGCGGCCATCGATGCGCGGATGGATGAAGTGTATTGGGGCTGCTACCGCGAGACGGCGGGGGAGATGCGTCTGGTCGGTGCCGAAGCGGTGTTGCCGCCGGAAGTCGCGGCGCTGCCGGCCGATGCCAGTGGCGAGTGGTTCGGTGCTGGCACCGGTTGGGGTTATGCCGAGCGGATCGCGGTCGAACTGACCGGCTCCGACGCTGGCATGCTGCCTCACGCCGAAGACCTGCTGACGCTGGCGCGTTTTGCCTGGGAGCGCGGCGAATCGATCCCGGCGGATGACGCGCAACCGGTATACCTGCGCGATAAAGTCGCCACCCCCAAGGCTCGTTGAGCCTTTAAAAAAGATCGCAGCCTGCGGCAGCTCCTACAAGGATCGCATTCCAAATGCAGGAGCTGCCGAAGGCTGCGATCTTTTGATCTTCTGAAGCCAATCGTCAGTTTCTAACCCCTCGCTTTAAACCTTTTGCGCTTTATGTGTTCTAGTTATCACTCGGCGGTTTGCTAAGTCGGTCAAGTGCCGCTAAATTGCCATCATCGATACCGAGCATGAAATTATGCGTATAGACGGCCTTTCCTCTCAGTCCTACCCCATCAAGCGCAAGCCTCGCAATGGCAATGTGGCGCTGGATGAATCCGTCGACGATATCGACGGCGAGCTGGAATTCCCGACTGAAGAGCAACTGGCCGCCCGCGCTGCCAAAGCCTCGGCCCAACGCCTGAGCAATCTGCCTGCCCGTCAGCAAGACATGATCTACCACCGTGCGATGAAAAAGAGCGTAGCCATGGCCTTGGCCAGCTACCTGAGCACCGCCGGTTTTGTCGATTGGGATGCGGACGTGCTGGGCCTCGATCTGTACATCTGATGGATCTGCCTTACTACCTCGGTTGCCCGTCCTGGAGCGAAAACGCCTGGCGCGAGTATCTATACCCGGTAGACGCCAAAACTTCCGATTTCCTCGGTCTCTATTCCCAGGTGTTCAACGCCGTCGAGGGCAATACCACCTTCTACGCAAGTCCATCGCCTGCCACGGTGCAGCGATGGGCTGAGGTGATGCCCGCACACTTTCGCTTCACCGCCAAATTCCCCGGCGACATCAGCCACAGCGGTGACCTGCGCGAGCAACTGACCGCCGCCGAAACCTTCCTGCAATTACTCAAACCTCTCGGTGAGCGCGTCTCGCCGATGTGGCTGCAACTGTCGAAAAGCTTCACACCGCATCGGCTGCCGGAACTGGCTGCGTTCATTGATGCGCTGGATTGCCCGTTGGCGGTCGAAGTACGACACGAACAGTTCTTCGCCAAGGGCGAGAGCGAACGCTTGCTCAATCGATTGCTGCTCGACCGGGGCGTCGAGCGCATTTGCCTTGATCCGCGCGCGCTGTTCAGTTGCCTGTCGACCGAATCCTCGGTGATCCACGCACAATCGAAAAAGCCACGAGTGCCGACGCGCCCGGCGGCGTTCACGCAATTCCCGCAGGTGCGTTTCATCGGCCACCCGGAGCTGGAAGCCAACGACCCGTTCCTGCTGCCGTGGGTGGCGAAAATCGCCGAGTGGATCGAAGAAGGCCGCACGCCGTACATCTTCCTGCACACCGCCGACAATCTCCTTGCGGCGAAACTGGCGCAACGTTTTCACGCACAACTGATGCAACGTTTGCCTGGCCTGCCAGCGCTGCCTGAGCTATACAGAGAACCCGCCGCGGAGCAACTTGGCCTGCTCTGAGGCGGATTTTCTTCCTGCCCTGGAGCCTGCCGATGGATGCCCAAGCCCTTAAAGCACACGCCTTCAAAGCCCTGCATGAACGTCCGGGGATTTTTGTCATTCCCAATCCGTGGGATGCTGGGTCGGCAAAAATGCTCGCCAGTCTCGGCTATCAGGCCTTGGCGACCACCAGTGCCGGTTATGCGTTTTCCCAGGGCAAGGCCGATGGTGCGTTAAGTCTCGACGAGACCCTGGCCAATGTCCGCGCGATTGTCGCCGCCACCGATTTGCCGGTAGCGGTGGATCTGGAAAACGGTTTTTCCGATGACCCGGTCGAGGCTGCGAAAAGCCTGCTTCGCGCAGCCGAGGCGGGCGCGGTGGGTGGCTCGATTGAAGACGCCACAGGCCGCGCGGATGCGCCGATCTATTGCTTTGAACACGCCGTGGCGCGTATCGAAGCAGCGGTCGCCGCGGTGCGCACGCTGCCATTCCCCTTCATCCTCACCGCGCGGGCGGAAAACTACTTGCACGGCAATCCCGATATCAACGACACCATCCGCCGCCTGCAGGCCTTCGCCGAAGCGGGCGCCGACGTGCTGTACGCACCGGGTTTGCGCAGTGCCGAAGAAGTGCTGGCGGTGGTGCGCGCGGTGGCACCGAAACCGGTCAATGTGTTGATGTCCGGCGGTTTGAAACTGACCGTGCAGGAACTGCAGGAAATGGGCGTGCGCCGCATCAGCACTGGTTCGGCATTGGCGTTGGCAGCGTTCGGCGAGTTCTTCCGCGCCGCTGAAGAGATCCAGCAATCGGGCACATTCGGCTTTACCTCGCAGTCGATGCCGTACGCCAAGGCCAATCAGTTTTTCAAAGGCTGAGCATGGGGCGATGGATTTTCTGGCTGGTGCTGCTGATGATTGGCGGCGCTGCGGTCAGTGTCTGGCGCGGTTGGCTTGAGGTCCCGTCGCAATGGAATCCTTGGGCGCCACTGGACGTCAAAGCCGCGCCCAACTGGCTGACCGGCTACAAGCTGATGCGTTTGCGCAGTGATCCTGAGCTCTGTGCCCAGGCGTTAAGCCGCTCCGATCTGCGCGTCACACGTCAATCCGACAGTCCTGACGCCAAGTGTCCGCTGATCGGCGCCCTGCGCGTACAGGGCGGCGAGGTGGCGCTGAGCAGCAGCTTCCTCGCCAGTTGTCCGCTGGCGGTGGCCTACGCGATGTTCGAGCACCATTCGCTGCAACCCGCCGCACAGTCGGTTTACGGTCAGAAAGTCGCGCGAGTCGATCACCTCGGCAGCTTCGCCTGCCGCAATGTCTACAACCGCGAAAGCGGCGCGCTCAGTCGCCACGCCAGTGCCGATGCGTTGGACATTGCCGGGTTTCGTCTGACTGATGGCCGCAACATCAGCGTACTCAAGGACTGGCCGAAGCAAAATCAGGACGCACAATTTCTGCGTCAGCTGCGCGATGGCGCCTGCGAGGCGTTCAGTGTGGTGTTGAGTCCGGATTACAACGCCGCCCACCGCAATCATTTTCATGTCGATGTCGGGCGCTGGAGCGTGTGTCGCTGAGGGTCAGGCGGCGAGGCGCAGGTTCTGCAGAACGATCGGGCGCGCCCAGCCGTTATCGAAGTCCAGCGCCTTCTGTTGCTCGACGATTTCTTCCGGCGGGAACGGCGGGTAAGGCTTTTGCAGCAGATCCAGATCGAATTCGGCAATCGGCAGGTACAGCGGCTTCTTCTGCGGTGCCGGGCCTGGCTCTGGTGTCGGCTGACCATTGTTGATCACCACCGGACGCACCCAACTGCTGTCGAAATCCTGTTGCTCTTGCTGAGCTTTGAGCTCTTCTGGCGGGAACGGTGGGAATGGCTTGTCCAGCAAGTCCATTTCGAACTCGGCGATCGGCAGGAACAGCGGCTCTGGCGGACGCACTTCGGTGTCCACCACATCGCACTCGCGCTGGCTGACGATGTGCGCGTGCAGCTCGCTGCCGACGGTCGGCTCTTCAGGGCTGCTCAGGTCAACCGGCGGAAATGTGCCACAGGCAGGCACCACTTCACTCGTCTGTTCGGCCATCGCTTGGGCAAAGAAATCCTGCCACAGGTGACTGACGCCGCTCAGTGCTTGAGTGTTGTGACGGCTAAAGTCGCCATGGGGCGAGATGTAGCCAATCGATGTGGGAAGAATGCCTGACATTTTTTTCGGTTGACGCTCAGCTCTGGCAAAATGCGCGTTGAATGAATTATCGGCGGTTTTTGCCGATCCTTGAATTTTTGAGCGTGTTTTCCATGATCGAGCAACCCGCGGCCTGCCGCATCCATGTCGAAGCCCTCGGGCCGACGTTTGAAGCGCAAGCCGAGCAGTGGGCTGAACGTCTCGGTTTGCCGCGTGAAGTGGCGGACGGCGAGTTTGCCTTGCAGGTCGGCGAGCAGGGTTTGCAGTTGCAACAGCTCGGCCCGGACGCACCGGGGCCGGTACGCGTTGACTTCGTTGAGGGTGGCGCGGCGCATCGGCGTTTATACGGTGGCGGCAGCGGGCAGATGATCGCCAAGGCGGTTGGCATCGCTCAGGGCGTGCGTCCACGGGTGCTGGATGCCACGGCGGGGCTGGGCAAGGATGCGTTCGTGCTGGCCAGTCTCGGTTGCGAAATGAGCCTGATCGAGCGCCAGCCGCTGATTGGCGCGTTGCTGGAAGATGGCCTGGCGCGGGCGGCGGAGGATTTCGACGTGGCGCCGATTGTGGCGCGGATGACCTTGCTCAAGGGCAATTCCATCGAGGTCATGCAGAACTGGGAAGGTGAGCCGCCGCAGGTGATTTATCTCGACCCGATGTTTCCGCATCGCGAGAAGACTGCGTTGGTGAAGAAGGAAATGCGCCTGTTCCGGCCGCTGGTGGGCGATGATCCGGATGCGCCGGCGCTGTTGCAGGCCGCTTTGGCCCTGGCCACGCACCGGGTGGTGGTCAAGCGACCGCGCAAGGCGCCGTGCATTGAGGGGCCGAAGCCGAGTCATGCGCTGGATGGAAAATCCAGCCGCTATGACATCTACCCGAAGAAAGCGCTCAAGGCTTAATACCGAGTCGCGCTCATCGCTGGCAAGCCAGCTCCCACAGGGTTTGGTGGTGTGTACACGATTTGTGATCACACTCAAATCCTGTGGGAGCTGGCTTGCCAGCGATGGCGTCAGTGCCGACACCGCAGAGATCAGGGTCGATAGGCGCGCATAAACAACCCCACCACTTCTTGCACATGGCTCTCTGAAGCCTCTTCGCTCAACGGCTCCCCACAGCCATACAACAGCCGAAAATTCCCCGCACCCTTGATCAGGCAAAAGAAATGCTCAGCGGCATTGCGCGGCAGATCGATGCTCAGCGCACCCGTCTCGTGAATGCGCGTCAACAGCCGCTCCATGCCCTGCACCATGCGCTGCGGGCCGGCCTCGAAGAAGATCAGCGACAGCTTCGGGTCCTGACTGCCCAGCGCCATGATCAATCGGTGCAAGTTCACCGACTCATCACTGTTGATCAGGTGATGAAAGCCTCGCGCAATGTTCAGCAACACATTTTCCACCGCGATGCCTTCGGGCAATTCGAAGAACAGTGGCGGCAATTGCTCCTCGCATTTGGCCACCACGGCGGCGGAGAACAGCGTCTCCTTGTCGTTGAAGTGGCTGTAGACCGTCAGCTTCGACACGCCCGCCTCGCTGGCGACCGCGTCCATGCTGGTGTTGGCGTAGCCATGACTCAGAAACAGAATTTTCGCCGCGTCGAGGATCGCTTGGCGCTTGGCCAGATCCTTGGGGCGGCCCGGGCCGTTTGGAGCTGAAAGATTGTTCGACATTCTTCGCTTTTAATACTGGACTGGTGAGTTTGCTATTAATAACATACCCGCCAGTATAATTATTCCAAGCACCATTAGCGAAAGGTCCGTCACCATGTTCCGCCATGCGTTGTCCCTCGCGTTGCCAGTGAGTCTGGCGTTCCTTTTGTCAGCATGCGGTCAGGAAGAGGCGACGCAAGTCACCGTGCGACCAGCCATGGTGGTGCAGCCAGAGCCTTCGGCACAGGCGATGGAAAGTTATCCGGGTGAGGTGCGCGCTCGTTACGAACCCGATCTGGCGTTCCGTATTGGCGGCAAAGTCAGCCGACGACTGGTCGATGAAGGTCAGCGCGTGAAGGCGGATCAACCACTCGCTGAACTCGATCCACAGGACGTTCGCCTGCAACTGGAAGCCACCCGCGCTCAGGTTGCCGCCGCCGAAGCCAATCTCAGTCTGGTCCGTGCCGAACGTGATCGCTACAAGACCCTGATGGATCGGCAGATGGTCAGCCGCTCGGCCTACGACAACGCCGAAAACGTTTACCGTTCCGGTGAAGCCCGCCTTAAACAAATCAAAGCTGAATTCAACGTTTCGACCAATCAGGCCAGTTACGCGGTGCTGCGTGCGCCGCAGGATGGCGTGGTGGCCAAACGTTCGGTCGAGGTGGGGCAGGTAGTCGCCGCCGGGCAAACCGTGTTTACCCTCGCCACCGATGGCGAGCGCGAAGTGCTGATCAGCCTGCCGGAGCAGAGCTTCGGCCGCTTCAAGGTCGGTCAGCCGGTGACTGTTGAATTGTGGACGCAGCAGAACCAGCGCTTCGCCGGGCAGATCCGCGAACTGTCGCCCGCCGCCGATCCACGCTCACGCACCTTTGCTGCGCGTATTTCCTTCACCGGCGGCAAAGTCCCGGCCGAACTGGGTCAGAGCGCCCGTGTGTTCGTACAGTCGGCCGACAGCGTTTCCCTGTCGGTGCCGCTCTCGGCACTCACCGCCGAAAACGGTGCGACCTACGTCTGGGTCGTCAACGGCAACAACACTTTGAAGAAAACCCCGGTGCGCATCGGCCCGTTCGGCGAGAAAAGCGTACCGGTGCTTGAGGGCTTGAACGCCAGCGACTGGGTGGTGGCTGCCGGTGTGCATGTGTTGCTTGAAGGGCAGCAGGTGCGTCCGGTGGATCGCTCCAACCGTGTGGTCAATCTGGCGGACAAGGAGTAAGTCCCGATGCGCTTCAACCTTTCCGAATGGGCGCTGCGTAATCGCCAGATCGTACTGTTCCTGATGCTTTTGCTGGCCATCGTCGGTGCGCTGTCCTACACCAAACTGGGCCAGAGTGAAGACCCGCCGTTCACTTTCAAAGCCATGGTGATTCAAACCCGTTGGCCGGGGGCGACCGCGCAGGAAGTCTCGCGCCAGGTCACCGAACGCATTGAAAAGAAACTCATGGAAACCGGCGAGTACGAACGCATCGTGTCGTTCTCGCGCCCCGGTGAATCGCAAGTGACGTTCATTGCCCGCGACTCGATGCACTCCAAGGAAATCCCCGACCTCTGGTATCAGGTGCGCAAGAAGGTCAGTGATATTCGCCAGACCTTGCCGCCGGATATTCAGGGGCCGTTTTTCAACGATGAGTTCGGCACCACGTTCGGCAATATTTATGCGCTGACCGGCGACGGTTTCGATTACGCAGTGCTCAAGGATTACGCCGACCGCATCCAGATTCAGCTGCAACGGGTCAAGGATGTCGGCAAGGTCGACTTGCTCGGTTTGCAGGACGAGAAGATCTGGGTCGAACTATCCAACGTCAAACTGGCGACCCTCGGCCTGCCGCTGTCGGCGGTACAACAAGCGCTGCAAGAACAGAACGCGGTGTCGACCGCCGGGTTCTTTGAAACCGGTAGCGAGCGTTTGCAGCTACGGGTATCGGGGAATTTTCAGACAGTCGATGAGATAAAGAACTTTCCGATCCGCGTCGGCGATCGTACGTTCCGAATCTCCGATGTCGCCGATGTGCGTCGCGGTTTCAACGATCCACCGGCGCCGCGCATGCGTTTCATGGGCGAAGATGCGATTGGTCTCGCGGTGGCGATGAAGGATGGCGGCGACATTCTGGTGCTCGGTAAAGCGCTGGAAGGCGAGTTCTCGCGCATCCAGAAAAACCTCCCGGCCGGCATGCAATTGCGCAAGGTTTCCGACCAGCCGGCGGCGGTGAAAACCGGAGTCGGCGAGTTCGTCCAGGTGTTGGTCGAAGCGTTGGCGATTGTCTTGCTGGTGAGTTTTTTCTCCCTCGGCGTGCGCACCGGCATGGTGGTGGCGCTGACCATTCCATTGGTGTTGGCGATGACTTTCGCCTGCATGTATTACCTGGGCATCGGCCTGCACAAGATCTCCCTTGGTGCATTGGTGTTGGCGCTGGGCTTGCTGGTGGACGACGCGATCATTGCCGTGGAAATGATGGCGATCAAAATGGAGCAGGGCTTCGACCGCATCCGCGCGGCGAGTTACGCCTGGACCAGCACCGCGTTCCCGATGCTCACCGGCACATTGATCACTGCTGCCGGGTTTCTGCCGATTGCCACCGCGCAGTCCGGCACCGGCGAATACACCCGCTCGATCTTCCAGGTGGTGACCATCGCGTTGCTTGCTTCGTGGGTGGCGGCGGTGATGTTCGTGCCGTATCTGGGGGAAAAACTCCTGCCGGATCTGGCGAAAATTCATGCGGCCAAACATGGCATTAGCGATGGTCAACCGGATCCGTATGGCACGCCGTTTTATCAGCGCGTTCGGCGCTTGGTGGAGTGGTGCGTGGCGCACCGCAAGACCGTGATCGTGCTGACGGTGGGGCTGTTTATCGCCTCGGTGATGTTGTTCCGCTTCGTCCCGCAGCAGTTTTTCCCGGCCTCCAATCGGCTCGAGTTGATGGTTGATCTGAAACTGGCTGAAGGCGCGTCGCTGGCTAACACCACCGGTGAGGTGAAACGCTTGGAGGCGATGCTCAAGGATCACGCCGGCATTGATAACTATGTGGCGTATGTCGGCACCGGATCACCGCGTTTCTATTTACCGCTGGATCAGCAATTGCCGGCGGCGAGCTTCGCCCAGTTTGTGGTGTTGGCGAAAACCATCGAAGAGCGTGAAGCACTGCGCAGTTGGTTGATCGAGACGCTTAACGAGCAGTTTCCGGCCATGCGTTCGCGGGTTACGCGGCTGGAGAACGGTCCGCCGGTTGGCTATCCGGTGCAGTTCCGCGTCACCGGTGAGCACATCGAAGAAGTCCGTGCGTTGGCGCGCAAAGTGGCGGCCAAGGTTCGCGAGAACCCGCATGTGGTCAATGTGCATCTGGATTGGGAAGAGCCGAGCAAGGTTGTTTACCTGAATATCGATCAGGATCGTGCCCGGGCGTTGGGTGTAAGCACGGCGAATCTGGCGAAATTCCTGCAGAGTTCGTTGACCGGGTCGAGTGTCAGTCAGTATCGCGAAGACAATGAGTTGATCGAGATTCTGCTGCGCGGCACTGTGCATGAGCGCACCGAGTTGTCGTTGCTGCCGAGTCTGGCAGTGCCGACGGATAACGGCCGCAGTGTGGCGTTGTCGCAGATTGCCACGCTGGAATATGGATTTGAGGAGGGGATTATCTGGCACCGCAATCGCCTGCCGAACGTGACCGTGCGTGCCGATATTTATGGCAAGGAGCAGCCGGCGACGCTGGTGAAGCAGATCATGCCGACGCTGGATTCGATTCGTGCCGAGTTGCCGGATGGCTATTTGCTGGATGTCGGCGGCACGGTGGAGGATTCCGAGCGTGGGCAGAAGTCGGTGAATGCCGGGGTGCCGATGTTCATTGTGGTGGTGCTGACGCTGTTGATGGTGCAGTTGCGCAGTTTTTCGCGCACGGCGATGGTGTTTCTGACGGCGCCACTGGGGTTGATCGGGGTGACGTTGTTCTTGATGGTGTTCCGCCAGCCGTTCGGGTTTGTGGCGATGTTGGGGACCATCGCGTTGTCCGGGATGATCATGCGTAATTCGGTGATTCTGGTGGATCAGATTGAGCAGGATATTGCTTCGGGGCTTAAGCCTTGGCAGGCGATTATCGAGGCTACGGTTCGACGCTTCAGGCCGATTGTGTTGACGGCTTTGGCGGCGGTGCTGGCGATGATTCCGTTGTCGCGGAGTGTGTTTTTTGGGCCGATGGCGGTGGCGATCATGGGGGGGTTGATTGTTGCGACCGCGTTGACGCTGTTGTTTTTGCCGGCGTTGTATGCGGCTTGGTTCCGGGTTCGTCGGGAGGGTTGATTCTTTTGTGACGTGGCGGCCTTCGGGCCGACCATGTTCTTGGGGTTTTGGGTGTATATCCGTTTCTGGGGGCGCTGCTGCTGGCGGTTTCGCTCTTACAGCGAGTCCCTTTGGCAAACGCCCCAAAGGAACCAAAGGTCTGTGCCCTGACGTTCGGCCCGCTCGCTGGGGCTCGGGGTTCCTTCGCTCCGGGATCGATACGGGGGCATCGCTTCCGGTTTGCTTCGCTGCACCTCCTTTCGATGTGTTCGACTTCGTCGAACGGCGCTGCGCGCCTACCCCCGGATCAATCCCTCCACTCAGCCTGCCGACGGGCCTTAAGATCAAAATCAAAAGCTGCAGCCGAGCTAACGCTCATCCTGTTGAGTGGTGAGGAGCGGGTGGTAGGCAGGGCTTTGCTTTGCTCTTGTGTGGGAGCGAGCTTGCTCGCGAAGGCGGCCTGACAGCCGACCTGTTTTCTGCAGGTGTACTCAGTTCAACTGTAGGAGTGAGCCTGCTCGCGATAGCGGCCTGATAGCCGACCAGTCTCTAGCTGACGACACATAGCCAGCTCTACCTGCGGCACTTCCTACATCTTTTTCAGAAGCCTCTGATCTTGAGCCATATTGCCTCGGATGTTGTACTCCAGCCTCTGCTTTTCAGCTTTCCTGAGTTTGTCTTGATGAAAAATCCGCCAGCATTGAAAGGCAGAACCGACCCGGTGTTCGACTTGTTGGTGCGCCCGCCTCACCGGCAACGTCTGGCTGATTACCTTGCGCTGCTCAAGCCTCTCGATGATCAAGGTCGTTATCTGCCATTTGAAGCGTTGCGTTATCGCTGGGCGTCGGGTCTGGATGCCAGGCTGTGCTGGGCGTTGGTCAAGAAGGCACGGGCTGCCCAGCACATTAACCTTCTGCCACTGGGCGAGCCTGTGCAGTGGGGCAAGTTTCTGCTGACGCCGCTGGCACAGAAAACCATTTCCATCGTCGATCGGCAGGCCAGTACCGCGGCGCTGGAATACATGACCAGCCAGATCGGCGAGCGGGCGCATTTCAGTTATCTGCTCAATGACTTGATCGAAGACGAGGCCATCGCCAGTAGCCAGTTGGAGGGCGCGGCGACTACCACGCGCGTGGCCAAGGACATGCTCAAGCAGCAGCGTTTGCCCCGTACTCCGGATGAACGCATGGTGTTGGGTAATTACCGGATGATGAATTTTGCCTGGGAGATGCGTTACCAACCCATGAGCGTGGATTTGATCGCAGCGATTCATCGGGTGGGGGTCGAGGGCATCGATGACGAGCAGTATTCCCCCGGGGTGTTCAGGATCAATGACGAAGTGGTCGTTCAGGACGGGGCGGGCAACACCGTGCACCGGCCACCACCTGCTGCAGGGTTGGTGTCGCGGCTGGAGCGACTGTCGCACTGGATCAACCTGCCCGAAGGCTCACCGCAAGAGACGAGCTATCTGCATCCGCTGATCAAGGCCATCACTCTGCACTTTGCCCTGGGGTACGAACACCCCTTTCGCGACGGCAATGGGCGAGTCGCCAGGGCGTTGTTTTACTGGTTCATGTTCAAGAACGAGTTTGCGGCGTTTCGCTACATAGCGATCAGTTTGTTACTGCGTAATGCGCCGGTGAAATACGGACGTTCATACCTGCATACCGAGGCGGATGAGCTGGATCTGACGTACTTCATCGAGTTCCAGTGCTCGGTGATCCAGCGAGCGGTGCTCGGGTTTACCGATGTTTACCGCAAGAGCGTGGGGTGCACCGAAGAGTTCGAGCGCAGGCTGAAGAATTGCGGCTTCTTTGATCAACTCACGGAAAAACAACGCGCGTTGTACGAGGTGGCCAAAAACGGAGTGGCGAAGGAGTTCACCGCGAGCAATGTGGCTGAGAATTTTGCTTGCTCGTATAGCGAGGCGGCGTCGGCACTGGATGGATTAGACGAGTTGCGGGTTTTTGAACGAAGGAAGATGGGGCGGGAGTGGGTGTTCTTTTTACGTAATCCTGTAGGTGGATGGAAGCACGGGAGCGAATTCCTTCGCCCCCATGTTGTGACATCTTAAAGCGTGCCGAACACCTTCTTCGCCAGACTGGTCGCCGCAGCGGCCGGGTTCTGGCGGATGGTTTCTTCCTGTTTGCCGATCATCTCGAACAAGCCATTCAGCGCTTGCTCGGTGACGTAGTTTTCAACGTTGGCGCTCTTCGCATCGACAACGCCAAACGCAGCAGCTTGGCCCGCGAACGAGTTGTACTTCTGCGCCACGCCAACCTTGTCAGTCGCCTGTTTGACGATCGGCAGGAACTTGGCGCGGATCTGTTCGCGGCTGGATTTGTCGAGGTATTGCGTGGCCGAATCCTTGCCGCCGCTGAGGATGCCTTTGGCGTCTGCCACGCTCATTTTCTTCACGGCGTCGACGAGGATTGGCTGGGCCTGGGTCACTGCGGATTCGGCAGCCTTGTTCATCGCGGTTTCCAGTTCTTCAACCTGAGCGCCCATGCCGAAGGCTTTCATCTTGCTTGCGGCTTTGCCGAGTTTGCCCGGGAGTTCGATCTTCACGTCGGGGTTGTTGCTGAAACCGCCGGGTGTGCCCAGTTGCTTGACGGCGATTTGTGCGCCCTGGGTCAGGGCATCCTTGAGGCCGCCGGTGGCGTCTTTTTGTGACAGGTCACTGAGCGACAGGGCCAGCGCGCTGGCGGAGATCATCAGGCCTGCACACAGGCCGGCGAAGCGAAGGGTAGGGCGGAGCATGGCGGCTTCCTTGTTGCGGAAAAGGGCTGCGGAAAATGAATTAACGAACGGCGTCGACGCGGATTTTCAGCGGCTGCGGGTCGTTGCCGTCGAGTTGCACTGCGTGGTTTTCGGTGGTGATGAACATCAACTCACCGTTGACTTCAATGCGCGCGCTGACCGAGTAACGGTGGCCCGGTTTGACTTGCGCCGGATCGTAGCTCAAGTGGAAGGGCAGTGGCACCTGGCCTTTGATCGGACCTTTTTGCTCGTCCAATACGACGGCTGGCGCGTCGGCCAGGGAAACGTCTTGCAGGCTGACGCTGAGGGTCGCGCTCGGTGGCAGGGCGATGCGCTGCAGGTAGAACACTTCACCGTCGAGGCCGACCTTGCCGGCGGGTGTGGTCGATTGGCAGGCACTGAGCAGTGTGGCGGCGGCGAGCAGGGTGAGTTTTTTCATCGGAAGTTCTCCTTTCAATGTGGGAGCGAGCCCGCTCGCTCCCACCAGGTTTGCATCAGGTCTCGGGTTGGGCGACGACCTGATCGGCAGCATCCTCACTGCGATGCAGCGCAACCTGACGGATCGACAGGCGAATCTCCGCCGGCAACACGCGCTTGGCCGCACCTTCGGCCAGTTCGCCGAGCAGTTCGTGATAACTCAGTTTGCCGGCTTCGTCGCGGCGCAGCACGTCGAGGTCGAGCATCGTCTGGATGAAGTGGCGGAACAGGCTCTTGTCGAAGAACTCCGGGGCGTTGAGGCCGTGGAGGATCGACAGGCGCTGGGCCATGACCGTGCACAGGTCTTCCAGTTCTTCGGCGCTGACGGTGTTTTGGCCGCTGTTGAGCAGTAACGATACGGTCATGTAGAAGCGCTGCAGGGTCTGGGCGATGCTCTTCGACAGCAGCGTCAGCAGCACAAAATGCCGCGAACTTGGCGCCGGACGCAGATAGACGTCCTTCTCGAAACGCAGCAAGCCTTGCTCGACGAACGCCTCCAGCCATTGATCAACCACACCGTCGAGTTCGTCCAGCGTCCAGCGAATGAACAGCTCCGACTGCAAGTACGGATACAGCGCGCGGGTGTAGCGCAGGATCTGTTCGCGGCTCATACGCGAGGCGCTTTGGAAGAAGCTCGCCAGCAACGCCGGCAGGGCGAAGATATGCAGCACGTTGTTGCGGTAGTAGGTCATCAGGACGGCATTTTGCTCATCCAGATAGAGAATCTTGCCCAGTGCATCGTTCTGCTCGGCGAGCAGGTCCATGTCCTTCACATGCTCGATCAGCGCACGGCCATCGCCTTCGGGCAATGTGGTGTGCGGCGAGTACGGAACTTTGCGCAGCAGCGCCAGATATAGATCCAGCACGCGAGCCATGGCGCGATCGTCCAGCGCCAGACGTGTGGTCGACAGCAGCGCCAGCGCCACCAGATTGACCGGGTTGATCGCTGCGGCTTCGTTCAGATGCTGCGCGACTTTTTCGCCGAGACGGTTGGTGGTTTCGTTGAGCCACGCCGGTTTGTACTGCGGGCCGAGTTCCTGCTGGCGCCAGTCCGGTTGCTCGGCGTCGAGGAATTCTGCGAGCTTGATTGGCTCACCGAAGTTCACCGCAACCTGACCGAAGCGCTGCTTGAGCGCGCCGATGACTTTGAAAATGTCGAAGATCGATTCTTTCTTCTTGCTCGCACCGCGCAGCTCCCCAAGGTAGGTACGACCCTCCAGCACGCGCTCGTAGCCGATGTACACCGGCACAAACACGATCGGCATGCGCGACGAACGCAGGAAACTGCGCAGGGTGATCGCGAGCATCCCGGTTTTCGGTTGCAGCATGCGTCCGGTGCGCGAGCGCCCTCCCTCGACGAAGTACTCGACCGGGAAGCCTTTGGTAAACAGGGTGTGCAGGTATTCGTTGAACACCGAGGTGTACAGCGGATTGCCCTTGAACGTGCGACGCATGAAGAACGCACCGCCGCGACGCAGCAGGCTGCCGATCACCGGCATGTTCAGGTTGATCCCGGCGGCAATGTGCGGCGGGGTCAGGCCGTTGCGGAACAGCAGATACGAGAGCAGCAGGTAGTCGATGTGGCTGCGGTGGCAAGGCACGTAGATCACTTCGTGGCCTTGCGCGACTTTCTGCACGCCTTCGATGTGGTTGACCTTGATGCCGTCGTAAATCTTGTTCCAGAACCAGCTCAGCACCACTTCGAGGAAGCGAATGGCGGTGTAGGTGTAGTCCGAGGCGATCTCGTTGCCGTAGCGCAGGGCCTGAGCCTTGGCTTTTTCCACGGAGATGTTTTCGCGCTCGGCTTCGTCGAGGATCGCTTGCTTGACCAGCGGCTGATTGAGCAGACCTTTGACCAGGTTGCGACGGTGGGAAATGTCCGGGCCGATCACCGCGGCTTTGAGGTTGCGGAAGTGTACGCGCAGGATGCGCTGGGCCATGCGCACGGTGCGTTCGTGGCCCTTGTTGTGCTCGATCAGCTCGCGCAGATGGATCGGCGCCGAGAACTGCACGCGGGTCTTGCGACCGAGAACAATGATGCTCAGAAGGCGACGCAGACGCCCGGTGACGGCCCAGCTGTCGGCGAACAACAGCTTCCACGGACTGTTTTCGCTGTCCGGCGACTGGCCCCAGAACACGCTGACCGGAATGATCTGCGCGTCTTCGGCAGCATTTTGCGTGAGCGCACTGACCAGGCGGGTCAGGGTCGGCGGTGCGCCGCGTTTGTCCTGACGACCGAGCCAGTCTGGATCCGGTGTCAGGTAGAAAAACGCCGCCGGTTCGATCAGCGAACCCACCGATACCGGCAGCACCGGACGCGGCAGGCCGGCCTTGGTGCACTCGGTGTCGAGCACGGCCAGATCGGTCAGCGAAGGGTTTTGCAGGACGTAGAACACCGGACGACTGCGGTCGAGGTTGAGGGTGAACGACGACTGGTTGATCGTCTCCGAGCGAACCCAGAGGTACAACAGTCGGCGCAGGGTGCCAAACACAAGACGGCGGAACGGGGAACGGGTCATACGGCTTCTGCGTGAGTGAATAAAACCGAGCGTTTGCTCGGGAGGGCGACAGTTTGCCGTATTCACCGAAAATCGGCAAAAAAGCGGCGAAGTAATCTCCAGTTGAGACTTTCCGCGCCTGTCATATACTCGGCGGTCTGTCGCCGGGGCCCTTTATGGACGTCGGACACAGGCTGACGTTCCTCTAAGGCTTTCCTGCGAAAAGCCTGTTCAATAATAAAAAAGGAGTATGAACAGATGGCAACACGTGAAACCGGCAACGTGAAGTGGTTCAACGACGCCAAGGGTTACGGCTTTATCCAGCGCGAAGACGGGGTGGACGTGTTCGTGCACTACCGCGCGATTCGCGGCGAAGGGCATCGGTCGCTGACTGAAGGCCAGCAGGTTGAATACGCGGTGATTACTGGCGAGAAGGGTTTGCAGGCTGAGGATGTTGTAGGCTTGTAAAAGCAGCTTCGAGCTGCAAGTCACAAGCTGCAAGCTACAAGCAGTTCAACTTGAGACTTGCAGCTTGCAGCTTGCAGCTGCTTTTATGCCGTTTTCCAGGTGATTTCTTCTTCACCGTCTTCGCTGATGCGCATCCAGCGATCTGCCGTCTCCTCACCTTCTTCTTCAACCCACGTCCCCGGCGCGCAACGCACTTCCACGTTCAGCGCAGCAAATGCGGCACGCGCGCAGGCGATGTCGTCGTCCCATGGGGTCTGGTCGCTTTCCAGGTACAGGCTGTTCCATTTGCCCACGGCTTTCGGCAGCCAGGTCACCGGCACGTTGCCGGCTTTGCATTTGTAAGTCTGGCCTTTCTGTACCCAGTCGCTGCACGGGCCCAGCGCGGCGCCCAGCCAGGCCGAAATGGCCTTGTGGTCGACGTCGGCGTCTTTCAGGTAAATCTCGATGTCCGGTTGGCGCATGGATGTCCTCACTGCGGGTCTGAAAAATCCATTCGCGGATTTAGCCGGCCCCGGGCCTGTGCCCGAGACCAAAAGTTATTGAAGAACGAAATAATCGTAGCGCATCGACACGGTGGTCTCGAACGGCTCGGCCTGTTCGATGACTGCCGCACGACGCTCGGCACTGGCGCGCCAGCCGTGGGGTGTCATCGCCAACAGGTTGGCGCGATCCTCGGGCTTGTCCAGCGTCAGCTTGAATTCCAGGGTTTCGCTGTGCGCCAGCGCCATGCCTTCCGGCACCAGGGCCAGATGCTTGTCGTCGGTGTACTCGCGCACTTCGTCGTACAGGCGCTCGCGCAGTTCCATCAGGTGGCCGCTGGTCGGGCCGACTTTCATCAGACCACCGCCGACACTGAGCAGGCGCTTGGCTTCTTCCCAATCCAGCGGACTGAAAACACTGGCGAGAAACTGGCAACTGCCCGACGCCAACGGCACGCGGGCCATGCTGGCGATCAACCAAGTGATCGCCGGATTACGCTTGCAGGCACGTTTGACCGCTTCGCGGGAAATGTCCAGTGCGTAGCCGTCAGCGTTCGGCAAGGCCTCGGCGATCTGCGCGGTGTAGTAACCCTCGCCACAACCGATATCGACCCAGCGATCCGGCGCATAACTCGCCGCCAGCTCGGCCAGACGCTTGGCCACCGGCGCGTAATGCCCGGTGTTCAAGAAGTCCCGGCGCGCTTCGACCATGGCCTGGTTGTCGCCAGGGTCGCGGCTGTTCTTGTGCTGCACCGGCAGCAGGTTCAGGTAACCCTGACGCGCGCGGTCGAAGCGGTGGCCGGCGGGGCAGACCACGCCGTTATCCACCGCATTCAGCGGTTCACTGCAGATGGGGCAAGCGAGCATCAGGCGAGCAACTTGATGAGGGTCTGGTAGTAGATCTCGGTCAGTACGTCG
Source organism: Pseudomonas sp. VD-NE ins (assembly GCF_031882575.1). Classification (NCBI taxonomy): domain Bacteria; kingdom Pseudomonadati; phylum Pseudomonadota; class Gammaproteobacteria; order Pseudomonadales; family Pseudomonadaceae; genus Pseudomonas; species Pseudomonas sp. VD-NE ins. The sequence continues at coordinate 1,308,432 of NZ_CP134772.1, forward strand.
AGATCCGCCGCCAGCACGCGTTCGTTGACCTGGTGAATGGTCGCGTTGACCGGGCCCAGTTCAACCACTTGCGTGCCCATGGTCGCGATAAAGCGGCCATCGGAGGTGCCGCCGCTGGTCGACGCCTTGGTCTCGCGACCGGTGATGTCCTTGATGCTCGCCGACACCGCGTCGAGCAGTGCGCCTGGTTCGGTGAGGAACGGTAGGCCGGACAGCGCCCAGTCGATGTGCCAATCCAGATCGTGCTTGTCGAGGATATCAGCCACGCGTTTCTGCAGGCCTTCGACGGTCGATTCGGTGGAGAAACGGAAATTGAACACCGCCACCAGATCACCCGGAATCACGTTGGTCGCGCCGGTGCCGGAATTGACGTTGGAAATCTGGAAACTGGTCGGCGGGAAGAAATCGTTGCCGTGATCCCAATGCTCGGCGGCCAGTTCGGCCAGTGCCGGCGCGGCGAGGTGGATCGGGTTCTTCGCCAGATGCGGGTAGGCGACATGACCCTGAATGCCTTTTACGGTGAGCTTGGCGCCCAGCGAGCCGCGACGGCCGTTTTTCACAACGTCGCCAACCAGCGTGGTGCTCGACGGTTCGCCGACGATGCACCAGTCCAGACGCTCGTTGCGCGCCGCCAGACGCTCGACCACAGCCTTGGTGCCGTGGTGTGCCGGGCCTTCTTCGTCGCTGGTGATCAGGAACGCGACCTTGCCCTTGTGGTTCGGGTAATCGGCGACGAAACGCTCAGCGGCGACGGTCATCGACGCCAGGCTGCCTTTCATGTCCGCCGCGCCACGGCCGCAGAGCATGCCGTGTTCATCGATCAGCGCGTTGAACGGGTCGATCTGCCACGCGGTGACCGGACCGGTTGGCACCACGTCGGTGTGACCGGCGAAGCACAGCACCGGGCCGTCGTTGTTGCCGTGGGTCGCCCAGAAGTTATCCACATCTTCGATGCGCATCGGCTCGAGGTTGAAACCGGCATCGCCCAGGCGCTGCATCATCTGCTTCTGGCAATCGGCGTCGACCGGCGTCACGGACGGACGGCGGATCAGGTCGATGGCGAGTTGGAGGGTCGGCGAAAGGTCGGCGTGGGCCGTCATGTAATAACTCCGGGTGCGCACGGTAAACCTGTAGGAGCTGCCGGAGGCTGCGATCTTTTGATTTTGTTTCTTGAAATCAACAGCAAGATCAAAAGATCGCAGCCTTCGGCAGCTCCTACCGAGTTTGTTGGCATTGAAAAAGGCGGTCATTCTAAAGCAAAACGGCGGCCCGAAGGCCGCCGTTTGACGTTATCCGTTACCGATTATGCTGCTGCCGGCTCAGGCGCAGCCGCCGGTTTCGGCAGCGACGACAGGAACGCCATGATCAGCGCCGCCAGATACGGCAGCGACTGCACCAGCAACATCACCACCCAGAAACGCATGTCGTTGCTCGGGATGCCGTTGACCAGGTAGATCCCCAGCGCCGCGCCCCACAACAGCAGCATGATGAACAGCTCTTCCCGTGCTTCGGAAATCGCCACCCAGAAGCCATGGTTGTCGGCGTTTTTCGGCGTGCGGAAGAACGGGATGCTGGTGGTGAAGAAGCCGTACAGCACCGCTTTGGCGATGGTGTGCGACAACGCCAGCCCGGCCAGTGCCGCGCAGAAGGCATCTTTGAGGTTCACGCCAACTGCTCGGCGATACAGGAAGATGATCTTGCCGACTTTGAACACAAACAGCGCCAGTGGCGGGATTGCGAAGATCAGCAGCGGCGGATCGACCCGTTGCGGCACGATGATCATCGCCGCCGACCACAACAGTGCGCCGACGGTGAAGAAGATGTTCATGCCGTCCGCCACCCACGGCAACCAGCCCGCGAGGAAGTGATAACGCTGGCCACGGGTCAGCTCGGTGTCCTTGCCGCGCAACAGGCTGCCGGTGTGGCGTTTGATGATCTGAATCGCACCGTAGGCCCAGCGGAAACGCTGCTTCTTGAAGTCGATAAACGTATCCGGCATCAGGCCCTTGCCGTAGCTGTCGTGGTAATACGCCGCCGACAGGCCTTTCTCGAACACGCGCAGACCGAGTTCGGCGTCTTCACAGATGCACCAGTCGGCCCAACCCAACTCTTCCAGCACCGAACGACGGGTCATGGTCATGGTGCCGTGCTGGATGATCGCGTCACGGTCGTTACGGGTGACCATGCCGATGTGGAAGAAGCCTTTGTATTCGGCGTAGCAGAGCTTCTTGAAGGTGCTTTCGTTCTGGTCGCGATAATCCTGCGGCGATTGCACCACAGCGATTTTCGGGTCGGCGAAGTGCGGCACCATGTGCTTGAGCCAGTTCGGGTGCACACAGTAATCGGAGTCGATCACGGCGATCACCTCAGCGTCCTTGGCGGTGTGCGGAATCAGGTAGTTCAGCGCGCCGCCCTTGAAACCGGCCAGCGGCGAGACGTGGAAGAACTTGAAGCGCGGGCCGAGGGTTGCGCAGTAGTCACGCACCGGTTCCCACACCGCCGGATCCTTGGTGTTGTTGTCGATGATCAGGACTTCGTAGTCCGGGTAATCGAGCGCGGCGAGGGCGTCGAGGGTCTGTTTGACCATCTCCGGCGGCTCGTTGTAGCACGGCACGTGGATCGAGACTTTCGGGCGATAGCTGGAGTCGCCCTCGACCGGCAGGAATTCGCGCCGACGCTTGTGAATCCACACCGCTTCGGCCAGTTCATGCGCCTCGGTCAGCAACACGATAAACACCCCGAGCGCACCCAGCGCCAAGAGGAAGCCCACCGTCAAACTGAACCACGTGCTGTATTGCAGGCTGTAGTCGTAACCGATCCACACCAGCACCGAACCGCAAAGGAAGGCGATGAAGGTCAGGAAGATCCGTCCGCGTTGACGCAGGGCCGAGCCGTCGATCATCAGCAAGGTCAGCGACAACAGCGCCAGCACAACCGAACCGATCGCCAGCACGCGCCATTGCGGGATCGCCACGACCGGGCCTTCGAAGTTGAATTTCTGCTGACGCGCAGCGTTGAACACGCCCCAGTACGCGCCCACAGAACCTTCGTCGCTGGCTTTCCACGGCTGGTCAAACGCTTCGATCACGAAGTAGTTGAAGCCTTGGCGGTTGAGCTTGTTGACCAGGTTACGCAGATAAATCGCCTGATCTGCTGGCGACGCATCGGCACCGCCACGCATGCGACCGTTGCTCGGCCAGCCGACCTCGGAGAGCAGCAGCGGCTTTTTCGGGAACATTTTTTTCAGATCGCGAGCGCGGTCGAAAACGAACTGGCCAGCCTTGTCGACCGGAATGAACTCCCAGTACGGCAGAACGTGCGCGGCGATCAGGTCAACGTGCTTGGCCAGCTCCGGGTGTTCTTCCCAGACGTGCCATTGCTCGGAGGTGGTCACCGGTACTTTCACCGCTGCGCGCACGCGATCGAGCAGCACGCTCAGCTCTTGCGCGGTGATTTCCTTGCGGAAGATCGCTTCGTTACCGACCACCACGCGAACCACGCTGCGCGAGGTGTTGGCCAGTTCGATGGCACGGGTGATTTCCCGTTCGTTGCGCTCCTGATCGGGGCTGATCCAGATCCCCAGCGTCACGCGCAGGCCGAATTCTTCAGCCAGTTTCGGGATGTCTTGCAGCGAGCCGTCGACCGAGTAGATGCGGATGTTGTCCGTCAGCTTGCTCATGATCTCCAGGTCGCGGCGCATCTCGTCGTCAGTCGGGTACTGATCCTTTTGCGGATATTGTCCCTGCTGGAACGGCGAATAGGAGAAACCGGAGATCTGCTCCGGCCAGTTCGGCGCGGAAACCGGGCGATTGATCAGCGCCCAGAAACCGGTGAACAGGGCGGCGATTGCCAGAACCACCACCAGGTTGAGTCCAAATTTACGCGATGACATAGCTATTTCGGGTTCCAAAGGCTGTGGAACGAAGGATCGGTCGGCTAGACGCCCGAGGGGCGCGCATCCTACACCGGCAGTTCGCAAGTCGTACATCAGACAGGGAAATGCCCGACATTGGGCAGCCGACTTTGACTTAAGTTCTTACACTTGTAGCTGATGTTTAGAACTTGTCGCCGCGTAGCCCTATAATGCGCGCCGGTTTTTGGGGTAATGGTCATGAGTACAGAAGATCCGCGGTTTGCAGGCATCGCCCGTTTGTATGGCATTGAAGGCCTGGAACGCCTGCGCGCGGCCCATGTGGCGATTGTCGGCGTCGGTGGTGTCGGTTCCTGGGCGGCGGAAGCCATGGCCCGTTGTGGCGTCGGCGAGATTTCGCTGTTCGACCTCGATGATGTCTGCGTCAGCAACGCCAACCGCCAGTTGCACGCGCTGGACAGCACCGTCGGCAAACCCAAGGTCGAGGTGATGGCCGAGCGTCTGCGCGGGATCAACCCGGATTGCACGGTGCACGCGGTGGCGGATTTCGTCACCCGCGAGACCATGGCCGAATACATCACGCCGAACATCGACTGCGTGATCGACTGCATCGACGCGGTCAACGCCAAGGCTGCGCTGATCGCCTGGTGCAAGCGCCGCAAGATCCAGATCATTACCACTGGCGGTGCGGGCGGACAGATTGATCCGACGCTGATTCAGGTGTGCGATCTCAACCGTACGTTCAATGACCCGTTGGCCTCGAAAGTGCGTTCGACGTTGCGTCGTGATTATGGTTTTTCGCGCACCGTAACCCGCCATTACAGCGTGCCGTGTGTGTTTTCCACGGAGCAACTGCGTTATCCGAAACCGGATGGCAGCATTTGTTTGCAGAAGAGTTTTGTCGGCGATGGCGTGAAGCTGGACTGCGCTGGCGGGTTTGGCGCGGTGATGATGGTCACGGCGACGTTTGGGATGGTCGCGGCGACCAAGGCTGTGGACAAGATTGTCGCGGGTGTTCGGCGCCCTTCAGATCGGGTCAAACCTCAGATTTGATGCTGAGGCTTATGGCCTCATCGCTGGCAAGCCAGCTCCCACAGGTATTGGGTAAGTTCACTGCATCCATGAACACCATAGAACCTTGTGGGAGTTGGCTTGCCAGCGATGGCGATTAACCCGCCAACTCATTCATCCGCTGGAGCACGGCATTGAGGCCATTACTGCGCGATGGCGATAGCTGCCGCGAAAGGCCTAGCTGATTAAACCAGTCCGGCAAATCAACTTGCTGCAGTTCGGCCGCCGACAACCCGTTGACCCGCAACAGCAACAACGTCACCAACCCGCGGATCATCCGCGCATCGCTGCTCGCGCTGAATTGCCAGTGACCGTCGTGCAGTTCGCCAACCAGCCAGACCTGACTCTCACAGCCATGTACCCGGTTAGCGTCGCACTTGTCCGTGTCATCCAACGGCGGCAGACGATCACCAAACTGCATCAGTAACCGCGCTCGCTGCTCCCAGCCAGGCGCGTTCTGAAATGTCTGCAACGCCTCGGCTGCTTCGACCGGCAAGCTCATCGCAACAACTCCAACGCCTGATCCAATGCTTCAAAGAAGCGCTCCAGATCTTCCGAATCGTTGTACAGCGCCAGCGAAACCCGAATCGCTCCGGCCAGTTCAAAGCTTTTCAGCAATGGCATGGCGCAGTGGTGCCCGGCGCGCACGGCAATACCTTGCTCAGTCAGCAAGTGCGCCAAATCAGCATTATGCACACCTTCAACGACAAAACTCGCCAGCGCCAATTGCGGCTTGCCGAGCAAACGAATGCCATTGCGCGCCGCGAGGCCACGCAGCAGATATTCATGCAGCGCGGCTTCGTGGGCGGACACCGCTTCCTGATCCAGATCCGCCAGATAATCGAGCGTCGCGCCCAAGCCGATCACACTGGCAATCGGCGGCGTACCCGCCTCGAAACCCAACGGAGCAGGGCGGAAGCGCGCGTCATGATAGTTGGCTTCCAGGACCATTTCGCCGCCGAATTGCCATGGCTTCAATTGCTCAAGCGCAGCGTTGCGGCCGAACAGCACGCCGAGGCCGTCGGGGCCATACAGTTTGTGGCTGGAAAACACATAGAAGTCGCAACCCAGCGCTTGCACGTCATGCCGACCGTGCACCACGCCTTGCGCGCCATCGACCACGGTCAGTGCGTTTTGCGCCTTGGCCATGGCCAACAACGCCGGCAATGGCTGCCACGCACCGAGCACGTTGGACAGCTGACTGACCGCCAGCAAGCGCGTTCGCGGGCCGATCAGGTGCACAGCGGCAGCAAGGTCGATCAGACCGTCGGCATCCAGCGGCAGGATCACCAGCTTCAGATTGCGTCGTTGTGCCAGTTGCTGCCACGGCAGCAGGTTGGCGTGATGCTCCAGGGCGCTGATGACAATTTCGTCGCCCGGGTGGAAAAGATGTTCCAGGCCATAGGCCAGGAGATTCAGCGCACTGGTGGCGCCGTGGGTGAAGATGATCTGTCCGCTGTCACCGGCATTCAGCCATTGCGCAGCCTTGAGCCGACTGTCTTCGAACGCCTGCGTCGCGTGAGCGCCTGGCAGGTGTTGCGCACGGTGCACATTGGCCGCGCCATTGGCGTAGTAATGCGTCAGTGCGTCGAGCAGGGCTTGGGGTTTTTGCGTGGTGGCGGCGTTGTCCAGATAGGTCTGGTCTTGCCGTTGCAGCGCGGCGATGGCCGGGAAATCGGCGCGCCACGGGGAGGGAATCATCATGTGGTATACGCCTGACCCTGTGGGAGCGAGCCTGCTCGCGAAGGCGTCCTTGAGGACGCCAAGAGCTTCGCGAGCAGGCTCGCTCCCACAGGTGCTTAAAGCACTTAGTTGTGAGCGTGCAGCGCTTCGTTCAGTTCGATCGCCGATTTGTGGGTTTTGCATTCCACCGCACCGGTTTCCGAATTGCGACGGAACAGCAGGTCAGTCTGACCGGCCAGCTCGCGCGCCTTCACAACCTTGACCAGGTTGTTGTTTTCGTCGAGCAGCGCCACTTTGGTGCCGGCGGTCACGTACAGGCCCGACTCAACGGTGTTGCGGTCGCCCAACGGGAAACCGATACCGGCGTTGGCGCCGATCAGGCAGCCTTCGCCGACCTTGATCACGATGTTGCCGCCGCCCGACAGGGTGCCCATGGTCGAGCAACCGCCGCCCAGGTCCGAACCCTTGCCGACGAATACGCCAGCGGAAACGCGGCCCTCGATCATGCCCGGGCCTTCGGTGCCGGCGTTGAAGTTGATGAAGCCTTCGTGCATCACGGTGGTGCCTTCACCGACGTAAGCGCCCAGACGCAGACGCGCGGCGTCAGCAATACGCACGCCAGCCGGAACCACGTAGTCGGTCATTTTCGGGAACTTGTCCACCGAGAACACTTCCAGCAGCTCGCCGCGCAGACGGGCCTCCAGTTGCATTTCCGCCAGTTCGCTCAGATCCACAGCACCTTGGCTGGTCCAGGCAACGTTCGGCAGCAGCGGGAAGATCCCGGCCAGGCTCACGCCGTGCGGCTTGACCAGACGGTGCGACAGCAGGTGCAGCTTCAGATATGCCTCAGGTGTCGAAGTCAGCTGTGCGTCTTCAGCCAGCAGGGTGGCGACCAGCGGCTTGTGGCTCTCGGCCAGACGGGTCAGCAGCTTGCCTTGCACGGCATCGATGCCTTTCACGGCTTCAGCCAGTTGTGCGGCCTGTGCGGTGGTGAAAGTGATGGCCTGGTTGCCTTCGGTGTAACCGAGGATCGGCGCAACCGCCGCGACCAGTTCGGCCGACGGGTTGAGCAGTGGCTGTGCGTAGAACACTTCCAGCCACGCGCCTTGACGGTTCTGAGTGCCGACACCAAAAGCGATGCTGAACAGAGAATTGGACATGTAAATACACCTCTACAAAGAGTGACGGGCTGCTTACTTCAGAGCGGCCGCGTAGATGTCTGGCTTGAAGCCAATCAGGGTTCGGTCACCGAGATCGAGCACCGGGCGCTTGATCATCGAGGGTTGAGCGAGCATCAGTTCGATGGCTTTCGACTGGTCGAGATCGGCTTTGCGTTCGTCGTCGAGTTTGCGAAAGGTCGTGCCTGCGCGGTTCAACACCGTTTGCCAGCCATGTTCGTCACACCATTGGGTCAGGTGCTCACGGTCGATGCCGGCGGTTTTGTAATCGTGAAAATCGTAGCTGACAGCGTGTTCATCGAGCCAGGTGCGCGCCTTCTTCATGGTGTCGCAGGCTTTGATGCCGAAAAGGTGCAACGTTTTACTTGAAACGGTCAAGGAATCGCCCCCTTTACAGGTGCTGGAGAAAAATGGTGTCGGATTATGCCATGACCAAAGCGTTTCGTCGGCCACGGTTGTCGTAACGCTGCAAAACCTGTGGGAGCGAGCCTGCTCGCGAAAGGGCCATTTCAGTCAATATCGGTGTTGAATGATCCACCGCATTCGCGAGCAGGCTCGCTCCCACAAGGGACTGCAATCCGGCAGCTGCGACATAGGTGCAACGGTCAGACGCATCCTAAGCGGCTAATATGGCAGTTCAACGCTGTCGATTGTCTGAGATTTCCGCTTTATGCAAACCGCTTACACCGTCCTCATCCTGCTGATGCTGGTCAGCGTCTCGCGTCTGGTCGGACGGGTCATCCCGCTGCCGCTGCCTCTGGTGCAAATCGGCGCCGGTGCCTTGCTCGCCTGGCCGACCCTCGGTCTGCATGTGGCCCTTGATCCCGAACTGTTCCTGTTTCTGTTCCTGCCACCCTTGCTGTTCTCCGATGGCTGGCGCATGCCCAAGCGCGAGTTCTGGCATCTGCGCGGGCCGATCCTGACGCTGGCGGTGGGCCTCGTGCTGTTTACCGTGGTCGGCGCCGGGTACTTCATCCATTGGTTGTTGCCGTCAATTCCGCTGCCGGTGGCCTTCGCTCTGGCGGCGGTGTTATCGCCGACTGACGCCGTGGCCGTCTCGGCGATTTCGCAAAACCGCTTGCCGACCCCGCTGATGCATATATTGCAGGGCGAGGCGCTGATGAACGACGCCTCTGGCCTGGTGACTTTCAAGTTCGCCTTGGTCGCAGCCATCACCGGCGTGTTTTCGCTGACCAACGCCAGTCTGACCTTTGTCGTGGTGGCGCTCGGCGGTTTGGCAGTCGGCGTGGCCTTGAGCTGGCTCGTAGGGCGCCTGCGTTCGTGGATGATCGCTCGCGGTTGGGACGATCCGGCGACGCACGTGGTGTTCATGTTACTGCTGCCGTTCGCTGCTTATGTACTGGCCGAGCGTCTCGGCGTCTCGGGCATTCTCTCGGCCGTGGCGGCGGGGATGATGCAGAGCTGGCTCGATCTGTTGCCCCGGCAGACCAGCACCCGTTTGCTCAATCGCAGCGTCTGGTCGCTGTTGGAATTCGCTTTCAACGGCTTGATCTTCCTCCTGCTCGGCCTGCAATTGCCGGACATCATCAAAGCCGTGGTCAGCCACGAGCCGACGTTGTGGCCAACACTGTTTTATCGCTGCCTGGATGTCGTGGCGATTTTCCTCGCGTTGGTGTTGCTGCGGTTTATCTGGGTGCAAAGCATCTGGCGCTTGTCGGTGTTGCTGCGCCGTTTGCGCGGCAAGGGTGAGTTGACGCAAGTACCGACCGCGCGCTCCTGCTGGCTGCTGACCGTTGGCGGCGTGCGTGGTGCAGTGACGCTGGCGGGTGTGATGTCGGTGCCGATGTTGATGGGCGCGGAGGCGTTTCCCGAGCGTGATCTGCTGATTTTTATCGCCGCCGGGGTAATTCTGCTCTCCCTGATATCGGCGTGCATCGCGCTGCCACTGTTACTGCGCGGCATCGAGAAAAGCCCGGACGACAAGCGCCGCCAGGAAGTGCGCGATGCCTGGCGCAAAACCGCGCAAGCAGCGATTCATGCGCTGGAGGCCGAGGAAACCGCCCCGCAGGACGCTGCTCAGGCCGCTCTGTCGGCTGAGCTTAAGGCGCGGATCATGTCCGAGTATCGCCATCAGCTCGATGTCTTCAACGATTCCGCCGAAGCCCAGGCTTTGGCGTTCCAGATGGATCTGCTGGAGCGTCGCCTGCGCTTGAAGGCGCTCAGGGCGCAGCGTCTGGAGCTTTATAGCCTCAGTCGTCAACACCAGATAGGTGACGACGTCCTTAGAGAAGTGTTGGCCGATCTGGACTTGAGTGAAGCCAATCTGGGGCAGGTCAAGTCGTAGTGAAAGACTGTCCCTGATGGCGCTTCATGGTCGCTCGCAGGAGCCGTCGTCAGGGATTTCTATCGGGTAGAAATGCGCGGCTATGCGTTTGTCTTCCCAACTGATCTCGGTGTTCATCGGTACTTCGAATTTTCCATCGGTCAGTTCCTTTTCGACAGGGTAATGCATGATGGATGTTGGATCGTACCCGGTGACGGTGGTCTGCTCGGTTATCGGTGTGAAGATGTTCAGGTCCACTTTCTCCTTATCCATTCCCCATTTTTCTGCGTATTCCTTATAGACCTTTGGTTTGTTCCAGGGGATGTTTGCATCCGGGTGCAAGTGCTCGTGATGTAATCCGAGAACATGACCAAATTCGTGCAATACCACTGTACGGAAATCGGAATCTGCCGGTCGCGCGGATATGAACATGGTTGGCTCTCCCGCAGCGACTGTTAGTGCATCAGTTCCAATTTGAGATGCATTTTCAGTGGTGTTGGTTTTTATTCGGATTATGCCGTCTTTGCGGTCAATGAAACTAAAGGTCAGGCTGACATAATCAGCCCATTCCCATATATGTTTTTTTATCGCGTCTTTCAGCGCGGCGGGGGGGTTGTCCAGGAACGAAATGGTCAGGTGACGGTTCGGTTGCCAGCACTTTGCGTTGATTGACATTGTTCGTGATGACAGGCCTGAGCCGGAGGTATACGAAATATTTTTAGGATTTTCATTGATGGCTGCTCGAAAGCTGGCGATGGGGTCATCTATTTCAAGTTTCAGGCACGGCTTGGTTTTATACATAATCAATTCCTTTTGAGATTTAATGAGTTTTTATAGGGTGTTTATTTTTCTCGAGGTGTCTACAAGTTCAATAGCTCGTGAACTTGTCTTGTTTGATACGTTGTCGTTGTTGCGGAGGGTAAGTTATTTGTTTGCGTGTAGATGAGTAAAGCAATGCGTTGTAAGTTGGGGTTTCTGTAACATGGAAGTCCGCACCAGATTGCCTGGTGCGGATATTTGAAAGTTACTCTTGGCGAGTAATGAAGGCGCGAATCCGTTCGGCGGCTTCGACACATTCGGCCAGCGGTGCGACCAGCGCCATGCGCACACGGCCAGCGCCCGGATTGACGCCGTCGACGTCACGGGACAGGTAAGAACCCGGCACCACGGTCACGTGCTCTTGCTCAAACAGATCGCGGCAGAACGCTGCGTCATCGCCTTGCACGTTCGGCCACAGATAAAAGCTGCCATCCGGACGTTGTACGTCCATCACCGGGCTGAGAATCGCCAGCACCGCATCGAATTTCTCCCGATACAGCGCACGGTTGGCGCGCACATGCACTTCGTCATTCCACGCCGCCACGCTGGCCAGTTGCGTTTGTACCGGCATCGCGCAGCCGTGGTAGGTGCGATACAGCAGGAAGCCTTTGAGGATGTCGGCATCGCCGGCGACGAAACCGGAGCGCAGGCCTGGCAGGTTGGAGCGCTTGGACAGGCTATGGAACACCACGCAACGCTTGAAATCCTTGCGGCCCAGTTCGACACAAGCCGTCAGCAGGCCCGGTGGCGGGGTTTGCTCGTTGAAGTACAGTTCGCTGTAGCACTCGTCGGCGGCGATTACGAAATCGTATTCGTCGGCCAGGGCGATCAGCTTTTTCAGGGTGTCGACCGGGATCAGCGCGCCAGTCGGATTGCCCGGCGAGCAGAGGAACAGAATCTGGCAGCGTTTCCAGATATCTGGCGAAACCGCATCGAAATCCGGGTTGAAGCCGTTTTCGTCGAGGCACGGCAGGTAATGCGGCTTGGCCCCGGCGAGGAACGCAGCGCCTTCGTAGATCTGATAGAACGGGTTCGGGCTGACCACCAGGGCGTCGTCGCCACGGTTGACCACGGTCTGAGTGAACGCGAACAGCGCTTCACGGGTGCCATTGACCGGCAGCACGTTGCACGCCGGATCGATCCAGCCGCTCGGCACGCCGAAACGCCGCTCGCACCAGCCGGCAATGGCCTCACGCAGCGCCGGGATGCCCAGCGTTGTAGGGTACACCGCCATCTGATCCAGACTGTTGGCCAGTGCCTCGGCGACAAAGCTTGGCGAACGGTGTTTCGGCTCGCCGATCGACAGGGCGATCGGGCGTTTGTCCGGGTTCGGGGTCACGGTGCCGAGCAGGGCGCGGAGCTTTTCGAACGGGTACGGCTGGAGCTGGTTAAGAGCGTTGTTCATTGGGGCTGGGTCTCTCGCAAAGCCATTTGAATCCGGGGCGCCATCAAATACTGATGCGCGACAGTTTGATATCGGGTTCCTGATTGACGCTCAGTTGCTCAACGATCGCATCCTGCAAACGGCTGCACAGCAACGGGTCGGACAGCGGTTGGTTGTGCGCGTCGGTGATGAAGAACACGTCTTCCACCCGCTCGCCGAGTGTCGCGATCTTGGCGTTCTGCAGCGACAGGTCGAACTCGAGGAAAATCCCGCCGATCCGCGCCAGCAGTCCCGGGCGATCAGGAGCGGTCAATTCCAGCACCGTTACCGGACGCTGCGCGTCGTTGTGAATCGTCACCTGCGGCGCAAAGGCGAAATGCTTGAGCTGGCGCGGCACGCGGCGCTGGATGATCGTCGGGTAGTCGTCCGGGTTGCGCAGGGCTTCGGTCAGGCCTTCGCGGATCTGCTTGACCCGCGCCGGGTTGTCGCCGATGGACTCGCCTTCGTTGTCGAGCACGATGTAGGTGTCGAGGGTGAACTGGCTGCTTGAGGTGATAACCCGGGCGTCATGAATGTTCAGGTTGAGCTGGTCCATCGCCGCCACGGTCACCGCGAAGAAATCATGCTGGTCCGGTGCATAAATGAAGATCTGCGTGCCACCCTCGAACTCGCGCTGGGTGGTTTCCTTGATCAGCACCAACGGCCCGCCATCGACCGGTTGCTGCAGGATCGCATCGCTGTGCCAGGCCACGTCGCCGGCGGTGTGGCGCAGGAAATAGTCATCGCCCAATTGCGCCCATAGCTGCTCGACATCGTCCGGGTCGGTGCCACCGCGCACCAGAATATCCAGCGCGGCGCTTTGGGTCTGGCGGATCTGCTCTTCGCGATCCACGGGGTTTTCCAAGCCCCGGCGCAAGGCGCGTTTGGTCTCGGTGTAGAGCTGGCGCAACAGGCTGGCGCGCCATGAATTCCACAGCGTCGGGTTGGTCGCGTTGATATCGGCCACGGTCAGTACATAGAGGTAGTCGAGACGGGTTTCATCGCCGACAGCCAGGGCGAAATCGTGAATCACTTGCGGGTCGGACAAGTCCTTGCGCTGCGCGGTGGTCGACATCACCAGATGGTTCTGCACCAGCCAGACGATCAGGCGACTGTCCCACACCGGCAACTGATGGCGCTGGCAGAACGCCTCGGCATCGACCGCGCCGATCTCCGAGTGATCGCCATGCCGGCCTTTGCCGATGTCGTGGTACAGGCCGGCCATGTAGATCAGTTCAGGTTTGGGCAGCTTGGCCATGAGCTTGGCGGCCAGCGGGAATTTCTCCGAGACCTGGGTGTACTGCAATTTGCGCAGGTGCTTGATCAGGTTCAGCGTGTGCGCATCGACCGTATAAATGTGGAACAGGTCGTGCTGCATCTGTCCGACGATAAAACCGAACTCCGGCAAATAGCGCCCGAGAATGCCGTAACGGTTCATCCGGCGCAGGTTGCGGTGGATGCCGATCTTGCACTTGAACAGCTCGATGAACAGGCTGGTGTTACGAATATCGTTGCGGAAGTTGTCGTCGATCAGGTGACGGTGCTCGCGCAGCAGACGAATGGTGTCAGCGCGCACGCCTTTGATTTCCGGCTGCTGAGCCATCAGCACGAAGATTTCGAGCATGGCGAATGGCGTGCGGCGGAACACATTGTCGTTGCGTGCTTCGATATAGCCGTCGTGAAGCTGGAAGCGCGAGTTGATCGGCTGCGGCGGCGCTTCGTCTTCCGGCGCGAGGATGACTTCCTCGAAGTGCTGGATGATCAAGTCGCTGAGTTGGGCAATGCTCATCACCACGCGGAAATACTGCTGCATGAAGTTTTCGACGGCCTGTTTGGCGTCGTCACCTTCAAATCCGAGCAGCCCGGCGATTGTGCGCTGATGATCGAACAGCAAGCGGTCTTCGGAGCGACCGGCGAGCATGTGCAGGGCGTAGCGCACTTTCCAGAGGAATTCCTGGGATGAGGCGAGCAACGCGTTTTCACTCTCGACCAGGAAACCCTCGCCAGCGAGGGCGCGCAGGTTAAGAGTGCCGTACTGACGTCGGGCCACCCACAGAATTGTCTGGATATCGCGCAGGCCGCCGGGCGAGCCTTTGACGTTGGGTTCCAGGTTGTATTCGGTGTCGTTGTATTTGTGGTGGCGTGCCTTTTGTTCGGCGCGCTTGGCCAGGAAGAACTCCTTGGCCGGCCACATGTGTGCGGTGCTGGTCACGTCGAGCATGCGCTGGCGCAGGCGCTCGGGACCGCAAATGGTGCGGCTTTCCATCAGATTGGTGACGACCGTCAGGTCGGCGCGGGCTTCTTCGGCACATTCATCGACCGAGCGTACACTCTGACCGACTTCCAGGCCGATGTCCCACAGCAGCGTCAGAAAACGCTCGATGGAATCGCGGAAAACTTCGTGGTCGGCGCTGTCCAGCAGGATCAGCAAATCAATGTCGGAATACGGATGCAGCTCACCGCGACCGTAGCCGCCGACGGCGACCAGCGCGATGTCGGCGTCTTCGCTCCAGTTGAACTGCTCCCAGGCCTTTTGCAGGATGTTGTCGACGAACCAGGCACGGTCTTCGATCAGGCGGCGAATGTCGCGACCCTGGCGAAAACGCGTGTCGAGCACCTCGCGAGCCTGGCGGATCGCCTTCTTGAACGCCGCGATAGGACTCGCTTTCAGGGCCAGTTCAGCCTGGAACTGGCCGCGGTCGAAGAGTTCGGGATCCACCTGCGGCATCGTTTGGCTTTCCTTCTATAAGGCTGGGAGCGTTGTCTGGATCAGGCCGAGATGCGCGGGATGGTGTCGTCAGCGCGCAGGGTGAAGATCTCGTAGCCGGTGTCGGTCACCAGCAGGGTGTGTTCCCACTGCGCCGACAGCTTGCGGTCCTTGGTGATCGCGGTCCAGCCGTCACCCAGTACTTTGGTGTCGGCCTTGCCCTGGTTGATCATCGGTTCGATGGTGAAGGTCATGCCGGCCTTCAGTTCCATGCCGGTACCGGCGCGGCCGTAGTGGAGGATCTGCGGCTCTTCGTGGAAGACCTTGCCGATGCCGTGACCGCAGAACTCGCGAACCACCGAGAAACCGTTCTTTTCCGCGTGCTTCTGGATCACTTCGCCGATGTCGCCGAGGCGGCAGCCGGGTTTGACGATCTCGATCGCCTTGTACATGCATTCCTGGGTGATCTGCGACAGGCGCTCGGCCCAGACCGGCACTTCGCCGACATGGAACATGCGGCTGGTGTCGCCGTGGTAGCCGTCTTTGATCACGGTGACGTCGATGTTCAGGGTGTCGCCGTTTTTCAGCGGCTTGTCATTCGGAATGCCATGGCACACCACGTGGTTGATCGAGGTGCAGATCGACTTCGGGTAGCCCTTGTAGTTGAGCGGGGCAGGGATGGCTTGCTGCACATTGACGATGTAGTCGTGGCAGATCTGGTTCAGCTCATCGGTGGTGACGCCCGGTTTGACATGTTCGGCAATCATTTCCAGCACATCGGCGGCCAGTTTGCCGGCGACACGCATGCCAGCGATGTCCTCGGGAGTTTTGAGGTTGACGGTCATACAGGCTCTCTCTGCGCTCGGCGGCGCTTGCTGATACGAATAGGGTGGCGAGTGTCGATTGGCGACCCTGAAAAACGCGATTCTAACAGACGCACGGCGCAATTCAGCGCCCGCGTGCAACGCTTCTCTCTATACAATGGTGCGTTCGGGGCCGATTCCAAGGGGGCTGCGCCCATGTCCTTGGTGCGAATACAGATTCCGGGTTCCGTTTCTGCGCACCCTGTGGTATAAAATGCGCCGCTTTCCGGGGATACCCCGAAAAGCTCAAATCCACACACGTGTCGACACGATGACCTGGGTGCTTTTGGCTTTATGCCACTGGTTGGTCATTGGGATACGTGGAGGCCAAACCCGACTTATTAAGGAACTATCATGTCCCAAGTCAATATGCGCGATATGCTGAAGGCCGGTGTGCACTTCGGTCACCAAACCCGTTACTGGAATCCGAAAATGGGTAAGTACATTTTCGGCGCGCGTAACAAGATTCACATCATCAACCTTGAAAAAACCCTGCCAATGTTCAACGAAGCTCTGACTTTCGTAGAGCGTCTGGCCCAGGGCAAAAACAAGATTCTGTTCGTCGGCACCAAGCGTTCCGCTGGCAAGATCGTTGCTGAAGAAGCAGCACGTTGCGGTTCGCCGTACGTCGATCACCGCTGGTTGGGCGGCATGCTGACCAACTTCAAAACCATTCGTGCTTCCATCAAGCGTCTGCGTGACCTTGAAGTTCAAGCCGAAGACGGTACTTTCGCCAAGCTGACCAAGAAAGAAGCGCTGATGCGCTCCCGTGATCTTGAGAAGCTGGATCGTTCGCTGGGCGGCATCAAGGACATGGGCGGTCTGCCAGACGCACTGTTCGTGATCGACGTTGACCACGAGCGCATCGCGATCACCGAAGCCAACAAGCTGGGCATCCCGGTAATCGGCGTTGTCGACACAACAGCAGCCCGGAAGGCGTTGACTACATCATCCCAGGCAACGATGACGCAATCCGCGCTATCCAGCTGTACATGGGTTCGATGGCTGACGCAGTGATCCGTGGTCGCAACAATGTTGCTGGCGGCACTGTAGAATTCGCAGCTGAAGAAACTCAGGCTGCAGCTGAGTAATTAACGCCCTGGCGTTGACTCAGTAAGCAAAAAGGGGGCTTGGCCCCCTTTTTGCCACCTCGAAAACCATTTGTCGGCGCCCACGGCACTGTTTGTAATGTGCGGCAGCTAACAAGGGTGGTTCGGGAAGAATTGAACGCCCGTTCGATCGGGTGGAATGGTTGAAAACCTATCCAAGAGGAATTTGAAAATGGCAGCAATTACTGCAGCGTTGGTTAAAGAACTGCGCGAGCGTACCGGCGAAGGCATGATGGACTGCAAGAAAGCCCTGGAAAAGGCTGACGGCGACATCGAAAAAGCCATTGATGACATGCGTGCTTCGGGCGCGATCAAGGCTGCGAAGAAGGCTGGCAACGTTGCCGCTGAAGGCGCAATCGCAATCAAGGACGACGGTAAGGCTGCCGTTATCCTGGAAGTGAACTCGCAGACCGACTTCCTGGCTCTGCAAGACGACTTCAAAAACTTCGTTGCTGCCAGCGTTGAAAAAGCTTTCGCTGACAAGCTGACCGACGCTGCTCCACTGATCGCTTCGCAAGAAGCCGCTCGTGAAGCACTGGTTGCCAAAGTAGGCGAGAACGTCAACATCCGTCGTCTGACCCGTATCGAAGGTGACGTTGTAGGTTCGTACCTGCACGGCAACAAGATCGGTGTGGTTGTGGCTCTGAAAGGCGGTGACGTCGAGCTGGCCAAAGACATCGCAATGCACGTAGCGGCAAGCAATCCTGAATTCCTGCTGCCATCGGAAGTTTCGGCTGAAGCTATCGAGCGCGAAAAAGCTGTGTTCCTGCAGCTGAACGAAGAAAAAATCAAAGGCAAGCCAGAAAACATTGTTGAAAATATGGTCAAAGGCCGTATCAGCAAGTTCCTGGCTGAAGCGAGCCTGGTTGAGCAGGCGTTCGTCAAGAACCCTGAAATCAAGGTTGGCGAACTGGCCAAGAAAGCCGGTGCTGAAATCGTTTCCTTCACTTACTACAAAGTAGGCGAAGGCATCGAGAAGCCGGTCGACAACTTCGCTGAAGAAGTTGCTGCCCAGCTGGCTGCCGCCAAGCAATAAGACGGTTTTTTAACTGTCGCCGAAAGAGGCTGCCCGCTAACGCGCGCAGCCTCTTTTCAGATGGGGTTGCCAATTTTTAATTGGTTTCCACTTGGAACTGACTTACAAAGCCATGTTCCGATGGCGCTGAAGCAGCGCCAAGCTAGAGTGAACGCCAGCTGTAAACAGCTCGCAAAGAATTTTTAAATACGCCGCAGGAGAGATTCGCAATGGCTCAGCAGGGCAGTGGTTATCAGGCTCGCTATAAACGCATTCTACTCAAGCTTAGCGGCGAGGCCCTGATGGGCTCGGAAGAGTTCGGGATCGATCCAAAAGTGCTGGATCGGATGGCGCTGGAAGTCGGCCAACTGGTTGGCATCGGCGTACAGGTCGGTCTGGTGATCGGCGGTGGCAACCTGTTCCGTGGCGAAGCCCTGAGCAAAGCCGGTATGGATCGGGTCACAGGCGACCACATGGGCATGCTGGCCACTGTGATGAACGCCCTGGCCATGCGCGATGCGCTGGAACGTGCCAATATCTCGGCCATCGTGATGTCGGCCATTTCCATGGTTGGCGTGACCGATCACTATGATCGCCGCAAAGCCATGCGTCACCTGAACTCCAAAGACGTCGTGATCTTCGCAGCCGGTACCGGTAATCCGTTCTTCACCACGGATTCCGCCGCCTGCCTGCGCGCAATCGAAATCGATGCCGACGTCGTACTGAAAGCGACCAAGGTTGATGGCGTCTATACCGCAGACCCGTTCAAAGACCCGCATGCCGAGAAGTTCGATCATCTGACTTATGATGAAGTGCTGGATCGCAAGCTGGGCGTGATGGATCTGACCGCTATTTGCCTGTGCCGCGACCACAAGATGCCGCTGCGCGTATTCAACATGAACAAGCCCGGTGCCCTGCTGAACATCGTCCATGGCGGCGCTGAAGGCACCCTGATCGAGGAAGGTCAACAATGATCAACGAAATCAAAAAAGACGCTCAAGAGCGCATGCAGAAATCCCTGGACTCTCTGACCCATGCTTTCGGTCAGATTCGTACCGGCAAGGCTCACCCAAGCATTCTGGGTAGCGTGATGGTGCCGTACTACGGCGCAGACACCTCCATCACTCAGGTAGCCAACATCACCGTAAAGGACTCGCGCACCCTGCAAGTCGTTGCGTTCGAGCGCAACATGCTCGCCGCAGTCGACAAGGCAATCCAGAGCGCTGGCCTGAACCTCAATCCGACCAACCTGGGCGAATTGCTGTTGATCTCCATGCCTGCCCTGACTGAAGAAACCCGCAAGGGCTTCACCAAGCAGGCGCGCAGTGCCGCCGAAGACGCTCGTGTTGCCGTGCGCAACATTCGCCGTGACGCCTTGGGCGAGCTGAAGAAGCTGGTCAAGGACAAAGAAATCAGCGAAGACGAAGAGCGTCGCGCTGCTGCCGATATTCAAAAGATCACCGACAAGGCTGAAGCTGATATCGACGCGGCTACCAAGCAAAAAGAAGCGGATCTGATGGCCGTATAAGGGTCGAGTTTTTAATGGACAAGACCAAGCAGACTGCGCCGTCCGCGGTGCCGCGCCATGTCGCGATCATCATGGATGGTAACAATCGCTGGGCGAAAAAACGCTTTATGCCGGGTGTCGCCGGGCATAAAGCGGGCGTGGATGCTGTGCGGGCCGTGATCGAGGTGTGTGCTGAGGCGAAGGTTGAAGTACTGACCCTGTTCGCCTTTTCCAGTGAAAACTGGCAGCGCCCGGCCGATGAAGTCAGTGCCTTGATGGATCTGTTTTTCAAGGCGTTGCGTCGTGAGGCCAAGCGCCTCAACGACAACAACATCAGCCTGCGCATCATTGGCGATCGTTCGCGCTTTCATCCGGAGCTTCAGGCAGCAATGCGTGAAGCCGAAGCGATGACGGCGGGCTCCAACCGCTTCATTCTGCAGATCGCCGCCAATTACGGCGGTCAGTGGGATATTGCACAGGCTGCGCAGCGTCTGGCGCGTGAAGTCCAGGCCGGGCATCTGCGTCCGGAAGACATCACCCCGGATCTGCTGCAAACCTGTCTGGCGACCGGCGATCTGCCATTGCCCGACCTGTGCATCCGTACCGGTGGCGAGCACCGCATCAGCAACTTCCTGCTGTGGCAACTGGCTTACGCCGAGTTGTACTTCTCCGACCTGTTCTGGCCGGACTTCAAACACGATGCCATGCGCAATGCGCTGGCCGATTTCGCTTCGCGCCAGCGTCGCTTCGGTAAAACGAGCGAACAGGTCGAAGCTGGAGCCCGGGTTTAATGCTTAAACAACGAATCATCACTGCACTGATCCTGCTGCCGATTGCCTTGTGCGGGTTTTTCCTGCTGGAAGGCTCCGGTTTCGCCTTGTTTATCGGTCTGGTCGTGACTTTGGGGGCCTGGGAATGGGCGCGTCTGGCAGGCTTCACCGGGCAAGCGTTCCGCGTGGGTTTTGCCGCGGTGGTCGCGTTCATGCTGTTTATCATGTACATCCTGCCCGGGCTTGCCCCATGGGTGCTGGGTGCTTCGGTGTTGTGGTGGGCAGTGGCAACCTGGCTGGTGCTGACCTATCCGCACTCCAGCATGCATTGGTCCAGCGCCGCGACCAAACTGGTCATCGGCCTGTTGATTCTGCTGCCTGCCTGGCAAGGTCTGGTGCAGATCAAGCAGTATCCGTTGGGAAACTGGCTGATCATGGCCGTGATGGTGCTGGTCTGGGGTGCCGATATCGGCGCTTACTTTTCCGGTCGCAAGTTCGGCAAGCGCAAACTGGCCCCGCAAGTCAGCCCGGGTAAAAGCTGGGAAGGCGTGTACGGTGGTCTGGCGCTGAGTCTGCTGATCACCGCGATTGTCGGTCTGGTGCGTGACTGGACTGTCGCCGAGCTGCTTAAAGGTCTGATTGGCGCTGCGCTGATCGTGTTCATTTCCGTTGTTGGTGACCTGACCGAAAGCATGTTCAAGCGTCAGTCCGGTATCAAGGACAGCAGTAATCTGCTGCCTGGGCATGGTGGTGTACTCGATCGAATCGACAGTCTGACAGCGGCAATTCCGGTGTTCGCCGTGCTGCTGTGGATGGCAGCACCGTGAGTTGCCCACAACAGATTACCGTTCTGGGTGCGACGGGTTCGATCGGTCTGAGCACGCTGGATGTCATTGCTCGTCATCCTGAGCGTTATCAGGTTTATGCGCTGAGCGGTTTCACGCGTTTGGCTGAGCTTTTCGCCTTGTGCGTGCGCCACGTGCCGAAATTTGCGGTGGTGCCAGAAGCCGCCGCTGCGCGCGGCTTGCAGGACGACTTGCGTGCCGCCGGTTTGCCGACCCGCGTACTGGTGGGGGAGGAGGGGCTGTGTCAGGTCGCTGCTGCTCCGGAAGTCGATGCGGTGATGGCGGCGATCGTCGGTGCGGCAGGTCTGCGCCCGACCCTGGCGGCCGTCGAGGCCGGCAAGAAGATTCTCCTGGCCAATAAAGAAGCGCTGGTGATGTCCGGCGCCTTGTTCATGCAGGCCGTGCGCAAGAGCGGTTCGGTGTTACTGCCGATCGACAGCGAACACAACGCCATTTTCCAGTGCATGCCACAGGATTTCGCTCGTGGATTGAGCGCGGTGGGTGTCCGTCGGATTTTACTCACAGCCTCTGGCGGCCCGTTCCGACAGACGCCGATGAGTGAGTTGGTGCATGTTTCACCTGATCAGGCGTGTGCGCACCCGAACTGGTCCATGGGGCGCAAGATTTCCGTCGATTCGGCCAGCATGATGAACAAGGGTCTTGAGTTGATCGAGGCCTGTTGGTTGTTTGATGCAAAGCCGTCGCAAGTCGAGGTAGTGATTCACCCACAGAGCGTGATTCACTCGCTGGTCGATTATGTCGACGGCTCGGTACTGGCGCAGTTGGGCAATCCCGACATGCGTACGCCGATCGCCAATGCCCTGGCCTGGCCGGAACGCATTGATTCAGGTGTGGCACCGCTGGATCTGTTCGCCATCGCGCGTCTGGACTTCGAGGCGCCGGATGAACAACGCTTCCCTTGCCTGCGTCTGGCGCGGCAAGCGGCCGAGGCGGGCGACAGTGCTCCGGCGATGCTTAATGCGGCCAACGAAGTGGCGGTGGCAGCGTTTCTCGACGGACGGGTTCGTTACCTGGAAATCGCGAGTATCATCGAGGAGGTCTTGAGCCTCGAACCGGTCGTTGCGCTGGGAGATCTCGAAGCCGTGTTTACGGCAGACGCCAAGGCGCGAGTTCTGGCCGAACAGTGGTTGAAGCGTCACGATCGTTAGAATTTGCAACACAATGGCTACACGCGGCACTGAACAGGTTTGCGGAGAAAGTAGATGAGCGCGCTCTATATGATTGCCGGCACCCTGATCGCCTTGGGTGTGCTGGTCACCTTTCACGAATTCGGCCATTTCTGGGTCGCGCGTCGTTGTGGCGTCAAGGTCCTGCGTTTCTCCGTAGGCTTTGGCATGCCGCTGCTGCGTTGGCATGACAAGCAGGGCACCGAGTTTGTCGTCGCGGCGATACCGTTGGGCGGTTACGTCAAGATGCTCGACGAGCGCGAAGGCGAAGTGCCGGTCGATCAGCTTGATCAGTCGTTCAATCGCAAATCCGTGCGTCAGCGTATCGCCATTGTTGCCGCCGGCCCCATTGCCAACTTCCTGTTGGCGTTGGTGTTCTTCTGGGTGTTGGCCATGCTCGGCAGCGAGCAGATTCGCCCGGTCATCGGTGCGGTTGAATCCGGCAGCATCGCCGCCAGTGCTGGTTTGAGCGCTGGCCAGGAAATTGTTGCTGTCGATGGGGAGCCGACTACCGGTTGGGCTGCCGTCAATCTGCAATTGGTCCGGCGCCTTGGTGAAAGCGGTTCTCTGCAGTTGCAAGTGCGCGAACAGGGCACGACTGTCGATTCGCCGCGTGAGTTGAAGCTGGACAACTGGCTCAAAGGCGCTGATGAGCCGGATCCGATTCGCTCTCTGGGTATCCGTCCTTGGCGCCCGGCTCTGCCGCCGGTGCTGGCCGAACTTGATCCAAAAGGCCCGGCCCAGGCAGCCGGCCTGAAAACCGGTGATCGCCTGTTGGCACTCGACGGTCAGGCGCTGAATGACTGGCAGCAGGTGGTCGACACCGTTCGTACGCGTCCTGATACCAAAATCATGCTGCGCATCGAGCGCGACAGTGCTCAAATCGACGTCCCTGTGACTCTGGCAGCGCGCGGTGAGAGCAAATCGCCAAGCGGATATCTGGGGGCAGGAGTGAAAGCTGTCGACTGGCCGCCGGAGATGATTCGCGAGGTCAGTTACGGGCCGTTGGCTGCAATTGGCGAGGGTGCCCGTCGCACTTGGACCATGAGCATTCTGACGCTCGATTCACTGAAGAAAATGCTGTTCGGCGAGCTCTCGGTAAAAAACTTGAGTGGACCGATAACCATTGCTAAAGTGGCGGGCGCTTCTGCCCAGTCGGGCGTCGCTGATTTCCTGAATTTCCTTGCTTATCTGAGTATTAGCCTGGGGGTTCTGAATTTGCTGCCCATTCCTGTACTGGATGGGGGGCATTTGTTGTTTTATCTGATCGAGTGGGCGCGTGGTCGTCCCTTGTCGGATCGGGTGCAAGGTTGGGGGATACAGATCGGTATCAGTTTGGTGGTCGGGGTGATGTTGCTTGCTCTGGTCAACGATCTGGGTCGACTGTAACGCTTCGCTGAATTGCGAATCTGCCGCATTTTGCGGCAGTTTGTTTATTGCCAGTTGGAATAAGAAAGGACTTCATGAAACGTCTGCTGCTAACTGCGGTTCTCACCGTATTGATGATCGCCGAAGTTCACGCCGAGTCCTTCACTATCTCTGATATTCGCGTCAATGGCCTCCAGCGGGTCTCCGCGGGTAGCGTCTTTGGTGCCTTGCCGTTGAACGTCGGTGAGCAGGCGGATGATCGTCGCCTGGTGGAATCCACTCGTGCGTTGTTCAAAACCGGTTTCTTTCAAGATATCCAGCTGGGCCGCGAAGGCAACGTTCTGGTCATCACGGTCGTTGAACGCCCGTCGGTCGCCAGTATCGAGATCGAAGGCAACAAGGCGATCTCCACTGAAGACTTGATGAAAGGTCTCAAACAATCCGGTCTGGCCGAAGGCGAGATCTTCCAGCGCGCCACCCTTGAGGGTGTGCGTAACGAACTGCAACGCCAGTACGTCGCGCAAGGTCGCTACTCGGCTACGGTCGATACCGAAGTGGTCTCGCAACCGCGTAACCGCGTTGGTCTGAAAGTGAAGATCAACGAAGGCACCGTTGCCGCCATTCAGCACATCAACGTGGTGGGCAACACGGTTTTCCCTGAGGAAGACCTGACCGACCTGTTCGAACTGAAAACCACCAACTGGCTGTCGTTCTTCAAGAACGATGACAAGTACGCCCGTGAAAAGCTTTCCGGTGACCTCGAGCGCCTGCGTTCCTATTACCTGGACCGTGGCTATATCAACATGGATATCGCTTCGACCCAGGTGTCCATCACCCCGGACAAGAAGCACGTCTACATCACTGTCAACGTCACCGAAGGCGAGAAGTACACCGTTCGTGACGTCAAACTCAGCGGTGACCTGAAAGTCCCTGAAGATCAGGTCAAGTCCTTGCTGCTGGTGCAGAAAGGTCAGGTGTTCTCGCGCAAGCTGATGACCACTACGTCCGAGCTGATCACCCGTCGTCTGGGTAACGAGGGTTACACCTTCGCCAACGTCAACGGCGTACCGCAGCCGCACGATGATGACCACACCGTGGACATCCTGTTCGCTGTTGATCCGGGCAAGCGTGCCTACGTCAATCGCATCAACTTCCGTGGCAACACCAAGTCCGAAGACGAAGTGCTGCGTCGTGAAATGCGTCAGATGGAAGGCGGCTGGGCTTCGACCTACCTGATCGACCAATCGAAAACCCGTCTCGAGCGTCTCGGCTTCTTCAAGGAAGTCAACGTTGAAACCCCGGCTGTGCCAGGTGTCGACGACCAGGTGGACGTGAACTACAGCGTTGAAGAACAGGCTTCCGGTTCGATTACCGCCAGTGTCGGTTTCGCCCAGAGCGCCGGTCTGATTCTCGGTGGTTCGATCACCCAGAACAACTTCCTCGGTACCGGTAACCGCGTCAGCATCGGCCTGACTCGCAGCGAATACCAGAGCCGCTACAACTTCGGCTACGTTGACCCGTACTGGACCGCAGATGGCGTGAGCCTGGGTTACAACGCGTTCTATCGCACCACTGACTACAAAGACCTCGACGTCGACGTAGCGAGCTATGCGGTAGACAGCCTGGGTGCCGGCGTAAACGTTGGCTACCCGATCAGCGAAACTTCGCGTCTGACCTTTGGCCTGTCGGTTCAGCAGGACGAGATCAAGACCGGTACCTACACTGTTGACGAGATTTTCGACTTCGTAAACAAAGAAGGCGACAAATACCTGAACTTCAAGGCGTCGGCCGGCTGGTCCGAATCGACCCTGAACAAAGGCGTGCTGCCGACCCGTGGCCGTTCCCAGAGCCTGACCCTGGAAACCACCGTGCCGGGCAGCGATCTGTCGTTCTATAAACTTGATTACCGTGGTCAGCTGTTCCAGCCGATCAGCGAGAACTACACCCTGCGTCTGCACACCGAATTGGGTTATGGCGACGGTTACGGTTCTACAGACGGCTTGCCGTTCTATGAAAACTACTATGCTGGTGGTTTCAACTCGGTTCGTGGCTTCAAGGACAGCACCCTCGGCCCGCGCAGTACGCCGAGCCGTGGTACCAACCCGGGCACGCTGGCTGACCCGGACCAGGACCCACTGCCGTTCGGTGGTAACGTCCTGATCCAGGGTGGTGTCGAGGTTCTGTTCCCGCTGCCATTCGTGAAAGACCAGCGCTCCCTGCGTACTTCGGTATTCTGGGATGTGGGTAACGTATTTGACTCGCAGTGCAAGGACACTACCAATGCGAACGGCTCGTCGTCGAACACCAAGTGCAACGACATCAGCCTGAGCAACATGGCCAGTTCCGTGGGTGTCGGCGTGACCTGGGTCACCGCACTGGGTCCTCTGAGCTTCGCGTTGGCCATGCCGGTCAAGAAGCCGGATGACGCTGATACTCAAGTGTTCCAATTCTCCCTCGGCCAGACGTTCTAAGCGTCTGACCCAAGATAACGACAATGGATTTTGTAGGAGTGCATCGTGCGTAAGTTGACTCAATTGGTTCTCCTGGCCTCCTTGATGGTGGCAGGCCCGGCATTTGCCGACATGAAAATTGCCGTTCTGAACTATCAGATGGCCTTGCTGGAATCCGACGCTGCGAAGAAGTACGCCGTGGATGCCGAGAAGAAGTTCGGTCCACAACTGACCAAGCTGAAAACGCTGGAAAGCAGCGCCAAGGGCATTCAGGACCGTCTGATGGCCGGTGGCGACAAAATGCAGCAAGGTGAACGTGAGCGTCTGGAGCTGGAATTCAAGCAAAAGGCCCGTGACTTCCAGTTCCAGTCCAAGGAGCTGAACGAAGCCAAAGCTGTTGCCGACCGCGAAATGCTCAAGCAACTGAAGCCGAAACTGGATAGCGCAGTGGAAGAAGTCATC
Source organism: Pseudomonas sp. VD-NE ins (assembly GCF_031882575.1). Classification (NCBI taxonomy): domain Bacteria; kingdom Pseudomonadati; phylum Pseudomonadota; class Gammaproteobacteria; order Pseudomonadales; family Pseudomonadaceae; genus Pseudomonas; species Pseudomonas sp. VD-NE ins. Next base: position 1,335,044 of record NZ_CP134772.1, read on the forward strand.
AAGAAAGGTGGTTTTGACCTGGTGTTCGAGCGTGGCGCAGTGATCGATGTCAAACCGCAGTACGACATCACGCGCCAGGTAATCGAGCGCATGAATCAGCTGAAGTAACCCATGACCGTGACTATCAAGCTCGGCCAGTTGGCCGAGTTCCTCGGCGCCACCCTGCGTGGCGACCCTGAGAAGCAAATTACTGGGCTAGCCACTTTGCAAGAGGCTGGCCCAGCTCAGTTGAGCTTTCTGGCAAACCCACAATATCGCAAATTCCTGGCGGGCTCGCAGGCAGCAGCACTGTTGCTCAAAGAAGCCGATGCCGAAGGTTTTGCCGGTAATTCATTGGTGGTGCCTGATCCTTACCTGGCTTATGCGCGTATTTCCCACCTGTTCGATCCCAAGCCAAAAGCCTCTGCGGGTATCCATCCGTCAGCGGTGATTGCGCCTGACGCCGTGGTTGATTCAAGCGCCAGCATCGGCCCTTTTGTGGTGATCGAAGCCGGTGCGCGAATTGGTGCGCAGGTGACACTGGGTGCACATTGCGTTGTTGGTGCCCGCAGCGAAATCGGTGAAGGCGGCTGGCTCGCTCCGCGCGTGACGCTGTATCACGACGTGCGCATCGGCAAGCGAGTGGTGATTCAGTCCGGTGCCGTGCTCGGTGGTGAAGGCTTTGGCTTTGCCAACGAAAAAGGCATCTGGCAGAAGATCGCCCAGATCGGTGGCGTGACCATCGGCGACGATGTCGAGATTGGCGTGAATACCGCCATCGACCGCGGCGCTCTGGCCGATACCGTAATCGGTAATGGCGTGAAACTCGACAACCAGATCCAGATCGCCCACAACGTTCAGGTCGGTGATCACACCGCCATGGCGGCGTGCGTCGGGATCTCCGGAAGCACCAAAATCGGCAAGCACTGCATGCTCGCCGGCGGTGTCGGGCTGGTCGGCCACATTGATATTTGCGACAACGTTTTCCTGACCGGGATGACTATGGTGACTCACTCGATTACCGAGCCGGGTGCCTATTCTTCCGGCACAGCCATGCAACCAGCGGCCGAATGGCGCAAAAGCGCGGCCCGCATCCGTCAGCTCGATGACATCGCGCGACGTTTGAAACAGCTGGAAAAGCGCGTAGGGGAAGTGACCCCTGACGGCAATGCTTCATCAGATGGCTGATACCATTTCCATATCAAGTGTGCACAGCCGCTAGACTGCCTCCTTGATTTGCTAGAGGAGTGCGCGTCAGTCGCGCTCCCAATCTTTACATAGGCTTCCCCCCGAAATGATGGACATCAACGAGATTCGCGAATACCTGCCTCACCGTTACCCGTTCCTGCTGGTGGACCGGGTGGTGGAACTGGACACTGAAGGCAAGCGCATTCGCGCCTACAAGAATGTCAGCATCAATGAACCGTTCTTCAATGGTCACTTCCCGGCGCATCCAATCATGCCGGGCGTGCTGATCATCGAGGCGATGGCTCAGGCTGCCGGGATCCTCGGTTTTAAAATGCTTGATGTGAAGCCAGCCGACGGCACGCTTTACTACTTCGTCGGTTCCGACAAGCTGCGCTTCCGCCAGCCAGTCAAGCCGGGCGACCAGCTGATCCTCGAAGCGACCTTCATCAGCTGCAAGCGCAAGATCTGGAAATTCGAATGCCAGGCTTCGGTGGATGGCAAACCGGTCTGCTCGGCAGAGATCATCTGTGCGGAACAAAAAGTATGAGTTTGATTGACCCTCGCGCAATCATCGATCCGTCGGCCGTTCTGGCTGATGGCGTCGAGGTCGGCCCGTGGTCGATCATCGGCGCAGGTGTGGAAATCGGCGAGGGTACCGTGATCGGGCCGCATGTAATCCTCAAAGGCCCGACCCGCATCGGCAAGCACAATCGCATCTACCAGTTTTCCTCGGTAGGCGAAGACACGCCCGATCTGAAATACAAAGGCGAAGAAACCCGTCTGGTGATCGGTGACCACAACGTCATTCGTGAAGGCGTGACTATTCACCGTGGCACTGTGCAGGACCGTTCGGAAACCACGCTGGGGGATCACAACCTGATCATGGCCTACGCGCACATTGGTCACGACAGTGTCATCGGCAACAACTGCATCCTGGTCAACAACACTGCGTTGGCTGGCCATGTGCATGTAGATGACTGGGCGATCCTCTCCGGCTTCACCCTTGTTCACCAGTATTGCCACATTGGCGCCCACAGCTTTTCCGGCATGGGCACCGCTATCGGCAAGGACGTTCCGGCGTTCGTCACCGTATTCGGCAACCCTGCCGAAGCGCGCAGCATGAACTTCGAAGGCATGCGCCGTCGTGGTTTCAGCGAAGACGCCATTCACACCCTGCGTCGCGCCTATAAAACCGTATATCGCCAAGGCCTGACGGTTGAGCAGGCACTGGCTGAGCTGGCCGAACCCGCTGCGCAGTTCCCGGAAGTCGCGATATTCCGTGACTCCATTCAATCGTCGACTCGCGGCATCACTCGCTGATCATGGCCAATCTGCGTATTGCGCTGGTGGCAGGTGAAGCTTCCGGTGACATTCTCGGCGCCGGTCTCATGCGCGCCCTCAAGGCACAGCATCCGGCGGTCGAATTCATCGGCGTCGGCGGCCCGTTGATGCAGGCCGAAGGCCTGACCTCCTACTTTCCGATGGAGCGTTTGTCGGTCATGGGCCTGGTGGAAGTGCTCGGGCGCCTGCGCGAGTTGCTCAAGCGCCGCAAGGACCTGATCGCCACGCTGATCGCCGAGAAACCGGACGTGTTCATCGGTATCGACGCCCCGGACTTCAACCTCAATATTGAACTCAAGTTGCGTCAGGCCGGGATCAAGACCGTGCATTACGTCAGCCCGTCGGTGTGGGCGTGGCGGCAGAAGCGTGTGCTGAAGATCCGCGAAGGCTGCGACCTGATGTTGACGCTGCTGCCGTTCGAAGCAAAGTTCTACGAAGAAAAAGGCGTACCGGTACGGTTCGTCGGTCACACGCTGGCCGATACCATTCCGCTGGAAGCTGATCGCGCTGCGGCGCGTGCCGAACTGGGCCTGCCCGACGGTCCGCTGGTGGCGTTGATGCCCGGCAGCCGTGGTGGCGAAGTGTCCCGCCTCGGCGCGCTGTTCCTCGATACTGCCGAACGTCTGCGTGCGATGCGCCCGGGTTTGCGCTTTGTCATCCCGTGCGCCAATGCCGAACGCCGCGCGCAGCTTGAAGAGCTGCTCGCTGGCCGCGATCTGCCGGTGACCTTGCTCGACGGCAAATCCCATCTGGCGCTGGCGGCGTGCAATGCGGTGTTGATCGCCTCCGGCACGGCCACATTGGAAGCGCTGCTGTACAAGCGGCCGATGGTGGTGGCGTACCGTTTGGCACCGCTGACGTTCTGGATTCTGAAACGCATGGTCAAGAGCCCGTACGTGTCCTTGCCGAACCTGCTGGCCCAGCGTCTGCTGGTCCCGGAATTGTTGCAGGATGATGCAACAGTCGAGGCGCTGGCACAGACCCTGTCGCCGTTGATCGAAGGCGGCGAAGAACAGACCCGCGGCTTCGACGAGATCCATCGCACATTGCGCCTGGATGCCTCCAATCAGGCGGCGGACGCCGTCCTCAACCTGATCGGTCAAACACGATGAGCAAGACAAGCATGCAGATGGGCCTGGATTTCACCCTGGTCGCCGAAGTCGAAGAATTGGTGGCCGGCGTCGATGAAGTCGGTCGAGGCCCGTTGTGTGGGGCGGTGGTGACGGCAGCGGTAATCCTCGATCCGAACCGACCGATTCTCGGCCTCAACGACTCGAAGAAGCTCACCGAAGCCAAGCGCGAAAAGCTCTACGACGAAATCATCGAGAAGTCCCTGAGCTGGTGCATCGCCCGCGCTGAAGTGGAAGAAATCGACGAGCTGAACATCCTCCACGCGACCATGTTGGCCATGCAGCGCGCGGTCGCCGGCCTGCACATTCAGCCGAAACTGGCGATGATCGACGGCAACCGCTGCCCGCAACTGCCGATGCGTGCCGAAGCCGTAGTGCAGGGCGACGGCAAGGTCCCAGCCATCGCTGCCGCATCGATTCTGGCCAAGGTCAGCCGCGACCGCGAAATGGCCGCCTTCGAATTGATCTACCCGGGTTATGGCATTGGTGGCCATAAAGGCTACCCGACGCCCGTTCATCTGGAAGCGTTGGTGCGTCTTGGCCCGACGCCGATTCACCGGCGCTCGTTTGCCCCGGTGCGTCAGGCTTATGAAGCGCTCGAAGGCCTGACACAGGTTTAGTCGCAAGGCTGATGTTTTGTTCGAGGCCCGGTACAATCCGGGCCTTGTTGTCTCTATGTAACTGGACAGGATCACTATGCCGGCTTCATTCGTTCATCTACGCCTGCACACTGAATACTCCCTGGTCGACGGGCTGGTGCGGATCAAGCCGCTGGTCAAGGCGCTGACGGCCATGAACATGCCGGCGGTCGCGGTCACCGACCAGAACAACATGTGTTCTCTGGTCAAATTCTATAAAAACACCATGGGCGCCGGCATCAAGCCGATTTGCGGCGCCGACCTGTGGCTGTCGAACAAAGACCCGGACGCTCCGCTGAGCCGGCTCAGCCTGTTGGTGATGAACGCCAAGGGCTATCGCAACCTCACCGAGCTGATCTCGCGCGGCTTCATCGAAGGCCAGCGCAACGGCATGATCATTGTCGAGCGCGAGTGGGTGGCGGAAGCCAACGAAGGCCTGATCATGCTGTCCGCCGCCAAAGAAGGCGAGATCGGCATGACCATGATCGGCGGCAACCCGGCCGAAGCCGAAGTGCTGGCGCGTGAATGGATGGCGGTGTTTCCGGATCGCTTCTATCTGGAAATCCAGCGCACCAACCGTCCCAACGATGAAGAGCAATTGCACGGTGCCGTCGCACTTGCCGACAAACTTGGCGCGCCGTTGGTGGCGACCAACGATGTGCGCTTCATCAAGCAGGAAGACTTCGCCGCCCACGAAACCCGCGTGTGCATCGGTGAGGGCCGTGCCCTCGACGATCCACGGCGCTCGAAGAATTACAGCGATCAGCAATACCTGAAAAGCGCCGAGGAAATGATCGAGCTGTTCAGCGATATTCCCGATGCGATTGAAAACACCGTCGAGATTGCCAAGCGCTGCAACATCGAAGTGAAGCTGGGCACGCACTTTTTGCCCAACTTCCCGATCCCCGATGGCATGACCATCGACGAGTATTTCCGCAAAGTCTCCTTCGACGGTCTCGAAGAGCGCCTGTCGGTGCTGCTGCCCAAGGACACCACCGAAGACTACGAAGCCAAGCGTCAGGTCTACGTCGACCGCTTGAATTTCGAGCTGGATATCATCATCCAGATGGGCTTCCCCGGTTACTTCCTGATCGTTATGGACTTTATCCAGTGGGCCAAGAACAACGGCGTACCGGTAGGTCCCGGCCGTGGGTCGGGTGCCGGTTCGTTGGTGGCCTACGTGCAGAAGATCACCGACCTCGACCCGCTGGAATACGACCTGCTGTTCGAACGTTTCCTTAACCCGGAACGGGTCTCGATGCCCGACTTCGACGTCGACTTCTGCATGGACGGTCGCGACCGGGTGATCGACTACGTGGCCGAGAAATACGGCCGCAACGCGGTAAGCCAGATCATCACGTTCGGTTCCATGGCCGCCAAGGCTGTGGTGCGCGACGTGGCGCGGGTACAGGGCAAGTCCTATGGCCTGGCGGATCGTCTGTCGAAGATGATTCCGTTCGAAGTCGGCATGACCCTGGAAAAAGCCTACGAGCAGGAAGAAATCCTCCGTGACTTTATCAAGGTCGATGAAGAGGCTGCGGAAATCTGGGAGATGGCGCGCAAGCTTGAAGGCGTCGTGCGTAACGTCGGTAAACACGCCGGTGGTGTGGTCATCGCGCCGACCAAGCTGACCGACTTCTCGCCGATCTATTGCGACGAGGCCGGCGACGGTCTGGTAACCCAGTTCGACAAGGACGACGTTGAAGCGGCTGGTCTGGTGAAGTTCGACTTCCTCGGTCTGCGGACCCTGACGATCATCGACTGGGCGCTGAAAACCATCAACCGTGATCGCGCCAAGGTCAACGAGCCGCCGCTGGATATCGCGTTTATCCCGCTGGACGACAAACCGACGTACTCGTTGTTGCAGAAAGCTGAAACCACAGCAGTGTTCCAGCTTGAATCCCGCGGTATGAAAGAGCTGATCAAAAAGCTCAAGCCCGACTGCCTGGAAGACTTGATCGCACTGGTGGCCCTGTTCCGTCCGGGCCCGCTGCAGTCCGGCATGGTGGACGACTTCATCAACCGTAAGCACGGTCGCGCCGAACTGGCGTACCCGCACTCGGATTACCAATACGAAGGCCTCAAGCCAGTATTGGCACCGACTTACGGCATCATCCTGTATCAGGAACAGGTGATGCAGATTGCTCAGGTCATGGCCGGTTACACCCTCGGCGGTGCGGACATGCTCCGTCGGGCGATGGGTAAGAAAAAACCCGAGGAAATGGCCAAGCAGCGCGGCGGTTTCATTGAAGGTTGCGCGACCAACAATATCGACGCCGACCTTGCCGGTAACATTTTCGACCTGGTAGAAAAGTTCGCCGGTTACGGCTTCAACAAATCTCACTCCGCCGCCTACGGCCTGGTGTCGTATCAGACGGCCTGGCTGAAAGCTCACTACCCGGCGCCATTCATGGCTGCGGTACTGTCGGCGGATATGCACAACACCGACAAGGTCGTGACCTTGATCGAGGAAGTGCGCACGATGAAGCTGCGCCTCGACGCGCCGGACGTGAACACTTCGGAGTTCAAGTTTACGGTGAACGACGACGGCCGCATCGTCTACGGCCTCGGCGCGATCAAAGGCGTTGGTGAGGGTCCGGTCGAGGCGATTACCGAAGCGCGTCAGGAAGGTCCGTTCAAGGATCTGTTCGACTTCTGCGCGCGGGTCGACCTCAAGCGCATCAACAAACGTACCCTCGACGGTTTGATCCGCAGCGGTGCACTGGATCGTCTGGGGCCGTACTTCCACGACGAACAAAAAGCCTATCAGGCCAACATCGACCGTAACCGTGCTGTGCTGTTGGCGGCGATGGAAGAGGCGATCAAAGCGGCCGAACAAACCGCGCGGACCCACGACAGCGGCCACGCCGACCTGTTTGGCGGGCTGTTTGTCGAGGAAGACGCCGACGTTTATGCGTCCCATCGCAAGGCCAAGGAGCTGACCCTCAAGGAACGCCTCAAGGGTGAAAAAGACACCCTGGGCCTGTACCTGACGGGTCACCCGATCGACGAGTACGAAGGCGAGATCCGCCGTTTCGCCCGTCAGCGCATCATTGATCTGAAACCGGCCCGGGATACGCAAACCGTGGCGGGGATGATCATTGCCCTGCGCGTGATGAAGAACAAAAAGGGCGACAAGATGGGTTTCATCACCCTCGACGACCGCTCCGGGCGGATCGAGGCGTCGCTGTTTGCCGACGCGTTTCACTCTGCGCAGTCGCTGCTGCAGACCGATGCGATGGTGGTGGTTGAAGGCGAAGTCAGCAACGACGACTTCTCCGGCGGCCTGCGCCTGCGCGTCAAACGGGTGATGAGCATGGAAGATGCGCGCACCAACCTCGCCGAGAGCCTGCGCCTGAAGCTGCAAACCCAGGACCTGAAAGGTGATCAGCTACGCTGGTTGGGTGATTTGCTCAAGCGGCATCGCGGCGCGTGCCCGATCACCATGGAGTACACCAGCCCGGATGCGAAGACCTTGCTGCAGTTTGGCGAGACATGGCGGATCGACCCGGCGGATGCCTTGATTCAGGCTCTGCGTGACCAGTTCGGGCGAGACAACGTCTTCCTCCAATACCGTTGACCGGCAAGTGCCATCATGGCGCTTGCCCGCAACCTGAATTTTTAATCTCGACCTCAGCGCGCCTCTCCCTTAAGGTAGGGCGCGAATAGACAACCGGCCGGCCCAAGCTCATTTGGGACACGACCCAAGACGGACGCCTATGAACCCGAATTTTCTAGATTTCGAACAGCCGATCGCCGACCTGCAAGCCAAGATCGAAGAGTTGCGCTTGGTCGGTAATGACAATTCGCTGAATATCGGCGATGAGATCTCCCGCCTGCAGGACAAGAGCAAAACGCTGACCGAAGACATCTTCGGCAAGCTGACCAGCTGGCAGATCGCACGCCTGGCGCGTCACCCGAAACGCCCGTACACCCTCGACTACATCGAGCACATCTTCACCGAGTTCGACGAACTGCACGGCGACCGTCACTTCTCTGACGACGCGGCGATCGTTGGCGGTATCGCCCGTCTGGAAGATCAGCCGGTGATGATCATCGGTCACCAGAAAGGCCGTGAAGTCCGCGAGAAGGTACGCCGCAACTTCGGCATGCCGCGTCCGGAAGGCTACCGCAAGGCTTGCCGTCTGATGGAAATGGCCGAGCGTTTCAAAATGCCGATCCTGACCTTCATCGACACCCCGGGTGCCTATCCTGGTATCGACGCTGAAGAGCGTAACCAGAGTGAAGCGATTGCCTGGAACCTGCGTGTGATGTCGCGTCTGAAGACCCCGATCATCGCCACCGTTATCGGTGAGGGTGGTTCCGGCGGTGCACTGGCCATCGGTGTCTGCGATCAGCTGAACATGCTGCAATACTCGACCTACGCGGTGATCTCGCCGGAAGGTTGCGCTTCGATTCTGTGGAAAACCGCGGAAAAAGCGCCGGATGCTGCTGAGGCGATGGGCATTACCGCCGAGCGTCTGAAAGGTCTGGGCATCGTCGACAAGGTGATTGGCGAGCCTCTGGGCGGCGCACACCGTGATCCGGCTGCCGCAGCGGCGTCGATCCGTGCCGAGCTGAGCTCGCAACTGGCGATGCTGAAGAAGTTCGATAACGAAGCGCTGTTGAAGCGCCGCTATGATCGACTGATGAGCTACGGTCTCTAAGTCGAGCGCAATACCCATGTGGGAGCGAGCCTGCTCGCGAAAGCGGTATAACAGTCGACAAACGTGTTGAATGTTAAACCGCTTTCGCGAGCAGGCTCGCTCCCACATTTGTTTGGGGCAGAGAGAAACATATGGGCCAGTCCATGATTGATTTGCCTTCCCGGTTATTACTGAGCCTTGAGCCTTGGCGCAACGCCACTCATTGGCGTATTGCATTCTCCGGTGGTCTCGACTCCACTGTTCTGCTGCATCTGCTCGCCTATCTCGCAAAATCCGAATCCCTCCCTCCACTCAGCGCTATTCATGTTCACCACGGCCTCCAGGTTGCGGCTGATGCGTGGCCACAACACTGCCAGTCTGTCTGTGATGCGCTGGGGGTGCCGTTGCTGATTGAGCGGGTGAAGGTGCAACCGGGTGCCAGTCTGGAGCGGGCGGCCCGGGATGCGCGGTACGCCGTGTTCAGTTCGCTGACGCAAGCCAATGATGTGTTGCTGACCGGTCAACATCGCGATGATCAAGCGGAAACGCTGTTGTTCCGGCTGCTGCGCGGTGCGGGTGTGCGCGGATTATCCGCGATGCCGGGACAGCGTCCGGTGGGGCAGGGGATGCTGATTCGTCCATTGCTCGATGTTTCCCGGGCCGAACTCGAAGCGTATGCGCAAGCTCATCAATTGAGCTGGATTGAAGATCCGTCGAATCAGGATCGGCAGTTCTCGCGCAATTACTTGCGGCATCAGGTCATGCCGTCGCTGAGTGAGCGCTGGCCGCAAGCGCAGGCAAGCATGGCTCGCAGTGCCGCGCATCTGCGTGAAGCCCAAGGGTTGCTGGATGAGCTGGCGCAGATCGATCTGACGCAAGCTGCTACCGCTCATGATTTCGAATGGCTGGGATTACCCTCTCTGGAGTTGGCGCCGCTGGCGGCGTTGTCTGCCGCCCGCCAGCGAAACGCCCTCAGCCACTGGCTGGAACCACTGACCCGACTACCCGACACCGACCATTGGTCGGGTTGGTCGGATCTGTGCGATGCCGCTCCTGATGCGTCACCGATCTGGCGTCTGGCCGATGGCGAGTTGCACCGCAGTGCCGGTCGTCTGTGGTGGCTCAGTGGTCACTGGCTACGCACGCCGATGATCGACGTCGAGTGGCAGACCCCGGCGGCAGCGCTACGCTTGGCCGATAACGGATGTGTCATGTTCAGCGGGAAGACTCCCGCCGGGCCTTTGCAGATTCGCTATCGGCAGGGCGGGGAAGTCATGCATCTGGCGGATCGCGGTCACCGTGATCTCAAGCGCCTGCTCAATGAGCGCGCAGTGCCGGGGTTCGTGCGTGGCAGATTGCCGCTGCTGTTTCGCGGCGATGAATTGCTCGCGGTGGCGAACCTGCCGGGACTTGATGGCTCTGTGCAGGACGGCTGGAAATTGCATTGGCTGCCAACAGACGAAGATCAAGGTTTGAGCTGAAAGGAGCATTCCGGTAGACTACGCTCCCTTCTTGATACAACTTCTGTGGATTCGCCTGAATTGCAGGAGTTGCCGATTACCAAGCAGTCTTTGCTGGGCGATTCCAAAAAATGTGTAGCGAGCAACGTACCGGTGTTTCACCTTCCGGTCTGTCCCAACGCGGCGGTTTTTTTGAAAGGTGCACTGTGATTAATGCAGGTGATCGGGGGCTTCGGCCTTCCTTCGCTTTCCCCGGCGGCTCGTACCGCTTTAACGCAGACTTCTAGGGTTTTTCATGACGCGCTACATATTCGTCACGGGCGGTGTTGTTTCTTCATTGGGGAAAGGCATTGCATCGGCTTCATTGGCGGCCATCCTGGAGGCGCGGGGACTTAAGGTCACCATGCTGAAGCTGGACCCGTACATCAACGTCGACCCGGGCACCATGAGCCCGTTCCAGCACGGTGAAGTGTTCGTCACCCACGACGGCGCCGAGACCGACCTGGACCTGGGCCACTACGAGCGGTTCATCCGCACGACGATGACCCAGAACAACAACTTCACCACTGGCCGTGTCTACGAGCACGTGCTGCGCAAAGAGCGCCGTGGTGACTACCTGGGTGCAACCATCCAGGTGATCCCGCACATCACCGACGAAATCAAGCGCCGCATCATCAAGGGTGCCGGTGACGCTGACGTGGCGATGGTTGAAATCGGTGGCACCGTCGGTGACATCGAGTCGCAACCGTTCCTCGAGGCCATCCGCCAACTGCGTTTCGAAATCGGCGCCAAGCGCGCGATGCTGATGCACTTGACACTGGTGCCGTACATCGCCACCGCTGGCGAGACCAAAACCAAGCCAACTCAGCATTCGGTAAAAGAGTTGCGTTCGATCGGCCTGCAGCCAGACGTACTGGTGTGCCGTTCCGATCACCCGATCGACATTTCGTCGCGTCGCAAGATCGCCCAGTTCACCAACGTTGAAGAGCGCGCGGTGATCGGTCTGGAAGACGCCGACACCATCTACAAGATCCCGGGCATCCTGCACTCGCAGGGTCTGGACGATTTTGTTGTCGAGCGTTTCGGCCTGCAATGCGGCAGCGCTGATCTGTCCGAGTGGGAAGCAGTGGTTGACGCCAAGCTGAACCCGGAACACGAAGTGACCATCGCCATGGTCGGCAAATACATGGAACTGCTGGACGCCTACAAGTCGCTGATCGAAGCGATGAGTCATGCCGGCATCAGCAACCGTACCAAGGTCAACCTGCGTTACATCGATTCCGAAGACATCGAGAACCAGGGCACTGCACTGCTCGAAGGTGTCGACGCGATCCTCGTGCCGGGCGGCTTCGGTCTGCGCGGCGTGGAAGGCAAGATCACTGCCGTTCAGTACGCTCGCGAAAACAAGGTTCCGTATCTGGGTATCTGCCTCGGTATGCAAGTGGCGGTCATCGAGTTCGCTCGTAACGTCATGGGCTGGAAAGACGCCAACTCCACCGAGTTCGACCGCGCCAGCGGCCATCCGGTTGTCGGTCTGATCACCGAGTGGGAAGACGCGACCGGCGCTGTTGAAGTGCGTACCGAGTCGTCCGACCTGGGCGGCACCATGCGTCTTGGTGCTCAGGAATGCCTGCTTGAAGCCGGCTCCAAGGTGCACGACTGCTACGGCAAGGACGTGATCGTTGAGCGTCACCGTCACCGTTACGAAGTGAACAACAACCTGCTGCCACAAATCATCGAAGCCGGCCTGAAGATTTCCGGTCGCTCCGCTGACGCGGCATTGGTTGAAGTGGTTGAAGCTCCGGATCATCCATGGTTCGTCGCTTGCCAGTTCCACCCTGAGTTCACCTCGACACCACGTGATGGCCATCCGCTGTTCAGCGGTTTTGTCAAAGCAGCGTTGGCTCAACACCAGAAGAAGGCGTAACCCCGATGGCACAGAAGATCATCCGCGTCGGCGACATCGAGATTGCCAACGACAAGCCCATGGTGCTGTTCGGCGGCATGAACGTGCTGGAAAGCCGTGACATGGCCATGCAGGTTTGCGAAGAGTACGTGAAGGTCACCGAGAAACTCGGTATCCCTTACGTATTCAAGGCCAGTTTCGACAAGGCCAACCGTTCTTCTGTGACCTCCTATCGTGGTCCTGGCCTGGAAGAGGGCATGCGCATCTTCCAGGACATCAAACAAGCCTTCGGCGTGCCGATCATCACCGATGTCCACGAGCCTGATCAGGCCGCGGTCGTCGCTGAGGTCTGCGACATCATTCAACTGCCGGCCTTCCTGTCGCGCCAGACCGATCTGGTCGTCGCGATGGCCAAGACCAATGCAGTGATCAACATCAAGAAAGCCCAGTTCCTCGCACCTCAGGAAATGAAACACATCCTGAACAAGTGCGTCGAAGCGGGTAACGATCAGCTGATCCTCTGCGAACGTGGTTCGAGCTTCGGCTACAACAACCTCGTGGTCGACATGCTCGGCTTCGGCATCATGAAGCAGTTCGAATATCCGGTATTCTTCGACGTGACCCACGCGCTGCAAATGCCGGGTGGTCGTGCCGACTCCGCCGGCGGTCGCCGCGCACAGGTTCTGGATCTGGCCAAGGCCGGCATGAGCCAGTCGCTGGCGGGTCTGTTCCTCGAAGCGCACCCGGATCCGGACAACGCCAAATGCGACGGCCCTTGCGCCTTGCGTCTGGACAAACTGGAGCCATTCCTGGCCCAGCTCAAAGCTTTGGACGAACTGGTGAAGAGTTTTCCGACGGTAGAAACCGCGTAACACTCAATTCTCCGGTAAAGTACCGCACGATTTGTCGCTCATGCCCTCGGGCATGAGCGTTATCGTCTGCAAGTCTGCCCGCTGCACATCCCTTGCCGACGGTTAAAAGATTTCCTCTAGCTGCGTCGTTTTCGTCAACTTTGGAGTGTTTACAACAATGGCAAAAATCGTCGACATCAAAGGTCGTGAAGTTCTCGACTCCCGTGGCAATCCCACCGTGGAAGCGGACGTGCTTCTCGACAACGGCATCATCGGCAGCGCTTGCGCGCCGTCCGGTGCATCCACTGGCTCGCGTGAAGCGCTCGAGCTGCGTGATGGCGACAAGAGCCGTTACCTGGGCAAGGGCGTGCTCAAAGCGGTAGCCAACATCAACGGTCCGATCCGCGATCTGCTGCTGGGCACCGACCCAAGCGACCAGAAAGCCCTGGATCACGCGATGATCAAGCTCGACGGTACCGAAAACAAGGCAACCCTGGGCGCCAACGCCATCCTCGCCGTGTCCCTGGCTGCGGCCAAGGCTGCTGCACAGGACCAGGACCTGCCGCTGTACGCACACATCGCCAACCTCAACGGCACGCCGGGTGTCTACTCGATGCCGGTACCGATGATGAACATCATCAACGGTGGCGAGCACGCCGATAACAACGTCGACATCCAGGAATTCATGGTGCAGCCGGTTGGCGCCAAGTCTTTCTCGGAAGGTCTGCGCATGGGCACCGAGATTTTCCATCACTTGAAAGCTGTGCTGAAGGCCCGTGGCCTGAGCACTGCCGTTGGCGACGAAGGCGGTTTCGCACCGAACCTGGCGTCCAACGAAGACGCGCTGAAAGTGATCTCCGAAGCTGTCGCCAACGCCGGTTACAAGCTGGGCACCGACGTGACCCTGGCTCTGGACTGCGCGGCCAGCGAATTCTACGAAGACGGCAAGTACAACCTGTCCGGCGAAGGCCAGGTGTTCACCGCTGAAGGTTTCGCTGACTACCTCAAAGGCCTGACTGAACGTTATCCGATCATCTCGATCGAAGACGGTCTGGACGAGTCTGACTGGGCTGGCTGGAAGATCCTCACCGACAAGATCGGCGAGAAGGTTCAATTGGTAGGCGACGACCTGTTCGTGACCAACACCAAGATCCTGAAAGAGGGCATCGATAAAAACATCGCCAACTCGATCCTGATCAAGTTCAACCAGATCGGCACCCTGACCGAAACCCTCGAAGCCATCCAGATGGCCAAGGCTGCCGGTTACACCGCAGTGATCTCGCACCGCTCGGGCGAAACCGAAGATTCGACCATTGCCGACCTGGCTGTGGGCACCTCGGCTGGCCAGATCAAGACCGGTTCGCTGTGCCGTTCCGACCGCGTTTCCAAGTACAACCAACTGCTGCGTATCGAAGAGCAGTTGAATGGCAAGGCCAAGTACAACGGTCGCAGCGAGTTCCGCGGCTAAGTACAAATCGATGGAAGGACACCGGATTGTGTCGAAAAAGTCGTGACAGCGATGGATTTGCCACTAATCTGATGCCTTAACAGCACAAGCCTGGGTCTTCCAGGCTTCGTGCTATCAGATGCTTCAAAGTTTTGGCGTGGCTGTCTTTTTTCACTGGATACCTGATATTCGATGCGCAGTCCTTACTGGTTGTTTCTCGTTTTGCTCTTGCTACTGGGCGGTCTGCAGTACCGCCTGTGGGTGGGCAATGGCAGTCTGGCGCAGGTCGCCGAGCTGAATCAGCAGATTGCTGATCAACACGCCGAGAACGAAGGTTTGCTGGAGCGCAACCGAGTGATGGACGCTGAAGTCAGCGAGTTGAAAAAGGGCATGGAGACCGTTGAAGAGCGAGCTCGTCACGAACTGGGGATGGTCAAGGACGGCGAAACCCTTTACCAGTTGGCCCAATGATCAATTCCCTGCCGGCCTTCTGGGCCGTGATTCCTGCCGCGGGCGTCGGTGCCCGAATGGCCGCGGATCGTCCCAAGCAATACTTGCAACTGGGCGGGCGCACAATTCTCGAACACAGCCTTGGCTGTTTCCTTGATCACCCAAGCCTGCAAGGTCTGGTGGTCAGTCTTGCTGTTGATGATCCTTATTGGCCAAACCTGGCGTGCGCCAGCGACTCGCGTATTCAGCGGGTTGACGGCGGGGCTGAGCGATCAGCGTCGGTGCTCAATGCCTTGCTGCATCTACATGCGCAGGGTGCCGATGATGAGGATTGGGTGCTGGTGCACGATGCGGCACGGCCTAATCTGAGTCGCGATGATCTCGACAGGTTACTCGATGAACTGGCGGATGATCCGGTCGGCGGTTTGCTCGCGGTGCCGGCGCGCGACACGTTGAAGCGGGTCGATAAACACGGTCGTGTGGTTGAAACCGTTGATCGCAGCGTGATCTGGCAGGCCTACACGCCGCAGATGTTCCGCCTCGGTGCGTTGCATCGGGCGTTGGCGGACAGTCTGGTCGCTGATGCTGTGATTACTGACGAAGCTTCGGCGATGGAGTGGGCGGGGCTTAAGCCTCGTCTGATTGAAGGGCGGGCGGATAACCTTAAGGTGACCCGGCCGGAAGATCTGGAGTGGTTGCGTCAGCGTTGGGCGAATCGCCGCTGAGTGATGCGGTGCATTTCAGATTGCCTTCGCGAGCAGGCTCGCTCCCACCTTTGATCTGCAGTGAACTCGGATCGGATGTCCACTGAAAATCCCCTGTGGGAGCGAGCCTGCTCGCGAAAGCGATAGTTCAGGCAACCCATCACTCAGCTTCGATACTCCGGCCGCTCAGCCAATCCTTCCTTGAGAAAGTCCACCAACTTGCGCACCTTCGGCGACAAGTGCCGCTGCTGCGGATACAGCGCCCACACCGCCGTATTCGGTGGCTGATGCGCCTCCAGCAACGAAATCAACGCACCGCTGTGCAGATGCTCCAGCACGTAATAATCCGGCAATTGACACAACCCCACTCCCTGTAACGCCGCATCCAGCACTGCTTGCCCACTGTTGCAACGCCAGTTGCCCTGCACCCGCTGGGAAAATTCCCGTCCGTTTTGCTCAAGCTGCCAGATGTCCGAGCTGCCGATCAGGCAATTGTGCCGACTCAATTCCGACAAGCTATGTGGGCGACCGTAGCGCTCGACGTAGGACGGTGAAGCGCAGAGAAACATTCGCCGTGGCGCCAGTCGTGTCGCGACCAACCGCGAGTCCTGCAAACGCCCCAGACGAATTGCCAGATCCAGCCCTTCATGCACCAGATCGAGCTGACGATTGCTCAGTTCGATATCGATGCGCAATTGCGGGTACAGCCCCATGAACCGCGTGACCAGCGGCACGATAAAGCGCTCGCCGTACGCGACGGCACAGGTCATGCGCAACATGCCTTTCGGTTCGCTGGTCAGGTCGCCGACCGCACGCAAGGCCTCTTCGCGTCCGTCCTGCAAGCGTTGGCAATGTTGCAGAAAGGTCTGCCCGGCTTCAGTCAGCGTCACCCGACGGGTGCTGCGATAAAGCAGGCGCGTCTGAAGTCTTTCTTCCAGCCGTACGATTTGTCGACTGATGTGCGAGGACGAAACCCCGAGACGTTCGGCGGCGGCAGTGAACTGGCTGCATTCAGCGACGGCGACGAACTCGTCGATGCCTTCCCAGCGGTTTTCGGACATGGGGATTATCCCTGTGTGGCAATAATGTTTTGCTTTTGTCCAGATTATTCATCGTAAAGCCATGTATTACACTCCTTGTCTGGTTTTTTTATTCAATGGATTTACTGGAGAGTCAGCATGATCAAGTCGCGCGCCGCCGTAGCCTTCGAGGCCAAGAAGCCGCTGGAAATCGTAGAAGTCGATGTCGCCATGCCCAAGGCCGGTGAAGTGTTGCTGCGCGTGGTGGCTTCCGGGGTTTGCCACACTGACGCCTACACCCTGTCCGGCGCTGATCCGGAAGGTATTTTCCCGTCGATCCTCGGCCACGAAGGCGGCGCCATCGTTGAAGCGATCGGCGAAGGCGTGACCTCGGTTGCCGTTGGCGATCACGTGATTCCGCTGTACACCCCGGAATGCGGCCAGTGCAAATTCTGCAAGTCGGGCAAGACCAACCTGTGTCAGGCGATTCGCGCCACTCAGGGTAAAGGTTTGATGCCGGACGGCACTTCGCGCTTTTCCTACAAGGGCGAAACGATTTTCCACTACATGGGTACTTCGACATTCTCGGAATACACCGTGTTGCCGGAAATCTCCGTGGCCAAGATCTCCAAGGATGCGCCACTCGAGAAGGTCTGCCTGCTGGGCTGCGGCGTCACCACCGGTATCGGTGCCGTGCTCAACACCGCCAAGGTCAAGCCGGGTGACACCGTGGCCATCTTCGGTCTGGGCGGCATCGGTCTGTCCGCGGTGATCGGCGCGGTAAAAGCCAAGGCTGCGCGCATCATCGCCATCGACATCAATCCGGCCAAGTTCGAGATCGCCAAACAACTCGGCGCCACCGACTGCGTGAACCCGAAGGACTTCGATCGTCCGATCCAGGAAGTGATCGTCGACATGACCGATGGCGGCGTCGACTTCTCTTTTGAATGCATCGGCAACGTGCAATTGATGCGCGCGGCGCTTGAGTGCTGCCACAAAGGTTGGGGCGAGTCGGTGATCATCGGTGTGGCCGGTGCCGGCCAGGAAATCGCTACCCGTCCGTTCCAGTTGGTCACCGGTCGCGTCTGGCGCGGTTCGGCATTCGGCGGCGTGCGCGGTCGTACCGAGTTGCCAAGCTACGTCGACATGGCTCAGAGCGGCGAGATTCCGCTGGATACTTTCATCACCCACACCATGGGCCTGGAAGACATCAACAAAGCGTTCGACCTGATGCACGAAGGCAAGAGCATCC
This sequence comes from Pseudomonas sp. VD-NE ins, assembly GCF_031882575.1. Classification (NCBI taxonomy): domain Bacteria; kingdom Pseudomonadati; phylum Pseudomonadota; class Gammaproteobacteria; order Pseudomonadales; family Pseudomonadaceae; genus Pseudomonas; species Pseudomonas sp. VD-NE ins. Next base: position 1,353,055 of record NZ_CP134772.1, read on the forward strand.
GTACCGTCATTCATTTCTAAAAGCAGCCCCAAGTTACAAGCTTCAAGCTGCAAGCAAAGGCGCTTTTGCCTGTTCTTGAAGCTCGAAGCTTGCCACTTGCAGCTGGGAGAATCCCCATGAGTCTGGAAAACATCTCCTGTCAGAAGAGTTTCGGCGGTTGGCACAAGCGCTATCGCCATCGCTCCGACGTGCTCGGCTGCGACATGGTGTTTGCCGTGTACCTGCCGCCGCAGGCGGAGCAGGGCGGGAAGCTGCCGGTTTTGTATTGGTTGTCCGGCCTGACCTGCACCGACGAGAACTTCATGCAGAAGGCCGGCGCGATGCGCATGGCTGCCGAACTGGGTTTGATCATCGTTGCGCCGGACACCAGTCCGCGCGGTCCTGATGTGCCGGGCGATCCGGATGGTGCGTGGGATTTCGGCCTCGGCGCCGGGTTCTATCTGAATGCCACGCAAGAACCTTGGTCGCGGCACTATCGGATGCATGACTATGTCGTGCAGGAATTGCCTTCATTGGTTGAAGCGCATTTCCCCGCTTCGGATAAACGCAGCGTCAGCGGCCACTCCATGGGCGGTCACGGTGCGTTGGTTTGCGCGTTACGCAATCCGGGGCGTTACCAATCGGTGTCGGCGTTCTCGCCGATCAATAACCCGATGGATTGCCCGTGGGGGCAAAAGGCGTTTTCCCGTTTCCTGGGCGAAGACCGCTCGAAATGGAAAGAGTGGGATGCCTGCGCATTGATTGCCGAGGCAGATGAAAAACTGCCATTGCTGGTCGATCAGGGGGATCGCGATGATTTCCTCGCTACCCAGCTCAAACCCGAAGCCTTGCAACAAGCGGCAAAACAAGCGGGCCATCCGCTGACGTTGCGCCTGCAACCGGGCTACGACCACAGCTATTTCTTCATCTCAAGCTTTATAGACGACCACTTGCAGCATCACGCACGCGCCCTGCGCGGTTAATGCAGGTAGAATCACGCCCTGACAAAAATCGGGGCGTTTTTTTTATGCGTATTGGCCACGGCTATGATGTGCACCGTTTCGCTGAAGGCGATTTCATTACTCTTGGCGGCGTGCGCATTGCACACAGCTTCGGGCTGCTCGCTCATTCCGACGGTGACGTCCTGCTGCACGCCTTGAGCGATGCCTTGCTCGGCGCTGCGGCGCTGGGTGATATCGGCAAACACTTCCCGGATACCGACCCGCAATTCAAGGGCGCCGACAGCCGTGCGCTGCTGCGTCATGTGGTCGCGCTGATCCATGCCAAAGGCTGGAAAGTCGGCAACGTCGACAACACCATCGTTGCCCAGGCGCCGAAAATGGCCCCGCATATCGAATCGATGCGCGCGCTGATCGCGGCGGATCTTCAAGTTGAGTTGGATCAAGTGAACGTGAAAGCTACCACCACCGAAAAGCTCGGCTTTGTCGGTCGCGAAGAAGGCATCGCCGTGCACTCCGTTGCCTTGTTGCTGCGCGCATGAACGAACTGCAATTGCTCGGCCCGCGCGCCTATGGCGAACCCCTCGGCACCGCGGTATTGAAAGCCATCGCTGAAGATTTTCAGGTCGATGAAGTCCTCGATATCCCGTTCAGCGGCGATGGCGAACACCTGTGGATCTGGGTTGAAAAACGTGGCCTGAATACTGAAGAAGCCGCGCGCCGTATCGCCAAGGCTGCCGGCGTACCATTGCGTACCGTCAGCTATGCCGGTCTCAAGGATCGTCAGGCGCTGACCCGCCAGTGGTTCAGCGTGCAACTGCCGGGCAAGGCTGACCCTGATCTATCGGCGGCGGAAAACGATACGCTGAAGATCCTCAAGACCACCCGCCACAAGCGCAAGCTGCAGCGCGGTGCGCATTCGGCCAACGGTTTCACCCTGCGCCTGACTCAGTTCGCTGGCGACACAGCGGCGATTGAACAGCGCCTGCAACTGATCGCCCAACAAGGCATCCCCAATTATTTCGGCGCCCAGCGTTTCGGCCATGACGGTGGCAACGTCGTTGATGCGCGTGCGTGGGCGGCACGCAAGGCTTTGCCGGAGCAGCGCAACGTGCGTTCGCGCCTGCTCTCGACCGCGCGCAGTTTTCTGTTCAACAAGGTGCTTGCCGCACGGGTTGCCGATGGCACCTGGCAAAAAGCCCAGGTCGGTGATCTGCTGGCCTTTACCGACAGCCGCAGTTTTTTCCCGGCCGGTGAAGCCGAGTGCAGCGACCCGCGTCTGGCGATTCTTGACCTGCATCCGACCGGCCCGCAGTGGGGCGAAGGTGACTCGCCGACCGCAGGCGCTGTCCATGATCTGGAGCAGGGGATTGCCGCTGGTGAAGCGCAGTTGCGCGATTGGTTGATTCACGCCGGCATGAGCCACGAACGTCGCATCCTGCGACTGCCCATTGGCGGGTTGACGTGGCATTATCCCCAGCCTGACATTCTGCAACTGGAATTCGTCCTCCCGGCCGGATGCTTCGCCACCGTATTGGTGCGCGAACTCGTTGATCTGGTGCCGGTGGGGCAGACGGACAGCCCATGCGTATTCTGATTTCTAACGACGATGGGGTAACCGCACCCGGTCTCGCCGCGCTTTATGCTGCGCTGGCGGATTACACCGAATGCGTGGTTATCGCCCCGGAGCAGGACAAAAGCGGCGCCAGCAGTTCGCTGACGCTCGACCGTCCGCTGCACCCGCAATACCTGGCCAACGGCTTTATCAGCCTCAATGGCACACCGACCGACTGCGTGCATCTGGGCCTTAATGGCTTGCTGGAGCGCGAGGCGGACATGGTGGTTTCCGGTATCAACCTTGGCGCCAACCTTGGCGATGACGTGCTGTATTCCGGAACCGTGGCGGCCGCTCTTGAGGGGCGTTTTCTCGAGCGTCCTTCGTTCGCTTTTTCGCTGGTCTCGCGGCAGGTGGATAATCTGCCGACAGCGGCGTACTTTGCGCGCAAACTGGTTGAAGCCCATGCCGGGCTCGATCTGCCGCCGCGCACGGTGCTCAACGTGAACATTCCCAACCTGCCTATCGACCACATTCGTGGCATCCAGTTGACCCGACTCGGCCACCGTGCCCGGGCAGCTGCGCCGATGAAAGTGGTCGACCCACGGGGCAAGGCCGGTTACTGGATTGCCGCCGCCGGCGATGCCGAAGATGGCGGCCCGGGCACGGACTTTCATGCGGTGATGCAGGGTTATGTATCCATCACACCGTTGCAGCTCGATCGCACCTTCAACGATGCGTTCAGAAGTCTCGACGGCTGGCTGGAGGGACTGCGCTGATGGCCCGTGAACACGAAGACCGCCTGCGCAGCGGTATCGGCATGACTTCCCAGCGTACCCGCGAGCGGCTGATTCAGCGGTTGTATGAAGAGGGCGTGTCCAACGCCAAGGTGCTGGAAGTCATCCGCCGTACGCCGCGCCACCTGTTCGTCGACGAAGCGCTGGCCCATCGCGCCTACGAAGACACGGCGCTGCCGATCGGCAATAACCAGACGATTTCCCAGCCTTATATGGTGGCGCGCATGAGCGAGCTGCTGCTGGAGGCGGGGCCGCTGGATAAAGTGCTGGAGATCGGCACCGGTTCCGGTTACCAGACCGCCGTGTTATCGCAACTGGTCGAGCGGGTGTTCTCGGTCGAGCGCATCAAGGTGCTGCAGGATCGTGCCAAGGAACGTTTGGTTGAACTGAACCTGCGCAACGTGGTGTTCCGTTGGGGCGATGGCTGGGAAGGCTGGCCGGCGCTGGCGCCTTATAACGGCATTATCGTCACCGCTGTGGCCACGGACGTACCGCAAGCCTTGCTCGATCAATTGGCTCCGGGCGGGCGCATGGTGATTCCGGTGGGCTCCGGAGAAGTGCAGCAACTGTTGCTGATCGTGCGTGAGGAAAACGGTTTTTCCCGGCATGTTCTCGGGGCTGTTCGTTTCGTGCCGTTGCTCAATGGGCCGCTGGCCTGAGCATTTGTTTACGCGCGCTGAATTCCTTTCGTTCGCCTGTGTCTTACTCCGGCAGCGATGGTTTAAACGCAGCAGACTGTCCACTTGCAAACGTGTGCGCGACGCGATTTCGCTTCATTAAAGGTAAAGCCGATTCGGCCCGTTATACTTGCGACATCTCATGCCGACATCCGGCATTTCACATTTTTCAGCCACCACAAAGGGAGCGGCGGGTGAGTCTCACAGTCATTGCGCAGCGTATGGGTAACACGAGCTTTCAGCGCCTGGTGACTGGCCTTGTCTTGAGCACCTTGCTGGTCGGTTGCTCCAGCACCAAATCGAGCAATGTCCGGGTGGTCGATCGCAACAGCGCGGTGGCCCAGCGTCCTACCGTGACGACCGGGCAGTATGTAGTCCGTCCGGGCGATACGATGTTTTCGATCGCGTTTCGCTACGGCTGGGACTACAAAGCCCTCGCTGCCCGGAACAATATTCCTACGCCGTATACGATCCATCCGGGTCAGACAATTCGCTTCGATGGCCGTACCGGTTCAACGCCGACGGCGGTGGTGAGCAACAGCAGTTCTTCGCCTTCTTCGTCGAGCAAAACCACGGTAATCCGGCGCCAGGCAAATGGCACGACGACCACGACAACCACCGGTTCTACTGGCGTTGCACCGTCCGTCGCCAACAAGCCTGCACCCGCGCCGCTGCCTCCGGCAGGCCCGGCCCCGACCGGCTGGGGATGGCCATCTAATGGCATTCTGATTGGAAAATTCTCTTCAAACGGTAGTTTGAATAAAGGAATTGATATCGCCGGGGATTTGGGACAGCCTGTTTTAGCTGCGTCTGATGGGACGGTGGTATACGCCGGGAGTGGCTTAAGGGGCTACGGCGAATTAGTCATCATCAAACACAGCGAAACCTACGTCAGTGCCTACGGACATAACCGCAGGCTGTTGGTTCGGGAGGGACAGCAGGTCAAGGTCGGACAGACAATTGCCGAAATGGGGTCAACGGGTACAGACCGGGTGAAACTGCATTTTGAGATTCGCCGCCAAGGTAAACCTGTAGATCCGCTGCAGTTCCTGCCAAGACGTTGATTTGTAAGCCAGCCTGTTCCGTCACGTAGAGGGGACAGGCTCCAGCGCTGCCAAGGATAAAGGCGTCGCTTGAGCTTGGGGTCGAACTCACCAAAGGACTATAACAATGGCTCTCAGTAAAGAAGTGCCGGAGTTTGACATCGACGATGAGGTTCTCCTTATGGAGACCGGCATCGATTCGGATTCGATGTCGAATGATGAAGGGGCTGCTCCACCTTCCGTTCGTTCCAAATCCAAACACTCCGCTTCACTTAAACAACATAAGTACATCGATTACACGCGGGCACTTGATGCCACGCAGTTGTATCTCAACGAAATCGGCTTTTCCCCACTGCTCTCCCCGGAGGAAGAAGTTCATTTTGCGCGCTTGTCGCAAAGTGGCGATCCGGCCGGGCGCAAGCGCATGATTGAAAGTAACCTGCGGCTGGTGGTCAAAATCGCCCGGCGTTACGTCAATCGGGGGCTGTCGCTGCTGGATCTGATCGAAGAGGGCAACCTCGGACTGATCCGGGCGGTGGAAAAGTTCGATCCCGAGCGCGGCTTCCGCTTCTCGACCTACGCGACCTGGTGGATTCGTCAGACCATCGAGCGCGCGATCATGAACCAGACCCGGACCATCCGGTTGCCGATTCATGTGGTCAAGGAGCTCAACGTGTACCTGCGGGCTGCACGGGAGCTGACGCAAAAACTCGACCACGAACCTTCACCCGAAGAGATCGCCAACCTGCTGGAAAAACCGGTGGGCGAGGTCAAGCGCATGCTTGGTCTGAACGAGCGGGTTTCTTCGGTCGACGTCTCGCTGGGTCCGGATTCGGATAAAACCCTGCTGGACACCCTCACCGATGATCGTCCGACCGATCCTTGTGAACTGCTGCAGGATGACGACCTGTCGCAGAGCATCGATCAATGGCTGTCGGAGTTGACCGACAAGCAGCGCGAAGTGGTTGTACGCCGCTTCGGCCTGCGCGGTCACGAGAGCAGTACGCTGGAAGATGTAGGCCTGGAGATCGGCCTGACCCGGGAACGGGTGCGGCAGATCCAGGTGGAAGGCCTCAAGCGCCTTCGTGAGATCCTCGAGAAGAATGGCCTGTCGAGCGAGTCGCTGTTCCAGTAAGCGCCTCACACGTCCGCCCGTAAAAAGCCCCGACTGGTTCGGGGCTTTTTGTTGACCTGGATTTGTAGGCAATCCATCACCACCCTGCTCATTGCCGGACGTACGGTTGGCAATTCCATCGTTTGTAGTCTCGCGGTGTAAGCCTTGGCTTACTCTTTCGTAAGTGTTCACTATCTTTACACGGCAGCAGACGTCGATTGCTCTAAATGACTTGGTTTAAATTATTGATTTTTATATATATTTTTTAATGTGAAGTGCTTATTACAGCGCTCTTCCGCTCCGAGGGGCGATTGCTCTCGGCAGGGAACTCTTTAGTATCTGGGGTGTGTCGACGGACAGACACGCCCTTCAAGGAAGAGGGGAACGGACATCGCAGGACGCGATTCATCAGGACGATGAAAAGGAATACAGGGAATAGGGAAAAAATGTGGGCGGGTCATACCGCCCCTTTTTTTTGCCCGTAGAAAAGTACAAGACAGAAAAGCAAAAAGGCCCGCAAGGGGCCTTTTCATTCGAGCACGCGACAGATCAGCGTTCGAGATCTTTGATCTTGCCTTTGACGCCATCCCACTCTTCGGCATCCGGCAGCGATTCTTTCTTCTCGGTGATATTCGGCCAGATTTCCGCCAGCTCAACGTTCAGCTGGATGAACTCCTGCATCTCTTCCGGAACTTCGTCCTCGGAGAAGATGGCTACGGCCGGGCATTCCGGTTCGCACAGGGCGCAGTCGATGCACTCATCCGGGTGAATCACCAGGAAGTTCGGGCCTTCGTAAAAGCAGTCCACCGGACAGACTTCTACGCAGTCGGTGTACTTGCACTTGATGCAGTTGTCGGTGACGACGAAGGTCATTTCTAATTTTCTCCTCAGGCGGCGGCAGCGTAGCCCCTTCACGGTTGGGGTCGCCAGGTTCGGGAGCGATACCTGCTGGCCAGGCTATTAGCCAGCAGCATCCCAAACCGCGCGAGATTCTAACAGCTTGAAGCCGTTTGCGTTATATCCGCTTCTTCAGTGCTTATATCCGGTTCTTCAGTGCATAGAGCATTTCGAGAGCTCGGCGCGGGGTCAGGTCATCCAGATCCAGTTTAGCCAGCTCATCGAGAACCGGGTGCGGCAAGCTGGCGAACATGTCGCTTTGCTGCGGCGTTACCGGTTTGCCTTTGGAGGCAGGTTTCGGCGCTTCATGCGGCAAAGCGGTTTCTTCCAGTCGGCTCAAATGCTCGCGGGCACGCACGATGACTTCGCTTGGCACGCCGGCCAGTTGCGCCACCGCCAGGCCGTAGCTCTGGCTGGCAGGGCCGGGCAGCACGTGGTGCAGGAAAACGATGCGTTCGTTGTGCTCGGTCGCATTGAGGTGGACGTTGGCCACCAATGGCTCGGCTTCCGGCAACACGGTCAGTTCGAAGTAATGGGTGGCAAACAGCGTATACGCGCGCAGATGCGCCAGACGCTCGGCCGCCGCCCACGCCAACGAAAGACCGTCGAACGTGCTGGTGCCGCGACCGACTTCGTCCATCAACACCAGGCTGCGCTCGGTGGCGTTGTGCAAGATGTTGGCGGTTTCGCTCATTTCGACCATGAAGGTCGAACGACCACCGGCCAAGTCATCACTGGAGCCGATGCGGGTGAAGATCCGGTCAACCAGCGACAATTCGCAACTCGCCGCCGGCACGAAGCTGCCGATATGCGCCAGCAGCACGATCAATGCGGTTTGGCGCATGTAGGTGGATTTACCGCCCATGTTCGGGCCGGTGATCACCAGCATGCGCGTGTTGTCATCGAGGCTCAGGTCGTTGGCCACGAACGGCGTGGTCAGCACTTGCTCGACCACCGGGTGACGACCCTGGGAGATGCGCATGCACGGCTCGCTGACGAAGCGCGGGCAGTTCAGGTCGAGATTCAGCGCACGCTCGGCGAGGTTGCTCAAAACGTCCAGTTCGGCCAGCGCGCCGGCGGTGTCCTGCAGCGGTGGCAACTGGCTGATCAGATCTTCCAGCAGGGCTTCGTAAAGCATCTTCTCGCGCGCCAGGGCACGGCTCTTGGCAGAGAGGGCTTTGTCTTCGAACTCTTTCAGTTCCGGCGTGATGAAGCGCTCGGCGCCTTTCAGGGTTTGCCGACGGATATAGTCCGCCGGTGCCGACTCGGCCTGCTTGCTCGGCAGTTCGATGAAGTAGCCATGAATGCGGTTATAGCCGACTTTCAGATGGCTCAGGCCGGTTCGGGCCTTCTCGCGCGCCTCCAGGTCGATGAGGAACTGGCCGGCGTTTTCGCTCAGCGATTGCAGCTCGTCGAGTTCACTGTCGTAACCGGTTTTCAGCACGCCGCCGTCACGGATCACCGCCGGCGGGTTGTCGATAATGGCTTTTTCCAGCAACGCCGCCAGCTCCGGGTAGGTGCTGGTGATGGTCGCGAGGTTTTGCAGGTGCGGCGCTTCCAGATCGGTCATTGCCACTTGCAGTTCAGGCAGGGCACCGAGGGCGTCGCGCAAGCGCGCAAGGTCACGAGGACGCGCGTTGCGCAGGCCGATCCGCGCGAGAATTCGCTCGATGTCGCCGATTTCCTTGAGCTGTGGTTGCAGCTTTTCGAAACGATAGCGATCGAGCAGACACGTGATCGAGCTCTGGCGCGCCAGCAATACGGTCAAGTCGCGTAACGGACGGTTCAGCCAACGGGTCAGCAGACGGCTGCCCATGGCGGTCTGGCAGCGATCGACCACCGATTGCAGGGTGTTGTCGCGACCACCGGCCAGGTTGGTGTCGAGTTCGAGGTTGCGACGGCTTGCACCGTCCAGCACCACGGTGTCATCCAGGCGTTCGTGGCGCAGGCTGCGCAGGTGGGGCAGGGCGGTGCGCTGGGTTTCCTTGGCATAGGCCAACAGACAACCGGCGGCGCCGATGGCCAGGGTCAGGTTCTCGCAGCCAAAACCCTTCAGGTCTTGGGTGGAGAACTGCTGGCAAAGGCTTTTCAGCGCCGAATCACGCTCGAAATCCCACGGTGCACGACGACTGACGCCACGGCGTTTTTCCGCCGGCAGGTCTCTTGGCCAGTCATCCGGGATCAGCAGTTCCACCGGGTTGATCCGCTCCAGTTCCGCCAGCAGGTTTTCCCAACCTTTGATTTCCGAGACGCTGAAGTTGCCGCTGGTGATGTCCAGCACGGCAAGGCCGAACAGACGTTCGTCACCCAGCAGGGCTGCAATCAGGTTGTCGCGGCGCTCATCGAGCAGCGCCTCATCACTGACCGTACCCGGCGTGAGGATCCGTACGACCTGACGCTCGACCGGGCCTTTGCTGGTCGCTGGATCGCCGACCTGCTCGCAAATCACCACCGATTCGCCGAGCTTGACCAGTTTCGCCAGATAGCCTTCCGCCGCGTGGTAAGGAATCCCGCACATCGGAATCGCCTGTCCCGCCGACTGCCCGCGCGCGGTCAGGGTGATGTCCAGCAACTTGGCTGCCTTCTTCGCGTCTTCGTAGAAGATCTCGTAGAAGTCGCCCATGCGGTAGAACATCAGCTGATCCGGGTGCTGATTCTTCAGGCGCCAGTACTGCTGCATCATCGGAGTGTGGGAGGACAGGTCGGAGACGGCTTTATTCATCGGATTGTCAGGCAACTCGTTAAAAGATGTAGGGCAAAAGCGGGGGCATCAGCCGGGCTTTTCCGCGATGGGCGCAAGGTTACCATGTGCAGTCTGTCGGACGCAGGCATCGCAGCCGGGTGACGGCTTTCTTCATCGAAAAGTGTATTTATGCACGTTTTATGCAAATCAGCATTTGTCTTCGCGAATAACTTCAAGCACTATGCGCGTTATGCAAAAACGCAACGTAGCCTCCGTCTTAAGAGCACTGCTCGACCAGCACGGGATCTCCCCCACGGAGCTCCACCGTCGCACCGGCGTGCCCCAATCCACTCTCTCGCGGATTCTCAGCGGGAAGATCGTCGATCCCTCGGATAAACATATCTCGAAGATCGCCGAGTACTTCGCCGTGAGCACCGATCAATTGCGCGGGCGCGCGGATGTCGCGTCGTCGGCCGGTGCCGTGCGTGATGACGTGCACGCGGAACTCAAGGACATAATGCTGTGGGACGACGATACGCCTGTCGATGATGACGAAGTATCGGTGCCGTTCCTTCGCGAGGTTGAATTGGCTGCTGGATCAGGAAGATTCGTCATCGAAGAGAGCGAGCGCTCTAGCCTGCGCTTCGGCAAGCGCAGCCTGCGTCATAACGGTGTGCAGTTCGACCAGGCCAAATGCGTGACTGTGCGCGGCAACAGCATGTTGCCGGTGTTGCGTGATGGCGCAACTGTTGGTGTGAATGCGGGCAAGTGCGGCATTGGCGACATCATCGATGGCGACCTGTATGCGATCAATCACAACGGCCAGTTACGCGTAAAGCAGCTTTACCGCTTGCCTACCGGCATTCGTCTGCGCAGCTTCAATCGCGATGAACATCCGGACGAGGACTACAGCTTCCAGGAAATCCAGGAAGAGCAGATCGTCATCCTCGGTCACGTCTTCTGGTGGGGCATGTACGCCCGCTAACCTGACCCTCTTCAGACAAACCCGCCCATTGGCGGGTTTTTTTTCGCCTTGATTAAACCGTCAAACCCTTGAGCTGCGGGGCTTCCATGCATCTGCGCATTTCTCATGCACAAATAAATGCATTTACGCATTGACTGGATATGCATACATGCATATCCTTGTCACCAAGCCGCTCGACAAAGCGGCTGGCAAGAAAGCTCTTTAGTTCCACAAGAACAGGCAGCGATGAACCGGCCTCAACGGTTCAGAGGGTTGGCAACTGACCCGGGTGTGCAGCGTAAAGCACCAGAAGCAGTTATCCGGCGGGCAGGGACCGCGGTCGGAAAAACAATTTGAATGGACTCGTACCGCGCCAGTAGCGCCGAACAGTCAGCTTCCTTCTTGAACACAGGATTTGAAGGAAGGCGAAGGAGCGCATTACTGAAAAGCCCGGTGTGCGAATGCCGGGCTTTTTGGAATGCCTGCCGAATGTTTTCACGACACGCATCTGAAATGACCACCCATGGAGGAATATCCAATGAATCTCTACGCACTGGTTGAATACAACAAAGTTGTCCAATTGAAGGAAAGCGAAGTCCTTCCTGATGCACCTGCTTCGCCAACGTCCGTATGGGTCGATGTAACCGGTAGTACAGACATGCGCGTGGGTTGGGGGGCGACGTTCAATGGCATCTGGTTATTCACACCGCCAACAGATGAAGACTTGCGTAACGAAGCCGAGCAACAGAAATGGCAACTGCTGAATTTCGCCGCTAACTGGCTTCTGCTCAACTCGCTTCAGTTCAAAGTCGACGTCGGCATCGCCACGGCGCAAGACCAGGCTCGCCTGCTAGCCCACAAACAGTACTCCATTGCTGTCAGCGACATCGATAAGCAGCCGGGTTATCCGGCCAATATCGTCTGGCCGGTAGCGCCTTACTGACATGCATAAGCCCGGCAAGTTGCCTGGCTTTACGCACTGACTGGTGGACGTTCAACAAGCGTGCAGAACGACCGCTTCGAGCACTCGAAACAATCGGAGGCAAGGACAATGAATCGTTACGTGTTGGTCGGGACTGTTTACAAAACCGGTTATCAAGTAGCCCTGCAAATTCTGGAAACGGAAGACGCCATGCCCACCACACTCCCGGACGGAGTGTCGGATGCGTGGTGGTATGACATCACCGGGTATACAACTGCTCATGTCGGGTGGAAGGTTTTCGACCTGGATGCGGAAGGATTGCTTTTTGTCGAACCGACTGAGCAAGAGCATCGCAAAATGACCACCGCGCGCATGCAGGAACGGTTCGATACCGCCGCGCAATGGATAGTGTTCAACCCTTTGCAATTCAAGGTTGATCTGGGTGTTGCGACGCCAGCAGAAGTAATGACGTTAGCGCTTTACAAGCAGTACTGGATTGACGTCAGCGAAGTCCGTAATCAGTCAGGGTATCCATCCACGATCAACTGGCCAGTCGCTCCCTTCTAATTGAAGGCATGAGAGTGCATTACTGAAAAGCCCGGCCTGCGCGCCGAGCTTTTTGGAATGCCTACCTCAAGAGAAAACGATTGAATCCAACACACATCACTCATCCATCATCTACGGAGGCATGACATGACAAACGAGCAACAAGCATTGGCCGACATGCCGATCTGGCTGGTCATCCTCCTTGCCGTCGTCGGCGGAGTGTCCGGCGAAATGTGGCGCGCCGACAAGGAGGGCGCACGCGGCTGGCCGCTGCTGCGCCGTCTGGCCCTGCGCTCCGGCGCCTGCATGATCTGCGGCGTGTCGGCGATCATGCTGCTGTATGCCGCTGGCATGTCGATCTGGGCCGCTGGCGCCTTCGGCTGCCTCACCGCCATGGCCGGTGCCGACGTGGCGATCGGTCTGTACGAACGCTGGGCCGCCAAGCGCATCGGCGTCTGCGAACTTCCACCCCGCGACCAGCCTTAACCTTGAATGTTATTCGTGCCGCCCTTTGGGCGGCAGGGCTGCGCGTGGACGATTGAAAAGGAGGTCATGTATGCCCACACCGATCCAGCTGCCGTCGCAACTGTTCACCGCCATCGCGACGACGCTGCGCAACACTGCCGGGCTCAATATCAGCGTCGGCATGCACGACGATTTCACGGCACCAGGCGATCAGGCCTGGGTGTTGATCGACTTCGACCGAAATGCATCGGGAGTGCGCGCCGCTGATGGGCGCATAGCTCATGTCATGACGCTGTCGCTGCAAGTCATCCCGGCGCTTTCAGCGACCGCGTTTGCCGCGTGCGATCTGATCGCCGTACTGAAAAACCTGATCACCGACAACCGTTGGAGCCTGCCCGGCGACCAATGCGATCTGCCGATCAACATTGATGGCTTGCCGTCGCTGCTGGTTCGTGCCGACCAGGCATACAAGACCTGGACACTGACGTTCGACCAGACCCTTTACCTCGGCCCGACCTTGCTCGACGATCCGTTGGGCATCCCGAAATTCGCCCGCACCTGGGAAGTCAGCAACATCGACGACCCCGACCAATACACCGCGCTGGAGGCCTGACCGATGTTCGACGCATTACTGCGTATGCAACTGGGGCCGATCATCGAACGCCTGGCCGAAATGGAAGCGGAAATCGACGACCTGCACCGCCGCGCCGAAAGCTTCTGCCGCATTGGCATTTGCCAGACAGTCGACGCCGCGAGCAACACCTGTCAGGTCAGTCACGGTGGTTTGCTGACGCCGGCCATCAAGTTTTTCAACCCCAGCGCCGGTGCACAAAGCGAGTCGCGGATTCCAACGGTGGGTGAGCAATGTCTGCTGTTCAACTACGGCAGCGGCGAAAGCGGCGCGCAATCCGTGGCGCTGTTCGGTCTGAACAGTGATCGTTTTCCACCAGCCTCTACGATCCCGACGCTGACCCGTCGCGTGTATCAGGACGGCAGCGAAAGCGGTTACGACGATGCCAGCCACACCCTGCACTGGCAAAACGGCCCGGCAGCCTTCAGTGGTTCTCGCGAATCGCTGGAGCTGAACATCGGCCCGGCCCGATTAGCGATGACACCACAAATCATCACCCTGCAACTCGGTGCCGTCGGCCTGACTATCGACGCCTCGGGCGTGCACTTCAGCGGCCCGTTGGTCGATCACCAGGGCCGCGTCATCAGCCCCTGATTCAAGAGCCTCCCATGATCGGAATCGATAGAGACAGCGGGGCCACGGTCGACGACTGGCTGCAGTTTGTGCAGCGCGCGACCCGGGCCCTGACCACGCCGCTGGGCACCCGGCAAAAACGGCCTTTGTACGGATCGCTGATCCCCACGCTGCTGGGGCAGAACCTCGGTGACGACGTTCTGCTTCTCGCCCAGAGCCACGCCGCGCAGGCGTTCTACAACAAGCAAAACGGCATTGACGATTTTCAGCCGCAAGTGATCGTCGCCAGCCGTCAGGGCGCCGGTCTGCTGCTGCGCTTCGCCGGCACCTGGAAAAACCGTCAACAAACCTTCGAGGTCGTGACATGAGCATGTTGATCCCCGGCCAGAACCAATTGGCCGAACCCGCGCTGATCACCGTTGAAGCCTTCGAAGAGCTGCTCGCCGAATTCAAGACCTTTGTCATCGAATACGTCGGCGCGCGCTCGCCGGACAGTGCCGCAAAACTCAAGATCAGCCTGGACAACGAAAGCGAGCTGCTGACGCTGGCGCTTGAGGCTTTCTGCGTGCGGTTGCAAACCCACGAGCGCAAATACAACGCTCGCATCAAACAGATGCTGGCGTGGTGGGCGACGGGCAGCAACCTCGATGCGCGGCTGGCTGACATGGGCCTGGAGCGGCAGTTGCTCGATCCCGGCGATCCGGCGGCATTCCCGCCGGTTCCGGCGATTTATGAAAGCGACGACGACGCTCGCTTGCGTTATTACCTGGCGCCACACGCCCCGGCAGCGGGCTCGCGGATGCAGTATCGCCGCGAAGTTTTCACCCTCGGCGAGCGTCCCACGGTGCAAGTCGAATCCACCGAGGCAGGTGTGGTGAATGTCACCTACACCTTCAACCCGGACGGTCTCGCCGCGCAGGTCAAGGATGGCAATGCTCGGCGTACCGCGCCGGGCGAAGTGCAGGTCACTGTGCTGTCCCGCGACGGCGATGGCACGCCTTCCCAGGCATTGCTTGAAGGCGTTCGTCAGCACTTCGCACGGCCTGATGTACGACCGGAAACCGACCTGGTTACCGTCAAGGCTGCCGACATTCAGCGCTACAAGATTCGCGTTGTCGCGAAGATCAATTCCGGCCCCGATTCGGGCCTGACCAAAGTCGCCGCGCAACAACAATTGCAGGCCTACGCCGACAGTTGCCATCGCCTCGAAGGCCGGGTCGATCCGAGCTGGATCGACTACACGCTGCACAGCGCCGGTGCCGTGCAACTGCAGATTCTTGAACCGCTGGCGCCGATCGTGACCACGGCGTTTCAAGCGCCGTACTGCACGGCAGTCGAAGTCGAGGTGCTGACGCTATGAGTGAACCAACTCAGCGCCGAACGCTGCTGCCGGCCAACAGTTCGGCACTGGAACGAGGTCTGGATC
Source organism: Pseudomonas sp. VD-NE ins (assembly GCF_031882575.1). Classification (NCBI taxonomy): domain Bacteria; kingdom Pseudomonadati; phylum Pseudomonadota; class Gammaproteobacteria; order Pseudomonadales; family Pseudomonadaceae; genus Pseudomonas; species Pseudomonas sp. VD-NE ins. The sequence goes on from NZ_CP134772.1 coordinate 1,368,286, forward strand.
TGGGCTTTGGCACCTTGCTTGATCGCATCGCACCGCCGTTTCCGGAACTGATGAACCCCGCAGAAACCCCGGTCGCCTTTCTGCCTTATCTGGCAGCGGATCGTGGTGTCGCCGAATGGAGCACCACCGCACCGGAGGCGGAAAAACGCCTGACCGTCGAATTGGCCTGGCCCACCGCGCGCCAGGCCGGCACTCGCAAGGCGTTGGAAAACGCCGCCAAGGGTTTGCAGTTAAGACCCGAGGTCCGCGCCTGGTACGAGCAGACGCCGCCCGGTGCGCCTTACAGCTTTTCCGTACGAGCCTTCAGCGACCAACCCTACAGCGAAGAAATCGACGCCCGTCTCGACCGACGTCTGGCTGATGCCAAGAGCGAGCGCGATGTGCTGACGGTCTCGGTCGGCTTGAGCGCTTTCGGCAATCACGTCATCGGCGCCGCGACGTTCTGCGGCGAACTGACCACGATTTATCCAGTGTTCATCGAAGGGCTCGAAACCTCGGGAGAGGCATTCATGGCTGCCGGCATGTACACCGTCGAAACATCCACTATTTATCCTCAGGGGGCCTGAATGGCTGACTATTACACCCTGCTCACCAACGCAGGGATTGCCTACGAAACGGCGTGCAAGGCCGCGGGCACACCGATCAAGTTGACGCAGATTTCTGTCGGTGATGGCGGCGGCTCGGTCTACAACCCGGCCGCGACCGCCACCGCGCTGAAACGCGAAGTCTGGCGCGGGCCGCTCAATGCGCTATTCCAGGACGAGAAGAATCCGAGCTGGCTGCTCGCCGAAGTGACCATTCCGCCTGATGTTGGCGGTTGGTATGTGCGTGAAGCCGGGCTGTGGACTGATACCGGGATTCTTTACGCCATCGTCAAATATCCGGAGTCGTTCAAACCGGTGCTGGCGACGTCGGGCTCGGGTAAAGAGTTCTACATTCGCTCGATTTTCGAGACGAGTAATGCGTCGCTGGTGACGTTGTTGATTGATGACACGGTGGTTAAAGCTACGCGTGCCTGGGTCATGAGTTACCTCGCCGAAGAACTCGGCAAACTGGATGGCAAGCAGTCGGTGCGTGTCGCGGCATCCGCCAACATCGTGCTGAACGGTGCGCAGCAAATTGACGGTGTTGCAGTGATTGCTGGCGACCGCGTGCTTGTTGCGAATCAGGCGCTGGCCAAGGACAACGGTTTGTGGATCGTCGCCAATGGCGATTGGGTGCGGGCGACCGATGCCAACAGCAGCGCCAAGGTCACGCCGGGCCTGACGGTCATGGTGGAGGAGGGCACGGCGAACGGTGATTCGCTGTGGCACCTGACCACCAATGCGCCGATCACTCTCGGCACGACCGCGCTGACGTTCAAGATGCTCGCCGGTCGCACCGGGATTGCGGCTGGGACTTACAAGAGTCTGACGGTGGATGAATATGGCCGCGCGACTGCCGGTGCGAACCCTGAAACGTTGGCTGGGTTTGGTATCAAGGATTCGTACACCAAGGCTGAAGTTGAAGCGTTGATTGCCAAGGCGTCGGCGCTGCCGGTGGGATCGATCGTCGCGTTTCCGGTTGATGCACCACCGCCGGGGTTTCTGGAGCTGGATAACAGCGTCAAGAGCAGCGCGACTTACCCGGACCTGAGCGCTTATCTGGGCGGCAAGTTCAACAAGGGTGATGAAGGTACCGGGAATTTCCGTTTGCCTGAAACGCGTGGGGAGTTTTTGCGCGGTTGGGATCATGGACGAGGGGTGGATGCTGGCCGTGGTCTCGGTAGCTGGCAGGCCGACGACAACAAGTCGCATGCTCATACCGTCACCCGCATGCAGGCGTTCGCCAATGCGACTGGCAGTAATCCGAGTGCCGTAGTGGTAGACAACGGCAATACGGCCGTAATAACCAATTTCGCGGCTGGCTTCAACAGTTCTGGTGGAGCGGAGGCACGTCCCCGCAACATCGCCGTCATGTGGTGCATCAAAGCCTGGAACGCCCCGGTCAATCAGGGAACCATCGATGTCGCCGCGCTGGCCAAGGAAGTCGAACGGCTCAAATCCGCCGTTCCGATTGGCGCTGTTCTGGCATTCCCGACGGGTATTGTCGCACCCGGTTATCTGGAGCTGGACGGCAGTGTGCAGAGCATTGCGACTTATCCGGATCTGGCCGCCTATCTCGGTACCACGTACAACAAAGGCAATGAGGGCGCAGGTAACTTCCGATTGCCGGACTCCCGTGGCGAGTTTCTTCGTGGCTGGGATCATGGGCGAGGCGTGGATGCTGGAAGGGGAGTTGGTACAACTCAAGCCGAAGCATTTGCTGCACACAACCATCGTTATTTTGATGGCACTGCTGCGACCTTCGATCCTGCAGGTAATTGGCAGGACGGGAAGATCAATGGTGCGGCAGCGAGTATCTCAACGGGTGCATTTCTTTCCCCGATAGAAAACGGTAGCACCATGCAGATGGTGAATGCCGCGAACACCGTCAACGCTGGTGGTGCTGAAACCCGCCCTCGTAACCTCGCTGTCATGTGGTGCATCAAAGCCTGGAACGCACCGGTCAATCAGGGGGGCATCGACATCGCTGTGCTCTCTGAACAACTGCAACAGCTTTCGTTGAATGGGCCCATTGCTGGGGACATTCGAAACGCTCGGGTCTCGATTCCGGTCGCTGCTTCGACCGCGACGTTTACAGCTTCCGAGATGGTGCTGGGAGATGTGAACGGGAAAAGGGTCGTAATCTCCAACTTCAACCAGAGCATCAACCTGTCGGCTTCGGTCAAGGGCCTGGGGACGATGGATGTGGGCGCGGCACCGGTCAATGGGTTTGTCGCGATGTACGCGCTTTACAATCCTGCCTCCAGATCCACCGGCATTATCGCCGTCAACACCACTGCAGCAATCGCTCCGAAGCTGTTGGCGGGCGTCGCTCCTGATGGATATACGTTTTCCGCGCTCCTCAGCATTTTGCCGACGAATGCCAGTGCTCAATTTGCTGTCGCTGAACAAGTTGAACGTCAGGTGTTCTATGGCACGCAAGTGTTGTCGACAACTGTCCCGGTTCTGACGCTTACAGGGTTATCGATCTCTGCAGCTGTGCCATTGAATGCCAAGTCGGTTTCCGGAAACTTTCAAGGCACGGTGTCGGCCAATGGATACAGCATGGCGCTTGCCGGGTCAGCTGCCGCCATAGGTCTTCAGACCTTTATCGTGAATTTTTCAGGGGCAGGCGGTGGTTCGTTTCTGGATGTTCCCTTGTTGTCGCCGCAAACGCTGTTTTATCGCCTGAGCAGCGCTGGAACCTTTAGTGCTTTTTCGATCACGACTAATAGTTACAGATTTTGAAGGGTGAACCGAGTGGAAGATAAATCACGCATAAACGTCATGTTCTCGGATGAGGCGCAAACGAAGATCGTTGCGGTGTTCTCCTGCCCTCAAGAGGAAGGAAATTACGCCAATCTGGGTGTGGTCGAACCGCAGGATCAACGCTATCTGACTTACACGTCGGAGTCTTCGGCTGATCCGCAACTGAGTCCTTCGCAGATCATTGCAGCCGAGAGATATCGTCGAGAAGGTATCGGTATCGTTGTGGGATCAATGGCTATCGAAACATCTCGCGACAGCCAGGCGCTGATCGCCAGCACAGGTCTGTCTGCCATTCTCGACCCCGAGTATCGCTGCAACTTCAAAACCCTCAATGGTTTTGTCGAGATCGGCGCCGAGCAGATTCTCGCCATTGCCAAGGCTGTGCGCAGCCATGTCCAGGCCTGCTTTGATCGCGAACTGGATTTGCTCCGGGCCCTCGAGGCGCGAACTTATAAAGATGAAATGCTCGCTGAAGGTTGGCCGCTCTCGCCACCGATCACAGCGCATCAGTAAACGCCCCATTCTCTGGGGCGTTTTCATATCTGGCCACTCACGAGGGTGGTTTTAAAGTCGTCGTTAATCAAACAAGGAAGAACCTATGTTTTACGCACCCTCCACGGGCGGTTTTTACGATCCCGCCTTTCATACCGAAATTCCAAGCGATGCAGTTGAAATTTCTCAGGAGTACTGGCTCGAGTTATTGAACGGGCTGTCTACCGGCAAGATGATTGTCATGAATGAAAATAACTATCCGGTGCTCGTTGATCGGCCGGGGCCAACGCCTGCGGAACTTGAGAGCATTGAACGCTACTGGCGCAAACAGCAGATCGCGCTCACTGATCCCGTGGTCAACCGTCACCGTGACGAGGTGGACCGTTGGCCAACCCAGCTGACCCCGGCGCAATACATCGAGTTGCAAACGTACCGCCATGTGCTTCGTCTGTGGCCGGAGGGCGGTGAGTTGCCCTTGAGCGAACACCGCCCGGCAGCGCCGGAATGGCTCGCTAGCCTGCCTGAATAAAAACGCCCCGCACTGACGGGGCGTTTTCTTATCCGCTGATCAGCAACTGATAGCCCCTTGTTGAAACCAAGGGGCTTTTTCGTCTTTGGAGAAACCCGAATGGCAACCCGCCAAACCTACACCGTACTCGTTCCATTCCCCACCGGCGGTGGGCACTGGTCGAGCATCGGTCAAGACCTTGATCTGCTCGACGTCGAGGCCAGTGCCTTGCACTTCGCCGGTCGACTGGAACTGAAAACCCCCTCCACCCAGGCCAAAAAGGCCGCTGCCAAGAAGGCTGACTGAATATGGCTGAGGTTCTGAACTTCGAGCACAACGGCATTACCGTCAATGCCACCGAATCCCCCGAGGCCATGGGTGGCCTGGGTGACAACGTCATCGGTCTGGTCGGCACTGCGCCGAAAGCCGATCCGCTGATTCCGCGAAACGCGCCGTTCCGCATCAACAGCTTCACCACCCACGCGCTGCTCGATCCGACCGGTTCGGAAGAGGGCACCCTGTATCACGCGGTTTACCAGATCCTCAAAGTGGTCAAGGTGCCGGTCTACGTGGTCATCGTCGAAGCGGGCGCGACCCCGGCCGACACCGTCAACAACGTGATCGGCGGTGTTGATCCGCTGACCGGCCGCAAGCTCGGTCTGGCTGCACTGGGCAGTGTCCCGGAAGACCTGACCATCATCGGTGCGCCGGGCTTCACCGGCACCAAAGCGGTGGCCAGCGAGTTCGCTTCGTTCGGCAAGCGCATCAAGGCCCGTGTGGTGCTGGACGGCAAGGACGCCTCGGTCGCCGATCAAGTGCTGTACAGCCAGGAATTGGGCGGCGCCGACCTCGGTTTCGACCGTTGCCTGGTGGTGCACAACATGCCGGCCGTGTACTCGAAAGCGGCGAAGAAAAATGTGTTCCTGTCGCCTTCCAGCCTGGCGATTGCCGCACTGGCCAAGGTCAAGCAGTGGGAGAGCCCGGGCAACCAGGTGACCTACGCCGAAGACGTTTCGCGAGTGGTCGAATACAACATCCTCGACACCTCCACCGAAGGCGATCTGCTCAACCGCTACGGCGTCAGCTACTACGCCCGCACCGTACTCGGCGGTTTCTCGCTGCTGGGTAACCGCTCGATCACTGGCAAGTTCATCAGCTACGTCGGCCTCGAAGATGCGATCAGCCGCAAGCTGGTCAAGGCCGGCCAGAAAGCCATGGCCAAGAACCTCACCAAATCCTTCATGGACCAAGAGGTCAAGCGCATCAACGATTGGCTGCAAACCCTGGTCGCTGACGAAACCATTCCTGGCGGCAGCGTGTATCTGCACCCAGAACTGAACAGCGTCGAGAAGTACAAGAACGGCACCTGGTACGTGGTTATCGACTACGGCCGCTACGCGCCGAACGAACACATGGTTTATCAACTCAACGCCCGCGATGAAATCATCGAGCAGTTCCTGGAGGACGTTCTCTAATGTTTACCAACCGCGTAAGACAGGCCATCGCGGCCACCCTGCAAGGCCTGCCGCTGTCGGCGACCGTTGAAGAATTCACCCCGCCGAAGATCGAATTCGACGTGGAAGAAATGCGTGGCGGGCGCTTCATCGTCGAGGAAATGGCCAAGGGCGGCAAAGCGCTCAACGCCAAGCTGACCCTGCAAGGCCTCGGCGCCGAAGTCATGCTGGCACTGGGTGTGAAGCTGGGCGACGACATCCTGCTGAACGTGCGTGAAGCCGGTCAGGACCAGGACGGCAACACCTGGTTCACCTATCACACCGTCGGCGGCAAGCTGAAGTCCCTCGAAGAAACCGCCGTGAAAATGGGTGAAAAACCCAAGACCAATCTGGAGCTGTCCTGCCGCACCTACAACCGCCTGGAAAACGGCGTACCGGTGATCGACATCGACGTGCGCACCCAGAAATTCGTGCTCAACGGCGTCGACATCCTCGGTGATGCCCGGCGTGCAGTGCTGATGCCGTAACTCACGGCTTACAGGCAAGCACAAAACCCTGTGGGAGCGAGCTTGCTCGCGAAAGCGGTCTGATGTTCAACATCGATGTTGACTGACCCGACGCCTTCGCGAGCAAGCTCGCTCCCACATTGGATCTAAACGAATCACCAAGGAATTCATACATGTCGTGGATGCCACCCCAGCATGACCTGCTGTCGCCAATTACCGGCGATGACGGTTCGCAGATCGAAACGATCCAGCTCAAACCGCTGTTCTACGCCGCGCAAAAAGACGCGCTGGAACGCGCTGGCGATGACGAAGACGATCAGTTCTTCGAACTGGCGCTGCTCGCCACTGGCCTCTCGGTCAAGGAACTCGACCAGCTCAAGCGTCCGGACTACGTGAGCATCGCCCAGTATGTGCACGAGATGTCGACACGCCCGGCTTCGTACTTTCTCGACCAGGTCGAGGACGCGCAAAAGTCCGACGATCCCGATCAGGTGCAACTGCTGCAACCGCTCGCCGTAACCGGCCGCACCGTGACCTCGCTGTCGCTGGAAATGCCTGTGCTGCGCGCCACCAAAGTGATGAAGAAACTGAAAACGGCCAAGGAACGCGCCGAGTTCATCACCGCCCATTGCACCGGCCTGATGATCCCCGATCTGGCCCTGATGACCGTCCCGGACTGGACGCAATTGCAGGTGCGCATCGACGATTTTTTAAACCAGCCGGCGGCCTACTTTCGGAACGCGACATCGAAGTAATCCTCGATATCGTCCCGCTCATTTACCCGGTAAGTGAGGCGGAAATTCTGGAATGGGACGCCGAAAAGGCGTTGCGCCGCTACGACATAGCGATCACTCGCCTTGGCGTGAAACAGGAGTAGAGCGGCAATGGCAGAAACAAGGTATTCGCCAATGCTGGCCAGCGCGAACAGCAGCGTCGGGTTCAGCAACACTGGCTTGGCAGGTGAGAAGTTCGCATTCGACGTTATCGCCAATCCACTGGCGGAGTTGAAGCTTGCGGTCTTGACCGCCAGTCAGGACATCCGGTTATTGATCAAGGAGCAGATCAAGCTTCGGGAAGTCATGGTCGCGTTGCAGTCGCTGTCGAAGGCCGGTTCGCCAACGTCGGCGCCAGTAAGTGCGCCGAAGTCAAAACTCACGGCCGAGATCGAACAGCGTCAGCCTCCCGCGTTTCTGCAGTCGACCATGGCGCTTCAAACGGCCATGGCCACGCTAAAACAAGTGCCGGGCATGGACGGCGATCTCAAGAGCATGGAGATCGCCAACCTGGCAATGGCCGGTGAAAAAGCGGTGGCGGGCAGTGGTGCGACTGCGGTTAGCCTGGCCGAGGTCGAATATGCAGCGGGCAAATCCGGGGTAGGTGCCAATCTCACTGGCGACGCCAAGGAACAGGAACTGCTGGATTTCGGCCGTGATGCCGCCACGAACGCGACAGCGTTTGGCATTGAGCTGAAAGCCGCTGGAGAAATGCTGACGGTCTGGAGAACCTCGCTCAAGCTCGATCGCGCGCAGGCTCAAAGCTTGGCCGACGCCAGTATTCATCTCGGGAAGAATTCGCTGAAAGCGACCGCAGCCGACATTGGCTCGGTGGTACAGAGTTCTGGCGAAACAGGAGTCGCGGCGGGTATTGCACCTGAGCAACTGGCTGCTCTTGCGGCCGCTTTGCTCAACGCAGATGTGGACACGTCTGGCGCCGCTGCATCGGTGAAAAGCATCAGCGCTGCGCTGGCCAAAGGTGCCAAAGGCTCGGTCGCCGAGCGTGCCGCCTGGGCAACACTTGGACTCCAGCCGGACAAGCTCACCGAGGATGTACCGCAAACCGTTTTCAAAGCGCTCGAGGCTCTCAAACAAAAGCCGGTGAGCCAACAATCGGCACTGATCAAGACATTGTTCAACGGTGACGAAGGCGTCAGCAAACTGCTGGAGAAACCGCAGGATGTCGACAAGACATTTGCGTTGCTGACCGCGAGAAAACCGCTAGATCCACAGACCGAGTTGCTGAAGACGCTGTCGACCGGCAACGACGGTTTGCATCAGTTGATGGCCAAACCTGCTGAAACGACGTTCTCGCCGGTTCCCCTTCAAGGACCGACCCACAGCACCGAGCCGCAATACAAAGGTGCGGTGCAGAGGTCAGCCGATCCGGCTGGCGGCAGTCCTCAGCAAAGCTGGAACGCTTACGACGCCAGTAGAAACCGTTTGGCGACAGCGGTCGCTCCGGATGCGCAAACGCTGGACTCGCTCACCAATACATTGAACTGGGCGGCGGAAAAAGCCGAGGCGAACCCGAAAGTCGCCACGTCTCTGACTATTGCGGCGGCGGGGCTTACGGCGTTCGTGGGGGCGTTGCTGGCAAAGGCCGCTGATAATTTCGTTGGCAAGCTTGTGAAGGGCATCGCAACGAAACTGCCGAAGGGACTTGGCAAATGGATTGCGGATATCGATGTTGCCGGCGATAGCGGTAAACCCGTTGAAAACTCGACTTTTGATGAACCCGATCCGAAAAAGCCCACCCAGAGAAAGGGTGGAGGCCTGAAACCACGCAGGGTGAGCCTCGGTTCTTTGACCCAGCGAAAGAGCCATCAACCACTGATTGGTTCCGGCAGCTCTGCAGCTCGCAATCCTCTCATTCGCCAGACCTCAGCGTGGCCCGCAAGCATGACGGCATTCGCCGGCTCATCGGGCGCCAGCCCAATGCCCGCTGCGCGGCTGTCCGGCTCCTACGCCAAGGCCGGCGCGCTGCTGGCCAAAAAAGCGCCGCCGCTGCGCCTGCTCAGCGCAGGTTATGAACTGGTCAATGGTGTGATGCACGGGGACACGCGTTCAGTGGTGTCATCCGGTGCTTCGTTGGCCGGGTCTTCAGCGGGCGCCGCTGTCGGTGCCGCGCTTGGCACGCTGATTCTGCCTGGTGTGGGTACTGCAATTGGCGGGTGGCTCGGAAGCATGGCGGGGGGAGCCATCGGTGAGTCGCTGGGCGACAAACTGGGGACCCAAGTCGATCGTCTCGGTGCGCCTGCTCAGGTCAGCAAGGACCTGATCGCGACCTCGGCGACCTCCGCGATCCCTGCCACCACAGCCGCCAGCCAGCCTGTCACGTTCAACTCAACGATTCAGATCAATGGCCAGGATCTGGCCAGCGCCCAGGCGCTCGCCAATCTGGTGGTACAAACAACCATGGGGCAGTTGGGTCAGATCATGCCAACCAATCCCCTCGCCACCCGCCGTGACGCAGCCCTTACCGATGGAGTCGCCTGATGAAACAACAAATGGCATTGGGCAGTTTCATCTTCGGCCTCTCGCGCCAATTTGCGTACCACTCGTTGTTGCGCAAGTCCGATGGCGGCTGGAGCGAAATACAGATCCTCACCAGCAAACCCAAATCCAGTCAGACCGGCCAGAAGCCGGAAACCCTGACCATCACCGGCAAGTCGATGTACGCCGTGGCCATGGATCGGCTCGATGAATTGCGCGCCTTGCAGGCACTGCGTATCCCACTGCCGCTGATTGATGGCATCGGTCGCAACTGGGGGCTGTGGCGGATCAACAACGTTCAGGAAACCCAGACCCAGATCATCGATGACGGCACGGCGATGGTCGTCGATTGGGTCATCGAATTGGCGGAGTTCAACAATGCGTAAGGTTCGAAGCGTGGCCGGTGATTCGGTGAATCTGCTGCTCTACCGCGAAACCGGGCGCAGCGACGATGCCGCCGAAGAAGCCCTGTGGAAACTCAACCCGACTCTGGCCGAACACGGCCCGGTTCTGCCCGCTGGCATCTGGATCGTGCTGCCTGAACTCGACAGCAAACCCGCCGCGATCAAAGCGCTCACGGCCTGGGATTAAGGAGGTTGTATGGCATTGGGTTTTACCCCGGTCGTGCAGATTTATGGCGCAAACGCGGATCTGCTCAACCAGCGGCTGATCAGTTGGGAACACATTGATGCCGCCGGTATCGAGTCGGATCAACTGACCCTGACCATTGATCTGGAAGGCCTCGAAGGGCTGCCAAATCTGGGCGGGAAAATCGGCCTGCTGGTGGGTTACCTGGAAATGGAAGAGATGGTCGACAAGGGCCAGTTCAAAGTCACTCGCCTGACGCCGACGCTGTTTCCGTTTCGCCTGACCCTGGTGGCCACTGCAGCGCCTTTCAGCAAGGATGACGAGACCGGCTTCAAGCAGCGGCGCACCGCCAGTCATGGACCGACGACGCTCGGTCAACTGTTTAGCAAACTGGTGTCGCAGCACGGCTTTTCATCGCGTGTCGCTGCGGACGTGTCGATGATCAAAATCGCCCACGTCGACCAGTCCAATGAAACTGACATGGGTTTTCTGACGCGGCTGGCAAAGAAGTACAACCTGGTCGCCAAACCTTATGGCGATGCGTATGTGCTGGCGCGGCCCGGGCAGATCAAATCAATCTCGGGGCAGAAACTGCAGGATGTGACGTTGTCGGTCACCCACAACAATCGTCCCGGCGATCACGCCTTCATCAGTGCCACGCTGGAAGAGGCCGCCCGCGAACAGGCCAAGGGCTGCAAGACCTGTTTTGTCGATGCTGTTACAGGCGTTTTGCACTGGGTCGAAACGGGACTTGCGCCGTTCAAGACCATCCGCCAGAAGCAACCCAATGAAGCGGATGCCATCGCCGTCGGCGAGGGCGAAGTGCGCAAAATGCTCCGGCAAAAGTACAAGGTGAAGATCACCTGCCCCGGCGATCCGCGACTGGCCGCTGAAGGCCTGGTACTGCTCGATGACACCTGGCCGGACTTCATGCGCGGGCGCTGGTCGATCGACAAGGTCACGGCCAGCGGCAATCGCGAGAACAGCTATCGCTGCCTGATCGATGCCAGCGGCCTCGATCCAAAGGCTGAATCCAAGGACTGACGACACATCTCCCTGTGGGAGCGAGCCTGCTCGCGAAGAGGCCGGAACATCGAGCATTGAAGGCGACTGAGACACCGCTTTCGCGAGCAGGCTCGCTCCCACATTGGGTCCTGCGCAACTCTCATCATTCTGGAACACCCCCATGAAGATCACCCCGATCCTCACGCAATTGCGTGCGCAATGCCCAGGCCTGGCCAATCAAATTTCGGTGGGTGTCGATCTGTTGTTGCTACAAGGCAATGCCAATCTGCCGACACCCTCGGCCCATGTGCTGCCACTCGCCGACTTGGCGAGTGAAAGCACCACCCAAAACCTCACCACCCAACCGATCCGCGACCGCTTCGAAATCGTCCTGGTGCTTGACGCCAGCGACGCTACAAAAGCGCTGGATCTGTTGCACGACCTGCGCGCCGAACTGTGGCGTGCGCTGGTGGGATTCAAGCCCGATTCCGACTACAGCGCCATCGTTTACGACGGCGGCGAAATGGTTTCGATCAACAGCAGCCGCGCCTTCTACCGGCTGCGCTTTTTTGCCGAGTTCCAGCTCGGCCGCAATCTGCCAAGTCAGCCTGCGGAGAGTTGGCACGAACGCGAACTGGACGGTTTGTCGTCCTTTACCGGGGCCACCGTACGGGTCGATGCAATCGACCCCGCCGACCCCAACCTGAAACGCCCGGGCCCCGATGGGCGCGTGGAAATGACTTTCTCTGGAGACGTAACCCCATGAGCAATCGCATCACCGTACTGCCGGCCGAAGGCCGCGTCGTACCTGACCCGGAAGCCGGCGATCTGCTGCCGCTGGAAGGCCGTGAAGTGCTGGACAGCGCCTGGTGGCGCCGACGTCTGGCCGACGGCGATATCACCCTCAAAACCGCACCAGCCAAACAAAAGGGAGCCAAATAATGGCGATCGGATTCAGCAACATCCCCGCGGACATTCGTGTACCGCTGTTCTATGCCGAAATGGACAACTCGGCTGCCAATAGCGCGAGTTCGACCCTGCGTCGTTTGATCGTCGCTCAGGTCAACGACAACATCGCGCCGACCGAAGTCGGCAAACTGGTTTTGGTCTCCAGCGTTGCGCTGGCCAAGAGCATCGGCGGCCAAGGCTCGATGCTCGCCTCGATGTACGAGACCTTCCGCAAGGCCGACCCGATCGGTGAGATCTGGTGCCTGCCGCTGCACAACGCCGAAGGCGCGATCGCCAAAGGCGTGCTGACCCTGACCGGCACCGCCACTCAGGCGGGCGTGTTGAATCTGTATGTCGGCGGCGTGCGTGTGCAAGCCACCGTGGTCAACGGTGCCACCGCTACGCAAGCGGCCACCGCACTGGCGCAGAAAATCAACGCCACTGCCGATCTGCCGGTGAGCGCTGCGGCTGCCGAAGGTGTGGTTACCCTGAACGCCAAATGGACCGGCGACAGCGGCAACGACATCAGCCTGCAATTCAATCGCCTGGGCAAGAGCAATGGCGAAGACACCCCGGCCGGCCTGACCACTGCGATCACCGCCATGACCGGCGGCGCCGGCGTGCCGGATCAAGTGGCGGCGATTGCCGCACTGGGCGACGAGCCGTTCGAGTTCATCGCACTGCCATGGTCCGATCTGTCGACGCTCAACACCTGGCAAGCAGTGATGGATGACAGCACCGGTCGCTGGTCGTGGGCCAAGCAACTGTTCGGTCACGTCTACAGCGCCAAACGCGGCACTGTCGGCACTCTGGTGGCTGCCGGCCAGGCACGCAACGATCAGCACATGACCATTCAGGCGCTGGAGCCGGGCGTTCCGCAACCGTTCTGGGTACAAGCCGCTGCACTGGCTGCACGCACCGCGGTGTTCATCTCTGCCGACGCCAGCCGTCCGACCCAGAGCGGCAGCCTGCCGGGTGTTGATCCGGCACCTGCCAGCGAACGCTTCACGCTGACCGAGCGTCAGTCGCTGCTCAACTACGGCATCGCCACCGCGTACTACGAAGGCGGCTACGTGCGCATCCAGCGTTCGATCACCACCTACCAGAAGAACGCTTACGGTCAGGCCGACAACTCCTACCTGGACAGCGAAACCATGCACCAGTCGGCGTTCATCGTGCGCCGTCTGCAAAGCGTGATCACCAGTAAGTACGGTCGCCACAAACTGGCTTCCGACGGCACCCGTTTCGGCGCCGGCCAACCAATCGTCACCCCGGCGACCATTCGCGGTGAGCTGATCGCGCAGTACGCCAAGCTCGAACTGGAAGGCCACGTCGAGAACGCCGAGCTGTTCGCCGAGCACCTGATCGTCGAGCGCGACGTGCAGGACCCGAGCCGCGTGAACGTGCTGTTCCCGCCGGATTACATCAACGGTCTGCGCGTGTTCGCACTGCTCAACCAATTCCGTCTGCAGTACGACGACGCGGCTTGATCCGCGCGTTTGACGGCAAGTTATCAGCCCACCGCGCGTGGGCTTTTTTATTCAAGGGAGTAACACCATGGGTCAACTGATTGCAGGCACCTGCTACGTCAAAGTCGACGGCGCACAACTGACCATCAATGGCGGCTGCGAAGCCCCGCTGATGGCGGTCAAACGCGAAACCGTCGTACCCGGCTTCTACAAGGAAACCGACATCGCGCCGTCGTTCAAAGTGACTGCGCTGCACACCGCCGACTTCCCGCTGAAGAAGCTGATCGAAGGCACTGACATCACCGTCACCTGCGAATTCAGCAACGGCAAAGTCTACGTACTGGCCGGCGCCTATCTGGTCGAAGAACCAGTCTCCAAAGGCGATGACGCCACCATCGAACTGAAATTCGAAGGCATCAAGGGGACCTGGCAATGAGCGGCGCCGTGAAGCTTCAGGTTGCGATCGAAGCTCACGGCGAGCCCCTGACCGAACTCGTCCTGCGCCGTCCGACGGTGCAGGAGGTGCGAGCGATCAAGGCGCTGCCGTACAAGATCGACAAGAGCGAAGAAGTCAGCCTCGACATGGACGTGGCGGCCAAATACATCGCCGTGTGCGCCGGCATTCCGCCGTCGTCGGTCAACCAGCTGGATCTGGCTGACCTCAATGCGCTGAGCTGGGCCGTTGCGAGTTTTTTCATGAGTGCGGCGTCGGCGCCATCACCGACCTGATCGCCGTCGCCTATGACCTGGCCTGGTTCTGGAAGGTTGACCCCGAACAGATGATGGCCAGGCCACTGGATGTGCTCCGCGAATCGCTGGAGCACGCGCAACGGATCAATGCGATGCAGCAGGTGCAGTGATGGCAGACGAAGAAACGAAAGTAAAAACTCCGGTGCTGATCACGGGCATCGATGAGCTATCGCCCAAGCTCGGCGCCCTTCAGGCCAAGGTCGGGAGTTTCAAGAAAAATCTCGAGCAGGTCGGCCTCGACAAACTGGACATCAGCGGACTGTTCAAGGGCGGCAGCGTGATCACGCCGTTCGTGGACGGGATCAAATCGGCGGCAGCATTTCAGGGCAAATTGACCGACGTCAGCGACACGGCAAAAACCGTCGACCTGCCCGCCACACCGAAAGTCGCTGCGCAAAACATGAATGTGTTCAGTGCGTCGATGGAAAAGGTTTCCGCAGCCGTGGACGCCGCACTGGTGCCGGCGGTGGGGGCGTTGGTGGTCGGGCTGGAACCGATGCTGACTCAGGTCGGCAGCCTGCTCGCCGACAACCCGAAACTGGTCGAAGGCCTGGCGGCGGGGGCGATTGCCTTCTCCGCCATGCAAACCGCTGTCACCGGTATGACCCAGGTGATGGACGTGATGAGCATGGTGCTCAAGACCAATCCGATCATGTTGATCGCAATGGGCATCGCGGTGGCGGCCGGTTTGATTTATGCCAACTGGGCGCCGATCAGCGCTTTCTTCAAGGACATGTGGGAGGGCGTGAAAAACATCGGTGTGAGTGCGATGGCGACGTTGCGCTCGATCCTCGGTTGGCGACCGCTGGATGCACTGGCGGCGTTGTGGTTACCGATCGCGGGATTTTTCTCCGGGATCTGGGACAAGGTCAAAGCGGTCACCGCGCCAGTAATCGACTTTTTCAAGTCGGTGTTCTCGTGGACGCCCGCCGGCATGATCCTGGAAAACTGGGCGCCGCTGACCGGTCTGTTTTCGGCAATCTGGGACTTGCTCAAGGCCTTGAGTGTGCCGGTGATGGCGTTCCTCAAAGGTCTGTTCGACTGGACGCCGTTGGGGATGATCATCAACAACTGGGGCGCGATCACCGGGTTCTTTGCCTCGATCTGGGCGGCATTGCAACCGGCGGCACAAGCCATCAAGGACTTCTTCGGCACGTTGTTCGACTATTCCCCACTGGGCATGATCGTCAACAACTGGGGCAGTATCGTGGCCTTCTTCGAACCGATCTGGGCCGCATTGCAAACCTCGGCGCAGCAGATCAAAAGCTTCTTCCAGAGCTTGTTCGAATGGTCGCCGCTGGAACAGATCGCCATGTACTGGCAACCGGTCAGCGAAGTGTTTTCGGCGTTGTGGGGCGTGGTGCAGGCGTTGGCCGCACCGGTACTCGAGTTTTTGCACAACATGTTCGAATGGACGCCGTTGGGGCAGATCATCAAGAACTGGGGGCCGATCACCGAGTGGTTTGGCGAGTTGTGGCAAAAGCTGCAAACCGTGATTGCACCGATCAAAGAGCTGTTCGACGGTGGCTTTGCCGGACTGATCGCCAAGGTCACCGGCAAGGTTGAAACGTTCACCGAAGCGCAACGCCAGACCAATGCCGAAGGCAAAGGGGAGTTGGCGCCGGCGTTCTTCGGAGCAACGCCGCAAGCAGCGGGTAACGGCGCACTGCAAAGTGGTTCGTTGCCACAGAGTTCCGGCGCACTGATTCAACAAAGCGCAATCAACAACCGCACACAACTCGAAGGCGGCCTGACCGTGCGCTTCGAAAATGCGCCGGCCGGATTGCGCACCGATCAACCGCAAAGCAATCAACCGGGCCTGGCGCTGTCTTCGCGCATTGGCTATCGCTCGCTGTCGGCAGGAGGTTCCAATGAACTGGCGTGACCGTTTGTTGCCGGCATCCTTTCGTGGTGTCGGGTTCTGGATCGATCAGGCGAAAACCCCGGTCGGCCGCAAAGGTCAGTTGCACGAATATCCGCAGCGCGACCTGCCGTATTTCGAGGATCTCGGCCAACAGGCCAGGATCCACGATGTTACGGCCTTCATCATCGGCGCCGATTGCCTGGAGCAGCGCGACAAGCTGCTCAAGGCGTTGGAGGCGGGCAGTGGTGAACTGGTGCATCCGTGGCTCGGGCGCCTGCAAGTCAAGGTCGGTGAATGCGACATGACCCACACCCGCCAGGACGGCGGGTTGGTGACCTTTACCCTGAAGTTTTATCCCGATCAGCCGTTGCCGTTTCCGACTGCCAGCGTCAGCACGCAGAAAGTGCTGCTGGCCAAGGCTGACACTTTGCTGGGGTCAGCAGTGTCGCGTTTCGAAGAGGTCATTGTCCGGATTCAAGCGGCACGGATTGGCATTAACAATCTGCGAAACAGCCTGACCGGGGTGTTCGATGTGATTAAGGAACAGCTGAAACCACTGATCGCGCAATACAAGGAAATCACTGAACTGGTCAGAGCCGTCAAGGAGTTGCCCAAGGAAGTGGCGGCGGAGTTCAAGGGGTTGCTCGGCGATATCAAGGAGCTCAAGGCGTTCGCGAAGGAGGGCTACCGTGGCGTGATTGCCGACGTGTCCCAACAACTCGAAGCGATCCGCAAGGCTGATGCGCCGAAGATCACCACGGGCAAGGACACCAATGCGGCGGCGCAAGCCATGGCCGATTTGGTGCAGGACACTTTGATTGTCAAAGTGGCGCAATGGGTCGCTTCAATGCCGGTGGCGGCGAAACCGGTGAAGTTGCTGTCGACCCCTTCCTTGGATCAGCAGTCGAAGCAGCCGATTTCTCGACAGGAAGTGCCGGCTACCGACGATTTACAGGCGCTTCAAAAGGACTTGGTCGAGGCGCTCCAAATGGCCAAAAACAAAGCCGGTCCAGCGCACTATCAGGCTATCAGCGACGTGCAGGATGCTTTGGTGGCGCACCTCAAAGCCGTAGCGTCATCGGGGGTGCGTCTGGTCACCAAGTCGTTTCAGGAAAGTTTGCCGGCACTGGTAGTGGCTTACAAACAATTCAGTGATGCGACACGGGTGACCGAAGTGGTCCAGCGTAACGGAGCGACCAACCCGTTGTACCTGCCACCCAACGACGTGAAAGTCTCTCGGGAGTAGTCATGGACGTAATGGACAACCATGTCACGTTGACCGTCAACAACATGGAATACGGCGGCTGGAAAAGCGTGGAAATCACCGCTGATCTGGAGCGCCAGTTCCGCACCTTCAAACTCGACATCACCTGGCAGTGGCCGGGGCAGACGGTGGACCAGCGGATCAAGCCGGGTGACCCCTGCGAAGTGAAAATCGGCCAGGATCTGGTGCTCACCGGCTACGTGTTCAAGGCCCCGATCAGCTATGACGGACGCCAGATCAGCCTGAGCATCGAGGGCAGTTCCAAGACTCAGGATCTGGTCGATTGCGCCGCCAGAAACCAGCCGAACCAGTGGCAGGAGCAACCGTTGCTGAGCATCGTGCAGGCGCTGGCGATGGAGTATGGGCTGATGGTGGTCAATGAAATTCCCGAGACTGCACGGCTGACCAAGCACACGATTGTGCCGGGTGAAACCGTGTTCCAGTCGATCGACCGTTTGCTCTCGTTGCTGCGGGTGTTTTCCACCGATGACGAGCAGGGCCGGCTGGTGCTGGCCAAACCCGGCAGCGGTGGTCGGGCCAGCGATGCGCTGGAATTGGGCAAGAATATCCTGTCGGCCAACGCCCCCATGGATCAGAGTCAGGTGTTCTCCGAATACCGGGTGATCGGCCAGCAGAAAGGTTCGGACAAGAAGAGCGGGGCGGCGGTCAGCGAGGTTGAATCCAGCGCGACCGATCTGACCTTCAAACGTCGACGCACCACCATCATCAACGAGGGTACCGCGCTGACGTTCGAACTGGCCCAGCAACGCGCCCAGTGGGAGTGCGCCACCCGTATGGGGCGGGCGCAGACCACCACGTATCGGGTGCAGGGCTGGCGCCAGGCCAACGGTGATCTTTGGCGGCACAACACGCTGGTCAAAGTCACGGATCCGGTGCTTGGGTTTGATGGCGACATGCTGATCTCCAAGGTCACTTATTCGTTGTCGGCACAAGGCTCGGTGACCACGCTGCAAGTGGCGCCGCCGCATACCTTCGATGCCAATCCCAGCCCCCCGAAAAAACCATCAGCCTGACGCCCGCCCCTGTGGGAGCGAGCTTGCTCGCGAAGGCGTCAGATCAGACACCGCTCTGGTGCTTGTCAGGACGCTTTCGCGAGCAAGCTCGCTCCCACAGGGATCAGCATCAACCTCACCACTTGAGGACAATTCATGAGCCTACTGACACGCCTGCTGGCGCGCGGCACTGTCGTGCTCGCCAACTCGGCATCCAAGCTGCAATCGCTGCAAATGCGCCTCACCGCCGGTGAAGTGAACGACGACATGGAGCACTTCGAACCTTACGGTTTCACCAGCCATCCGCTGGCCGGTGCCGAAGGTGTCGTCACGTTCATCGGCGGCGACCGATCCCACGCCATCGCTTTGGTCATCGCTGACCGCCGCTATCGCCTGCAATCGTTGGCGTCGGGCGAAGTGGCGATCTACACCGACGAAGGCGACAAGATTCACTTCAAGCGTGGGCGGATCATCGATATCGAAACCGCCACGCTGAACATCCGCGCCAGCAGCGCGGTGAACTTCGATACGCCGGTGATCAACCAGACCGGCAAGATCGTTTCCACCGGCGATCAACTTGCCGGTGGCATCAGCCAGATCAAACACGTGCACGTCGGTGTGCAGGCCGGCAGCGGCCAGACCGGCGCGCCGGCAGGAGGCAAGTGATGCTGATCAGCCAAAACCTCCATGCTGCACTGACGCGCTCCGTACTGATCAGCCTGTTCACCTGGCGCCGCGCCGCCGATGACGACGCCCTCGACGACGACGAACGTTTCGGCTGGTGGGGCGACACGTTTCCCTCCGTTGCCGACGACCGCATCGGCTCGCGGCTGTGGCTGCTGCGCCGGGTCAAGCTGACCCGACAAACGCAGATGGACGCCGAGTTCTATGCCCGTGAAGCCTTGCAGTGGCTGATCGACGACGGCCATTGCAGCGCCATCGACATCATCAGCGAACGCCTCGACGCCCAGCGCCTGAACCTGCGCACGGTCCTGACCCTGGCCGACGGCGAACGTCTGGACATCAACCCCGATAACAGTTGGCAGGTGATCTATGCCGTTTGAAACCCCTTCGCTGCCGGTGCTGATCAAACGCACCCAAAGCGACCTGGCCGGCGACTCGCTGCGCCAGTCCGATGCGCAAGTGCTGGCCCGTACCCTCGGTGGCGCGGCTTATGGTCTGTACGGTTATCTCGACTGGATTGCCGAACAGATCCTGCCCGACAGGGCCGACGAGTCGACCCTGGAACGCATCGCCGCACTGCGCCTGAACCAGCCACGTAAACCCGCGCAAGTCGCCACCGGTAGCGTCAATTTTACCGCTACTGCCGGCGCGGTGCTCGACGCCGATACGCTGCTGCAAACCAATGACGGCCGCACCTACAAAGTCACCGCCGCGCGCACCACGGCCAATGGCAGCAACACCACCACAATTGCCGCGCTGGATGCCGGCAGCCTCGGCAATGCCGACGCCGGGCTGGCGCTGACACCGGTGCAGCCGATTGCCGGTGTGGTCGGCAACAGTTTTGTCGTGCTGGCGCCGGGACTCAGCGGCGGCGTGGCGCGGGAAAGTCTGGAGTCGCTGCGCTCGCGGGTGATTCGTTCCTACCGCGTTATTCCCCATGGCGGTTCGGCCAGTGACTACGAGACCTGGGCACTGGAAGTGCCGGGCGTGACCCGCGCCTGGTGCCGTGGTGGCTTGCTCGGGCCGGGCACCGTGACGGTATTCATCATGCGTGACGAAGACCCGCAACCGGTGCCGAACGATGAGCAATTGGCGGAAGTTCAGGACTACATCGAACCGCTGCGTCCGGTGACCGCGGAAGTGCACGTGCAGAGGCCGATTCAGGTGCCGGTGGTGTATCGCTTCAAGAGCGTCAACCCGGACACCAGCGCCGTGCGCGCTGCGGTTGAGGCGCAACTGCGCGACCTGCACAACCGCGAGGCCGATCTGGGCGTGCCGTTGCTGATCAGCCATATCCGCGAAGCCATCAGCAGCGCTGGCGGTGAGTACGATCACACGCTGACCGCGCCGGCTGCTGACGTGCCTGCCGGGCAAAGCGAACTGCTGACCTTCGGAGGTTGCGTATGGGGGGCATAAGAACCGCCGCGCAATATCAGGCGCAACTGCGCGCCTTGCTGCCCACTGGCCCGGCGTGGGATCCGGAGCGCGTGCCGGAGCTGGAAGAAGTGCTGCAAGGTGTCGCCGTCGAACTGGCGCGCCTCGATGCCCGCGCCGCCGACCTGCTCAACGAGATGGACCCGGCCGGCGTCAGCGAACTGGTGCCGGACTGGGAACAGGTGATGAACCTGCCCGACCCGTGCCTGGGCGCCACACCGCTGTTCGACGACCGCCGCCTCGCCGTACGCCGGCGCTTGCTCGCGGTCGGCAGCCAGGCTGTCGGTTACTACATCGACATCGCCAAAAGCCAGGGTTACCCCAACGCGACCATCACCGAACTCGAAGCCCCACGCATGGGCCGCTCGCGTTTCGGCTCGGCGCACTGGGGCACGTGGGAAGCGCAGTTCATGTGGACGCTCAACACCGGCGGGCGCTTGTTGCTGGGTCGGCGTTTCGGCGCGAGCTATTGGGGCGAGCGCTTCGGCGTTAATCCGGGCTCGGCACTGGAATGCCTGATTCATCGCAGTGCGCCGGCGCATACCAAGGTGCACATCAATTATGACTAGGGAGGAATGAGCCATGGATTATCCGAACAGTGTGCCCAGCGCCGGCTTGGTGAATGGGAAGTTTGTCGATGAGAACCCGATGACCGGAACCCCGGGGTCGCTGATCCCGGCGGATTGGGGTAACGGAGTTACCCAGGAAATTCTCAATGTGATCAATGCGGCGGGTCTGACGCCGGACGAGAAAAAATACGATCAGTTGCTGCAAGCGATTCAGTCGGTGACGGCCAAGGGCTGGAATCAGGATCTGGCGTTGCCGCTGGTGGCATTGCCGCTGCCGACGGTGGCCACCGCCGATGGTCGGTTGACGGTCAGCCCGGCTGCGGCATCCACCAGTGGTGGCAGGGTTTCGATTGCGGCAGGCACCTATATCAGCCTCGGTCAGGAAGTCGTGAATGGCCAGTTAGGTCGTTCGCGCACGTTTGTGACGTCGGCCTGGAGCAGTGCGGATCTGTTGCCCAGCAGCCATTACTTTCTACGCGCGCAAGTCTCTGGCGGTACGCTGTCGTTCTACGTGCAGCGTGGCAACATCCATGACGTGACGCCCGAGTCGTTGAAAGGAACGGTAAACGGTGCCGCCGGTGGCGGCTTCCAGTCAACGGCACTGGACATGTGCCTGGCCTGGATCGTGACCGGCGCACCGGGCTCGGTGCCCACGGTTCGAACCATCTACAACCGTGCGCGCTTGACCTGGACTCAGACGGTCAACGGCACGGGCGCAATTTTCCTGCCACTGGATCCTCATGCTCGTTCTGCACGATTGGTTGCCGGCAATCCAACGCCGTCCTCGACGGCAGTGACATCGGTTGCCTTTCCGTCAACGGGATGGGCGGGCGGTAACTATTGCTTCCTGTCGCCCATTATTGCGGGGAGTTCCAACAACCCCGGGGGCTGGAACCCCGCAACGGTTTCCCCTTGTGTGTTGTTTACCAACAACATCGTCAACGACGTTACGGTTTCAACGCTGGCCGCCAGTTTCGACCATGCCAATTTGCGCTCGCTGTGGCAGTGCTATCAGGCAGAGCACAACCTTGGTCAGTTGAACGCCGAGAGTGATGAGTTGTTGCTGAGTATGGGTATCAAGAGTCATCCGGTCACTGATTACAGCGTCGGGATTGCGATCAACTTTGCCGATGCCGTCAACGTCCAACTGTCGTGGGAGCTTATTCGATGATCGTGATTCAGGAACTTCATCAGTTCGACGGCGAAATGCGCCTTCCTCAACCTTCTGCCGCCCATGACTGGGACGGTGTGGCATGGGTTCTGAACGCAGACAAACAGACTGAATTGAATGCGCAGGAAGTTGAACAGATTTGCGTCAAAGTTGACGCCGCTGCCGACAGCACTCGCATCGCATTGGCTGGCGACCCGCTCAAAGCCATGGAATACGCCCAGGCCGCCGCCGACGCACAGGCCTATCAGGACGCCGGTTACCCAAAAAAGGAAGTGCCACTGTCGGTCGCTGCGTGGGTCGCCAAAGGGCGCAGCGCCAAACAGGCCGCCGAGCAGATTCTGAGCAAGGCCGATCAACTGACCGACCATCTGCTGGCGCTGCGTACGCTGCGCCTGAAGGCCAAAGCGCAAATTCGCGCACAGGCAGCCAAGGGCAACATGGATCTGGCGCGCAGCGCTGGTGACGAAGCTTTGGTCGCCATTCGCGAGTTGGCCAGCGGCCTTTCCGGCTAAGCCGAAAACCTTCATTCAGCGTCACCCAGGCCCACTTCGTTGTGGGCTTTTTATTTTCAGAAAACGGACCGTGGACAGGCACGCAGAAGACGCTGTGCCGACGCCGGTCATTTGTCATTTCAAAGGAACGAACAACCTATGGATTATCCAAAAAGCGTCCCCAGCGTCGGCCTGGTCGATGGCCGCTTCGTCGATGAAAACCCGGTGGCGGGTACGCCGGGGTCGTTGATTCCGGCGGTGTGGGGCAACAGTGTGACTCAGGAGATTCTGAGTGTGATTACTGGTGGTGGGTTGGTGGCTTCCGAGGCGGATACCGGGCAGTTGTTCAAGGCGATTCATTCGATTGTTGGCAGCGCTAGTCCGATGCGTTCGGTGATTACTCGGGTTGGCACGTCCAGGTCATTGGCCATTGAAGAGCTGGGCCTGGTTCTGATCGATGCCGGGGCCGGTGCACTGAACGTCAGTCTGCCGCCGGCCAATACCAGCCTTGGGGTGCGCGACATCATTGTGCGGCGTGTCGATAACAGCGGTAACCGCTTGGTTGTGAGAAGTTCAACCGGCGATGTGATCAGGTTTCACACCCATTTGAATGCTGCGGGCTATCCGTTTCTCGTGTTGATGGGCGCCGGTGACTGGTGGCATTTACGCAGCGATGCAGCGGGCAATTGGTGGCCGGTCGGTCGTCTGGATGGATCCTCACTCGGCTACATAGCCTTTGAAACCACACTGGCTGTACTGCCCGGTGGCTATGCCGCGCTGAATGGTTCTTTACTGAATCGCTCGGAATGGCCTTGGCTCTGGGATCACGCGCAGCAGTCAGGCATGTTGCGTTCCGAGGCGGATCGAGGCGGTGCGTGGACGCCTGGAGACGGCGCCACCACTTTTCGCCTGCCAGAAGCCCGTGGTGAATTTTTGCGCGTTCTGGCCGAAGGCGGTTTGGTCGATTCCGGTCGTGCGGCGGGATCCTGGCAAAAAGGCTCTTTAGTTCAGGGCGACAATGGTATTGGCGAC
The DNA here is from genome assembly GCF_031882575.1 of Pseudomonas sp. VD-NE ins. Taxonomy (NCBI): domain Bacteria; kingdom Pseudomonadati; phylum Pseudomonadota; class Gammaproteobacteria; order Pseudomonadales; family Pseudomonadaceae; genus Pseudomonas; species Pseudomonas sp. VD-NE ins. Next base: position 1,392,150 of record NZ_CP134772.1, read on the forward strand.
AATATTCTGTTTGCGACCCACATCAGTACCCAGAAAGCCCAGCTGGGTTTCGATATGGGCAACTACGTCGATTACGCGGGCGCCACCGTCAAATACATCACGCCTTCAGTGCCGGTTACGCCAATCACGGATGCTGATTTGCTGAACCACGGCGGTATCACGCGTCCTCGAAATATTGCCTATCCGGGTCGAATCAAACTTATCTGAGGTGCCCATGTTTAATTATCTGACTGATCATCTGGGATGTTTGACCGGCCCTGTCGAGTTTGATGTCACCCCCGGTCTTGGTGTTCAACTGCCGAGTAATGCCGTTCAACTTTCATTCGAGCTGCCGTCGCCCGAAAGCGGGCGAGTGTGGACGCTGGTTAACAATGTTCCTCGAGAGCTGACAGACCAGCGTGGTGTGGTTTACCGCAAACATGATGGAGTCAGGCAAGTATGGACCGAACTGGGAGAGTTGCCTGACACCCTTACAACAGAGCCGTGGCCAGGGGAGTTCCATGTCTGGCGCGACAACGCCTGGCTATTGGATGAGCAGGCTCGCTTGGCGAGCGTAAGACAGCAATGCCTCGTTCAACGCGACGCGTTGCTTCGCGACGCCGTGCTGCGCATCGCCCCCCTGCAGTACGCCGAAGATATCGGCGATGCCAGCCATGACGAACAACTGCTGCTGATCGAGTGGAAGCTCTACAGCGTCGAGCTGAACCGTATCGAAAAACAGGACGGTTTCCCCGATGAAATTACCTGGCCGGTCGCACCCGGCACGGCCATAGCCAACTGACTTCAGCACAGGGAACAGTGCAATGGACTATCCAAAAAGTATTCCCGGCGTGGGGCTGGTCAACGGCGGCTTCGTCGATGAAAACCCGGTGGCTGGCACACCGGGGTCGTTGATTCCGGCGGTGTGGGGCAACAGTGTCACACAGGAGATTCTCAACGCAATCAAGGCCGCCGGATTGACCCCGGATGAAGCCAGAACCGATCAACTGGCCACCGCAATCGGTGCACTGGTCGACTTCAACAAACTGAAAAATACCCCGACCACGTTGGCCGGTTATGGCATCACCGATGCGGTGGGACGGTTGCTGGCAGTCAGGCAGATCGAATCCGTCGGTATCACGCTCTACAAACCACATCCCCGAGCGAAACGCATACGTGTGCGCTTGGTCGGTGCGGGTGGTTCCGGTGGAGGCTGTGAGCCCGTCCCCGCCAATAATCACCGAATCGGTGGTGGCGGTGGTTCCGGCGCCTATGCGGAGAGTCTCTACGACGTGACCGCGCAAATGCTGGCTGGCGTGCCTGTGTCTTTGGGAGCTGGCGGCGCTGCAGTCAATACGACCGGGATGACCGGGGGCGGCGCTTCCTTCGGCACCTATATGAGCGCCGCTGGCGGTGCCGGCGGGCAAATCCTTTCATTCCCGGTGACAGCAACGACGGTCGGTTTCGTCATGGGCGGTGCTGGCGGACAAATCGTCACGGGTGGTGGTTTGGCCAACGCTCGTGGCACCCCAGGTGAGTTCGCGATGTACAACTTCAATTGGGGTGTGGTTTCCGGGGCCGGGGCGGCCAGCCCGTTTGACGGTGGTGGCACACGTGTAGGTGTCAATGGAAATGGCATCTCCGGCGGGCGAGGCTCCGGTGGCAGCGGCTCCTGCTCGACAAATGCTTCCGCTTCCGTCGTCAGCGGCGCCGGCGGCAATGCCTTTTGCGAAATCTGGGAGTACGAATAATGGCCGTTTATGCACGGATCGAAAACGGCGTGGTTGTCGAACGGATCGACACCGGTGACTACGCAATCAGCCAACTGTTTGCTCCATCTTTTGTTGAGTCGATGGTGCGAGTACCGGAGGGGCAGGAAGTAGAAATCGGCGGGCCGATCAGCAAGTTGACAGTGGCTGTCGAACCACTTCCCGCGCAGCAAAGTCCGGTGATCCTCCAGGAGCCGGTTGCTGTAGACCAAGCGCCTGCCGCAGCGGAACGCAGCTGGCGTCAGGCATCCCTTTCAGCGACCGAATGGCTGGTCACTCGCCATCGCGATGAGCAGGAACTGGGGCGCGGAACCTTGCTCAAGGCCGCTCAGTATCTGGAATTGCTCGAGTACCGCCAAATGCTGCGCGACTGGCCTGATTCGGCGTTTTTTCCCGCAGCGGATTCCCGACCGTCAGCACCGCTTTGGCTGGCCAGCGTGATTGGCTGAGGCCTGCGCACCCACTGTATTTCAATCAAGGAGATGAACATTGGATTATCCCAAGAGTGTGCCCAGTGTCGGCCTGGTCAATGGCCAGTTTGTCGACGAAGACCCGATCGCCGGTAAACCCGGCTCGCTGATCCCGGCGACGTGGGGCAACAGCGTCACGCAAGAGATTCTTAACGTTGTTCAGGCGGCCGGTCTGACGCCGAACGAGTCGTCGAACAATCAGTTGTTGGCGGCATTGCGCAGCCCGACATTGTTCACGACGGCGCCGCAGTTTGATGGTGGACGCTCGGCAGCAACGTCCGAGTTTGTGCAACGGGCGCTGGGCAGTTATGCCAGTACTCGCAGTATATCCACCGCCACCCAATTGACTCAGGCTGATGTCGGCTGCTCGATCGGTCTGGGCGGTAACGCGGCGTACACCGTTACGCTGCCGGATGCCGCTGCGGTGCCGAACGGCGTCACGATCAGCCTGCATTGCCGTAACAGTGCGCCCGTCACGGTGGCCAGTAAAACCGGCACGCAGATCAGTCCGCAAGGGGCTTATCTGGCGTCGATCGTCATCAACAATGGTGAGAGTGCGAACTTCGTCAGAGAGTCTGGGGTGTGGGTGGTTTATGGCACTGCTGCGTTGAAGTACTCGGCGTTTGCGGCCCAACTCAATCCAAGCACTCAATTCGGCTATCAAAAATTTCCCAGTGGTTTGATCGTGCAGTGGTTGATCGGCGCATCTGACGTCAATGCAACCATGAGTCTGTCACTGCCCATCAGATTTCCTAATGCAGTCCTTGGTGGCGTGGCCAATGAGGCTTATCCCGGCGCCTGGGTTTCCAGCACCGGGACAATCTGGGGGTTCGATACGTCCGCATCATCCACTTCTGTAGCCGTTGCACGCGTCAGGGTGGCTGACGGAACAACTGTAAGACCAGGACCAGGCGTTTCCGGTCGAATTCTGGTTTGGGGGTATTAACGATGTCTATTTACTTTTACGCACAAACCCTGGGCTTTGATCGGGTCGACAGCGCACTTCCCGAAGTGCCTGAAGGGGCGGTGGAAATCACCGAAGCGCAATACGCCGAACTGTTTGCGGGACAAGCTGCCGGAAAAGTCATCAGCGCCAGTCACTCTGGCCAGCCTGTGTTGACCGATCCTCTCAATTCCCCGATTGCGCTGGCCAACCGTGAACGCGCATGGCGCAACCAGGTGCTTCAAAACACCCAATGGTTGGTGTTCCGCGATGCTGAAGAGCTTGAAGTGGGTGAGGGCACAACCCTGCGCGCCGAAGAGATCAAACAACTGCTCGCCTATCGGCAGGCTCTGCGCGACTGGCCCAATCATCCGGACTTCCCCGATGCCCGCTCGCGCCCTGTCGAACCTGACTGGCTTGATGGTTTGCTACAGGCCAATGGCTGAGGAATCGACATGGACTATCCAAAAAGCGTTCCCAGCGTAGGGCTGGTGAACGGCAAGTTCGTTAACGAAGACGTCGTCGCAGGATTGCCCGGATCCCTGATCCCGGCGACCTGGGGCAACAGCGTTACCGACGAGCTGTTGAGCGTCGTCAAATCCGCCGGCCTTGAGCCGAGCGAAGCCGATGCAACCCAGTTGTTGCAAGCGGTGAAAAAACTCAGTCAGGCAGGTGAAGACAAACATGCCACTGACATCGGCGCGGCCAATCTCTACATGGCCAATTATGTGCCTGCCGTCACCGCATTGAAGGACGGCTTGGCGCTGCGCTTTACTGCCGGTAATGCCAATAGCGGGGCGAGTACGTTTGCACCGAACGGCTTGATGCCCAAGCCACTGGTCAGTCTTGCAGCGAGTGCGTTGCGCCCTGCCGAGATTGTCGGCGGTAGTGTGTGTTCGGTGGTGTACAGCGCAGCACTGGATAGTTGGGTGCTGGTGTATGCGAGTGGTGGCAATGCTGCAAGTGGCCGGCTCTTGGGGATCAGGACATTTACCGCGTCCGGCATCTATGTGCCAGCAGTGGGAATGAAGAACGTATGGGTCACCATCGTCGGCGGAGGTGGTGGCAGCTCGGGAATCGGTGCGACCAACTCTACCCAGGTTTCCCTTACAGGCGGTGGCGCTTCCGGTAGCTACGCACAAGCCTGGTTATCATCTGCCGCGATCGGGCAGAGCCAAATCATTACCGTGGGGGCTGGGGGCGCGGCGGGGGTTGTCGGCACAGGCGGAGGAAGTGGCGGTACCAGTTCGCTGGGTTCATTGGTTACGGCCACCGGTGGTGGCGGGTCTCCCTGGAATTCTCCGCTCACGCTTCCTGGATTCGGCTTGTATGTAGGTGGTTTTCCCAGCCAAACCTCAAGTGGCGGCAACATTGTCAATTCGGCAGGTGCGGCCGGCAATCCAGGGATGTGCCTCACCGGATCAACACTTGCCGGGCATGGCGCAAACTCACCGCTTGGCAGTGGTGGTTATGCGAGTAGCGTCGCATTGAGTGTGGCTGCCCCCGGTTCCGGTTATGGTTCAGGCGCGGGCGGGATCGCTAACACAACCAATCAGCCGGGTAGACCGGGCGCAGCAGGCGCTCCCGGTGCCGTGATCATCTACGAGTACGCCTGATGAAAACCTACGCACGCATCACCCAGAACACTGTGGTCGAACTCTTCTCCACCGACGGAAATATGGCCGAGATGTTTCATCCGGATCTGCTCTGGGTCGACATCACTGAAATCACTCCGGTACCGCAAATCGACTGGACCGCCCACTTCGGTACCCTCGGTTGGGTGTTCGACGTGCCCGAAGAACTTGCACCGGACAGCACCCTGAAAACTCTGGCAAAAAAATGGCTGACGGGCATTGGCCGTCAACCGTGATTCAATCGAGGCAATATCCAGGGAGGATCAAACATTATGCAATTAACTGAAAACAACCTTATCGACATCATGCCCAACGCCCGCAGCCAAGCGGGCGTTTTTGTTTCTGCACTCAACAGTGCCATGGCGCGCCGTCATATCGATTCGCCGAAACGTATCGCGGCGTTCCTTGCGCAAGTTGGCCACGAGTCGGGCCAATTGCGCTACGTGCGCGAACTGGGCAACAACCAATACCTGAGCAAGTACGACACGGGTACGTTGGCCTTGCGTCTGGGCAACACGCCGGAGGCTGACGGCGACGGGCAAAAATACCGAGGGCGCGGGTTGATCCAGATTACTGGCCGTTCGAACTATCGCCAGTGCAGCCTCGGTCTGTTCGGCGATGAGCGTTTGCTGTCCCTGCCCGAACTGCTCGAACAGCCGCAATGGGCTGCCGAATCCGCGGCATGGTTCTGGGAGCAGAAAGGCTTGAACGCACTGGCCGACCGCGACGAGTTCAACACCATCACCCGGCGCATCAACGGCGGGTTGAACGGGTTGCAGGATCGCCTGGAAATCTGGGCGCGGGCGAGGGCGGTGCTATGCCAATCCCCTGGCGAATGATCGGCATCCTGTTGCTGGGCGCTGGCGCGTTTGCCGGGGCTTGGCAGTTTCAGGACTGGCGCTACGGCCGGCAACTGGCCGAGCAGGCCCGGTTAAACGCCGAAACGCTTAATCAACTGACGCAGACCGTCGCCACCGCGCAACAGGCCGAGCAGGATAAACGCCTGGCGCTGGAGCAACGGCTGGCGACCAGTGAACAAACCCACTACCGAGCGCTGAGCGATGCCCAACGTGATCAGGATCGCCTGCGCGATCGTCTTGCCACTGCTGATGTGCGCCTGTCAGTCCTTCTCGACGCCAGCGACGCTACCCCAGGCTGCAACATGCCAGCCACCGCCAGCCCCGGCGGCGTGGATCATGCAACCGTACGCGCCCGACTTGACCCGGCGCATGCTCAAAGAATTATCGCCATCACCGATACGGGCGACCGTGGACTGATCGCCTTGCAGGCGTGTCAGGCGTATGTCAGAGCGCTCGCACCCGAACATTTTGAATGAGTCTGTGTATTGAAAGCGCAACCGGCTCGTGTACGGTGGAGGCATTCCACACGATCCGGAGCACGCCGTGAAAGAGATCACTCAACTGGCCGCCGACCTTGGCCGACGTCTGCAACTGCTCAATGCCCACGTCACCACTGCTGAATCCTGTACCGGTGGCGGAATTGCCGAAGCCATTACGCGGATCCCGGGCAGTTCGGCGTGGTTCGAGGCGGGCTACGTCACGTACTCCAATCGGCAGAAAACCCAGCAATTGAATGTGCCGACCGAGTTGTTCGAGTCGGTGGGCGCAGTCAGTCGCGAGGTCGTCGAGGCGATGGTGCGTGGCGCTCAGGAGAAAAGCCTGGCGCGATTTGCCGTGGCGGTCAGCGGTGTGGCCGGGCCGGACGGCGGTTCGCCGAACAAACCGGTCGGCACGGTGTGGCTGGCCTGGGGTGTTGGCGAGACCGTGACCACTGAAGTGCAGCACTTCCCCGGCAACCGCGATGACGTCCGCCGACAAACGGTGAAGGCCGCGCTAGAGGGGCTCCTGCGACTAGCGGCACGAGAAATCGAAAATCAGGGGTAGGCGATCCGCGAACGCTGTGGAATAATACTGGCTACTTATACAGGTGTTGGCCGTCAGGCCTTATTGATTACGTGAGGACTTTAATGGACGACAACAAGAAGAAAGCCTTGGCTGCGGCCCTGGGTCAGATCGAACGTCAATTCGGCAAGGGTGCCGTGATGCGTATGGGCGATCAAGACCGTCAGGCGATCCCGGCTATCTCCACTGGCTCTCTGGGTCTGGACATCGCACTCGGCATTGGCGGCCTGCCAAAAGGCCGTATCGTTGAAATCTACGGTCCTGAATCTTCCGGTAAAACCACACTGACACTGTCCGTGATCGCCCAGGCTCAAAAAGCCGGCGCGACCTGCGCATTCGTCGACGCCGAACACGCCCTCGATCCTGAGTACGCCGGCAAGCTCGGCGTCAACGTCGACGACCTGCTGGTGTCCCAGCCGGACACCGGCGAACAGGCACTGGAAATCACCGACATGCTGGTTCGCTCCAACGCCGTTGACGTGATCATCGTCGACTCCGTGGCAGCACTGGTACCGAAGGCTGAAATCGAAGGCGAAATGGGTGACATGCACGTGGGCCTGCAAGCCCGTCTGATGTCCCAGGCGCTGCGTAAAATCACCGGTAACATCAAGAACGCCAACTGCCTGGTGATCTTCATCAACCAGATCCGCATGAAGATCGGCGTGATGTTCGGTAGCCCGGAAACCACCACCGGTGGTAACGCACTGAAGTTCTACGCTTCGGTTCGTCTCGACATCCGCCGTACCGGCGCGGTGAAGGAAGGCGACGAAGTGGTCGGCAGCGAAACCCGCGTCAAGGTCGTGAAGAACAAGGTGGCTTCGCCGTTCCGTCAGGCCGAGTTCCAGATTCTTTACGGCAAAGGCATCTACCTCAACGGTGAGATGATCGATCTGGGTGTGCTGCACGGTTTCGTCGAGAAATCCGGCGCCTGGTATGCCTACGAAGGCACCAAGATCGGTCAGGGCAAGGCCAACTCGGCCAAGTTCCTCGCGGACAATCCGGAAATCGCTGCCAAGCTTGAGAAACAACTGCGTGACAAGCTGCTGGCACCAGCGGCAGACGTAAAGGCTTCGCTGGCCAAGGACAAAGTCGATGATATGGCTGAGGCCGATGTCGACGTTTGAAGTCGTTGAATGACACTTGTACTCGATACCCTCGTCGCGGTGCGGCGAACCGCCATGGACCTGCTCGCACGCCGCGAGCACGGTCGAGTCGAGCTGACGCGTAAACTGCGTCAGCGCGGCGCCGAGGCGGAAATGATCGAAACAGCCCTCGACCGTTTGACGGAAGAGGGGCTGCTTTCTGAAGCCCGTTACCTTGAAAGCTTTGTTTCCTACCGTGCCCGTTCCGGCTACGGCCCTTTGCGGATTCGTGAAGAGCTGAGCCAGCGCGGCTTGCAACGCGCCGATATCGAACTCGCCCTGCGCGAAAGCGGTATCAGTTGGCAGGAGCAACTGCAGGAAACGTGGCAGCGCAAGTTCTCCGGGCATTTACCGATTGATGCGAAGGAACGGGCCAAGCAAGGCCGGTTCCTCGCGTATCGAGGGTTCTCGATGGAGATGATTAACCGCTTGTTCAGCGGTCGAGGGATGGACGATTAAACTGCTTCAAAAAAAACGGCCCGCTATGAAAATAGCGGGCCGTTTTTTTTTGCCCTCAAATTACTTTTGAGGGTTCGCGCGAACGTTGCGCTGTTTGCGGTTTTGAATGAGCCCAGTTTTCCGGCAGGTTGATGTAGTCGATCAACTCCCTCAGGCGCCCGTGAGTGCGGGCATTGAAGGCGAAGGCCAGCCGCGCCAGATGGCTGAACTGTGCTTCATCGTGTTCCTCACCGCTATAGTCGTGTTGATGAAACTGGTCACTCAGGCACAGATCGGCGAATGCTTCCTGCATGTGCTCCAGCGCCTGATCACTGAGTTTGTGATGCATGCGAATCACGAATTGGCGCTTGAGCCAGCGGCTGGAGTGGAAGTTGCTATAGAACTGGTTGATCTGTTCTACGGCTTCTTCAACGCTGTAGACCAATCGCATCAGCTTCATGTCAGTCGGCAGGATGTAGCGGTTGGCCTCCAGTTGCTGGCGAATGAAGTCCATCGCGCCCTGCCAGAATGTACCGCCCGGCACATCCAGCAGCACCACCGGCACCAATGGACTTTTGCCGGTCTGGATCAATGTCAGTACTTCCAGCGCTTCATCCAGCGTGCCGAACCCGCCGGGGCACAAAACCAGTGCATCGGCTTCTTTGACGAAGAACAGTTTTCGGGTGAAGAAGAAGTGGAACGGCAGCAGATTGCCGGTGCCGTCGACGGTCGGGTTGGCATGCTGTTCGAAGGGCAGGGTGATGTTGAAACCGAGGCTGTGATCGCGGCCGGCACCTTCGTGGGCAGCGGCCATGATGCCGCCCCCGGCGCCGGTGATGACCATCATTTCCGAGCGGGTCAAGGCTGCACCGAGTTCGCGGGCCATGGCATACAGCGGATGTTCGACCGGCGTGCGCGCCGAGCCGAACACCGTGACTTTGCGTCGGCCCTTGAATTGCTCCAGTACCCGAAAGGCCTGCTCCAGTTCGCGCAGGGCTTGCAAGGTGATCTTGGCGTTCCAGCGGTTGTGATCTTCCTGGGCCATGCGCAACACGGTCAGGATCATATCGCGGTAGATAGGAATATTCGGGCTGTTGGGGGAAACACGGTTGAGTTGTTCTTCGACCTTGCTGATGAGGTCGGGGCCGCTTTCCTGAAAATGACGACTCAAGAGGTCATTCGGTTGGTAAGGCATTCAACGTCTCCTTCTGCACAGAGCGGATGGCCCTGACGAGCGGCGTCAGTGCCGCGCTGCAAAAAACACATGATCGGCAGTTCCTTTCCTGCCGTTGAAAAAAGATCGGGAATACACTGAATCTAGACCCTTGTGCGCATTTGCGCTGACTTGATCATTGTGCTGCAAAGTTCTGGCTGGCAACCGGTTGTTGATTTTTCGCGCGTTGCTTCACCGCTCGTCCGAACGTGCGCGGAGCGGCAATCCCTCTGATTAACTAACGTACAGGCGCCGTACGACAGCTTTGCGTCACGGTGTACGCGATTCAAGGATTTGCAGGTGGCAAGGAGGCGGCACACATGGCCAGAGTGATTCTGGAGATCGATACGCAGCTGTATCGAATGTTGAAAGCTTCAGCCGAGACCAATCATCTCAGTCTCGAAGAGGAGTGCTGCCGGCGCTTGGCTGGCGGCGAGCGCCGCTCACACTATCTACAGGCCTTGCTGGCCGAATTGCGCGCCGAGGATGAACAGCGGCGCGCCAATTCTCGATGATTACTTCTTCTTCGCCGGGCCGGCTTTCGGGCAATCCGATTCTTGGTAGCTGGCGGAGCCGATCGCTTTGTTGGTTTTCACTTCGGTGAAGTCGTAACGCATGATCGCGCCTTTGGCCATCAACTTGCGAAACGACGGGTTGTTGCACACCGAGGCGCCCAACTGGAAATACACGGCTTTGGGGTCAGCGCGCATTTTGTCGGCGTGGCTCTTTTGTACGCTCAGGTGATTGATCAACTGCGTGCCTTCAACGGTGTAGCCCTGATCAAGAATGTCTTCATTGATTGCCCGAGGCGTGCCGACGCTGCTCTGGGCGGCGACGTTGCGCAGCTCGCGGTTCAGATTCTGCTCACTCAGGGAAGCAGCCTGAGCGGTGAAGGACGACGCCAGCAGAATGGCAGCGGTGGGAACGATAAGGCGCAGCATGAAACTCTCCTGGTTCAGTGACTGGTGGTTCGACCAGCCACGTGACTGTGCGTTCAGTGGCGGCGAATTATAGGGGAGCCGGTCGGGAGGGTACAGGCTTGTGCCCGTCGCTCTGGTAAACTGCCGGCCTTTATTGCCCTGCCGAGTGTTGTTCGTGTCGAGTTTCCCTGTCTGCTGGCGCTGCCTGCGATGAACCATGCCCCCAACGCTGTAGCCCGTCTGCGCGACCAGCGTGAAGACGAAGGCATCAAGCCGATTCAGGCACGTGGCTTTCGCTCCGAGCGCTGCCGCGATTGTCGGGTGATCATCAGCCATTGCCTGTGCGCCTGGCGCCCGAGTGTCGACACCCGTTCGGGCGTGTGCCTGATCATGACCGGCAAGGAAGTGTTCAAGCCGAGCAACACGGGATGGCTGATTGCCGATGTGGTGCGCGATAACCACGCATTCATCTGGTCGCGCACCGAGCCTGATCCGCAGATGCTGGCGCTGCTCAACGATCCCCAGTGGCAGCCGTATCTGGTGTTTCCCGGTGAATACGTGGAGCCGTCGCGAGTGACCAACACCGTCGCGATCGATAGCAGCAAGCGCCCGCTGTTCATTCTGCTCGACGCCACCTGGACCGAAGCACGAAAGATTTTCCGCAAGAGCCCGTATTTCGATCGTTTGCCGATCTTGAGCCTGTTGCCCGACAAACTCTCGCGCTACCGCTTGCGCCGCTCGACCCGCAGCGAGCACCTGTGCACCGCCGAAGTCGCGGCGCTGTGCCTGGAACTCGCCGGTGACAGCGACGCCGCCTCGGCGCTGGACGCCTATTTCGACGTGTTCAGCCAGCATTATCTCGGCGCCAAACAGCAACTGGACATGAATGAGTCGACGCCGGCCCACGCCGAGTTGCTGCCCTATATACGAAAGCCGCAGCCGGAGTTGGCCCAATAGTGGCCCATACTGTACAAGCCAGCGGCCGTGCTGCTTGACCACCCCGTCTTCGCTGGGCATGCTTGGCGCCGTTTAGGGTGCGGCCAAGTTTTGAAACGCCGTGTTTGCTGTTGATTGGCGTTGAACGTGCCCCTGTGGATATCGCTTGAAAGCGGCATCTTGAGTTGCTTTGGCCAGACCGGAATGCTCCGGGTCTGCCATCAAAAACAGGATCATTTGAAAAATGGCCACATACGACATCCTGATTGCCGATGATCACCCCCTGTTTCGTAGCGCCCTGCATCAAGCGGTGACGCTGGGCCTTGGCCCGGAAGTACGTCTGGTAGAAGTGGCGAGCATCGCCGAACTGGAAACCCGCCTGACCGAAAAAGCCGACTGGGATCTGGTCCTGCTGGATCTGAACATGCCCGGCGCTTTCGGGTTTTCCGGGTTGGTCATGCTGCGCGGCCAGTACCCGCAGATTCCAGTGGTGATGGTTTCGGCGCAGGAAGAAGCGTCGGTGATGGTTAAATCCCGTGAGTTTGGCGCCAGTGGCTTCATTCCCAAGTCCAGCGACCTCAGTGTGATTCAGGAAGCGGTGCGCAAAGTGCTCGATGGCGACGTGTTCTGGCCGCCACAGGCGTTCGAAGCCGTTGCCGTTTCCGACGAAGCCAAGGCCGCCAGCGATGGCCTTGCCAGCCTGACCCCGCAGCAGTTCCGCGTGCTGACCATGGTCTGCGAAGGCCTGCTGAACAAGCAGATTGCCTATGAGCTGAGCGTGTCGGAAGCGACCATCAAAGCCCACGTCACGGCGATCTTTCGCAAGCTGAATGTGCGCACTCGCACGCAAGCGGCTTTACTGCTGCAACAACTTGAGTCAATTCCGAGCCAATAATGGCTGGCGTCTTCACGCTTTTTTGACTTTTGTTGATCTAGCTTTCCCACTCCTTTTTGGTTGGTTTCTACTTTATGTCACCTTTCAAGGGCCAGACCGGCCTGAAACGTATTCTCAATGCCTCCGGTTACTCGCTGGATGGCCTGCGCGCAGCTTTCACTGGTGAAGCGGCGTTCCGCCAACTGGTACTGCTGAACGTGGTGCTGGTTCCGCTGACGTTCTTCCTTAATGTCAGCCGTGTCGAACAGGCCTTGCTGATTGCCGTGTGCCTGTTGGCGCTGATCGTCGAGTTGCTGAATTCGGCGGTGGAAGCGGCCATCGACCGCATCTCGCTGGAACTGCACCCGCTGTCGAAGAACGCCAAGGACATGGGCAGCGCCGCGCAATTCGTGGCACTGAGCATGATCGCGCTGGTGTGGGCAGTGATTCTGCTTTAAGCGATTGTCGGCAAGACGATCTCGTCGCTGCGCTGCACCCCGGCGGTGAAAGCGCGGCACAGATCGAGAAATTCGCGCATGGCAGAAGTCTGATATTTCTGTTTGTGCCAGATGAAGTAGAACTGTCGCGCCAGATCCAGATCCGGCGTTTCCACCGGCACCAGACTGCCGCGACGGAACGCATCACGCAGCGCCAGCCGCGAGATGCAGCCAATCCCTAGTCCTGATTCCACCGCGCGTTTGATCGCTTCGGTGTGTTCCAGCTCCAGACGGATATTCAGCGCACTGCGATGGTGACGCATGGCCTGATCGAAGGTCAGCCGCGTGCCGGAACCCTGTTCGCGGAGAATCCACGCTTCGTGAGTCAGCTCTTCCATGGTCGCGCTGCCGCGTTGGGCCAGCGGATGCTGCGGCGCGCAGAACACCACCAGCTCATCTTCGACCCAGCTCTGCACTTCGATGTCCGGGTGGCTGCAATCGCCTTCGATCAGACCCAGATCAATTTCGTAGTGGGCGACTTGTTGCACGATATTGGCAGTGTTCTGCACGTGCAGCTTCACTTGGCTTTCCGGGTGGCGCTGCATGAAACTGCCGATCAGCAGGGTCGCCAGGTAGTTGCCGATGGTCAGCGTCGCGCCCACCGACAGCGAGCCGAAACCGGATTTGCCGTTGAGCAGGTCTTCGATTTCCTTGGCCTGATCGAGCAGCGCCACCGCTTGTGGCAACAGTTGTTTGCCGAGGGCGTTGAGGCTTAGCCGCTTACCGGCGCGATCGAACAGCTGGCAGCTGGATTGGCGCTCGAGTTCGGTGATCGAGGTGCTGGCAGCCGACTGCGAGAGGTTGAGCAGACCCGCAGCACGGGATACGCTTTCCTGCTGGGCGACGGCGACGAAGACTTGCAGTTGACGGAGAGTAAATCGCATATCGATATAACCGATAACCCTTATCTTAATAATCCAGTTAACAGATATTGTCGTCGCTATTAGAATGCGATGCAATTGCGCACCGTCGCCTTCAAAAGCCAGCGCAGACCCAATATCCAGGAGTCAAACGTACATGAGCAACATGAACCACGAGCGTGTCCTCAGTGTTCATCACTGGAACGACACTCTGTTCAGCTTCAAGTGCACCCGCGATCCGGGCCTGCGCTTCGAGAACGGTCAGTTCGTGATGATCGGCCTGCAACAGCCCAATGGCCGCCCGCTTATGCGCGCTTACTCGATCGCCAGCCCGAACTGGGAAGAGCATCTGGAGTTCTTCAGCATCAAGGTGCAGGACGGCCCGCTGACCTCGCAGCTGCAGCACTTGAAGGAAGGCGACGAGATCATCATCTCGAAGAAGCCTACCGGCACCCTGGTTCTCGACGACCTGAACCCGGGCAAGCACTTGTACCTGCTGAGCACCGGCACTGGTCTGGCGCCGTTCATGAGCGTGATTCAGGACCCGGAAACCTACGAGCGCTTTGAAAAAGTGATCCTGGTCCACGGTGTGCGTTACGTCAACGAAGTCGCCTACCGCGAATTCATCACCGAGCACCTGCCGCAGAACGAGTTCTTCGGCGAAGCGCTGCGTGACAAGCTGATCTACTACCCGACCGTGACCCGCGAGCCTTTCGAGAATCAGGGCCGTCTGACCGACCTGATGCGCAGCGGCAAGCTGTTCAGCGACATCGGTCTGCCACCGATCAACCCGCAGGACGACCGCGCGATGATCTGCGGCAGCCCGAGCATGCTCGACGAGACCAGCGAAGTGCTCGACAGCTTCGGCCTGAAGATCTCGGCGCGGATGCGCGAGCCGGGTGATTACCTGATCGAGCGTGCGTTCGTCGAGAAGTAAACCCCACTGAAAAAGCCCCCATTGCCTTTGCAGGCAATGGGGGCTTTTTTATGCCCGAAACATTTCCTTCATGCCTGCCACAATCCATGTAGGAGCTGCCGAAGGCTGCGATCTTTTGATCTTGCTTTTAAGATCAAAATCAAAAGATCGCAGCCTTCGGCAGCTCCTACATTGACCGAGGTCTCAGGCTGTGGCGGGGATGACTTCGAGCACGCGGATCTGCTCAGGCGTCGGGTAATGCCAGCGCACATCCAGATCCCAGAATTGCGCGCCATATTCGCGTTCAGGCGCCGGGGTTTGATAGGCCGGACGCGGATCCTGAGCCAGGCACTGTTCAATCAACTCAACCAACGGCTCGTCGAGGCGCTGAGCGTGTGTGTGCGCTTGTTTCAGTGCTGAGTCCGTCCACTGCACGTCAATCAGCTGCGGCGCCGCACTGGCGATGCTGTTGGCGGCCTCGGGAATGATGTCGGCGTAAGGCACGTAGGGTTTGATGTCGAGAACCGGCGTGCCGTCGAGCAAGTCGATCCCGGAAATGAACAGGCGATTGGCTTCGACCTTGTCCAGTTTCACTACCGACTGGCCAATGCCGTTGGGGCGGTGAGTCGCGCGGGTGGCGAACACGCCCATGGACTTGTTGCCGCCCAGGCGTGGTGGGCGGACTTTCAGGCGCGGTTTGTCTTCAAGTGCCTGGTGGAACAGAAATAGCAGCCAGACATGGCTGACCTGCTCCAGCCCTTGCACCGCGTCACCCTGATCAAACGGCGCCACCAGCTCCAGCACGCCACGTGCGGCGGGGGCCAGTTGCGGTTGACGGGGGATGGCGAATTTCTCCTTGAAGCAGGAGCGCACGAAGCCGATGGGGGAGACGCTGTAAGTCATGGTTTGCATTCGAAGCGGGGGCAGGGTGGGCATGATAACCCGGCAGCCCTAAAGTCTGGTGGGGGTCGGGCGGACGCCATCGCTGGCAAGCCAGCTCCCACAAGGTTCTCGGGCGTTCGCATCATTTGTGCACACCACAAAACCTATGGGAGCTGGCTAGCCAGCGATAGCCGCACCGCCGATCTCAGAGACTGAACCCACCATCCAGCGGAATGATATTCCCGGTCATATAAGCCCCGGCCGTACTCGCCAGACTGATCGCCAACGCCGCCATTTCCTCTTCACGCCCCCAACGCTTCATCGGAATCAGCGCCGTATCCTCAGCCAACGCCTGCTGATCATTGCCAATATGCTGCGTCATCTTGCTCGGAAACCGCCCCGGCGCGATCACGTTGACGTTGATGTGCTGGCTCACCAGCTCCCGTGCCAGAATTCGCGACAACTGATGCAGGGCCGCTTTACTCGGCCCATAGGCATACGCCTGTTCGCCAAACGAAGAAATTCCTGCCACCGAACCAATATTGATAATCCGCGCCGGATTCGACGCCGACCCGGCCTTGCGCAACAACGGCAGAAACTGCTGGATGCAGCTGAACACCGAGGTCACGTTGAGCTGCATGACCTTCTCCCAGCCTTTGACCGGGTAACTCTCCAGCGGCGCGCCCCACGTGGTGCCGGCGTTGTTCACCAGAATATCCAGATGCGTGATCTGCTCGCCCAGTCGTGCAGCCAGTTCCTGCACGCCTTCTTCCGTCGCCAGATTCGCCGCCACGCCGTGGCATTTGCCCAAGGCGCTGAGTTCTTCAGCCGTTTGATGGCACGCTTCGGCATCGCGCGAGCAGACGTAGACACGCGCGCCAGCCTCGACAAAGGCTTTGGCGATCATTTTGCCGATACCACGGGTGCCGCCGGTCACCAGAGCGGTGCGGCCTTGCAGGGAGAAATACGGATGCATGGCGAGTCCTGAGGATTAGGGATCAATACACCCTAGTCGTCAGCCGCGAAAAGCGGAGCCACTATTTTCGGAGGGAATGAGCGGTCATGCGTTGCGGCGGCGACCATCAGTCGCCACCGCAGAAGGGGTCAGGCCGGGCGAACGCGCAGGGTCAGGCCCTTGAGGAAGTTGCGCAGCAACTGGTCGCCGCACGGGCGATAGTTGGTGTGGCCGACCTTGCGGAACAGCGCGCTCAGTTCAGGCTTGGACACCGGGAACTCGGCGGCCTTGAGGATCGCGTGCATGTCGTCTTCTTTCAGTTCGAAGGCCACGCGCAGCTTTTTCAGGATGATGTTGTTGGTCACCGGCACTTCGATCGGCTGCGGCGGACGGCTTTCGTCCTTGCCACGCTTGAAGATCACCAGACCGTCGAGGAAGTGCGCGATGACTTCGTCCGGGCAGCGCACGAAGCCTTCTTCGTCTTCTTCTTTCTTGTCGAGCCAGGTCACCACGTCGGCGAGTGCGACTTCCATGCCGCCGAGCTTGATGATCTCGACAACCTTCTTGTCGCTGATGTCGAGCATGTAGCGCACGCTGCGCAATACGTCGTTATGAATCATGTGAGTAATCCTGATAAGCGTTGTGGGCAGCACGCAGGCGCGCTGCCGGAATGTGTGGCGGCAGTGGAAGTATTAGAACTTCTCTTTGCCGGACAGGTAGCGCCATTGGCCGACCGGGACTTTGCCGATCGAGACGCCGCCGATGCGGATGCGGCGGATGCCGATGACCTTCAGGCCGACCGCTTCGCAGAACTGGGCGATGATCCCCGGCTGCGGGTTCTTCATGGCGAAGCGCAGGCGGTTTTCGTTCTGCCAGCTGGCCTTGACCGGTGGCAGTTCCTTGCCCTTGTGGGTCAGGCCGTGCTGCAAACGGTTGAGGCCGTGGGCGACCATGTCACCTTCGACCTCGACCACATATTCCTGCTCGATCTTCGCGGCGTCGGCGGTGAGTTTGCGCAGGATTTTCCAGTCCTGAGTGAACACCAGCAGACCGCTGGCCTTGGCTTGCAGATCGGCACTGGCGGTCAGGCGCAGGAAGTGCCCGCGTAGAGGGCGCTTGCTGAAGCGGTGTTCTTCGCTGAGGGTTTCGGCGCTGAGCGACTGCATGGCGGTCTCGACGTCCATGCCGGCAGGGGCGTTGAGCAGGATGGTCACCGGCTCCGGCGCGGTGGCCTTGGCGTCTTTATCGAGCTCGACCTTCTGGTCGCCGACCTTGAATTGCGGCTCGTCAATCACTTCGCCGTCCACGGTGACCCAGCCGCCCTCAATGAACAGCTCGGCCTCCCGGCGGGAGCAACCGACCAGTTCGATGAGGCGTTTGGAGAGGCGAATCGGGTCAGTCATGACAGGGCCGTAACAAAAAAGGGGTGGGCATTGTACCTGTGTGGCGCCGGTTAAGCCCGGTTCCATTTTCACGGTGTCCGTATTCCCTGTGGGAGCTGGCTTGCCAGCGATGGCATCACCTCGGTATTTCTTGCAGACCGCGGCGCCTGCATCGCTGGCAAGCCAGCTCCCACAGGGTTTTATGGTGTGTCAGCCGTTACTGGAGCGCTGCTGGTTCTGACGCAACCGCATATGCAACAACGGATACGGCTGGCCCATGCCATCCACCTCCGAGCGGCCGATCACCTCGAAACCTTGCTTGAAGTAGAACCCCAGCGCCTGCGGGTTCTGCTCGTTGACGTCGAGTTCATCGGCATTCAGATGCTGCATCGCGTAGTTGAGCAGCCTCTTGCCCAAACCCTTACCGCGGTGGTCGGGATCGATGAACAGCATTTCAATCTTGCCTGCCGCGACACCGGCAAACCCGGTGATGCGCTGATTGGCGTCCTTGGTGCAAATCAACATCACTGCATCCAGATAACGGGTGAGCACCAGATTACGCAGCAGCTCGATATAGCTGTCCGGCAGAAAATCATGGGTCGCACGGACCGAGGCCTCCCAGACCCGGGTCAGTTCCTGATAATCGCTGAGTTTCGGCGTGTGGATGACCGAATGGTGACGCATGCCCGTCTGCCTCTTGTCCGTTTCAAGGGAGTCCGTCCCCCGCTAAACGATAGCCGTAAAAAAGCCCCGCATCTTGTAAAAAGAGTGGGGCTTTTTGTATTTGTTGCGGGGGTCTGGCTGGATACTTCTGTCGCCAGCAAGATCTCTCCCCCTCACCCCAACCCTCTCCCCCAAGGGGGCGAGGGGGAAGGGAGCAGATCTTCGTGCTGTTCAAAACCTGAGCACGACGCGAACTTTCAGGTCGGTGCAGCACGCAAGAACAAGTCGATCAGTCCCCGCTCCCTCTGGGAAGGGGCGAGGGGGAAGGGAGCAGATCTTCATGCTTTTCAAAACCTGAGTTCGACTCGAACGTTCAGGTCGGCGCAGCTCGCAAGAACAACTCAATCAGTCCCCTCTCCCTCAGGGAGAGGGTTAGGGTGAGGGGCTTTTGATCTTCAGATCAGATCTGCTCAGCCCACAAATCGTATTCGTCAGCATCAGTCACCTTGCACCAGACCTTGTCACCCGGCTTCAAATTGCTGCCGTTATCGATAAACACATTGCCATCGATTTCCGGCGCATCGAAGAAGCAGCGGCCAACCGCGCCTTGCTCATCAACTTCGTCGACCAGCACTTCGATCTCACGGCCAATACGCATTTGCAGACGCGCCGAGCTGATCGCTTGCTGGTGCGCCATGAAGCGATCCCAACGATCCTGCTTGACGTCGTCCGGTACGATCTCCAGATCCAGATCATTGGCCGGCGCGCCGTCTACCGGCGAGTACTGGAAGCAGCCAACGCGGTCGAGCTGCGCTTCGGTCAGCCAGTTCAGCAGGTACTGGAAGTCTTCTTCGGTTTCGCCCGGGAAGCCGACGATGAAGGTCGAACGGATGATCAGGTCCGGGCAGATTTCGCGCCAGTTCTTGATCCGCGCCAGGGTCTTGTCTTCGAACGCCGGGCGTTTCATCGACTTCAACACTTTCGGGCTGGCGTGCTGGAACGGGATGTCCAGGTACGGCAGGATCTTGCCGGCGGCCATCAGCGGGATCAGCTCGTCGACGTGCGGGTACGGGTAAACGTAGTGCAGACGCACCCAGACGCCGAGGGTGCTCAGGGCTTCGCAGAGCTCGGTCATGCGGGTTTTCACCGGCGCGCCGTTCCAGAAGCCGGTGCGGTATTTCACGTCAACGCCATAAGCGCTGGTGTCTTGCGAAATGACCAGCAGCTCTTTAACGCCGGATTTGACCAGACGCTGAGCTTCGTCCAATACGTCTCCGACCGGACGGCTGACCAGTTTGCCGCGCATCGACGGGATGATGCAGAACGAGCAGCTGTGGTTGCAGCCTTCGGAAATCTTCAGATAAGCGTAGTGGCGCGGGGTCAGCTTGATGCCTTGCGGCGGCACCAGGTCGATCAGCGGGTTGTGATCTTTACGCGGCGGCACCACTTCGTGCACGGCGTTGACCACTTGCTCGTACTGCTGCGGACCGGTCACGGCCAGCACGCTCGGGTGTACGTTGCGGATGTTGCCTTCTTCCACGCCCATGCAACCGGTAACGATGACCTTACCGTTTTCCTTGATCGCTTCGCCGATCACTTCCAAAGACTCAGCCTTGGCCGAATCGATGAAACCGCAGGTGTTGACCACGACTACGTCGGCGTCCTGATAGGTGGACACCACGTCATAGCCTTCCATGCGCAGCTGGGTCAGGATGCGCTCGGAGTCGACCAGTGCTTTCGGGCAACCCAGAGATACAAAGCCAACCTTTGGATTGGTCGGCGCAGGAGTGGTGGACATGTCTAACCTCGGTATTTTGTGACATCGCTTTCTTGGTGCGAAAGCCGACGGACGGGCGCTTAGGGCGCGCCTCTGATCAAAAAGTGCGCAATTCTAGCGGCGGGCAACGCACTTGACCAGCTTTATGCAGGGAAATACGACGAGTGCTGCGCTATGCTTCGCGCCGTTGAGCTTTACCAATTTTTTACAGTCAACAAAACGTCTGTAACAACAGGTAAAACAGCGCATGCTGCACCACAAAGCATAGTGCTTCATTCAAAGAAGCCGGTTCTGAGAAGTAGGAGTGTTGGATGGGTCAGGCAAGTAGTCATGCGGCAGGCGCCGAGGGTTCGGCCAGCAAGCCGCTGAGTATGCTGGTCGCGGCGGTCGGGGTGGTTTACGGCGACATCGGCACGAGCCCGTTGTACACCCTCAAAGAAGTGTTTTCCGGCGCTTACGGCGTACCGGTCAACCACGACGGCGTGCTGGGTATTCTGTCGTTGATCTTCTGGTCGCTGATCTGGGTCGTGTCGATCAAATACATGATGTTCGTGCTGCGCGCCGACAACCAGGGCGAGGGCGGCATCATGGCGCTCACCGCACTGGCGCGGCGCGCGGCGGGGCATCGCAAGAAGTTGCGGTCGTTGCTGGTGGTTTGCGGGCTGATCGGCGCGGCGCTGTTTTATGGCGACAGCATGATCACCCCGGCGATTTCCGTTTTGTCGGCGATTGAAGGTCTGGGGTTGGCGTTTGATGGCATCGACCATTGGGTCGTGCCGCTGTCGCTGGTGGTGCTGGTTGGATTGTTCCTGATCCAGAGCCATGGCACCGCACGAATCGGCATCCTGTTCGGGCCGATCATGGTCACCTGGTTCCTCGTCCTCGGCGCCCTCGGTGTGTATGGCATCAGCCACACGCCGGAAGTGCTGCATGCGATGAATCCTGCGTGGGCGGTGCGTTTCTTCACCGTGCACCCAGGCATGGGCGTGGCAATCCTCGGCGCGGTGGTGCTGGCGCTGACCGGCGCCGAAGCGCTGTACGCCGACATGGGCCACTTTGGCCGCAAGCCGATTGCCCGCGCGTGGTTCATTCTGGTGTTGCCGGCGCTGGTGCTCAATTACTTCGGTCAGGGCGCTTTGTTGCTGGAAAACCCGGAGGCGGCGCGTAACCCGTTCTATCTGCTGGCGCCGAGCTGGGCGCTGATTCCGTTGGTCGGCCTGTCGACGCTGGCCACGGTGATTGCCTCGCAAGCGGTGATTTCCGGTGCATTCTCCCTGACCCGTCAGGCGATTCAGCTCGGTTACATCCCGCGCATGTACATCCAGCACACATCCAGCGATGAGCAGGGCCAGATCTACATCGGTGCGGTGAACTGGGCGCTGATGGTCGGCGTCGTCTTGCTGGTGCTCGGTTTCGAATCCTCCGGCGCCCTGGCTTCGGCCTACGGCGTTGCAGTGACCGGCACCATGCTGATGACCACCATTCTGGTGTCGGCAGTGATGCTGCTGCTGTGGAAATGGCCACCGATCCTCGCCGTGCCGGTGCTGATCGGCTTCCTGCTGGTGGACGGTCTGTACTTCGCCGCCAACGTGCCGAAGATCGTGCAGGGCGGTGCCTTCCCGGTGATCGCCGGCATTGCCCTGTTCGTGCTGATGACCACGTGGAAGCGCGGCAAGCAATTGCTGGTCGAACGCCTCGACGAAGGCGCACTGCCGCTGCCGATCTTCATCAGCAGCATCCGTGTGCAGCCACCGCATCGGGTGCAGGGCACCGCGGTGTTCCTCACCGCACGCTCCGACGCCGTGCCGCATGCGTTGTTGCACAACCTGCTGCATAACCAGGTGCTGCATGAGCAAGTGGTGTTGCTGACGGTGGTCTACGAAGACATCCCGCGCGTACCGCCATCGCGACGTTTCGAGGTCGAAGCGCACGGAGAGGGCTTCTTCCGGGTGATCCTGCACTTCGGCTTCACCGACGAACCGGACGTGCCGCAGGCGCTGAAGCTGTGTCATCTGGATGATCTGGATTTCAGTCCGATGCGCACGACCTACTTCCTCAGCCGGGAAACGGTGATTGCCTCGAAGCTTGAGGGCATGGCGCGTTGGCGTGAGGCGTTGTTTGCGTTCATGTTGAAGAATGCCAATGGGAATTTGCGGTTCTTTAATTTGCCGCTGAACCGGGTGATTGAGTTGGGGACGCAGGTGGAGATGTAAGCCTGACCTCAAATGAAAAGCCCCCGTCGGCCTAGTGGCTGGCGGGGGCTTTTTTGTGTCCGCTGATAAACCTCAAATCCACCACAAATCCCCTGTGGGAGCGAGCTTGCTCGCGAAGGCTGAGTGTCAGTCGAGACATGTGGTGGCTGATCCACCGCATTCGCGAGCAAGGGTTCTGTGGTGTTAGTGGCTTTCAGGCAATTCTTCTTCGGATTCGGTCTTTGTGCGAGCAGGTCGTGGGATCAGCGCTTGGATCACATCATCAATCAAGGCTTTGCCCATCATGGTCAGGTAATGCGCAGCCCAGGCATGGCGGTCGGTGTCTCTGATGAAGGCAGCATCCTCGGCGAAGGATTTGGCGAGGGATAGCAGGTCGGAGGATTGGGACAAGGCATCGATGATCGGGATGCTGGCGCGGACATTGAAGAACGCTTGATCCGCGTTGTAGAGGAAAGGGGTGAAGCCGATGGTTGTAAGGTCTGAAGGCGTTGACGGAATTTCTTTGCTCATTGTTTTACTCCCTAAAACGAGGAACTGCCTCATTCGTTACCACACGAATGGGTGGCAGCTGTACGCAGGGTGGTAAACCGGGAGAGCAAAGAAACCGGCAGACCCGAAGGTCTCCCACGTACAGCTGCCATGACAGTGAATTACAGGCGTAAAAGAACGCCTGATGTCGTGATGGAGGCACTGTTGCACTTTGCCTGACCGGGTTACCACACCCGATCGCTGAATGGGTCAGCGACGTCCGGAGAGTATCCCGTCAAAAAACAGCGCAACAGAGCGGCAAAGCGTCCAAACACGAGTTTCGGAGTTTGCCTACAAGGTCTGTGGGCGTCATCTGATATTGCGAGACTGGAAGTAAACGATACTAAACGTCTGACACGAACTGGCGTGTGCAAATGAGCGAGGCAGGTATGACGGCATCATCGGAACAAGAAAAGCATGATGATCTCGAGAACCTTCGAATTGAAGCCGAAGCGATGGAACGATTGATCAACCTCGATCCGGCTCAAGCGATCAGTCATGACGATATGCGAGCAAGATACGCTTGCCGGGACTAACGATTATTTGAGTCCAGCGCAATTCCCATGTAGGAGTGAGCCTGCTCGCGATAGCGGTGTGTCAGTTGGCAAATAGGTGGCTGATACTCCGCTATCGCGAGCAGGCTCACTCCTACAGGGGAGTGGGTTCATCGTCCGAGATGTAAAAAGCCCCCGCAACTGCGAAGTTGCGGGGGCTTTTTATGGGCGTGGCTCAGATCACTCTTCGGCGACCGAGTCCTTGCTCTGACGCTTCTCGATCAAGTCCACCAGACGCTTGGCCAGCGCCGGGTAGTTCTCGTCGAAGTGGTGGCCGCCAGGCAGTTTCACCGCCTCGCCGACTGCCGTCTTGTCGGTGCAGCCACTTTCATCGGTCTCTTCTTCACCATAGATGCACACAACCTTCGCCGCTGGCAGTTTGGCCATTTCCGGGCCGGTGGCGGCTTCTTTGCCGGCGTTGCCCAGCCAGCCTTCGACTTCGATTTCGAAGCTGCCGGTGCGGGCGAAGGCCAGCAGGATGATTGCGTCGACGCGTTGCTGCTCGGTGTCTGGCAGGCGGTTATAGATCGCTGGCAATACGTCAGCACCGAACGAATAACCGGTGAGGATGAAGCGCTTGGTGCCCCATTTCTGCCGGTAGTGTTGCATCAGCTCAGTCAGGTCCAGTGCGCTTTGCTCCGGGCTCTTGTGCTGCCAGTAGTAGCGCAGGGTGTCGATGCCGACGACCGGGTAGCCGATCTTGGCCATCTCGCCCGCCACGTCGCGGTCGAGATCGCGCCAGCCGCCGTCTCCGGAGAGGAACAGGGTCACGGTGTCTTTGGCCTGACCGGCCGGCACTTCAACCACCGGAATCGCCAGACCGCCGTTGGCCTTGTCGCCGCCGACGAGGATCTTGCGCAGTTCGTTGTTCAGCACTTGCGGCAGGTTGATGTCGTAGTCGCTGATGCTGGTTTCGGCGTTCGGTTGGTCGCGCACGAAACCTGCGCTGGCGTCGTCCGGGTTGTCGTTCCAGGCTGCCAGCCAGTGGCCGTGGGCGGCGGATTTCGGCAGCAGGTGGGTGCAGCCACCTTTTTCCAGGGCCAGATCCACGGAAATGGCTTGGGCCTTGTCGTCTTTCTGTTCAGCCAACCAGCGCCAGGCCAGCACAGCGCCCGGGCCGATGCCGCTGACCAGAGTGGCCGGGCCATTCAGTTCACGCAGGCCCGATTGCAGGGCGCGGCTTTGCAGCAGGCAGTCTTTCGGCAGAATCACCTGAACGATCTGCGCCGAGGCGCTGCGGCTCAGGGTGGTCAGTTGTTTTTCAGAGAGTTTCTGGTCGTCGTTGACGGCTACCAGCACCTGCGCCTTGGGCTTGGTGCCGGGAATGACGCGGGTCATGGCGGCGCCATCGGCCGGGTTGAGCTGTTCGACGGTCGGTTCCGGTGCCGGACGTTTGAGGTACCAGAAACCGCCGCCGGCAATCACGGCCAGCACGATCAGTGCGGCCAGGATGTACTTCAGGGAGCGTTGAATCATCAGCGTTTCACCAATCCAGTCAAGCCGCCCGCGATCAGGGCAGCAGTGTCGGCCAGCGCCACCAGCGGATCGAGTCCGGCGGGCACGGCCATATAACGGGGTTCCCAGTCAGGCTGGAACTTGTCTTTGAAGCGGCGCAAGCCTTGGAAGTTGTACAGCTGCTCACCACGGCGGAAAACCATCGAGCCCAGACGCTGGGTCAGCGGTGCACCACGCCGGGGTTGCAACCCCGACAACGGCACCATGCCCAGGCTGAAGCGCGCGTATCCGTGACTCTTATAGTGTTGAATCAGGCCGACCATCATGAATTCCATGGTCAGCTTGGGGGCGTCCGGGTGCGCGCGCATCAGGTCGAGACTGGCCAGGTCGTGGCTGTAAGTCTCGAGCAGGTTGGCGAATGCCACCGGGCGACCTTCGAAGCGAATCACCGCGATGCGGAAATGCTTCAGGTATTCGTCGCTGAAACGGCCGAGGGAGAAGCCTTTCTCACGCACGTTCTTGCCGGTCAGCCACGCATCGGAAATCACTTTCAGCTCATCCATCGGCGCCTGACCCGGCTCGTGAATCTCCAGCGACAAGCCGTCGCGGGTGCCACGGTTCCAGGTGTAGCGCAGATCCTTCATCTCTTTGCCCTTGGCTTCCAGGTCAAAGCGGTGCAGGTCGACTCGGGCTTCTTCGCCCAATTTGATCGCGGTCAGGCCGATGTCCATGTAGTACGGCAGGTTCTCCGCGCGCACCTGATAGAACACCGGGCGGGCATGGTGAATGTCGCAGAGGTCGCGGAACTGCCAGATCATCTCGGCGCGTTGCTGGCCAGGGCCGATCGGGTCGTACAGCGCCACCAGGCTGCGGCCACGGCGTGCGTACATCAGGAAGGCTTCGTCGTTCTGGTGAAACAGCAACGCCTTGTCACCGGTTAGCGCGAGGCCACCGTCGGGTTGTGACGAGGCCATCAGAATCTTCGCCGCGCGATCGAGTTCGTCCGGCGTCGGCAAGTGAATGACCGGGCGCGCGGTGCGCAGCAGCCAGGTCAGCGCGATCACCAGCAACAGCACAGCGGCACCGAGCAGCGAACGCAGGCCACGTGGCGCGTCAGCATCAAGCGTGAACTGCCACCACAGTTGATGGCTGTAAGGTACGTCTTGATAGGCAAACAGCAACAGCCACGTCGAAGCGCCCAGCACACAGAGGCTGGCCACCAGATACAACGGCGAGAACGGCAGTTCGGTCAGGCGGCTCGGGCGATAAAACGAGCGACGGAACACACCGAGCAAGGCTGCGGTGAGGGTCATCAGCGTCGCTTCTTCCCAGTCGAAGCCTTTAAGCAGTGAGAGCAGGGCGCCGACCAGCAACAGAATGGTGGTGAGCATCCACGCCGCCGACAGGCGACGGCGCAGGCCTTGAGCGAGCATCAGGCAGAGCACGCCGATCAGGCTGGCGCCGAAGTGCGAGGCGTCGACCAGACGATGCGGAATCAGAAAGCCGATGTGTTCCAGGCGCGTATCGATTTCCGGAGTCGCCCCGGAAAACAGCAACACCACGCCGGACAAGAACACCAGCACTGCCAGAATCGGTGCCGCCAGACCGGAGGCTGCGCGCATGGTTTGAGTCTGGAACAGACGCTGACCTTCGTTGATCAGCAGGAATACGCAGGCGACCAACAGCGGCAGAACCACATAGATCAGACGATAGAGCAGGAGAGCGGCGGCCAGTGGTGCGGCACCGAGCTTGTCGGCGAACGCGGCCAGCAGAATCGCTTCGAATACACCGACGCCACCGGGTACATGGCTGAGTACGCCGGCAGCCAGTGCCAGCAGATACACCAGCAGGAATGCACCAAACGGCGGCGCTTCCGGCAGCAACAGATAAAGGACAGTGGCGGCAGCCGCAACGTCGAGGGCGGTAATGATCAGCTGCAAGAAAGTCAGGCGACGCCCCGGCAAGCGCAGCGTGCGGCGGCCAACCCTGACCAGCAGATTGTCGCGCAACGGTTGTTCCGGCAGGCGCCGACGGTAGATGCCGATAGCCAGTACTGCGCCAAGCGCCAGCACGACAGCGGCGACTGTGCCGAGCAGACCTTCGGACAAACCCAGGGCTTGAGAGGCAGCAGGCAGGTCGCTCAGCGTTGCCATTGCAGCCAGCGGCGGCAAGGCGCAACCCAGCGACAGACTGGCGAACAAGGTCATGTGCGCGACTTCCGACGCCCCCAGACCCAGGCGTGCATATAAACGGTAGCGCACCGAACCGCCGGACAGTAGCGACAGACCGATCGCATTGCCAATCGCAAACGCGGTGAAGCCGCCCAGCGCCAATGTGCGCGGCGGCAAGGTCACGCCGGCATAGCGGCTGGCCGACCATTCATAGCCGAGCAGAATGATGAAGCCGACCACGGTTGCACCGAAGGCACCGAGCAGGGCGGGTTTCGGCACGTCGAGAATCGAGTCGTGCAATGCATCGAGATCGAGTTCGGCAAGCAGATGACGACAGGCAATCAGCGCAATCGCGAACAACAGCAAAGTCACCGCCAGACCAATTGGTTGCCGGTATTTGCTCAACCGATCCAGCAAGCGCAAACGCTCGGGTTTGATCGGATGTTCCGCTGTGACGGTGTCTTGTGGATCAGACGAGTTGGCGCGCATCAATCACCTCTTGGATTGTGCGCGACAGGATGGAGGTATCCAGCCAAGTAACCAATCCCTGTAGAAAAAAATAATCACAAAATACTACGCCTCTCACCGGGTATCGGCGAGGGCAGTTCCTGGATTGCAGACGCCTTGCCTGCGACTCAAGCATAGTCGCAAGTGAGGACTTCTGAAGATCCCAAGCGGTTCACTGCACAGTGACAGATCATTGTTGCGAAAGGACTTTTTCAACAGATACAAAAAAGGCCACTCTTTCGAGTAGCCTTTTTTGATGTTTGGTTGCGGGAGCCGGATTTGAACCGACGACCTTCGGGTTATGAGCCCGACGAGCTACCAGACTGCTCCATCCCGCGTCTGTGTGGCGGCATTCTACAGACGAACGACGGAGTGTCAACCGCTAATCCCGCAAAGGGTCAAATAAGTGTGCAATCGCGTCAAACGGTCGCAGGTCGAGCGTTAAGTTTCGGAAATGCAACGAATTCCTGTTTGGCGATCACCTCTTTATAAGAAGAGGCAATCGACAAAACAGGCGCGCACAAAAAAGGCCACTCTTTCGAGTAGCCTTTTTTGATGTTTGGTTGCGGGAGCCGGATTTGAACCGACGACCTTCGGGTTATGAGCCCGACGAGCTACCAGACTGCTCCATCCCGCGTCTGTGTGTCGGCATTCTACAGAGGAACGCTGGGGTGTCAACCCGCAATCTGGATAAAATCTGTTGAGGTTCAATCGGTTAGCGTTTTTTATCGGGTGTTTTTCCCGCTGCAGGGCAGGTGGGGCAAGGCTTTCAGCTCTATTGAAGGCCGCTCGTCGATTGAGAAAATAAATTCAACGGACATTTCCTACCGCATGGAAAGAACATTCATACCACTGGTGCTATATACAGGTGTCAGTGAGATACTGCCGATCCGGTTCGCCACGTTTCCTTTTCTGACATGACTCAGCGAAAAATCATCCACATTGACTGCGACTGTTTCTACGCCGCCATCGAGATGCGCGATGACCCGCGTCTGGCCGGCAAGCCGCTGGCGGTGGGTGGTTCGGCTGATCGGCGCGGGGTGATCGCCACCTGCAACTATGAAGCGCGCGCTTATGGCGTGCGTTCGGCGATGGCTTCGGGGCACGCCTTGAAATTGTGTCCGGACCTGACCATCGTCAAGCCACGCATGGACGCCTATCGTGAAGCCTCGAAAGAAATACACACGATTTTCAGCGATTACACCGACCTGATCGAGCCGCTGTCGCTTGATGAGGCATATCTGGATGTCTCGGACAGCGCGCATTTCGGCGGCAGTGCCACGCGCATCGCTCAGGACATCCGTCGCCGGGTCTCTAATCAATTGCACATCACCGTGTCTGCGGGTGTGGCGCCGAACAAGTTTCTGGCCAAAATCGCCAGCGACTGGAAAAAGCCCAATGGACTGTTCGTTATTACGCCAGACCAGGTGGAGGACTTCGTCAGTGGCTTGCCGGTGAGCAAATTGCACGGTGTCGGCAAGGTCACCGCCGACAAATTGGGCAAGCTCGGCATTGTCGATTGCTCACAGTTGCGCGAATGGGACAAATTGGCCCTGGTGCGTGAATTCGGCAGCTTTGGCGAGCGACTGTGGAGCCTCGCCCGTGGGATCGATGACCGGCTGGTGCACAACGACAGCCGGCGTCAGTCAATCAGCGTGGAAAATACCTACGATGTTGATCTGCCGGACCTTCGCAGTTGCCTGGATAAATTGCCTGAGCTGCTGGAAACCTTGAAAACCCGTATGGCGCGGATCGACAGCAGTTATCGACCGGGCAAGCCGTTCGTCAAAGTGAAGTTTCATGATTTCACCCAGACGACGCTGGAGCAGGCCGGGGCAGGGCGGGATCTGGGTAGTTATCAGTTGATGCTGACGCAGGCGTTCAATCGCGGCGGCAAACCGGTGCGGTTGTTGGGGGTTGGGGTAAGGCTGGAGGATTTGCGCGGCGGGTTTGAGCAGATGGAGTTGTTTGAGCGGTAGTCCGTTAAAAGCAAAAGATCGCAGCCTGCGGCAGCTCCTACAGAGAAATGCGTTCCCATGTAGGAGCTGCCGCAGGCTGCGATCTTTTAATAGGCCTTAATTCGGCCCTGGATCCGCCACCAGACGCCCGGCATCCTTGGTCAGCGACTTGAGAAACTCAGTCTGTAATTCAGGATCGTTACGCGTCAGTTCGATCAGGCTTTGTTCCAGCTCACTGGCTTCTTCTTCCAGACCTAGTTCCGACAGACGTTTGACCCGGTGCACCCACTGGCTCACTTCGTCTTCTTCCAGATCGTCGTAGATCAGCCCGTGCGCTTCCAGCAACTTGCCACGCAGATGACTGCTGATCATCAGCGAAGAGTCCGAGTGCACGTCATCCTTGGCGTCTTCGACACTGATCTGCAATTTGCCGACATGATTGAGATCATTTTCGGCAAACGGGCTATCGAGCAGATTCAGACGCAGCACGCCGTTACGATCGGTGGTCATGTCAAAGGTCTGCTTGCCAGCCTTGACCTGCACCGGGCGCTCGCTCCACGGCAGGCTCGAATACTCCGTGCGCTTGTCGCGCTGGACTTCATCGATACCGGCGAGGTTCTGTTGCGCGCGACCGTTGGACTGCACGTTCATGAACGGGTTGAGCCCGGCAAAACCGTAGCTCAGCCAGTCCTTGGTGACGCTGTCCGGCAGGTTACCGAGGGCAAACACGTTGACCACGTTGGCGCCGACGCCACCGACTACGGCCACCGCGCCCAGCGGAATCTCGTAGATCTCCCGCCAAGGCTGGTACGGCGTGTAGCGATCGTAGCGACGCGTCACTTCGAACTCGGTGACTTCAAAAGTCTTCTGTTCGTTGATCTTCACGCGTCGCTGCGGCAGCTCAAGCGCCTTAGGCTCACCGACATCAATTTGCAGGCTATGGTCGAGCAACTTTCGCTCGACCCGCTCTTCGTGCTCGCTGCGTTGTGACATGTGATTGGCACAGCCGCTGACCAGCAGGGCACCGCACAGGGCGGTGCCACCGAGGCCTAAGGTGTTTCGCTTGAACATGACGTCTCTATCTGGTTTCAGCGGCGGATACGGGCCTGCAGGAAGGACAATACGTCGGCCACCGGCAATGCTTGCGCTTCGCCTTCGGTACGGCTCTTGTATTCCAGGTTGCCTTCGGCGAGGCCGCGGTCGCTGACCACGATCCGGTGTGGAATGCCGATCAGCTCCATGTCCGCGAATTTGATGCCCGGGCTGGTTTTCTTGTCGCGATCGTCCAGCAGCACTTCGAAGCCGGCCGCCGTCAGTTCGGCGTACAGCTTGTCGGTGGCTTCGCGTACCTGCTCGGTTTCATAACGCAGCGGTACCAGAGCGATCTGGAACGGCGCCAGGGTGTCGCTCCAGATGATGCCGTTTTCGTCGTTGTTCTGCTCGATGGCCGCAGCCACCACGCGGGAAACGCCGATACCGTAGCAACCCATTTCCAGGGTCACTGGCTTGCCGTTCTCGCCCAGCACTTCGCACTTCATCGCCTTGCTGTACTTGTTGCCCAGCTGGAAGATGTGCCCGACTTCGATGCCGCGCTTGATTTCCAGGGTGCCTTTGCCGTCCGGGCTTGGGTCACCGGCAACCACATTACGCAGGTCAGCCACGGTTGGAACTGGCAGGTCACGCTCCCAGTTCACGCCGAAGTAGTGCTTGTCGTCGATGTTTGCGCCGATACCGAAGTCGCTCATCAGCTCGACCGAGCGGTCGATGATGATTGGCAGCGGCAGGTTCAGCGGGCCGAGGGAACCTGCGCCGGCGCCAATGGCGTCACGCAGTTCGGCGTCGGTGGCCATGACCAGCGGGCTGGCCACGCCTGGTTGCTGGGCAGCCTTGATTTCGTTGAGTTCGTGGTCGCCACGAATCACCAGCGCGATCAGCTTGCCTTCTTCTTCGGCGCGCACGATCAGGGTCTTGATGGTCTTTTCAATCGGCAGATTGAATTTTTCCACCAGCGCGGCGATGGTTTTGGTGTCTGGGGTATCGACCAGGCGCAGCTCTTCGGTCGCAGCGGCACGCGAAGTTTCGCGTGGCACGGCTTCGGCTTTTTCGATGTTCGCTGCGTAGTCGGAACCGTTGCTGAAGACGATATCGTCTTCGCCGGACTCGGCCAGCACGTGGAATTCGTGCGAGCCAGCGCCGCCGATTGAACCGTTGTCGGCTTCCACTGGACGGAATTTCAGGCCCAGGCGCGTGAAGATATTGCAGTAGGCTTCATGCATGCGGTCATAGGTGATCTGCAACGACGCTTGATCCGCGTGGAAGGAGTAGGAGTCCTTCATGATGAATTCGCGGCCGCGCATCAAACCGAAGCGTGGGCGGATTTCGTCACGGAACTTGGTCTGGATCTGATACAGGTTGATCGGCAGCTGTTTGTAGCTGCTCAACTCGTTGCGCATCAGATCGGTGATCACTTCTTCGTGGGTCGGGCCCGCGCAGAAGTCGCGACCGTGACGGTCTTTGATGCGCAGCAGCTCAGGGCCGTATTCTTCCCAGCGCCCCGATTCCTGCCACAGCTCGGCCGGTTGGGTGCTCGGCATCAACACTTCCAGAGAGCCGGCGGCGTTCATCTCTTCGCGAACGATGGCTTCAACCTTGCGCATGACTCGCAGGCCCATGGGCAGCCAGGTGTACAGGCCGGAGGCGAGTTTGCGGATCATACCGGCGCGCAGCATCAGCTGATGGCTGATCACGACCGCGTCGGAAGGCGTTTCTTTCTGTGTGGCGAGCAAAAATTGACTGGTGCGCATGGTTGGCCGTTGTCGGTTGCTATGACTGGAAATGACTCCGCAGTGTACCGGCGAGTTTTGCCGACGTACAGGCGTGAGGTCAGTGGGGAGGCACGACGGCGGGATTCCTCCCGCCGTTGCCGAAACGTCTTACGATTCTTCTGCGACCGGTGTCGGCACAGGCTCGGGCGTTGGCGTCGGGCCTTCGCGGCGGCTTTCCTGGAACCAGTGCAGGGCGATCAGCACCAGCGTCGGCACACCGAGCAGGGCGGTGATCAGGAAGAAACTGTGGTAACCGAATTTCTCGACCAAGACCCCGGAATAGCCGCCCATCAGGCGCGGCAACAGCAGCATGATCGAGCTGAGCAGGGCGTATTGGGTGGCGGAGAACTTCAGGTTGGTCAGGCTCGACAGATAGGCAACGAAGGCCGACGTCGCCAGACCCGAACTGAAGTTGTCGAGGGAGATAGTGACCACCAGCATCTGCAGGTCCGGGCCCATGTCGGCGAGCATGACAAACAGCAGGTTGGTGGCCGCCGAAGCGACACCACCGATAAAGAGAATCGGCAGGATGCCGAAACGCACGATCAGCAGACCGCCCATGCCGGCGCCAACGAGCGTCATGATCAGGCCAAAGATCTTGCTGACACTGGCAATCTGATCCTTGGTAAAACCCTGATCGATATAGAACACGTTGGCCATGACGCCCATGACCGTGTCCGACATCCGATAGGTGGCGATCAGACCCAGCAACAGAAACGCCTGCCAGCGATAACGCAGAATGAAATCGTTGACCGGTGTCAGCACCGGCGCGAGGCCGCGACGACCCATGGTCGACAGGCACAAGCCGGTGAGCAGCGTGTAGAGAATGGCGCGCAGGAAGGCGCGGTCTTCGAGCAGCAGATCGAGTGGGCTCATGCCACCGAACAGCACGCTGGCGAAATCGGTGTTGTAGAGCTGGGTGAACATCGCCGGTACGGAGACCAGCAGAACGATCAGCACAAACACCGACATCAATTGATGCATGAAGGTGTAGCGCCCGGCCTGCAACTGCGTGCGTAGCGGCACCGGCGGCTCACGCATGAACAGCGTGGTCAGCAGCGCGGGAATCATCAGTGCACCGAACAGCGCATAAGTGCCGGCCCAGGCCGAATGCTGATAGTTGAAGCCCGTGGAGCCGAAGCCCTCAGCGAAAAACAAGGCGCCGGCAGTCGCCAGCAGTGCGGCCACGCGATACCCGGACATATAACTGGCGGCGAGTGCAGCCTGGCGGTTGTCTTCGGCAATTTCCAGGCGATAGGCATCCACCGCAATATCTTGAGTGGCGGAGGCGAAAGCGACGACAACGGCAATAGCGATCAGCCATGACAGGTGCTTTTGCGGGTCGCAGAAGCCCATGCCGATCAGGCCGAGAATCACCAGGGCTTGTGAGAGCACCAGCCACGAGCGGCGACGGCCAAGCTTGCCCAGCAATGGCAGGCGCCATTGGTCGAGTAAAGGTGACCAGACCCATTTGAACGCATAGGCCAGACCGATCAGGCTGGCGTAGCCGATGGTTTCACGGGCGACACCGGCTTCACGCAGCCAGACGGAAAGCGTTGAAAACACCAGCATGTACGGCAGGCCGGCGGCGAAACCGAGCAACAACAGCACGAGCGTCGAAGGACTGGCATAAGCGGCTAGCGCGGCGCGCCAGGTTTTACGGGGCATGGGCTGAAGTCTGCCTCAAGATTGCGGAAACAAAGCGCGCACTCTAACCGCTGTGCTCTACCGGACGCCAGCCATGGCGCTGAATATCCACACGATTGTTCAGGACGGTGATGCCTTCCATACGCAATCGGGCCCGTTGTTCATCGCCGGACGGGCTGCCCACCGGCAGGCTGATCCGACCGCCGGCGCCCAGCACGCGGTGCCAGGGCAGCCTGGTATCGCCGGGCAACTGGCTCAAGGTGCGGCCGACCCAGCGGGCGGCGCGTCCCAACCCGGCCAGTTCGGCTAACTGACCATAGCTGACCACTTTGCCTTCGGGCACCTGGGCGAGTGTCGAGTAGAGCGCCGTGCGTCGGATTTGCGCATTGTTTTCAACGCTGTCGAGCGGGTCTTTCACGTACGCGGTTCCTGAGCATGAACAGTTTGATGGCTTTCAGAGTAATCCGTGATCAGCCAGTTGAGAAATGAACTCATCAGAAATAGTCCGGTCAGTCCTTGTCAGGGTCTTATTCCTACGGATAATGCCGACCTTTTTCGCAAACTTGAGCCTTCGATTCGCTTATGTTGTCCAGATCCTTGTTGTGCCTTGCTGTTTTAAGTGCGTCCACGCCCCTGCTTGCCGACACCGTCTGGTTGAAGAACGGTGACAAGTTGAGCGGCACCATCACCGTGTTCGATGGCGGCAAGCTGTTGATCCAGACGAAATATGCCGGTGCGGTCACGATTGACTGGAAAGAGGTCAAAACCCTGGACAGCGATCAGCACTTGCTGGTCAAGCAGGACGCCTATACCGGTGAAGTCTCCAAGTCGCTGACGGCCGCCGAAGATGGCAAGGTCACCCTGGCCAACGGTGAGGCGCCGAAAACCGTCGAGCTGGCGAGCATTCAGCAGATTCTCAAACCGAAACCGGTGGTCGAGGATCTGGTCTGGAAGGGCAATGTCGACCTGGCGCTGGACTATCAGCGCGCCGAGAAGGACACCGATGACTACGATGTCGGCTTCAAGACCACGGCCCGTCATGGTCGCTGGCGTCATACCGCCGAAGGCGAGTACAACCGCGAAGTGCAGGACGACGAGACCACCACTGACAACTGGCGCGCTGAATACGCACTCGACCGCTTCCTGACGGATCAATGGTTCTGGCAGGGTCGTCTGAATTACAAGCGTGATCACATCGAAGAGCTGGCGCGCCAGCGCGTGGTCGGTACCGGTCCCGGCTACCAGTTCTGGGATGACGAGCTTGGCGCGTTCTCGCTCGGCTCGTTGTTCAACCGCACCGATTACGAGTATCGCGATGGCAGCAAAGACAACTTCTATTCCGTCGCGATGAAGTGGGATTACAACCGTTATCTGATCGGCAAGAAAGTCGAGTTCTTCACCAATGGTGAAATCGGCAAGCCGCTGTCGGATGTGGCCAACTACGCGCTGGATGCGGAAATGGGCCTGCGTTACAAGGTCACCGACTGGGCATCGCTTAACCTCAAGGCCGAGCGCGACATCATCAGCGGCACCAACGATGCCGATCTGAACAAGACCCGTTATACCGCCGGGTTCGGCGTGGCCTGGTAAGGCACAAGTAAAAGATCGCAGCCTTCGGCAGCTCCTACAGAGGATTGATATACATCCTGTAGGAGCTGCCGAAGGCTGCGATCTTTTTTTTGCGAGCTGAAAAACAGACGCCCACAAAAAAGCCCCGCTTTTAAGGGCGGGGCTCTTTTCTAAAGAAGCTACAAGTTAGATAACTTGTACTTCTTCAGCTTGCATGCCTTTCTGACCGCGGGTAGCGATGAAAGAAACCTGTTGGCCTTCTTTCAGGCTTTTGAAGCCGTCGGATTGGATAGCTTTGAAGTGAACGAACAGGTCGTCACCGGATTGTGGAGTGATGAAGCCGAAGCCTTTTTCATCGTTGAACCACTTAACGGTACCGGTTTGGCGATTAGACATGGTGTAACTCCTTGAACAAAGATAACTGCGACTCAGGAAGAACCCTGGCCGAGACTGAGTGCAAAGAGCAGGAAAAATTCTTGTAGATGGTTGGATCGAAATTCAACATATCGTGTAGAGATTCTCAGTGACACAAGCAACACAGTGACGCCACCTTAACCCAGTTTCCGAGAAGTGCCAATGCTTCTTGCGAAGGTTTCTCTGTTTTCGGGATCGGCGGTGTGACGGTTCGTCGCCAAAGCCCGTACTTCATGGGTGTTCGGCGAGAATTGCACCGCGCACTTTGAACCCGGCGGCGCGCCCGGTAAGATGCCGGACAGAATTTTTCCACCTCGCTATTCAGGACACCCCGCCATGAGCATCAAATCGGACAAGTGGATTCGCCGCATGGCGCAGGAACACGGCATGATCGAACCGTTCGTCGAGCGCCAGATGCGCGGCAGCGACGACAGCCGTGTGATCTCTTACGGTGTATCTAGCTATGGCTACGATGTACGTTGCACCAATCACTTCAAGGTGTTCACCAACATCAACTCGTCCATCGTCGATCCGAAAAACTTCGACCCGGGCAGCTTCGTCGACGTCCACAGCGACGTTTGCATCATTCCGCCGAACTCCTTCGCGCTGGCCAGCACCGTCGAATATTTCCGCATTCCGCGCAATGTGCTGACCATTTGCCTGGGTAAAAGCACCTACGCACGTTGCGGCATCATCGTTAACGTCACGCCGCTCGAGCCTGAGTGGGAAGGCCACGTGACGCTGGAATTCTCCAACACCACCAATCTGCCGGCGAAAATCTACGCCAACGAAGGCGTGGCACAGATGCTTTTCCTTGAATCCGACGAGGAATGCGAAGTGTCCTACAAGGATCGTGGCGGCAAGTACCAGGGCCAGCGCGGCGTGACCTTGCCGCGCACCTGATTGGTCCATCCGACAGATCGCGGGAATTCTTTGGCGGGCAGACACTCTATGGGGTGTACTGCCCGTTTTTGCTTTCGGCAAAACGGGCCTTCGCCGAGGAGTGCTCTATGAAGATCGATCCGCAAATCACCGCCGAACTGGCAAGGCTCGAGCCCAATCAGATTGGCGTATTGGCCTGGTCCTTGTTGGCGCATCCGGCGCTGAGCATGGCTGGCGGAATTCCCGGTCAACCCGATCCTGATACGCCCAACGAACAACCGACCGAACCGGGCGAACCGACCCTTCCGGACGAGCCACCACCGGCGCCGGTTGCCTGATCTGCATTGAAAACGAATGGCCAGTCAGCTGAGATCTGCAAAGACCTCAGCTGACTGGCCATATTTCGTTGTCACCGATGACGAAAATTCTGCAACTCTCTTCTCGCTCGACCGCGTACCCGCCGGTAAAGGCGCCGAATGCCGGCAGCAGACTGATGCGCTCGCCGAGCCGGAAACACGCCAGGCGCAAGCTCTGCCGACCCTTGCCATGTAACCGATAGACCGGGTGCACATGACCCGCCAGCACGTGTCTTTCAGGATGCGG
Source organism: Pseudomonas sp. VD-NE ins (assembly GCF_031882575.1). NCBI lineage: Bacteria > Pseudomonadati > Pseudomonadota > Gammaproteobacteria > Pseudomonadales > Pseudomonadaceae > Pseudomonas > Pseudomonas sp. VD-NE ins. The sequence goes on from NZ_CP134772.1 coordinate 1,429,648, forward strand.
GTCCGGTTCATGTTGCAAGGCGAATGGCCCGAGCAGCAGGGGTTCCGGCACCACCCGGATGTTCAGCGATTCAGGTGGATCTCCGGCGCGTTTGTCATGGTTACCGCGAATCAGCGTCATCGGCAGTTCCGAGTGGCGCGCACGCCATTGCGCTAGCGCGCTCAGCGTGCCCGGGGCATGAGAGCCGGGCCCGTGCAGGAAATCCCCGAGAAAGATCAATAAGCGGCAGGGCAGCTTTGTCAGCAGCCGATCAATCACGGCGATATTGCTCGCCGTGGTGCCATGTGGAACCGGTTGACCAAGACTGCGGTAAGCCGCCGCTTTGCCGAAATGCACATCGGCAATCAGCAGGACCTGTTGCGCGGGCCAGTACAGGGCTTTTTCCGGCAAGAGCCAAAGTTCTTCACCGGCCAGACGTACCGGGTAGCCTGAACTCATGGGGATTTATCCTTGTCAGCGCTATTCTCCAGATCACCGACCATTCGTCGGATGCGGTCAGCGAGTTTTTCCGAACTCATGCTTTCGCGCATGCGTTCCACCAGCAGCGGGAACCCCAGCGGTGTAGGACGTTTAAGCTGATGCACGTCCAGTTTCATCCCGTTGATCCGCTCCAATGTCTGTTCCAAGCGACGAATATCCAGTTCTTCTCGTAGGACTTCTTCCCCCGCCTGGGCCAGCAAAAGGTTGTCGGCGTCGTATTGTTTGAACACTTCGAAGAACAAACCGCTGGATGCCTGTACCTGTCGGGTGCTTTTCGGCGCGCCGGGGTAGCCGGTGAAGACCAGCCCGGCAATCCGCGCGATCTCGCGAAAACGCCGCAATGCCAGTTCACCGGCGTTCAGGCTGGCCAGAACGTCCGCTAATAAATCATCGGTATTGAACAGCTCGGCCTTCAAATACTCGGCCCAGTCGATCGGCGTGGCACTGAGCAATTCCAGGCCGTAATCGTTCACCGCGATGGAAAACGTCACGGGCTGCCGTTGACTGACGCGCCATGCCAGCAGGCTCGCCAGCCCCAGATGCACTTGGCGCCCGGCAAACGGGTAGAGGAAAAGATGCCAGCCCTCGCGGGACTTCAGCACTTCGGCCAACAGGTTGTCTGTCGTGGGCAAACCCGACCAGCGCATCTGGGTTTCCAGCAATGGTCGCAAGGCCTGCATTTCCGGGCCGACGAACTCACCCTGTGCCGCCGCACTGAAGCGCCTGACCACGGCTTCGGCCAATTCGTTGGAAAGTGGCATCCGCCCACCATTCCAGCGTGGTACGGCGGCTTTCTTCGCGGTGCTGCGTTTGACGTAAGCAGTCATGTTTTCCACTCGCACCAGTTCCAGCAAACGCCCGGCGAAGAGAAAACCATCACCGGGTTTGAGCCGCGCGATAAAGCCTTCCTCGACGCTGCCCAACTGCTTGCCACCGCCGCCCTTGCTCCAGAATTTCAGATGGATGCTGGCGTCGCTGACGATGGTGCCGATGCTCATGCGGTGGCGCCGCGCCAATCGCGCATCGGGGACGCGCCAGATGCCGTGCTCGTCGGGTTCGACCCGGCGATAGTCCGGATAAGCCGTCAGAGACATTCCGCCGTGGCGTACGAAAGCCAGCGCCCAGGCCCAATCGGCGGGTGTCAGGTCACGATAAGCCCAGGCGCCACGGACTTCTTCGTACAACTCATCGGGTAAAAACCCACCGCCCAAGGCCATGCTGACCAAATGCTGCACCAGCACGTCCAGCGGTTTGTGCGGTGACAGTCGCGGCTCGATACGCCGTTGCTCGACGGCATCACGGGCCGCAGCGGCTTCGATCAGCTCAAGGCTGTGCGTTGGCACCAACGTCACCCGCGAGGTTCGCCCAGGTGCGTGGCCTGAGCGACCGGCGCGTTGCATAAGGCGCGCGACACCTTTGGCCGAGCCGATTTGCAGCACGCGCTCGACCGGCAGGAAATCCACGCCCAGATCCAGGCTTGAGGTGCAGACCACGGCTTTCAGCTGGCCGTCCTTCAAGGCTTTCTCAACCCAGTCGCGAGTGTCGCGTGACAACGAACTGTGATGCAAAGCTATCAACCCGGCCCAATCGGGTCGAGCCTCCAGCAGCGCCTGATACCAGATTTCCGATTGCGCCCGGGTGTTGGTGAATACCAGGCTGCTGGCGCAGGCCTCGAGTTCGGCGACCACTTGCGGCAGCATCTTCAGGCCGATATGTCCGGCCCACGGAAAACGCTCAATCGCCGGTGGGAGGAGGGTATCGACCTTCAGCGATTTTTCCCTTTGTCCCTGAATGCTGACGCCGCCCTGTGGGATCAGCACTTGCTCGGCGTGGGATTGATTACCGAGGGTGGCCGACACGCCCCAGACGATCAGATCGGGTTGCCAATGCCGCAGGCGGGCCAAGGCCAATTGCAATTGCACGCCGCGTTTATTGCCGAGCAATTCATGCCATTCGTCGACGACGATCATGCTCAGTGTCGACAGCGCCACTTGGGCATCGGCACGGGCAAGCAGCAACGTCAGGCTTTCCGGGGTAGTGATCAGTGTGGTCGGCAGGCGTCGGCTCTGGCGGGCGCGCTCGCTGCTGCTGGTGTCGCCGGTGCGCAGGCCGATGCTCCATGGGATCTGCAGGTCATCGACCGGTGTTTGCAACGCGCGTGCGGTATCGGCGGCGAGGGCGCGCATGGGCGTGATCCACAGGACGGTCAGCGGTTCGGCGGGGGCTTTGCGTTTACGCGCTGTTTCGACGGCAGGCTGCGAGCGAGCGAAGCGATTGAGCGCCGCAAACCACACCGCATAGGTTTTACCGGCGCCCGTGCTGGCGTGTAGGAGCCCGGACTCGCGGTTTTTGACCGCCGCCCACACCTGTTTCTGAAAGGCGAACGGCTTCCAGCCGCGCGCGCTGAACCAGATTTTTGCCAGGTCGGGAGATTTCGCCTTGCGGGCTGCGCGCGCTCTGGAGGTGTTCTTCCAGTGACCACGAAGCGGGCGGACAAGTTTGATTTTTGTCGGCGATGAAAAACGAATGTGGGAGCGAGCCTGCTCGCGAATGCGGTGTGTCAGCCAACGATTTGTAAACTGACACACCGCATTCGCGAGCAGGCTCGCTCCCACAGGGTTTTGCACTAATGGTTATTTGAGGTTGCCGCTGAGAAATTGCTTGAGGCGTTCGCTTTTCGGGTTACCCAGCACTTCTTCGGGGGCACCTTCTTCTTCCACCAAACCCTGATGCAGAAACAGTACCTGGCTGGAGACTTTACGAGCAAAACTCATCTCATGGGTCACCATGATCATGGTCCGGCCTTCTTCGGCCAGCCCTTGAATCACCTTCAACACTTCCCCCACCAACTCCGGGTCGAGCGCCGAGGTCGGTTCATCAAACAACATCACCTCCGGTTCCATCGCCAGCGCCCGGGCAATCGCCACGCGCTGTTGCTGCCCCCCAGAGAGAAACGCCGGATATTGATCCGCCACCCGCGCCGGCAAACCGACCTTGTCCAGATAACGCCGGGCGCGATCGTCGGCTTCCTGTTTGCTGCAACCCAGCACCCGGCGCGGGGCCATGGTGATGTTTTCCAGCACGGTCATGTGGCTCCACAGGTTGAAATGCTGGAACACCATCGCCAGCCGCGTGCGCAGGCGTTGCAGTTCATCGGCGTCGGCAACGTGCATGCCGTGGCGATCGGTGACCATGCGGATCGCCTGGCCATCGAGGCTCATGGCGCCGTCGTTGGGTTGTTCGAGAAAGTTGATGCAGCGCAAAAAAGTACTTTTGCCCGAGCCACTGGCGCCGATCAGGCTGATCACGTCGCCGGTCTTGGCCTTGAGCGAAACGCCTTTGAGCACCTGATGGTCGCCATAGCTTTTGTGCAGGCCTTCAACGGTCAGTTTGTACATGGGACAGACATCCTCAAGGCGAAAGTAAGTAGCCGCTGCGATAGGCTTCAGCGCCCGCAACATGGGCGATAACCATGCCGGCAGTGGCCATGCGTCGCAGCGAGCGGGCGTACATCACGCCGGCGCTGGTGCAATGAATAGGGGTGATCCGGTCGTTGATCGGGTCGATGATTTCGGCGATCTGCTGTCCGGCCTCCAGCACTTGCCCGGCCGTGGCGGTGTACACCAGCAAGCCGCCGACCGGGGTGGTCACCGGTTCCACACCGGCCAGCGGCGTGGCGGGGAACGGCAATGGCGGCTGCGGTTTGGTCTCGCCGACGATCGCATCGGACTGGATCAGATAATCGATGAGCGCCTGGCAGTCGCGGCTGGCCAGTGGATGGGTAACGTCACCCTGGCCGCGCAACTCGACGGTCACCGAGAAACTGCCCAGCGGAATCTCGAAGTGTTCGCCGAAGCGTTCCTTCAATTGCCACCACAGCAGCGTGAAGCATTCGTCGAACGACTGGCCGCCGGAATCGGTGGCCAGCAGGCTCGCCTGCGCTTCGATGTAGCGCGCCAGCGGCTCGACCTGCGGCCACGCTTCGGGCGTGGTGTAGAGGTGCACCACCGATTCGAAGTCGCAGTGCAAGTCCAACACCATGTCGGCGTCGCAGGCCAGCCGTTGCAGGATCAGGCGCTGGGATTGCAGTTGCGTGCTGGCGGTCTGGCGGGCGAGGGCGTCGCGCAGATGTGTGCGGATCAGTTCGAGGTTGTGCTGCGGATCGTCATTCAGCTTGCCCTCGATGGCGTTGCCGATCTCTTCACTCAGGTCGACAAACCAGCGATTGAAGTTCTGCCCGCTCTCCAGTTCGTAGCGGCCCAGCGGCACGTCCATCAGCACTTGTTCGAGGCCGACCGGGTTGGCCACCGGCACCAGCACGATTTCGCTGCGCAGGCGCCCGGCCGCTTCCAGCTCGGCCAGACGTTGCTTGAGATGCCAGGCGACGAGCATGCCGGGCAATTCGTCGGCATGCAGCGAAGACTGGATGTAAACCTTGCCCTTGGCCTGTTCCGGGCCGAAGTGGAAGCTGTGGATCTGTCGTGCGGTACCCGGCAGCGGGGCCAGCAGGTCATGGATCAGGTGGCGCATTTTTTATCTCTTTATTCCTGCGCTGGGCCTAGTGTGTCGGGCCGAGGAAGGCCAGCCATCGGCGTTCGGCAAGGCGGAACAGGCCGACCAGCGCAAAGGTAATGGTCAGGTAGATCAGCGCGGCGATGCCGAACGACTGAAAGGTCAGGAAGGTCGCCGAGTTGGCGTCCCGCGCGACTTTCAGGATGTCGGGGATGGTCGCGGTGAAGGCCACCGTGGTCGAGTGCAGCATCAGGATCACTTCGTTGCTGTAATACGGCAACGAACGGCGCAGCGCCGAAGGCATGATCACGTAGGCATACAGCTTCCAGCCAGTCAGCCCGTAAGCCTTGGCCGCTTCGACTTCGCCGTGGTTCATGCTGCGGATCGCCCCGGCGAAAATCTCCGTGGTGTAGGCGCAGGTGTTCAGGGCAAAGGCGAGGATCGTGCAGTTCATCGCATCGCGAAAGAAACTGTCGAGCAATGGCTGCGCACGCACGGCGGCGAGGCTGTAAATGCCGGTGTAGCAAATCAGCAACTGGATATACAGCGGCGTGCCGCGGAACAGGTAGGTGTAGAACTGCACCGGCCAGCGAATGTAGAAGTGCGGCGAGACGCGGGCGATCGACAGCGGGATCGACACCAGAAAACCGATGAAGATCGAGGCGCTGAGCAGCCACATCGTCATTGCCAGCCCGGTGATGTTCTGGCCGTCGGTATAAAGGAAGGCGCGCCAGTATTCCTGCAGGAGTTCGATCATCGTACGGCCTCCCGGGAACCGGCGGCATAACGGCGTTCGAGCCAGCGCAGGATGAAGTTCGAGGCACTGGTGATCAGCAGATAAATCAATGCGGCGAGGACCAGGAAGTAGAACAGTTGATAGGTGCTTTTACCGGCGTCCTGCGCCGCTTTGACCAGGTCCGCGAGGCCGATGATCGACACCAGCGCGGTGGCCTTGAGCATCACCATCCAGTTGTTGCCGATACCCGGCAGGGCGAAGCGCATCATTTGCGGAAACACCACGAAGCGAAAGCGCTGGCCGCGTTTGAGGCCATACGCGGTGGCGGCTTCAACCTGACCGCGCGGCACCGCGAGAATCGCCCCACGAAAGGTTTCGGTGAAATACGCGCCATAAATAAAGCCCAGCGTCAGCACCCCGGCGCTGAACGGGTCGATTTCGATGTATTCCCATTCCAGGTAATCGGTCAGCGTCGTCAGCCAGGTTTGCAGGCTGTAGAAAATCAGCAGCATCAGCACCAGATCCGGCACCCCGCGAATCAGCGTGGTGTAGAGCTGGGCGGGCAGGCGCACCAGTTTGATTTTTGACAGTTTGGCACTGGCGCCGAGCAGGCCGAGCAACACGGCCACCAACAGCGACAACGCCGATAATTTGATGGTCATCCAGGTGCCTTCCAACAGCAAAGGGCCAAAACCCTTGAGGCTGAAGGCGGAGAGCCCCAGATTTTGTAAGAGGTTTTCGAACATAAATCAGCAACCTGAGCGGATGGAAAAGGCGCCCATCGAGGATGGGCGCCGGGGCATTATTTGCCGCTGTACAGATTCAGATCGCCAAAGTGTTTCTTTTGAATCTCGGCGTATTTGCCGTCATCGTGTAACGCTTTGATACCTTTATCTAAAAGCGCCTTCAGCTCAGTGTTACCTTTCTTAATACCGACAGCGGTTTTGGCTGGCAGCAATTCGTTGTCGACTGGCTTGCTGACGTCATAGTCGGCGCCCTGTGGCGACTTCAAAAAGCCCAGTTCAGCTTGCAGCATGTCCTGGATACCTGCGTCGAGACGGCCGGATGTCAGGTCGGAATACACCTGATCCTGGTTCTGATAGGCCTGGGTTTTCACGCCGGCCTTGTCCAGCACGGCTTTGGCGTAGGCTTCCTGAATGGTGCCTTGCTCGTAGCCGACGGTTTTACCCTTCAACGACGCAACGTCTGCGGTGATCCCCGAGCCTTTTTTCGACACATAAGCGGTCGGGCCGGAGAACAGTTCGCTGGAGAAGTCGATGACTTTTTCGCGAGCCGGGGTCACGGTCATCGACGAGATCACACCGTCGAATTTGTTGGCCTTGAGGCCCGGAATCATGCCGTCGAAGTCACTTTCGACCCACTTGCACTTGACCTTCAGTTCGGCGCAGATCGCGTTGCCCAGGTCGATGTCGAAGCCCACCAGGCTGCCGTCGGCCGCTTTCGACTCGAACGGTGCGTACGAAGGGTCAACGCCAAAGCGCAGCTCTTTGTATTCCTTGGCCAGCGCGGAGCCAGCGGCCATGCACAACGCCAGTGCAGAAAGGGTCAGCAATGCTTTTTTCATTATTCAATCCCTAAGAACCAATATGAGCGCTTGTGGCGCAGAATTATTGTTACTGGAACGCGTACGACCTATAGAAAGTAGCAATTTCCGAACCAGAGTCCCGAACAAGTGTTTTAAAAGGTTGAGCGGGGAGAGATGAGAGCGATTGAATGCCCGGAAATGGGCATCGCAGAAAGCCTGCACTGATTTGTGGCGGATCGTTCCCACGCTCTGCGTGGGAATGCAGCCCGGGACGCTCCGCGTCCCCTCCCAAGCCGAACGCGGAGCGTCCGTTGAGGCATTCCCACGCGGAGCGTAGGAACGATCAAAAAATCACTGTCCCGGAAAAAGGGGTCAGGCCAGCAGATCCTGCAAGGTGGCAAGGCTATCCGCCTCATCCACGGTTTTGTCCTGGCGCCAGCGCAGCATCCGTGGAAAACGCACGGCAATCCCGCTCTTGTGCCGCCGCGAAAGGGCGATGCCCTCGAAACCCAGCTCAAACACCAGACTCGGCTTCACACTGCTCACCGGGCCGAATTTCTCCACGGTGGTCTTGCGCACGATGCTGTCGACCTGGCGCATTTCCGCATCGGTCAGCCCCGAATAGGCTTTGGCAAACGGCACCAGCGCGCGTTGGCTGGACTCGGGCGGACCGTCCCACACGGCAAAGGTGTAATCGCTGTACAGACTGGCCCGCCGACCATGGCCGCGCTGCGCATAAATCAACACGGCATCGACACTGAACGGATCGACTTTCCATTTCCACCAGACGCCCATGTCCTTGGTGCGGCCAACCCCATAAAGCGAATCCCGCGCCTTGAGCATCATCCCTTCAACGCCCAGCCGCCGTGAGGCTTCGCGCTGGCGGGCGAGGTCGAACCAGTCGCTGCCGGTCAGCACCGGTGAGGGCAGCAGCACCGGGCTGTTACAACGGTCGATGACCTCCTCCAGTTGCGCGCGGCGTTTGGCCTGCGGCTGGTTGCGCCAGTCTTCGCCCTGCCATTCGAGCAAATCGTAGGCGAGCACCACCACCGGTACGTCTTCGAGGATTTTCTTGTCGAGAGTCTTGCGGCCGATACGTTGTTGCAGCAGGGCGAAGGGTTGCACCGCGGGAGGTTCGGTCGATTGCGGATCGAAGGCATCTTCAGTGCGCGGATGCGTGCTTTTCCACACGACGATTTCGCCGTCGATCACCGTGCCGTCGGGCAAGCCGTGTACCAGCACATCCAATTCGGGAAAACGCTCGGTCACCAGTTCCTCGCCACGCGACCAGATCCACAGGCGGCCTTCACGTTTGACCACTTGCGCGCGGATGCCATCCCATTTCCATTCAATCTGCCAATCGCTGGCCGGGCCGATCAGCGTTTCGAATTCTTCCACCGGTTGCGACAAGGCATGGGCGAGGAAGAACGGATACGGCTGACCGCCACGCTGGGCATGTTCATCGCTGGATTCAGGGGCGATCAGTTTCAGGTAGCTGGCGGCGCTCGGCCGGTTCGACAGATCGGTGTAACCGACCAGACGCTGCGCCACGCGCTTGCTGTCCAGCCCGGCCATCGAGGCCAAGGCCCGGGTGACCAGCAATTTCGAGACGCCGACGCGGAAACTGCCGGTGATCAATTTGATGCACAGCATCAGGCTTGATCGGTCCAGTTGCGCCCACAGGGCCGGCAGTTGTCGGCTCAGGAACTCCGGGGTTTCACCGCGTAGCGGCAGCAGTTTGTCTTCAATCCATTCGGCAAGGCCGGCCTCTGAGCTGTGCGGGTTTTCCGCGAGCACCAGCGAAATGGTTTCCGCCAGGTCGCCGACCGCTTGATAGCTTTCCTCGAACAGCCACGGTTCCAGGCCGGAGATCTCAACGGCGAGTTCGCGCAGGATTCGAACCGGCACCAGTTGCCTGGGGCGGCCACCGGAGAGGAAGTACACCGCCCACGCAGCGTCATGCGGTTCGGCCTGGGCGAAGTAAGTCTGCATCGCCGCCAGTTTGGCGTTGCTTGACGTGGTCGCGTCGAGTTCAGCGTACAACTCGGCGAATGCTTTCATGCTGGCATCTCGGCGATGGTCGGTTCGGCAGCGATATTTTCTTCTTCGTCATCGCCGTATTCGGTGTTGAAACCTTGGGCATCCAGACCTTGTTCGCGCAGATGCCGCACGAGCACGCCGATCGAACCGTGGGTGACCATCACGCGTTCCGCGCCGGTCTGCTCGATGGCCCACAGCAGGCCGGGCCAGTCGGCGTGATCGGAGAGCACGAAACCGCGGTCGACACCGCGCCGCCGCCGCGTGCCGCGCAATCGCATCCAGCCACTGGCGAACGCATCGCTGAACTCGCCGAAGCGGCGCATCCAGGTGCTGCCTCCGGCCGAGGGCGGCGCGATGACCAGTGCCTGACGCATGATCGGGTCGCTTTTCTTCACATCACCCGCGTAGATCGTCGGCGGCAGATACACGCCCGCCTCGCGGTAGACCCGGTTCAGCGGTTCGACCGCACCGTGGCTGAGAATCGGGCCGAGGCTTGCGTCGATGCCGTGGAGAATCCGCTGAGCCTTGCCGAACGAATAGCAGAACAACACGCTGGCCTTGCCGGCGGCGATGTTCGCAGCCCACCACTGATTGATCTCGCTGAACACCTGCGCCTGTGGCTGCCAGCGATAGATCGGCAGGCCGAAGGTCGATTCGGTGATGAAGGTGTGGCAGCGCACCGGTTCGAATGGGGCGCAGGTGCCGTCGGGTTCGATCTTGTAATCGCCCGATGCGACCCAGACTTCACCGCCGTATTCGAGGCGCACCTGTGCCGAGCCGAGCACATGCCCGGCGGGGTGAAAACTCAAGGTGACACCGTGATGCGTCAGGCGCTGGCCGTAGGTGAGGGTTTGCAGGTTGATGTCCTGTCCCAGTCGCGCGCGCAGAATCCCTTCGCTGGCGCTGCTGGCGAGGTAGTGCTGGTTGCCGGTACGGGCATGATCGCCGTGGGCATGGGTAATGACCGAGCGCTCGACGGGGCGCCACGGATCAATGTAGAAATCTCCCGCAGGGCAATAAAGGCCTTCGGGGCGGGCGATAACAAGGTCCATGTCGTTACCAGAAATGGGGGGCTTGTTAGCTATGAGGTTGGCGCGTGTCCGGAAGTTCTATCGACTTTGAAGAGTCACCCTCACCCCAGCCCTCCCGAAACGTCGGACCGCCCGAGGTGTCTGGCGAGTGACATCGACCTGAAAAACCGAGTTGATTCCGGATTCGGCACAGCACTGTCAGGTCGGCGTAAGTCTGCAGCATCCCCCAATCAGTCCCCTCTCCCTTTGGGAGAGGGTTAGGGTGAGGGGCTTTTGATTTACAGCTTATTTGCCGGGAGTAAGGGTCAAACGGGTTTTGCCGTAAACCCGATCAAAGTTCTGCGGCTGCATCGGCAAGCCGATGTACTGCCCCTTCAGCCACGCATCAATCCCGTTGAGGTAATTCGGACTCACCGGATTACCCGATTGCCCCGTACCGTTCTGCCCCATCAGCGGCTCAGCCTGACCGAAGTCGACGATGAAGCGCATCGACGGTGCACGCGTGGTGGTGAAATCCTGACCCCAGGCAAACGCCGAAGTGTTCAACGTGGTGTGATCGCCACCGGCCGCCAGTGGCCCGCGCACGGTCTGGCCATTGCCGTTCTTCCACGCATAGCTGTGCAACTTGCCCCACTGCCAGGCCCGGTGATCGCCGCCCAACTGACTGTCGCCAGCGCTGATCGCTGCGGCGAAGCTGCGCGCAAGAATCAGCGCTTTGTCTTCTTTCTGCGGCGTGCGGATGTCGTCCCAGAACGGGCTGTCTTCACGTCCCAACAAATGATCGGCCTGCGCCGCGTAGGACAAATCACCATTGGCGATAAACGCCTTCCACGCAGGACTCGATTCCGGACCGAGCTCATCGAGGAAGATCTGCTTCATGCTTTCTTGCAGGAACAGTTCGTAGATCGCCGCATCCGCCGACGTCGGGCTGAGCTTGCCGTCGAACGCCATCAACCGCGTGAACGCCTCGCGCGCCTTGCTGCGATCCGCCTCCGGCAGGGCATCGATCGCCTGTTTCAGCGGTTGCTTCATGCCCGGTGCTTCGAAGACTTTCTTCAACTTGGCAGCGAAGGTGGTGGTCTGGTCGTATTGCATGGCGATCACGCTGCGGCTGTCGTGCTTGCCGCTGCCGGCCAGTTCCGCCAGACGTTCGCCACGTTCCGGTGCGGCCCACGAGTTCGACAACTGCATGCCGTAACCGTGTGGAATCACGCGCTGGTTGGCGGTGCCGAGCCAGCCTTGGGCCGGGTCCTGATCGTACGGGTGCAGCATCGGGTCGGCGTAACCGTCCCAGTCGTAACGACCTTCCCAGCCCGGCGACGGCAACAGACCTTCGCCTTCGCGACGGTTAGGGAAACGCCCGGTGACCTGCCAGCCGATGTTGCTCGCGTCGGCGAACACAAGATTCAGGGCAATGGCGCGGATCTCACGGCTGGCGTCCGAGGCGCGCTCGACGGTTTGCGCGCGGGTCAGATCAAAAAACGCATCCAGCGATTTGTCGTCGGTGAAGCTCGGGGTCTGCAAGGCCAGACCGTAGCCGTTGCCTTGCGCCGCGGCCTGGGCACTGTTGAGCAGCGCGCCGTGGCGGGTTTCGTACACCGCTTCACGAATCGGTCGCTGACCTTTGACGAAGTAGGTTTCGTTGCGCACGCCCAGCGGTTGCCATTTGCCGTTGACCTCGTAGGTCAAACTGCTGCCCTGACGACGGATTTTTTCCAGAAACAGGTCCTGGTTGTCGCCGAGCACGCTGGTCGTGCTCCACGCTACTTTGCCGTTGAAACCACCGAGGACCAGCGGTAAACCGGCCACGGTCACGCCAGCGGCCTGGTATTTCGGTGCGCGGATCTGCACGAAGCTCCACAGCGACGGCGCGGCCAGCGGCCCATGGGCGTCGCTGGCCAGCAGGCTCTTGCCGCTACGGCTGCGTTGCGGAGCGATCGCCCAGTTGTTCGAAGACGTGGTGCCCAGCAGGTTCAGCGCTGACAGTTGCTGGCTGGCGTTGCTCAGTTCGGTCAGCCCCGGGATTTGCCCGTTGAGCTTGAGGCCTTGCAGCTTGTCGGCTTCGGCCAGTGGCAGGTTCTCATCGGGGGCGGACGGCGTCAGCCAGGCGAGTTTGTCGGTGGTCACGGTTTGTGCGAGCACCAGCGAGGAAACTTCTTCCGGCAGGTTGGCTGACTGGCTGAAATTCAGCAGGGCGAAAATCAGCGCCGAATCTTCCGGTTTCCAGTACTCAGGCTTGTAACCGCTGGAGGCGAGGTCGCCCGGCAGTTTGTCGGCGTAGCGGAACAGGTAGGCGTTGACGCCCCGCGCATAAACTTCGAAGAAGCGCTTGAGGCGTGGCGACGAGGCTTTATAGAGCTCGGCGGCGCTTTTTTTCAGATTGACCGCACGCATGTAGCGGTCGGCATCGAGCATCGACGCGCCGGACATTTCCGCCAGACGGCCCTGAGCCAAAAGGCGCAGGGTGACCATCTGGTTGATGCGATCGCTGGCGTGGACGTAGCCGAGGCTGAACAGCGCGTCGTGGAAAGTATTACTTTCGATCAACGGCATGCCCATGGCATTGCGTCGCACCGACACGTTCTGCGCCAGGCCCTTGAGCGGCTGCACGCCGGAGGTTGGCGGGAGGGTGTCCTGAGCATTCCAGGTCTGGCAACCGGACAGGCCCAAAACACCGGCCACTGCTGCGGCAACGCCGAACCGGGGAAGAAAATGTGTGAGGGCTGGCGAGGCCATGGCAAAGCTCCTGCGGGGGGTAGCGTCAGTAAAGGCGCTACGTTAGTGAGCAGGAGGTGGCCGCGCAAGCGGGGGCGGGGGTTATTTGCGTATTTCTGTCGAATGGAAAAGATCGCAGCCTGCGGCAGCTCCTGCATAAGCATGCATTCCTCTGTAGGAGCTGCCGAAGGCTGCGATCTTTTGCCGTTCAATCAAGCCTTCGGTGGATTGATTTTCTGCACCAACGCGTAGGCCTTCACTGTTGCCGGGCGATCCTTGATGTGGTTGAACCAGCGCTGCACATGCGGGAAGTCTTCGAGATTCTGACTCTGCCATTTGTGCGAGACGATCCACGGATAAATCGCCATGTCGGCAATGCTGTATTCGCTGCCAGCGACGAATTCGTTATCGGCCAGTTGCTTGTTCAACACGCCGTATAACCGTGCGGTCTCGTCGATGTAGCGCTTGATCGCGTAAGGGATTTTCTCTGGGGCGAACTGGCTGAAGTGGTGATTCTGCCCGGCCATCGGCCCCAGTCCGCCCATTTGCCAGAACAGCCATTGCAGCACTGTTTGCCGACCGCGCAGGTCTTTGGGCAAAAACTTCCCGGTCTTCTCTGCCAGATACAAAAGAATCGCCCCGGATTCGAACAGCGACAGCGGCTCGCCCGCATCGGCCGGTTCATGATCGACGATGGCAGGGATGCGGTTGTTCGGCGCGATTTTCAGAAAGTGTGGCTGAAACTGCTCACCCTGACTGATGTTGATCGGGTGCACGTTGTACGGCAGACCGGCTTCTTCGAGGAACAGGGAGATCTTGTGGCCGTTGGGGGTGGTCCAGTAATACAGGTCGATCATGGAGAACTCCAAAGCAGAAATGGACTTGCGTGCGGACAGCAAACGCCGGCGTCAGGTCGTCCCGTGTGCGTTCGATAGCTTGCTTAAGGGGAAGAGGTGATGCTGAACTGCGCAGAATTCAATGACCCCGCGTGAGAAAAATCGCCATGGAGCTTCGGGCCAACGCTGCACTGATCATCATCGACCAGCAAAAAGGCATCCTGCAGCCACGTTTGGGGCGAAGGAATAATCCTCAGGCGGAGGAGAAAATCCTTGATCTGTTGGGGCTTTGGCGGCGTAGCGGCCGGCCGGTGGCGCATGTGCAGCATTTGTCGCGCGAGCCGGATTCGGTGTTCTGGCCCGAGCAGGAAGGGGTGGAGTTTCAGCAGCGGTTTTTGCCGCAGGCCGGTGAATGGCTGATTCAGAAGCAGGTGCCGGATGCGTTTTGTGCTAGCGGATTAGAGGCGCGGTTGCGTCAGGCGGGGATCGGGCAGTTGATCATTGTTGGCGTGGCGACGAACAACTCCGTCGAATCCACGGCGCGCACGGCGGGGAATCTGGGGTTTGATACGTGGGTGGCAGAGGATGCGTGCTTCACCTTCGACAAGGCGGATTATTTCGGCACGTTGCGTACGGCTGAAGAGGTGCACGGGATGTCGCTGGGGAATTTGCACGGGGAGTATGCGACGGTGGTCAGTGCTGCACAGATCCTGGCAGCCGACTGATAAACCTGTGGGAGCTGGCTTGTCGGAACGCCGCATCGCAGCGATGGCGGAGTACCAGGCGACATCAATGTTGAATGTGCCGGCCTCATCGCTGGCAAGCCAGCTCCCACAAGGTCTGCGGATGTCCACAGAAAATGTGTTCAGCGCAGATCAAAGGTGGGAGCGAGCGTGCTCGCGAAGGCGGTGGGTCAGGCGAAGAGGGTCTTCGCCCAAGGCATCACGCGCCGTGGCACTTTTTGAATTTCTTGCCGTTGCCGCATGGGCACGGGTCGTTGCGGCCGACGTCTTTCAGGGCGTTGCGCACCGGTTCCTGGTGGGCGTGGCCGCAGTTCGGGCCGTGAACGTGGCCGTGGTCATGCTCGTGATGATGGTCGTGATCGTGGTTGCAGTCAGGGCCATGGACATGAGGTTGCTGGGTCATCGGTGTTGCTCCGGAATTAAATCGGCGGGGATTATCACGCCATTGCGCTCAAGGTGCACGTAGTGGGCGATGAATAAACCGGTTTCCATTTCGCCCTGCAAACGATAGGGAATCTGCTGGTTCGGATTTTTCAGCATTTTCACCACGTCTTTTACCTTCGGCCACAGGTTGGTGCGGATCGGCACTTTGAAGTAGGCGCTGCGCTTGGGTCCGACGGTGAACCAGTGTTCATGCTCACCCTCGGCCAGCAGCATATCGGCCAGATGAATGCGGTATTCCAGCCCCCGCACGGTCAGGTCGCTGTCGTTGGGGTTGTCGATGCGAAAGTGCAGGATGAATTTCTGTTCGAGCAGTTTGGCGCGCACCACTTCGACTTTCACCAGATGCACGGCGGGGTCGACGCTGTCATCGCTGAACCACGACGCGCAACCGCCGAGGTTCAGGATCAGCATCAAAAACAGAAAATGTAGTGTGCGCCAGCGACCGAGCATGGTTTTACTCCCTTTGCGGGCAGTCTAGCCGCTAAAAGATCGCAGCCCTCGGCAGCTCCTACAGAGGAAACGCAAATCCTGTGTAGGAGCTGCCGCAGGCTGCGATCTTTTGATCCTGAACCTCAAGCGCCGAAATACCCCGCGCAGCATTTCTTGAACTTCTGTCCACTGGCGCACGGGCAACTGTCATTGCGCCCCAGCTTCAATTGCACCGTCGGATCAATGAAGTACCAGCGTCCGGTGTTCTGCACGAACGAGGAGCGCTCGCGATGGCTGTGTTCGCCCTGGTCGTCGTGCCAGCGCGCGGTGAAGGTGACGAAGGCGTGTTCCGGCTGGCCACCGAAGACTTCCGAGCTTTCGACATCCAGGCCGAGCCAGGTGCTTTGCGCGCTCCAGTTGCTGATCGACTGGCGATCCAGGCCCGCTTGCTGAGCGGGCAGGGTGGTCGCCACCAGATAATCGATCAACCCCAGCACATAGGCGCTGTAGCGTGAACGCATCAGGGCTTCGGCGCATGGCGCCGGGTGGCCGTCGTGATAATGGCCGCAGCAGGCCTCCAGCAGATTGCCGCTGCCGCACGGGCAAATGGCTGTACTCATTGCATTACCACCAGTATTTCCCGAAGTTTTCCGGATTGGCCCAGAACCGTGAGTTGAGCCAGTCGGGGACTTGTTTGTAGTCAAGCAGATCATAGGTGAACAGGTTCAGCACTTGATCGTCGCGTTGAAAACGTTCACTGGCTTGCAGTGCCAGTGAATAGAAGTCGGTTTCCTGCCAGCCGCTCGCCGACAGGTCCGCCAGCACGGCGATGCGACTGGCGTTGAGATTGCGAATTCCGCCCAACAGGTTAAGGCCATCGCGCTTGGGCAAATGTTCCAGGCAATCGACCACCAGCGCCAGGTCGAAACGCTGTGCCGCCAGTTCGGCAGGCAGTGCGCCCGGCGCGGCATGGGCCACAACGGTGTCTGGATGTGCCTCTTTAAAGGCGCTCAGGGCCGGAAACTCACTAGCGCCAATCAGCAGCAGACGCGCCGGGGCGTAGCGATCCAGCAAAGCGGCCAACGCCTGTTGCGGCGTGCGGGAAGAAATGGCGACGTTCATCAAAGCTCCTCAATCAGACCGCCAAGACTAGCCTGCCTGACGTTGGCGGCAAAGAGCCCTGTTCCGCCCGTTTGCGGCAAATGTGCCGAAGTCCTGTGAACACGCTCGCAAACAGCGGTGGCCTATTGCTGGCGGAGATTAAAACTCCGGTCTTTACTCCCTGAATCGGTTCTAAGCCGATCCCTCAGGAGAAAACCAGATGAGCATAGTTCGGACAGCATTACCTTTGATTCTGCTAACCAGTGTGTTGACTGGTTGCGCAGGTTTGCAGAAAACCGACTGGCCGACCTGTGCGGCGGTCGGTGGTGTCGTCGGTGCCGGCCTCGGCGCAACCGAAAGTTCGGCATGGGCCGGTTACGGTGCGTTGCTGGTCGGTGGCACGGCAGCGGCCTATTGCTGGGTTCACGGTGATGGCGACGAAGACGGCGATGGTGTGCCGGACAGTCGCGACAAGTGCCCGGGCACGCCTAAAGGCGTACAGGTCGATGCTGACGGTTGCCCTCCACCAGCGCCTGCACCCGTGGTCGAAGAAGCTGTAGTGGTCAAGGAAGAAACCATTGTTATCCGTGATGTGCACTTCCAGTTCGACAAAGCCACGCTGACCGGCCCTGACAAGCAAGTGCTCGACAAGGTCGCCACCCGCCTGAAACAGGAATCCTCGACGGCGCAACTGACCGTGACCGGTCATACCGACAGCGTGGGCAGCGATGCCTACAACAAGAAACTGTCGGATCGTCGCGCGCACTCGGTGGTGGATTACCTGATCCAGCAAGGTGTGCCTCGCGCCAGCTTCGTTTCGGTGTCCGGTCTGGGTGAAAGCCAGCCTGTTGCCGACAACAAAACCGCTGACGGCCGCGCGCAAAACCGTCGTACCGAAATCAAAATCCAGCGTTGAGCCCCTCTCGCATCCGCGGCTTGTGCAGTCGCGGATGCGGGTCTTTACTCCTGTGTAACCGGTATGGGCCGGTGACACAGGAGCTTTCACAATGACTGTTTTCTCAAGGTCCGTCTTGCCGGTGCTGCTGCTAGGCAGTTTGCTCACCGGTTGCGCCACCCACAGCGATGGCACTGCACCCCTCAATCAACGTACGTGGCCGATCTGCAGCCTTATCGGCGGGCTGGTCGGTGGCGGTCTCGGCGCCATTGAAAGTGGCGGCTGGGCCGGTGGCGGCGCGGCGCTGGGGATCCTCACCGGCGGACTGATCTGTTATGCCCAGGACGGCGATGAAGACGGCGATGGTGTGTTCGACCGCCGTGACCGTTGCCCGGACACCCCGGAAAATACTCCGGTCGATCACCGTGGTTGCCCGTTGCCGCAGTACCCGGTCACGGAAAAAGTGCCGGAGCCTGCACCGCAAACTGAAGTCATCACCCTCAGCGATGCCGGCAACGTGCTGTTCGATTTCGACAAATCCGACCTGACCCCGGCGGCGAGAGCCCAGCTCGATACGCTGATGGACAAACTGCGTAATGCCGACGTGGTGAGCATCAAGGTCATCGGTCACACCGACAGCAAAGGTTCGGATGCCTATAACCAGGCATTGTCGGAACGGCGTGCGAGCAGTGTCGCGGCGTATCTGCTGAGCCAGGGCCTGGCGCCGAACAAACTCACCAGTGAAGGTCGCGGTGAAAGCGAACCGGTCGCTGATAACGCCAGCGATGAAGGTCGCGCGCAGAACCGTCGCGTGGAGTTGCACATCAATCGTTAGGACGTGTCCGTAGGGCGCAGGCTAGAGCTGCCGGGCGACGATCAGCGTCGTTCCGGCAGCCATTTGGCAGACGATGGAAGTTTTTTCATTTACCCCTCTGGCTTATCCCCCGCAGAAGCCGTTACTGTGCGCCCAAAGAATAATTCGCAACACGGGGGAGCGTATGAAAGTGTTCTGGGGGCTGGGGCGGTTTTTGACCCTGCTGTTCTGCTGTGTGGTGCTGGCCAACCAACTGGTGCCTTTCGTACATCCGCTGCATCTGCTGGTCAATCTGGCCGGCGGTCTGCTGTTGCTGATCCATGTGTTCGAAGTGCTGCTGTGCAATCGCAGCCTCAAAGGTCGCCCGCACCCTTGGCGTGATCGTGGCCGTATCCTGCTGTTCGGCGTCTTCCACCTGCAAACCATCCCGGCCCCGGCCGCTCCGGAGGCTTCTTCCCATGCGTAAACTCTGCTTGCTCGCTGCATTTATCAGTCCGTTGGCCTGTGCCCAGGTGGTCAGTGTCGAAACCAACTCGCTGATGCGTCTGCCCAATACCACCAGTACCTTGCAGCTCGAACGTCTGGACGTCGCCGATTACGGCACTTTGCTGGTTCCGGCCAACGTGACCGAGTTGACGGTGGGCGAATTGCGTCTTGGCCATGAAGCGCGCATCGCCATCGTACCGGCCGAACAGGCGCTGGAATTGAAAGTGGCCCGAGCCGAACTGAGCGAAGGCAGCCAGATCACCGCGCGCGGTGCACCGGGTACTTATGAAAAAGCCGCCCGTGCCGGGCGCAATCTGAATCTGCAATTCAAGGCGTTGAACGCGCCGCAGCTGTTGGTCGATGCCCGTGGCGGCACCGGCGCGCCGGGTTTTGTCGGCCTCGATGGCGGCAACGGTGAAGACCCGGGCTGCACCTACGGCGCGGCCGGGCATGGTTTTGATGGCAGTAACGGCAGTGACGGCCAACCGGGCGCTCCGGGTGCGCTGGTGCGTCTTGAAGTGCCGCGCGAGTTTCCCGCGGAGTTGATCAAGGTCAATGTGGCTGGCGGCAACGGTGGCCCGGCGGGTGTTGGCGGTAAAGCAGGGAAGGGCGGCAAGTCCAAGGGCTGCCTGGTGTATCGCGCCGATGGCGGCAAGAATGGCAAGGCCGGGGCGGATGGACAGCCTGGGCCAGTGGGGGCGGCGGGGGCTGTGACTGTGCAGCGCCTCTGAAAGTTTTACCCTCACCCCAGCCCTCTCCCTGTATGTACCGGACACATGGTGGACACATGTTCGGAGACATGGTGGACGGTTTTAGATCTTCTTACCTGCCGTGACGATCTGCAAGTTCAAGTCGATTCGGGCGATACGATGTCTACTCCAGTAGACATCGTGGATGCCGTCCTCCGTCGTTTCCCGGATAGCCACTGACCTCCCGTAAAACGCCTTCCCGACAGTGTATTCACGGTTGCCCCAGTAGATCTCGCCCTTCACCTGAACCTTCCTGACCACATCTCCATCGTCGTACTCAGGCGCCGCCGGTTGCTCCTGATATTCCCGCGGGCTGCTGCTGTAGCGAGTAGCAGGAACCTGCATGCCCAGTGCTTGATGAGGACGCTTCTGGTTGTAGATATCACGCCAGATATCAAACGCCCGTTGTGCATCGTCCAGATCGATGAAGAGTTGGCCTTGCAGGACTTCCCTTTTCAGGCTGCGGTGGAAGCGCTCCAGCTTTCCTTGGGTTTGCGGGTGATAAGGTCGGGAGTGGCCGACCTTGATGCCCTGGCTCATCAGCCAGACCTCCAGCGCGGTATAAACGCCGGTCTGGTCACCCCATGGCGAACCGTTGTCCATCGTCATGCGCAGAGGCAGACCGTAGAGCCGAAAGGCCCGCATTAGTTGCTCCTGAACGGTTCGGCGCTGCTCATTGGCGCACGCAGCGATGCACAGTGAGAACCGCGAGTGATCGTCCAGTATCGTCAGCGGATGGCAACGTCCGTGGTTCAGGCTGATATGACCCTTGAAGTCGATTTGCCAAAGATCGTTGGGCGCCTCGTGCTCGAACCGGATAAACGGTTTGACCTCGGCAGCCTTTGGGTCAACGCGCGAATGACGCTGTAAAACCGCATGCACGGTGCTGACAGAGGGCATCACTTTGCCGTCGTCTTCCAACACGCGCTTGAGCTTGCGAGCGCCCCAAGCGGCGTACTCCTGACTCACGGTCAAAATCTGCTGCTCAACCTCTTCAGCGCAGCGTTTGGGTGACGTCTTTGGTCGTCGAGACTGATCGATCAACCCTTGCGCACCGAGATTTTCAAACCTGTTGAGCCATTTGTAGGCAGTGCTTGGGCTGATACTGAATCGACGGCAAAGCTGCCGAACATTGGCCCCTTCTTGCCGAGCCAACAGCACGAATTCTGAACGAAGCTGCACAGTGGACACCTCTTCCCAGGACACAGGTCA